>CAVEUM010000005.1:90197-102993 GCA_963618735.1 bacterium | reverse complement strand
GGCGCCGCCCCTGAACCCTGCAAGGGTCTTCGACCCTTGACCCGTTATCGCGATGGGGTTGGTGACTTTTCCTTGCAATCCGCGCGTGGAAGGCGCGCTGAAAACGCTACGCTGTTCAGCGCATTTTTGGGCTACGCCCTCCTTTATGGGGCTGCGCCCTTTTTGATGGGGCTTTGCCCCAAACCCTATCAGGGGCGCCGCCCCTGAACCCTGCAAGGGTCTTCGACCCTTGACCCATATTTGGGGCTTTGCCCCATACCCTATCAGGGGCGCTGCCCCTGAACCCTGCAAGGGTCTTCGACCCTTGACCCATTAACGCTATTACAGTTACAGTTTTCCAACATTAATCCACCCGATGGCACCGCTGAACTTCTCCAGTTCCTCAGGGGTGACCTCAATGGCACTATTATCAGTGCCGCAGGCAGGATAGACGGTAGTGAAACGCTTCAGGCTTTCATCCAGATAAATGGCGACCTCCTTCGGAATACCAAAGGGGCATACGCCGCCAAAGTGCAGACCAGTGTAGTGTTCCAGCTCTTCAGCGGTCATCATCTTCGCCTTGCAGCCAAAGAGATGCTTGTACTTGGCATTGTCGACCCGAGCATCTCCTGCCAGAACAATCAGGAGCGGCTTGCCGTCCGCCATAAAGGACAGCGTCTTGGCAATGCGGGCGCCCTCGCAGTGAAGTGCCTGGGCGGCCAATTCTACCGTGGCACTGGAAACGTCAAACTCGAGAATTCTGTCTTGCGCGCCAAAGGGCGTCAAAGCCTCACGAACGTGGGCGGTGGAGTCACCATTCATTCTTGTTCCTCCTTTGCACAATGCAACTGTGCATTTTGTCTTTTGAGGGTTTCTGTGCCGGCAACGGAAGCGCGGACGGCATCCTCTAGGGAGAAGCCTTGCTCCAGCCGCGATAGCACAATGCCTGCACGGTGGTATTCCGATGCGCTTGCCTGCTTGCTGGCAGGGATCAGCTGTCCGCCCTGCTCCGTATGGAGCCATGCGTCACCGCTCTGCATGCGGACAATGACTGCGCTCTGACTGAGATTGCAGACCATGGCGGCCGCTGCGGCCACATCTCCCGTGCGTGTGAAGGCACACAGTACGTCCTCTGTTACGTGAAACACGGGATGAAGCGCCAGCAGCGATGCCATCAGTTCAGGGCGAATCTTGCGCAGGGAGGCTCCTGGGGCAATGTGCAACGCCTTGGGCGGGTGCTCCTGCAGGCAGGTCAGCAATCCTTTCATGCATAGCAGAGATTCACCGTCCAGCAGGACGTGAGACTCCTGCCTGAGCAACTCGTTTGCATCCTCACGCGGCATAGAGACTTCGTAAAGCGAGTCCTGCAAGATAGATTCTTCACCCAATGAAGACTGCAGAATGAACCGCTGCAATGGCGGACGGTTCACTGTGAACATGCGGAGTTGAGCGCAGACTGCCGAGGAGGACATGAGGCGCATGAGCTCGCGGTCATTTCCGCAGAAGGAAAACAGCTGGACGGATTGCCCTGCCAATTGGGCAGCCTCATAGGCTTCCAACATGGAACCGGAGGCACGAGTCAGGTGACCCTCCAGAGGAAGCTCCATCCCATCACGGGGCAGAAAACGGGTTTGCAAAACGGTTTCCAGCCAAAGAACGCCTATGAAGAGCATCATTATGCCTCCCTTAAAAACGTAGGTTCAACAAACTTTGCCGTCGCCAACGAAAATGATCGCAAAAAAATGCTTTAACTCAAAAAAGTGGCTTCTGCCACTTTTTTGAATACCCTCATCAAAGCGACGAAGCCGGTTTGATGAAATTGGTTTATTGCGGACGTTCTTTGCCGAGGAAGCAGAAGGCCAGCGTACCGGGGCCGCAGTGAGCGCCGATGACCGGGCCAACCCACTCGATGCGGATATCCATGCCGGGGATGCGCTCCTGCAGCAATGCCTTCAGGCGTTCCGCATCTTCCATCGCGTCAGCGTGGAGGATGATGCCGCAGGCTTCCGCAGGATCTTCCACATTTTCAACGGCCTTATCAACAATATAGTTGATGGCCTTCTTACGGCCGCGTACCTTGTCCACACTGGCAAGCTTGCCTTCTTTGGTCTCGATGATGATGGGCTTCAAATCCAGCATGGTGCCCAGGGTTGCTGCGGCAGGGGAGATACGGCCGCCGCGCTTGAGGTACTTCAGGTCATCCACGGTGAACCAGGCCTGAGAACGGGAGCGGTTGGCTTCCACCCAGGCAGCCACTTCTTCCATGGACTTGCCTGCACGGTACATCTCGTGAGCCTTCAGCACCAGAATGGTCTGCGGAGCGGAAATGGACAGGGTGTCCACCACGATGAACTTGCGCTCGGGGTACTTCTTCAGCAGGGTTTTCTGTGCGGCACGGACGGCTTCGATGGTGCAGCTCATTTGGCTGGAGAAGGCCAGGAACAGCAGATCGTGTTCCTTCAGGATGGGCTCAAAGTATTCCAGATACGCCTCTTCGTTCAGGGCGGAGGTCACAGGCTGTGCGCCTGCACGCATCTTGTCGTAGTAGCTCTTGTGGTCGATGGTCTGCCCTAAATCGTCAAAGTACTCCTTACCGTCCATGGCATAGGGCATGTACACAACGGGAATGTCCAGCTCTTGCTTCAGGGCAAACGGCAGATCGCTGTCGCTGTCCGTCATGAAGACGTAGTTCATTGAAAAACCTCCTTAAATGAAACCAAGGAAAAAATGAAGACAATATATCGAGTTTATTGTACTCAATATGGACAAAAAAAGCAAGTGTTCCGATGATGTTCGGCGGCATAGGACTCCTCTTAGACGTTTTTCTTTTCGTGGCTTGCACAATAGAAAAAATGCTGTATAATAAATCTGTATGTCATTCCCAAAGGATGGCATCTGCAATACTGTTTCCTGATCGTGCCCGAAAGGAGCCTAAACATGGCCGGCTTGCTTGCAACCCTTACATCCATTGCCGCAGCGGGAACACTGATGGTATCCTCAGCAGTGAATGAAGCTGCACCGCAGAATGATCCCAATGGTGTTTTTCTGGTGAATCGTCAGTGGCGCATCAGCGAGGCTTACGTGCCTGAATTGCGCGAGACGAACGTGACAGGTCAGGTTCGGAATCTCCGCCCGGACGCGGCTACAGCACTGGAAGAAATGTATGCCGCTGCCAAGGAAGAAATCGGCGTAACGCTGACCTCTATCAGCGGCTACCGCAGCTATAGCAAGCAGCAGAGAATTTACAAAAATAAGCTGGAGCGGGTGAATGGCAGCAAGGCCAGAGCCGATGAATACGTGGCGCGACCCGGTGCCAGCGAACATCAGCTGGGTCTGGCCATGGACGTGGGGCAGAAGAACAGCAAGACGGGTCTGACCGATAAATTCGCCGACACCAAGGGCGGAAAGTGGCTGGCGGAAAACTGCTATCGATTCGGGTTCATCCTGCGCTATCAGGCGGACTGGGAAGATATCACGGGCTATAAATACGAATCCTGGCATGTGCGATATGTGGGCAAGGAGTTGTCCATGAGCATTAAGGAAGCCAACGTTCCTTTGGAAACCTATCTGTTGAGCCTTCGCGAAGAGACGCTCATGAATATTGTCAAGTAAACGGAATGGAAGAGGTGTGGAGTATGCGGCGGCTGATCTGTGTGCTGATGGCACTCCTGATGCTGTGCACGTGTGCCCTGGCGGAAGAAGAACAATCTGCAGGCAGTGAACCTGAATGGAATTTCGGGGTGGCTTTGGCGGATATCGATGAAGATTTGCTGATGCTTGCCAATAGCAGCTCTCCGCTGGATGCATCCTATGAGCCGGACGATCTGCGTACTCTGACCGCCCGCAAGGATGATGACGATGGCAACAACCTGAATGGCGGACTGTACCTTGCATCCGGCGGCGTGAAGATGCTCCGCAAATCGGCCTTCAATGCGGTCAGTCAGATGATGGGTGCCGCGGAAACGGACGGCGTGATCCTCTTCTTGCGCACGGGCTATCGTTCCTATGCGGATCAGGAAAAGCTGTATAAGCGTGCCGAGCAACGGGGCGATACCAGTGACACGCAAAAGGCTGGCGAAAGCGATTACCAGACGGGTCTGGCGGTGACGCTGGTGGACAAGGCCAACCGCGGTACGACCCTGACAACGAGCTTTGCAAGCACCACGGAAGGCCAGTGGCTGGAAAAGAACGCCGCCCATTACGGCTTCATCTTCCGCTATCCTCAGGGAAAGGAAGACATCACCGGATACGAATGGGAACCCTGGCACCTGCGCTATGTGGGCATTGCCGTGGCAGAATACATCCAGGAGAATAACCTGACCCTGGAAGAATTTATGGAAGAATTGACCGTTGCCCTTGACGAGTTCCGGAACGACGGCGGCGATGCGGAGCAGGCAAGCGGCGCCGGACGCCTGCCGAAGGGTGCTGTGGAGCTGGAAGAAGAAGGCGCCGATGGGGATCACGAAATCACCCTGTTCCACGATTAAAAGGAGTGCATCATGAACAAGAAAAAACTGCTGAGTCTTCTCTGTGCGGGAACGATGCTGTTCCCCCTGTGCGGCATTTGCGAGGAAGAGGAAGACGAGGAAGTTTCCTTTGCGGATGTATCCGGAATGGATCTGGAAATTGAAGTTTCCTACGACGATGTGGAGTGGAACTTTCCTGTTGACTTGCAGGACATGGAGCCGGATAAGGTCATCCTGGCCAACAAGTATATGCTGCTGGACAAGAATTTCGTGTCTGAGCCGCTGGTGTCCATCCCTGCCCGCAAGGCAGACAAGGAGGGCAACAACACCAATAATGGTGTGCTGAAGGCATCCTCCGGCAAAATGCAGCTGCAGGAGGACTGCGCAGCTGCGCTGGTAGCCATGTGCGAGGACGCCCGCAAGGAAGGACTGTACCTGTACCTCAAGAGCGCATACCGCTCCTATCAGACCCAGAACACCATGTACTACAATCGTCTGAAAAAGAACAACGGCAAGGACGACGGCTGGGTTTCCAAGCCTGGCGCCAGCGACCATCAAACAGGCCTTGGCTGCGACGTGGTGCCCAAAAGCTGGCGGGATAAGTCTATGAATTCCAACATGGCCAGCACGGAAGAATGCCAGTGGATGGCTGCCCATTGCGCGGAGTACGGCTTTATCATCCGTTATCCTGAAGACAAGGAAGATATCACGGAAATCAACTACGAGCCCTGGCACCTGCGGTATGTGGGGGTTGCAGCGGCAACCTACATCATGGAAAACGGCCTGTGCCTGGAAGAATTCCATGATCAGCTGCAGGCGGCCATCGATGAATTCCTTGCCGCTGGCGGAAATCGCTCCATGGTGGAGAAATTTATTCAGGTTTCGGCGGAAAACTAAATAGCAGATATGGAGTCGATGATTCTGCAAAGGGTCATCGATTTTTTTTGCCCATCGCGCGCCAAAGGCGAAAGATTCCTGCTTTTGCGGCAGTGATCCTGCAAATCTGATGCAATTCGCCCTGAAAGGGTGACAGGGCGGGCATTTTGGTGTTATAATAAACTGGTTTTGTATTTTTTGTTGGAAGAGGTGCGTCATGGAGCAGATTGAAGCCAGCGTGGAAGGCACGGTGTACCGCAACCACGATAATGGATATTCCGTGGTGACTGTTCGCGTAGGACGCACTGAAACCACCGTGGTGGGTGTGCTGCCGGCACTTTCTGCGGGCGAACAGGCAGTGTTCACGGGCGACTGGGTATCGCATCCGCAGTACGGTAAGCAGTTCAAGTGCACCCTTTGCGAGGTCAAGGCGCCCACAACGCTGCTGGGCATTGAGCGCTACCTGGGAAGCGGACTGATCCGCGGCGTAGGTCCATCCACTGCCAAGGACATCGTGAATTATTTCGGCGAGGAAACCCTGACCATTCTCAGCGAGCATCCGGAACGGCTGCAGGAAGTGCCCAAGATGGGCAAGAAGCGATGGATGCAGATCGCGGAAAGCTTTCAGGAACAGCAAAAGGCACGGGAAGCCATGGTCTTTCTGCAAAGCTATGGCGTGCCTGCCAACCTGGCGGTGAAGATTACTAAGCTCTATGGTGAGAATACGCCTCAGGTGATCCGTCAAAATCCCTACCGTTTGTGCGATGATCTGGAGGGCGTGGGCTTCCTCACGGCGGATCGTATCGGTATGGCGCTGGGCATTGCGCCAGATAGCGAGTTCCGCATTCAGAGCGCCATCAAGTATGTTCTGCGGGATATGGCGGCCTCCATGGGGCATGTGTTTCTGCCTCAGGCAGAGCTCATCAACCGCACAGGCATGATGCTCCACGCGGAGGATGCACTGGTGGAACGTCAGCTGCAGCAGCTGGCGCTGAAGCGGGGTGTGGTGCTTTCGCAGCCATCGGATGACACGGAACCCCGCGTGTACCTCCCTGCTTTTGAGGCAGCGGAAAAGGAAGTGGCTCAGCGGCTGTGTGAATTGATTGCCGCGCTGCCTAGCGGCTCGGGCCGCAAAGTGGAGAAGGAAATTGACCGCTTTGAGGAAAAGCGGAAGATTCACTTCAGCCCTCGTCAGCGGGAGGCCATCGTATCCGCCATGAACACGGGCGTGATGGTAATTACCGGCGGTCCCGGCACAGGCAAAACCACGATTATCAACTGCATTATCTCCCTCATGTCCAGGGACGGCGAAGTGGTGCTCTGCGCACCGACGGGTCGTGCTGCCAAGCGCATGACCGAGGCAACGGGCGTGGAGGCGAAAACCATCCACCGTCTGCTGGAATATGGCGGCGAGGACGGCTCCTTTGCCAGAAACCAGGATACACCCATTGAGGGCGACTGCATCATTGTGGACGAAATGTCCATGGTGGATCTGATGCTGATGCGCTCGCTTCTTCGTGCCATTGAACCAGGCACCCGCCTGCTGATGGTGGGCGACGCGGATCAGCTGCCCAGCGTTGGCGCCGGCAATGTGCTGGGAGATATTCTTGCCAGCGGTGTGGTGCCGCAGGTGCGCCTGACGGATATTTTTCGGCAGGATGAAACCAGCCGCATTGTGGTCAATGCTCACCGCATCAATCATGGTGAAATGCCCCTGCTGAATGAAAAGGGAACGGACTTCTTCTTTGAGCGGAACGAAACAGCGGATCGTGCGGCACAGAGCATTGTGCGCCTGGTGACGACCCGACTGCCCAAGTATCTCTGCTATGGAGAAAGGGATCGCCTGTCCCATGCCATGCGTTCCATTCAGGTGTTGTCGCCTACCAGGAAGGGCGAGTGCGGCGTGAACAGCCTGAACGTTCTTCTGCAGAAGGAACTGAATCCGCCTGCACCGGATCGCCCAAGCATCACCTATGGCGAAACGATTTTTCGCCTAGGGGACAAGGTGATGCAGACGAAGAACGACTACCAGATTGAGTGGAAGAAGGAAACCTCCAGGGGCTGGGAGGAAGGCGTTGGCGTATTCAATGGCGACGTGGGCTTTGTGATCTATGTGAATAAAGAGGAACACAGCCTGACAGTGCTGTTTGATGAGGAAAGAGAAGTATGCTACCAGAGCACACAGCTAGAGAACCTGGAGCTGGCGTATTGCCTGTCGGTGCACAAGAGCCAGGGCAGCGAGTTCCCTGTGGTGGTGATGCCTGTGGTGGGCGGACCGCCCATGCTGCTGACACGAAATCTCTTCTACACCGCATTGACCAGAGCAAGAAATCTGGTGGTGCTGGCGGGGAGAGAAGAAGTGATTCGCCAGATGGTGGAAAACGATCACATCCTGAAGCGGTACACGACCCTGACAGAGCGGCTTCAGTCGGTGGCAAAGCTGTTGCCGCACTTCGATGGCTGACGAATCATCTGCTGCGCGTCCTGTATCCTGAAAATGTGACCTGCCTGTGCTGCGGCGAGCGGTCAGACGGTGAGCCTCTGTGCGGTGCATGCCGTAAACAGATGGAAATCCGAAAGCTGAACGAGGAAGCAGAGGATGGCACATGGTACAGCTGGGAACATAAGGATGCGCCGCGCGCGCTGGTATTGCAGCTGAAGCATCACGGCGTGAAGCAGGCAGCAGACGTTCTGGCAGATGGCATGATGGAAACCGTATGTGCCATGGGCGTGCCCAAAGACATTATTGTCACCTGGGTGACCATGCCGGAAAAGCGCCGCAAAAAGCGCGGCATCGACCATGGCCGTGTGCTGGCGGAAGCGTTGGCACAACGTATGCAGGTGCCGTGTCTGAAGCTGCTCAACCGCCGCGAGGGCAATCGGCACACTCAGGAAGGCCTGGGGCGTGAAGAGCGGCTGAACAATCTGCAGCACGCCTTTGAGGCAATTCCTCTGCAAGGGGAAAATGTTCTGCTCGTGGATGATGTCCACACCACAGGCGCCACGGCGCTGTTCTGCACGCGGGCGCTCCTGTTTGCAGGGGCTGGAAGCGTGTGGGTATTGACGGCCACGGGCGTCAGAAGAAAAAAGCAGGAGGACAACACGGATTCATGAAGCGAAAAATGGGATGGATGCTTCTGCTCATCCTGATGACGGTGGGCTTCCTGTGCGTCTCTCGTGCAGAAGTGGCGGAAGACCTGACATCTGCCATTACAGTGACCGCCGCAGGGAAAAAGACCAAGCCCAAGAAAATGCGGGATGGCAAGTACACCACGTATTACACGCTGAAAAAAGGCGGCACGCTGGAATTCTCCTGCGATGGGAAAAACCTTGGCGGACTGAAGGTGCAGTTCTATGAGCGAGCCTCCGCCGGCAAGGTAGAAGCGTTGGTGGACGGCGAATGGCTCGAATGCGGGCAGGTGGGGGATTTCCTCAGTGATTACGTGTCCATGCCGGAAAACACGGAGCAGATTCGCCTGACCAATGAGAGCGAAGGCCGCATGTATTTGGCGGAATTCAAGGTTTACGGCGAAGGCGATGAGCCGGCGGACGCGCCCCACTGGACGAAAGCAGAAAAGGCGGACATCATGCTGGTGGTTTGCCACCCGGATGACGAGCTGCTGTGGTTTGGCGGCCTGCTTCCCACCTATGCGGGGGAAAAGGGGCTGACGGTGCAGGTGGTGTATGTGGTGCCTGCCACGCCGAATCGCCGCCTGGAGCTGCTGGACGGATTGCAGAAATGCGGCGTAACGGCCTATCCGAGCTTTGTGGGCATGGCGGATGCCCGTGCCAAAACACTGGAAGGCCAATACAAGCGCTGGAACAAAAAGACCCTGATGAAGAAAATGACGGCGCTGATTCGTCAGTATCAGCCCGAAGTACTCATCACCCAGGATTTGAATGGCGAGTACGGCCATGGCGGTCATCGCGCCACTGCGGATGCGGCCACCAAGTCTGTGACCTATGCCGCAGACAGCAGCAAATTCGCGGAATCTGCCAAGGAATACGGAACCTGGCAGGTCAAAAAAGTCTACGTCCACCTGTATGAGAAAAATCAGATTCAGATGGACTGGCATCAGCCCTTGTCCGCTTTTGATGAGCAGGACGGCATGACCGTTGCGACGGCAGCACTGGAATGCCACGTGAGCCAGATGAAAAACTGGAGCATGGAAGAGGGCGGAGAAAATGACAACAGCCTTTTCGGCCTGTATTACACCACTGTGGGAGAGGACGTTTATGGAAACGACTTTATGGAAAATATCCCGGGCTACGATGTTGATCGTGATGATGCTTCTGCTGATGATGGCAGCGGCGACAGCGGAGACGACATCGACTGATCTTGCCACCGTATCTGACCTTGCGGCGACAGCAACGGATGCGGAGGAAGAAATGGCACGGGATATTACGTCCCAGTGCCTGCTCAATGGCAAGGAGCAGAACAAAAATCTGGATCAGGTGCGGGACGGCAACTATCGTACCTTCCTGGATGTGGCGCTGGATCACGGTGTGCGGCAATTGCAGATCACCCCGCCCGAGGGAGAAGTCGCCGCGGGTATTCTGATTAAGTGGCGCTCTTTTCCGCTTGCGGCCAGCATTCAGGTGCAGAATGAAGCCGGCGAATGGGAAGAAGTGGCATACTGCGATGCAGAATTCAATGCCCAGTACATCGAACTGCCCAATTTGACGCAGACCTTCCGCATTGTGGGACGGGAAAACATCAGTGCAAAGCTGCAAATCTGCGAACTGACGGTGGTGACCCCCGGCAAGCTCCCTGATGATTTTCAGGTGTGGCAGACGGCGGAAGGCCCTGTCGATATGATGGTGCTTGCCGGCCATCCGGATGATGAAATCCTGTGGTTCGGCGGGTTGATTCCCTATTATGCGGGTCAGATGCAGAAGAAGGTGCTGGTAGTCTGTGCGGCGTTTAATGTATACAATCGCCGCCTGGAACTGCTGGATTGCCTGTGGACCTGCGGTGTGCGGATTTATCCCGTGTTCGCAGGGCTGGAGGACATCATCACCCAAAACGTGAACACGATTTTTGAATCCTGGGGCAGACAGAAGACCATCAATCAGGTGGCAACCCTGTATCGAACGTATCAGCCCAAGGTCGTGGTTTTGCAGGATGTGAAGGGCGAGTACGGTCACGGCGTGCACCGCGCGTTCTCTCTGGCAGGACGGGAAGCCGTTAATGTGGCGAAGGATCCTGAAAAGCTGACGAATTCGGGTCTGGAGGCCTACGATGTGCCCAAGGTGTACGTTCACTTGTATGAGGAGAATCAGATTCAGATGGACTGGCATCAGCCCTTGTCCTACTTCGGCGGCATGACGGCGCAGGATGTGGCACGGGAGGCTTTCAAGTGCCATGTATCCCAGCAGGGCAAACGCTGGCAGGTGGAGGATGGCGGCATCTGGGACAACAGTCTGTTTGGCCTGTACTACACCACCGTGGGCGTGGATGTTATTGGCGGCGATATGTTCGAGCATCTTGAGTGAGGAGGCCACGCTATGTACAATGGAGCACTGGTACGCCTGCGCGCCTTTGAACAGGGCGATTTGGAAGGCAATCACCGCTTCGTGAACGATTACGATACGGTGAAAGGAATGATCAGCGGCATCCCCTTTCCTGCATCCTACGAGGATGAGCGCCGCTGGCTGGAGCAGCAGAGCAGTTACACCCGAGGCGAGTATCAATTCGCCGTGGAGGATTTTGAGGGCGACATGGTCGGCCGATGCGGCGTGATTCGGCTGGACTGGAAAAACCGTGTGGCGGAGGTCGCCATCATGATTGGCCCGGAATACCGCGGGAGAGGCTATGGAAAAGAAGCCATGCAGCTGCTGTGTGATTTCTGCTTTCAGGAAATGAACCTGCACAAGCTGAAGGTTTCCGTGTTTGACTTCAATGAGGCCGCCATCCGCTGCTACGCGGCAAACGGCTTTGCGGAAGAAGGACGGCTGAAGCAGGAAATTTTCCGCGGCGGAAAATACCACGATGTAGTGCTGATGGGAAAAATCAACGCGTAAAGGCAGAGGAGAGAAGAATATGAAGAAGATTGTAACGAAGTTCGGCGGAAGCTCCCTGGCGGACGCAGGCCAGTTTGCCAAGGTTCGCCATATTCTGGAGCTGGACAGCGCACGCTGCTATGTGGTTCCTTCTGCCCCCGGCAGACGCTTTCAGGAAGACGACAAGGTGACTGACCTGCTGTATCGCTGCTATAACCAGAATGCGGCAGGGGAAGATTATCAGGAAACCTTTGACTGCATCGCAGCCCGCTATATGGACATTGCGGAAGAGCTGGGGCTGACCACTGACCTGGGTACGGCACTGGATGAAATCAATGAGAAGATCGCTGCAGGTGCCGGCAAGGATTATTGCGCCAGCCGAGGTGAATATCTGAACGGCATGCTGCTGGCAGATTATCTTGGATGGGATTTCCTGGATGCTGCCAGAGCTGTATGCTTTGATGAGAATGGGAATTTTCTGGCGGAAGAGACCAATCGCCGCATGGCGGAGCTTCTGGCGGATGGAAAGCCGACGGTTGTCCCTGGCTTCTATGGCGCAAAGCCCGATGGTACCATTCATACCTTCAGCCGCGGCGGAAGCGACATTACAGGTGCCCTTGTTTCACGCGCAGTGAATGCTGACGTGTATGAGAACTGGACCGATGTCAGCGGCTTCCTGATGGCAGACCCCCGCGTGGTGGAGCATCCCCGCGAAATCTCGTCCATCACCTATCGGGAACTTCGCGAATTGAGCTACATGGGCGCGTCTGTTCTTCACGAGGATGCCATGTTCCCGGTGCACAAGGCGGGCATCCCCACCAATATCCGCAATACCAACGATCCCACCCATCCCGGCACGGTGATTGCGCTGGATATGCCGCCCGAAACCGATACGCCTACCATCACAGGCATTGCGGGCCGCAAGGGCTTCAGCGTTATTGCTGTGGAAAAGGCTATGATGAACGCTGAAATCGGCTTTGGCCGCAAGGTGCTTCAAGTGCTGGAGGAGGAAGGCGTTTCCTTCGAGCATATGCCCACAGGCATTGATACCATGTGCGTTGTGGTGGAAGGTACCTCCCTGCAGGGGAAGCGGGATCAGGTGGTGAGCCGCATTTTTGAAACCACGGGCGCAGATGTGGTGAACATTCATGATGACATGTCCATTATTGCCACGGTTGGCCGAGGCATGGTGCACAACTGCGGTACTGCTGCAAGGTTGTTTGCTGCCATGTCCGGCGCCGGCGTGAACGTTCGCATGATCGACCAGGGCTCCAGCGAGTTGTCTATTCTGGTCGGCGTGGACGACAAGGACTTTGAAACTACCATCAAGGCCATTTACAAGGAATTCGTGCTGTAACGGTCGCGGACGATATGCGTCAATACACCCCTATGAAAGTTTAGGGAAAAGAGGAGGGCACGGGAGGAGAGAAAACGCTTTTCAAAGCGGTTTCTTGCCTCCCGCAAAACAGCCG
>CAVEUM010000005.1:0-90046 GCA_963618735.1 bacterium | reverse complement strand
CCTCCCGCAAAGCAGCAAAGCAGCAAAACAGCCGCACTTTCTGCATTGGCTTGCCAAGGTACGGGGAATGTGGTATCATAATTTGATCCGAAGGAGGGTGTAGCATGGCAGACGGGAAGACCATTCGGTTGACTGTGCCCGGGGACAGGGCGTATGCGCTGGTAATCCGCACGGCGCTGGGCGGTGCTGCCATCCTGAAGGATTTGGATGTAGACACCATGGATGACCTTCGTATGGCGGCGGACGAGAGCTGCGATTGTCTTCTGCATCAGGGCGTGCCGGTGGAAAACCTGCACGTGACCATCGGCGAGGATGACACCTATCTGCAGGTGAGCATTGAAGCGGAAATGCTTCACGATGGTCATGGGGATGCGGATGAAGTTCCCGTGATGCAGGCAGTGCTGGAAACCTTGGCCCCCAGGGTGCACCTGACCACCACTGCCGGAGGATGCATCTGCCGCATTGATCTGGCTGTGCCCCGGGTCGGGGCGTAAGGGGGTGCGCCCATGAATGACAGCGTATGGGATACGGTGTGGGCGCGCTATGCGGCAAATCCTTCAACGGAAGACCGTGATACGCTGGTGGAAGGTTATCTTCCCCTCAGCCGCGCTATTGCCGGAAAGTTCACTGGACGCGGCGCGGAAACAGAGGATCTGGAGCAAGTGGCGGCTATGGCGCTGGTGAAGGCGGTGGAGCGGTTTGAAGTAGGCCGCGGACTTCGATTTTCTACCTATGCGACGCCGACCATCGCAGGCGAGGTTCGGAACTACCTGCGGGACAAAAGCACGACCATTCGGCTGAGCCGGGATACGCGAAGTGAACTGCGCCGCATGCAGCAGGTGCAGGAGAAACTGACGCAAAGCCTTCAGCGCGAACCTTCCATGATGGAAATTGCACGCGCCATGGATATCACCCCTGATGCACTGCTGGAGCTGTTGGATCAGCGCAGCGCGGCACAGGTGTCCTCCCTTTCTGAAATGTCTTCCTCCCAGGAGGATGCACAGAAGCTGGAAGAAAGGCTGGGCATGATGGAGCAGGGCTATGAGCAGGTGGAACAGGGCGATTGGCTCTGCTGGGTGAAAGCACAGCTGACCGTGAAGGAGCAGGCACTAATGGAAATGCGCTACATCCAGCGCAAGGGTCAGCGGGAATGTGCCAGGGAGATGGGCGTTAGCCAAATGCAGGTGAGCCGCATGGAGCGGAAGATGCTTGCAAAGCTGCGGGAAAAAATGGAGCAGACAGAAGGGTGACGGAAAAACTTTCTGTTAAAGACGATGCTTTTTTACCAATAGAAGACCTTTGAAGGGAGCATGCTATGTATCAGATGACACCGCCTCAGCCGTATAAGCCAAAGAAAAAGAAAATGCAGCTGTGGCAGATCATTCTTGTGATTGTGGCAGTGGGTTTTGCAGCGTGGTATGTTTACAGCGCCTTTGCACCGCAAACCGCCGCCTACGCCACCATACAGGCAGGTACGCTGGGTGCACGCTATTCCGGCGACTGTCTGATCGTTCGCGATGAGGTGCCCTACGATGCAGACAGCATTTCCAGCATTGACTATGTAGCCCAGGAAGGATCCACAGTGTCTGTGGGTACCAGCATTTGCAATGTGTATTCCACCAGCTACAGCACCAAGGAAATGACCACCTTGCAGAATTACCGCGATTCCATCAAGACCTATCAGGTGCAGCTGCTGGAGGCGGAAACCACCACGGATGCGAAAATGGATCAGCTCCGCAGTGACGTGCTGGATCGCGCCAGAGAATTCCGCCAGATGATGTCCGGCCAGCGGGGTAATCTGCTGAATCAGGAATCCTTGCTGGAAGCTGCCGTGGATGCCTGGCAGCAGTATTTCAAAAAGAAGTATTCCACCGATCAAAGACTGAGCCGACTGTACGATGACGAGCAGTCTCAGCTGCAGCGAATCAGCAGCTGGACCAAGCAGTACGTGGCAACAGAGGAAGGCATCGTCAGCTTCTATTCCGATGGCTATGAGTATAGCCTGACAGCGGAGACCTACGCGAATTTCTCCCCTGCAGAGGTTCGCAGGATGTATCAGGGCACCAAGCCCGAGCAGACGTCCGCCCAAAAGAGCAAGACCACCATTTATCGCATGGTGCGTGATGGAAAGTGGTATGTGCTCTTCCTGGCCAAGGATTCCGAGTGGAATCCCGTGGATGGCCAGACCTATGAGCTGAAGCTGGAAAAGTACGAAAACATGCAGGTTTCCGCTACGGTGGAATCTTCCACCCGCTCCGGCGGTGAGCTGCTGGTGCGGCTGAGTGTGGAAGCACCTGTTGCGTCCATGCTGTATACCCGTACCTGCACGGCGGAGCTGGGCGAGTATGTGCAGAGCCTGATGGTACCGTCCCGCGCTATTTACACCTATGAGGGCGCTACGGGCGTGGTGGTACTGGATGGCACCAACCGCATCTTTATCCCTGTGAACGTTCTCCTTCAGGATGGGGATAACGTTTACGTAACTGCCCTCCAGCAGGGTCTGCTCTACGAGGGACAAACGGTGGTGCTTTATTGAGGACACGGATCCTTGAGGAGGCTGCAAACATGGATGAAGCGCTATTGAAAGAACGTCTGGAGAAAATCCGCCGGGAGGTTCAGACGGAAGCGGGCAAGGGCGGCTACCCTGCACCGAAGATCATCGCGGTCACCAAGACCCATCCCGTGGAGATGATTTTGCCCCTGCAGGAGCTGGGTCAGGTGGATATTGGGGAAAACAGGGTGCAGGAAGTGGTCGAAAAGCTTCCTGCGCTGGAAGAAAAATTTCGCATTCACCTCATTGGCAGGTTGCAAAGCAACAAAGTTAAATATATAATAGAACATGTATGCCTGATCCACTCTCTGGACAGGCTGTCCTTAGCTGAGGAAATCGACCGTCAGGCGCAGAAGCACGGACGGGTGATGCCTGTGCTCCTGCAGGTGAGCCCTGTAGGAGAGCCGCAGAAGGGCGGCGTTCTGCCGGAAGAGGCGGAGCAATTGCTAAGGGATGTGGCGAAGCTGCCGGGGCTGAAGGTTCAAGGGCTTATGGCGGTGATGCCTAAAATGGATGACGAAGAACGACTGTCCGGACTGTTTGCCGATATGCGCACCTTGTTTGAGCACCTTCGGGATGAAGGTATTGACGGGGTTGCAATGGAGGAGCTTTCCATGGGCATGTCCGGAGACTATAAAATCGCGGCACGCCACGGCGCAACGATGGTACGCATCGGCAGCGCGCTGTTCGGCCCACGGAGCTATGACCTGAAGGTTTGAGTGCCCGAGCAAACATGGGAGGATCAAAGATGACATTCAAGGAACTTAAGGATTCCTTGCTGAACCGCGTAAACGGGAAGGGATGGGGAAACAGGCAGGAAGAGCCTGAGGTTGTGTCCAACATGGCCAATGGCGGAACCAGCGGTTACCGTCCGGGAAAGGTTCAGGGACGGAGCATTTTCTCTACGCAGAGCATTCCTGTTCAGCAGGCTACCCAGTCCCAGCCCCGCACGTCCAGCGGCATGACAGGTCGCTTTCAGGCCATGGACGGCCAGATGCAGCAGACCCAGCCGCAGAATTATGTTCCTCAGCAGGGCGGCTTTACCCAGACCATGCCCCAGCAGGAGACGTGGAATGGTGGGATGAACGGTAACATGGGCGGCTATCAGCAGCCCATGCAGCAGACGAGCTATCAGCAGTCTTACGCTCCCATGGATCAGGGTTACCAGCAGCCTATGCAGCAGACGAGCTATCAGCAGCCTTACGCTCCCATGGATCAGGGTTACCAGCAGCCTATGCAGCAGACGAGCTACCAGCAGCCTTATGCTCCTATGGATCAGCAGCCTGCCCAGCAGGCACCCGATAACATCAGCTACATGCCCGGCAGCAACTTTGTTGACGAAGATCGCCGCAGCTATAACCACGTGGAGCGCATTGTGCAGCTGGTGAGCGTGGCGGCTTGCTTCCGCATTATTGAATTTATGCGGAATGGAGAAAGCGTCATTGTGAATACGGAGAGCATTGCCAACGAGGCGGATGTGCAGCGCTGCTTGGATATGCTGGCTGGCGCGGCCTTTACGCTGGAGTGCTCCCTGACGAAAATCACCCAGGTGAAGCGCGCATACCTCATCGCACCGAAAACGGTGCTGGTGATGCAGGATAAGTCCTTTGCCCACTGGAATGAGCGGGACAGCATGCAGATGCCTGAGATGGACGATTCTCAGGAAAGCTACCGCCAGGAGCGGGGCGCATATGTGCCGGATCGCCGCTGGGAGCAGCAGCAGGAGCCTTATCAGACAACGGGCTTCCGTCCGCAGAGCATGAACCGCACATCGAAAATGTCGTTCACGAATCGTGAGTCTACGGTTCGCATGGATCAAACCCAGCGGACAGAACGTCAGGGTTCCTATAATTCCGATACCCGCCGCGGAGTGTACGCCACCATGCGTCATCCCCAGGGCGAGCAGAGTTATGGCCAGTGAACGTGATGCAATTTGCGTACGACTTGAAGAAAGTGAGGGGATTGGCGGATGCTGATGCTGTATAAGATCATTCGTGCTATTCTGTGGCTGTTTGATGTATGCCTGCTGCTGTATGTGCTTTTGAGCTGGCTCAAGCCGGCGGCAAATCGCTGGACGGAGCTGCTCAAGCGCATTGTGGAGCCTGTGCTGACCCCCATTCGTCGGGTGCTGGTGGCAAAGCTCCCTGCACGGTGGCAGATCTTTGACTGGTCGCCTGTGGTGGCTTGGCTGCTGGTGGAGCTGGTTTCCAGACTGCTGACCAGCTTTGTGAGCATTTTCTGGTGATGCGCACAGATGAACCGCTTCTCCTGCGATTGAAGCAGGAGGCAACCCGTGCCGAGAAGCAGTTTCGACCCTGCCCGGGGCGATTTGTGGCGGCCGAGGAACAGCAGCAGGCAAGAATGGCCGCGAAAGACGCAGGCGTTTCTGTCAGCTTTGATGGCGGCTGGGAAGGATGCGAGCGTGCACAGGCTTGCTTTCATCCTGAGGAGGATGCGCCTGTTTACACCTATGAATGGCTGGAAATTCGGTGGAACAGCAAGTTTGCCACGGTGGAGCACAGCGATCTGTTTGGCAGCCTGATGGCGCTGGGCATTGATCGAAGCTACTTTGGCGACCTGGTTGCGGAGGATGGCCGCGCATGGCTGTGCGCCCTTCCGGAGGTAGCACGGCGCTTGCCCATGGAATGGGAAAAGGCGGGACGCACGTCCATTACGGTGCGGGTCATGGAGAATCCCCCCAGCATTGAACCGCCAAAGGGAACCATGCTGCGGGATACCGTGCCGTCGCCGCGGCTGGATTGCATTCTTTCAAGCGGCATGAAGCTGAGCAGAAGCAAGGCATCAGAGGTCATCCGTCAGGGTCTGGTGATGGTGGATCATCAGATGGAAGAGAGGGTGGACAGGCTTCTGAGCCCGGGGCAGCTGATCAGCGTGCGGCATTTTGGCCGCATTCGCCTGCTGGAAATAGGAGACCCTACGCGCAAGGATCGCCTTCCGGTGGTTCTTGAGATCTTTAGCAGATAGACAGTGCGCTTCGGCGCGATAGTTGAAAGGAGTAAGATCCCATGGCTGTAACGATTGAAATGATTGAAACCAAGGAATTCAAGGTCATTGCCCGCGGCTACGATCCCAAGGAAGTGGACGGCTTCCTGGATGACATCATGGATGAAATGGCCCGCCTGCTGGATGAAAAGCAGTCTCTGCAGCAGCAGCTGGCAACGGCAAAGGCTGCCGCGAATGTACCTGCTGCCACCCAGGTGGTGCGTCCTGTACAGGCAAATCCCTACGCTGCCCCCAAGGCTGCCGCTCCCGCACAGGCTTCCTCCAACAAGGACGCTCTGGAAATCCTGGAGATGGCACAGAAGCTGAAGAACGAGACCCTGGAGAAGGCACAGGCCGAGGCCGATGAGATCCTTGCCAAGGCACAGGAGAAGGCTGATGAGCAGCTGAAGGATCTGACTGGCGACAAGGAAAATCTGACCCGTCAGGTGGCAGACCTGCGCGCCGCAGCTGCAGAGTATCGCAAGAACTTTGAGGCTCTTCTGCAGGCACAGCAGGAAGCCATCGAAAAGGCTTCCAACCTGTTCTGAGAAAACGTACCGTGCCCTCGCGGCATACAAAAAGGATTCACTGCTGTTGCGCGGTGAATCCTTTTTTGTGTGATTTTTGCGATGCTCTTTAAGGTACCAGCGTTGCGAAGAAGATAATATCGCTGACGGAGCGAACCTTGTGGGAGGAGGTGGCGTTGATCTTTTCACCGCGCATAGCAACGGTGGAGGAAGAGCCGCCGTCCAGGTTGTAGGCGTTAATGCAGCCCATTTCCTTGCACAGTGCGGCCATCTGCAGCAAATCAAAACCAACGGAATCCTTGTTTTCCGGGCCTTCACAGGTGAGAATCAGGTAGGACAGGTGACCCAACTGACCAATAGCGATGCGCTGGGTTTTCTTCCCCTTGCCGTTGTCCATGGTAACGGTGGAAAGATCCGTCAGCGGTTCACCGTCAATCACCAGGCCGGGGCCAAAGCAGAAGGCATGCACCACGGTGCCCTCAAAGTTGTTGAAGGCTTCCTTCGAAGTGGGGCTGAGAATGGTGAAATCGCCGTTCTCATCGATAATCAGGGTTTCACGGCCGGCCACGGGATTGAAGCGAATCTGCTCCGTGTTGCGCACCACAATGCCCTGGGAATGATAGGTGTAGTAGTCGCCGTTGATGCCGAGCACGCCGCCGTACTTTTCCAGCGTTTTGCTGACGGGGGCGGTGCGCTTGGTGCGCCAGTTGCCTGCAATACCAGTGCGAATCTGGCTGGCATCTGCCACGGTGACATACACGGCCATCACGGTGGTGTCATCCCGACGGAAGGTTTCAATGCGGATATCCAGGGAATCATCGTGGTAGCCTGCATTGTCGGGGAGATAGCATTCCTCGTGGGGCGCATAGGGCATCACCTCAGCATCCCAGGGGATGGGGGTAAAACCAGTGGCATCCGTGAGAGCATCTTCAGCTTCAGCAGCTTCCGTAACAACCGCATCCTCAGCAAGGGCGGAGGAACAGAGCATCATCAGGGCAAAAAGAAGAGCAAGTGCTCGCTTCATTATCTTCACTCTCCATGAGAAGGATGAAGAAATTATAACATAAACACGCGCAGATTGGCAAGGGAACACTGAAGATTGCGGCGCGCGGAAAATCTTCACCAAAGAGGATACTGTATTGCATGGAGAAGTTGGGTGTGGTACACTGAGGGCAATGGAATGCCTGTGTGGGAGGAATTATCATGATTGAGCAGGTTAGGGAGCTTGTACGGCAAGGGGACATCAACACCCTGAAAACTCTTTTTGACAGGAACGATATTGTGCGCTTGACCAAAGAGGAAAAGGTGGAAGTTCTGCATCTGGCAGTAGATGAAACGAACCTGGACATCCTCAAGCTGCTGTGCGGCCGCTGCCATGGCACGGTTAGCGGTGAAGACGAGCATGGACGAAATCTTCTTCATTTCGCCAGTGAAACAGGCAATGGCGATATGGTGAAGTATGTGATGGAGACCCTCGGCATGGATCCCCTTTACGGAGACGATCAGGGCATTACGCCCTATGATTTGGCTGCAAAGGCAGAGGATCAGAGCGCTTACCTGTACATCAGGGAACGGGTGGGCTTTGACCTCGCGGACGGCTATCGCAATCCCGTAGCCAGGGGGTTCCATCCGGATCCTTCCGTGTTGCGGGTGGGAGAAGATTACTATATGGTCAACTCCACCTTTGCGTACTTCCCGGGGCTTCCTATCAGCCATTCCCGTGACTTAGTGCACTGGACGGTGGTGGGTCACGCTGCGGACAATCTGGAAACGTGCGGCATCAAGGATCAGCCAGGCGGCATGGGGTATTGGGCACCTGATATTTCCTTCTTCAAAGGCCGCTTTTGGGTGACCGCGACCCTGCGCCGCTCGACCATTCCCTTCCGCCTGCAGATGATCACCAGCAGCGAGAAGCTTGAAGGCCCCTGGTCAACACCGAAATTCCTGCCGATTGACGGCATTGACCCATCCTTGTTCACCGATGTGGACGGTCGGCGGTACATGCTGACAAACCCTGGGGTTACCGTGGTGGAAATCAGCGAAGAGGGCGATATGCTTGGCACGCCGGAAATGATTTACGCGGGTGCTACGCGCATTACCACCGAAGGGCCGCACATGCTGTACAAGGACGGCTGGTATTATCTCTTTATGGCGGAGGGCGGCACAGGCTACGGTCACATGGAGACGGTGGCACGTTCCCGTCATCTGAAGGGACCCTTTGAGGCGTGCCCCTTCAATCCCATTCTGGGGAAAAAACAGGAGCATCCCTACGTCCAGCGCAGCGGCCACGGCAAGCCCATGCAGCTGCATGATGGGCGGTGGGTCATGATCTACCTCTGCGGACGGCAGGAGGAAGGTCTGACCATGATGGGACGGGAGACAGCGCTGGATCCCATGGTGTGGACGGCGGATGGATGGCCCATGGTGAATCAGCTGAAGGGCCCCAGCTGCCTGCAAAAGCCCATTCTTCCCAGGGAAGAGGAGCCTGCAGATGCCATCGATTGGGTCAGCCCGCGAGAGGACGCGACGACGTTCACCCTTTGGCAGGGCGATGACGTGACCATCACGGGCGGTGTCGGTCTGGGAGATTTCCATGGTGCGCACCACATCGCACGCCGACAGGAGGAGCGCTGCTTCCTGCAAACAGCAGAGGTAGATGTGACCGACTTGCAGGGCAAAGCAGGGCTGACGGGCTATTATGATGAAAATAGCTGGTACCTGCTGGCACTAAAGCACAGCGAGCAGGGCTTCTGCCTGACCGTTACAGAGCGGGCGGGCCTGGAAGAACACCAGGTGATGACGGCACCTTGGGATGCACCGACAGCCAGACTGCGGGTGAAGGCTAATGGCATGCGGAGAACCCTGCAGGTATACCGCGATGGTCAATGGACAACCCTGGCGGAGTTGGTGGCAACCTATCTGACCGATGAAGGGCTGAAGATGGGCAAGCGTTTCACAGGTGCTGTGCTGGGCATGATGGCCGAGGGAAGCGGCAAGGCTGTGTTCCGTCATCGGGAGGAAACCATGTCCCAGACCAGTGGAGCATAACGACGGAGGTAACGCGTATGAAGAAGCCGCTGGGCGTTGGCGTCATCGGCTGCGGTCACATTTCAGGGAATCATTTTCAGGCATTGAAGCAGCTTGAGGACGCAAAGCTGGTCGCAGTATGCGACGTTGACCCTGAGCGTTTGTCTCTGGCCATGGCCGAACAAGGGGTGAAGGGCTGCACAGATTATCACGAGATGCTGGCAGACCCGACGGTGGACGTGGTGCATGTTTGTACGCCTCACTATTTGCATCACGCCATGGTGGTAGATGCGATGAAGGCTGGCAAGCATGTGCTGACGGAAAAACCGATGGCCATCTGTCTCGCAGATGCTGAGGAAATGACGCGCGCGGCCAAAGAAAGCGGACGGCAGCTGGGTATCTGCTTCCAGAATCGCTACAACCGAGCCACGCTGCGCATTCGTGCCCTGTTGGATGAAGGTAAAATCGGCAGGGTGCTGGGCGGCAATGCCAGCGTCCTGTGGGATCGTGGTGAAGCCTACTATGCCTCGGGTGCGTGGCGTGGAAAATGGGCCACGGAAGGCGGCGGCGTGCTGATCAATCAGGCGATTCACACGCTGGATCTTCTGCGGGACTTTTCTGGAGAAATCGTGGATGTGAAGTGCTCCATGTCGTGCAAGCGACTGGAGGACATGATTGAAGTGGAGGACACCTGCGATCTTATGATGACCACATCTACGGGTGCGAGGCTCCTCTTTTACGCCAGCAACGGCAGCGTGGGCAATACCCCCGTGCAGGTGCTTCTGAAGTGCGAAAACGGCACGATTCACATGGTTGGCAGCCGCGTCACCGTGCAATGGAATGACGGACACACGGAAAGCGAGGACTACACCTCGGGCACAAAGTGGGGCAAGGATTGCTGGGGCGATGGTCACGGTCATTTGATTGCGGACTTCTACCGCTGCCTGCAGGAGGGAAAGCCCTTCCCGATTGACGGTGATGAGGCACTGAAAACAACACGCATTGTGGAGGCCGCCTACACATCCGCCCATGCGGAGAACAGAGGCAGACAGGCATAACAAAAGGGAGGAGCGCATGATGCGTTTCCTCCCTTTTAGCACGGGGCGGCTGTTATCGGTCGCAGCCAACTGCGGCAAGAAATTGCCTGGCAATGTACATATGGCCGATTTGATTGGGATGAATGCGATCCCAGGCAATGTTGCAGGGATGCATATGCCGGAAGAGCTTATCCCATCCGGATTGAAGATCCACAAACACAAGCTGATACTTTTCCGCCAGCTTCTTCACAATGGCGCCGTACTCATCCATACGGGCACGCATGGGATCCTGACGATTCGGCTCCATGAAGTAGGGCGTCATGAGGATCATGCCCTTCACGTGGGGCAGGGTGCGCTGAATCAGCCGCTCGTAGCAGGCTTCATAATCCTCGGGGGAAACGTGCTCTTCCTTCATTTCAGGTGAATCGAACTGCCGCCACACGTCGTTGATACCGATTAGCACAGAAACCCAGTCGGGGTGCTGATCCATCACGTCAGTCTGCCAGCGTGCTTCCAAATCCCGTGACTGATTGCCGCTGATGCCCATGTTCACCACGCGATAATGCATTTCCGGGTACATGCACCCCAGTGCTGCCCCGACGTCTGCCACATAGCTGGTGCCCCAGGCGTTGAACAATCCTTCCCCCACAGGGCGCTTGCGGTCAAAATCGGAAATGGAATCGCCGATGAACAGAATTTTGCTGCCTTTTTCAAAAATCATTGCGGGAACTTCCTCTCCATTGATTTGCTGCAACCATTATAGCACGAAGACGTCTGCATGGACAGACAAGCTTTGATTGATGGAACAAATTCTTTCCTTTTTTCGTTAAATAGGCAAGAGCCCATGAAGGAGGGACGACGATGAAGGGACGTATTCTTGCAGCGCTGTGCGCACTTTTGATGATGACCGCCTCGGTGGCCTCTGCCAATCAATGGGGACTCAGCGGCGGCCTTATTCAGGTGGTGACGGAAGACGATACCTGGAATGACTACAGCACCATCACGGGTGACTTAACGCTGAACGGGAAACAATACAATGTGGCCATCCTGGGTTCGCGTTATCATAATGTGCTGCTGGTATCAGCCAGGGAAAATGGCACCGACACCTTGCTGGCACGGTCGGATCTGGCTGTCTGCCAGCCGGAAAACCAGCAGGGGAACGTGAAGCTGAAGAAAATTTCCGAAACATCCTTCGCTGTCTGCTGCGATGATGTTACATGCACCTATGAAATTCAGGATCACGAAGTGGTGATGACAAGCGCGGAGGTGGGCACGCTTCATCTGGAGCTTCACGGATACGAATATGACGTGCTGATTGACGGCGAGAAGCAGGATACCTGGGGCACCCGCATGACCATGGATGAGGTGAATGTGTCCCTTTTGCCCACGAGCCTGGTGGAGGTGCGCACGGTTAAGCAAAATGCCGCGATCATGGGTGAAAACTTTGCCTTGCAGCGGGAATACTGCGAAGGCACGGAAAGCGGCGCGATGATTCCTGTGTATGCGGCACCTTCGGAGGATGCCTGGCGCGCTGCCAATGGAAAGGCGGCCATGAGTCTGAAGGACCACTGGTACGCCATGGGCGCCTGCGGAGACTGGACCATTGTTATGTATGAGGTGAGCAACCGCACCAGCCGTGTGGGGTGCGTGAAATCCAGCCTGCTGGGCACGGAAGCGGTTGCTGCGGCGGAAGAACCGCTGAACATGACCGCCACCATTACGCGGAATACCTACGTCACCGATGACCCGATGGTATCCCAGTATCAGCAAAAGATCCTTCGGGCAGGGGATACCGTGACCCTGCTTGGAAAGTGGGACAATTTCTACGCATATGTTTCCGCAACCATCGATGGCAAGGAAATGTGGGGCTTCCTGCCCATGAACAGCTTTACGGTGAACCTTGGCGAGAAGAATGCGGAGGCAATGCATCAGCTCACAGGCTGCTGGGAAAAATTCTTCGGCGGCCCCGGCATTGGTGATTATGTGGAGCTGAAGGAAGACGGCACCTATGTGGCTTCCGATGTTGGCGCAGGTCAGTGGGCGGTGTATGACGCGGATCCTGAGTGGAACTGTTTCCACGATCATCCGACATTGATGCTTGTGATGGAAAGCAGCGATCATCAGCAATACGCCGTTTACGGTCTGACCGTGACAGAAGGAGGATTCTGCCTCACTGACGAAGAAGATACAGGCAGTTATGTTTCCATGGTGGATACAAGCGTGTGGGTCAACTAAAGGGACTCGCCCGCTGATCCCTGCAGGAGGTTGAGCATGAGTAAACGTCGTTCACGCATTCCTGAACTGGATGGATTCCGCGTGCTGTTGGTTTTTATCGTCAGCTGGTATCACATCTGGCAGCAAAGCTGGTGGACACCCCGCATTGGCAATGTGTCGCTGGACTTTCTGGTTCGCTCGGGGTATATGCCTGTGGATGGCACCATTCTTCTCAGCGGCTTCCTTCTGTTCCTGCCTTACGCGCGGCATATGCTTTGCGGCGAGCCGTATCCTTCCTGGCGGGAATTCTATCGTCGGCGCATTGCACGCATTGTGCCGGCTTATGATGTCTATCTGCTGGTGATGCTGTTTGCGGTGGCGCTTCCCTGGAATCTGTATTCCGGTCAGAGCTTCCTTTGGCGGGATGTTTTGAGCCATCTGACCTTTACCTTCACCTTCCGTGCGGATACGTACATGGCAACGCCGCTGGGCGCTGCATGCTGGACGCTGGCCATTGAGATGCAGGCGTATCTGCTGTTCCCGCTCCTTGCACGCTGGGCGGTGAGGAAACCTGCGGTCACCTTCCCGGCCATGATCCTTTGCTCGTGGATTTGGCGGTATGTCTGCATTTCGCAGCTGAACGATTACGCCATGGTGGTGAATCAGCTGCCGTCCTTTATCGATGTGTACGCGCTGGGCATGATGGCCGCGCTTGCTTATGTGAAGCTTAGCAAGATCTCCCTCGCGGGATGGAAGCGTGCGGCATCGCAGCTGGGGGCAACGCTTTTGCTGGTGCTGTGCCTGTGGGGAACGTACCGTCTTCTGTGGGCACAGGCTTATTCCCTGGATTATGCTTCGCTTCAGGGCGGACAGATGATTCACCGCTTCCCTTACGCGCTGCTGCTGGCAGGGATCATGCTGTCGCTGCCCTTTACCATCAGGCCGATTCGCTTTTTGATGGGCAATCGGGTCATGAGCTTCCTTGCAGGCATTTCGATGAACTATTATCTGATTCACCAGGTGGTGGCTGTTCATCTGAAACGCCTGGGCATTCCGGCCTCCGTGGCGGAAAACCCGAACCAGGTGGGGGAAATGCCCTGGCAGATGGAATACACCTATCTGACCTTTGGCATTTCCGTTCTGCTGGCGATTGCACTGACCTATGCGGTGGAAAAACCCTGCGCCAGGCTGATTTTGAGAAAGAAGAAAGCATTGCGCACACAGAAAAATTGAAAAGAAGAAGGGCAGCTGTCCAAGAAGACGGCTGCCCTTTGATGATGGGATAAACTTATTCCGGCTTGCCGGTATCGCCATTCAGGCAACGGTAGTAGACCGTATCAGGCTGAAGGGTGACATCATCCTTGGCGAAAAGCTCATCGATGGTCAGGAACATGTAGCCATGCTCCTGCAGATATTCGATGCTTTGACGGGCAGATTCAGGGGTGTTGGGCATGGAATCGTGACAGAGAATGATGCGGCCATCGCCGATTTCCCGAAGAATCTTCGCAAACACCTCTGACGTGGGCTTGCCGCTCCAGTCATAGGCATCTGTGCTCCACTGAATCAGCGGCCAGCCAACCTTGGCAGCGATCATGGGCGCAAAATTGCCGTAGGGTGCGCGGTTGAACTTTGGTGTCAGGCCGATAGCATCCTTCAGGGCTTTGTCGCAAAGTGACGGGTAAGCGCGCAAGGTCTCGGCAGACAAATCATTGGGATTGTCATGGGTCCAGTTGTGACAGCCGCGGCTGTGGCCTTCATCGTGCTCACGCTGCACCAGATCCTGCTGTTTCGCAATGTTCTCACCAATGAGCATGAACGTGGCACGGGCGCCTGCGGCCATCAGGTTGTCCAGCAGCTTGGGCGTGTTTTGCGGATGGGGGCCGTCGTCAAAGGTCAAGGCGCAGGTCTTGTAGTAGGCGGCGTTGTTTGTTTCTGCGGCGGCACGCTCGGTCATGAAGGGACGAAGAAGCGGGTACATGACGGTCGCTTCCATCAGTGTGAAGTGCTCGGGATACAGGCGAACGGCATCATAGTGAAGCACCAGGGACATGCCGTGCAGGGTAAACGGCGCGGAACGCATGAATTCTTTGGAACACAGTACGTCCACCGTGGCTGCGTCAGCGGTTTCATCAGGAAAATATCCGTTGAGCTGCTGCCTGACGGCATTCGACAGCGTCTGCCAGCCTTCTTCCCGTGTGCCGAACAGATCATCAAGGGAGATCGTCTCGCCGCTGACCATGTCATAAGTGCGGCTGACGGCAGATTGATACTGAAAATGACCGTTCAGGCTGACCCGCGCCTGCACGAGAAAGCTCATCCAATGCAGACCTGTGCGGCTGCGGCGGATGCTTACATCCAGCCGCTCACCCTTGCTCAGGTGCGGAACGGTATCCTTCACGAACCGCTTGGCAAGACCGTTCACTTCCCGGTCAACGGATGGAAGCACGGTGGTGACCTGCCACAGCGAAACCTCGTGCCCCTCCAGGGTCATTTCCTGTCGGGCGGCCTTGACACGGTGGCAGGGCTGAAAACCAATCTTTTCGTTTTCATCCATCATAATCGCCTCTTACGTGGGTTGCTTCATCAGCCGCTTCTTCAGCGCCAGCAGGCGGAAGAAGGACAGACGGGGATCTTCATTTTCGTAAAGCATGGCGCCATTGCCGGAAAAGCTGGGCTCGATGAAATCCCACCAGGTCAGTGCCTGAATTTCATCATGAGCGGCGGCAATGGTGTAGAACTGCTCCAGCCAGTCGGCCTGCGTCAGCTCATTCCATCCGCCGTGCCACGTGCCTTCGGACATGGCCATTTGCGACCAGCTGCTGCCGGCGTTGCCCTTCTGGCGGAATCCGCCATTCACACCCATTTCGGTGATGTGGATGGGCTTCCCCAGCGAGGCAAAGACATCCAGCAATTTATTGACGGCCACCAGGTCGCGGCCGGGGAAGTAGAGCTGAATGCCGACGACGTCGAAGTCGATGCCAGCTTCCAGGATGGTCTTGAAGTAGCGTAGGGGACTGCGGAGATGCTCCGGCAAAGGCCCGTAGCAGTTGTAGCGGCCAGCCACATATTCCGCAAAGGGCAGACATACATTGACGATGGACACGGCCTTGTCGTTGGCCTCGCGGAGTGCCTCGGTGGTGGCGCGGGTCAGGTCGATGAGCTGATCCTGATTCAATTCAAAGCAGTTGGCCCAGTCGTGGGCTTCGTTCATGCTGTCCCAATACTGGATGGTGTCCCGATAGCGGCTGACATGGTGATGGGCAATTTTCACTGCCTCCTTCCGCAATTCGGGATAGCTCAGGGAAAACAGCCACGGGGGATTGACGTCCTTGTGCCCGAACCACAGGGGATGCCCCTTGGGGGTGATCCCTTTGTCCAGCAGGAAGGGCAGCACATGATCCACGTATTCGTAGTTGTAGTGATCCTTCTCGGGCACGGTGGTGCCTGGGTAGAAGGGAATGGTGGCAAAGTCGTAGGCCTGGGTAAAGAACTTGGCATATCGCGCCGTGTCGGAGGTGTAGTGGAAAATATTGCATCCTAGCTTCAGATCCGTGCGGGGAGAAGCAAACACTTTGGCACGGGCGGCTTCTACCAGGGCGCCCTCGGCGGCATATATGGCGTTGGAAAGGGCGTAGAGCCGATTGTCGGGGGTGTTTTGCCCGCGGTCGGACAGGTGCTTGAGCTCAATGGCGGCATCCAGATGTCCCTGCACGGTGGGGGAAAGCTGAATTCCCTCCGCGTATTTCTGCGCATAATGGATGTAGGTGCGGATGGCCTCGGTCACGAAGTCTACGAAATCTCCTGTATAACCTTCACCCTGATTATCCGCCATGACCCACAGATAGCCATACAGCGGCACGGCCATCTTTACATGAATCATGTAAGGCGACTGGCTTACCTGCAGGGAAACGACACCGTCAGTGTCAATGGTCATGCGCCGCTCGTCCGGCTCAAAGTCCATGCCGCTGGCGTAGGTGCTTTTCAGGGTTTTCTCGTCCATGGGCATGCCGCCCAGACCGTCCAGACGTACCTTCACGGTCTTCATTGGAATCACTCCTCAATGCGAACCTGGCGCAGAACCTTGCCGTCCCTGTCGGTAACGACGCGGATACCGCAGGGGCTGGTGAATACTGCCTTGCCGTTTACGGAAACGGTGGCGGAGGTACCGTCGGATTCAATGGTGTAGTCTGTGTCACCGAAATGCTGGGTATAGCTGTACTTCATGCCGGAGCCGAGGCTGAACCACACCTCATCATGCAGCATGTGCACGCCCCAAATGTGGGCGATATATTCCAGCGCTGCCAGCATGGTAGGCCCGTAGGCATCCTGGAAGGGTTCGGTGCTATCCTTGCCGAGCACCTCGTGGGAGGTCATGCCTACGCGGGAAGGCTCGCCGGTGAAGGGGTCAAACTGCTGGGTGAATACGTAGCCGCCGCGGATGAGGGTATCCAGCAACGTTTTGCCCAGCTTGGTGACGATGGTCTCGTAGCCGTAGCGCTCCAGGGCAATAATGGCGCGCTGGAAGGTCAAACCCTCACTCTGACCGCTCCAGTTATTTTCCGGCGCATTGCGGAAGGCAGGGTCGCTGACCGATACGCTGGGCAGGGGCATGGGCGTCCAGAACTCCTTGGGGTTCAGCAGATGCTCATGCACAAAGGCGTCTGCCATTTCCTTGGACATGGAGCCCCAGTACATGCACCGCAGGGTGTTGTGGCACAGCACATCAATGACGTTGCCGTTCTTGTCACGGTCGAAGAAGGCGTGACGCTTCTCGTCCCACAGGTGCTTCTTCAGCGCTGCGGCAACGGCATCGGCACGCTCCTGCCACATTTCTGCCTGACCATCACCCTTCAGGCGGCTGATTTCCGCCAGTGTGTCGCGGCAGGCATAGGAGAAGGACATGATGTCCATAGAGGCCATGGGTACCACATCCGCGTCTGCAGGCGGCGTATCAGTGGTGCAATACACAGGTGCTTTGCCATAGCGCAGGGCGTTGTCTTCCCCTGTATCGTACACGCAGTAGGATTCCAGACAGCCGTCATGGTTGCTGTCACGGGTTGCCCACAGATAGGCGTCAAACTTCTCCAGGCACACCGCCAATTGCTCCAGATAAGCAGGATCCTTGCCGGACAGATACCACATGTTCAGCGCGTGGAGGGGGAAGCAGAAACCCTGAAATTTGTTGAACTGGGGCTCTACCGTGCCGTCTGCATGACCCTGAATGGAGCCGGCAATGCGGCCGTCCTCCCGCTGGGTGCGCATAAAGAGCAGCTGGTTGTTCATGGCGGCAGTCATGTTGCGCTTGGCATACATCTCACCGCCCATGGGCTGAGTCTCCAGCCAGATTTTCTCGTAGCCGCCGCCTTCCACCAGCACGGTATCGGGGCCAAACTGATTCAGGTTCAGCAGGCATTTTCTCTCGGCTTCATCATAAAGCTTTTGAAGCGGCGCGTTATCACAGGTAAAGGTTACACTCGTTGCAGGAAGCATCATAAATCCTCCGTTCTCAATGCCCCTAGGGAGCATGCTTTGGCTGTGTACTATTCTACCAAATACTGACCATTTTGTGAATGCGCAATTTTTTTGAAGATCGCATTTCAGCAGGACTTTTTCAGGTTGGGGAAGAATGTTACCATTATCGCACTGGCTGCAGAATGTGAAGGGAGCGACAAGCCCATGAAGCTTGAGGAAATCAATATTCGGGATCCTTATGTGCTGACGCTTGATGGTCAGTATTATCTTTACGGCACCCGCGGGGCAACCTGCTGGGGTGAGGCAGATGGCTTTGATGTGTATACCAGCAAGGACATGGAGCATTGGGACGGCCCCTTTGAGTGCTTCCACAATGACGGTACCTTCTGGGCGGATAAGAATTATTGGGCGCCTGAGGTGCATGCCTATCAGGGCAAACTGTACATGCTGGCCAGCTTCAAGCGGGATGGTCTGTGCCGCGGCACGGCCATTTTGAAAGCGGATTCTCCCATGGGACCTTTCGTGCCGCACTCGGATGGTCGGGTAACGCCGCCTGACTGGGAATGCCTGGACGGCACCCTGTATGTCAGCCCTGAGGGAAAGCCGTACATCGTGTTTGCCCACGAATGGGTGCAGGTGGGGGATGGCGAGGTTTGCGCACTGCCTCTGTCCGAGGATCTTTCCCGTGCAGATGGTGATCCCATCCTGCTGTTCCACGCTTCGGATGCGGAATGGGCACGACTGGTGCATCATCGTTCCAGCGGACGGGATGGCTATGTGACGGATGGTCCTTCCGTGTGGCGCACGGAGGATGGTAAGCTGCTGGTGCTGTGGGCGAGCTTTTCGGATGAAGGCTATACCGAAGGCGTGGCGGTCAGCGATAACGGCGACGTTACGGGTCATTTCACCCAGGTGGAGCCGCTGTTCCGCCGCGATGGCGGCCACGGCATGATTTTCCGCGACCTGTCCGGACAAATGTATCTGACCCTGCACACGCCGAATGTGCATCTGCAGGAGCATCCTGTTTTTATTCCCCTTGAGGAAAAGAATGGCATGCTTGCTGTGAAACACAGCGTGCCTGACTGGTACGCGCCGCTGAAGGATCGCCTGCACGCCATGGCGGACACGCTGACTGCAAACCTGACGGGCTGGCAGGGGAGTGAAGAAGTCTTCCGCCCGGAGGATTACGGCGCAGTGAAGGGCGAAAAGGCGACCGAGGCCATTCAAAAGGCAGTGGATGCCGCGGCAGAAAAGGGCGGCACGGTGCTGCTTGACGGCGGCGATTATGTTTCGGGCACCATTGTGCTGCACTCCAATGTACGTCTCATGGTGGCAGAGGGCAGCCGACTGCTTGCCAGCACGGATTTGGCGGATTATCCTGAGCATGTGGCCAAGCGGCTCACCGTGCAGGATACCAACATGGGCATGAATCAGTCCCTGATTTTTGCCGAGGGCTGCGAAAACATCTGCATTTGCGGCGGCGGTGAATTGAATGGTCAGGGCACGCGGGAAAACTTCCCCGGGGATGAAACCTGCACAGGTACCCCCGGCCGTCCCTTCCTGATGCGCATCATTGACTGCAAAAACGTGCATGTACATGATATTACCCTGCGTTCTGCCGCCTGCTGGATGGAAAACTACCTGAACTGCGATCGGGTTCTTCTGGAGCGGGTCACGGTTCGCAACCAGACAAATTACAACAACGACGGTATTGATATTGACGGCTGTCGTGATGTCATCGTCCGCCATTGCGATATTGAGTCTGGTGATGATGCCTGCTGCTTCAAGGGCGCCAGCCAGCGTCCCACAGAGCGGGTGCTGATTGAGAATAACCGCCTGTACAGCTGCTGCAATGCTGTGAAGGTCGGCACGGATACGCAGGGAGATTTCCGCGATGTGCTGGTGCGCTCCTGTCAGATCGGCGGCGTGGAATTTGATCCCAGCGGGCTGAAGCATCGCTGCTCTGATTCCGGTGTTTCCCTGGAGATGGTGGATGGCGGTACGCTGGAGAATTTCCTCATCGAGAATGTGACCATTGATCGGGCGTGGAGTCCCTTCTTCCTGCGCTTGGAGGATCGCGGCAGGGTGAAGCCCGGTGATCCCAAGCCTGAGGCAGGCAACTTGCGGCGCATCGCTGTGGCGCACGTCCGCGGTGGGGACAATGGTCCTCGCGGCTCCTATATGATTGGTATCCCGGAAAAGGCGATTGAGGATGTGCTTTTCTATGATGTGCGCCTTGAGCAGCACGCCAGCGAGAAGCCTGTGCTGGATGAAAATGCGATTGATGAGATGCGCGGCATCTATCCTGATGCCCATATGATTGACGATATGGGCGATGCCCCTGCCCGCGGCCTTTGGGCACGGCATGTGCACGGATTGTCCCTGGCAGGCTATGACATCCTGCCTGACAAGAAGGATCCCCGCCCGTACCTGGTGGCAGATCAGGACGTGACGTTTGACCAAATGAATCCTTAAAATGTGAATCCCTAAAATAAAGAAGCGCCCCTGCCGGTGAAACACTTGCCGGCAGGGGCGCTTTTCAAAATGTGATAGGATTCTGCACGCTTATGCGGTGCATTTTCTCATGAGTCACTCGGCGTCGGCTGCGACAACAACCTCGCCCTCAAGGGTGGTGACTTCGCCGTTTTCGGCATTCAGCTTCAGTGCATCAGCATGGGCCAGGATGGCAGCGGCATCCTCTGCACCGTAGAAGTACACGGTGTCAGTGCCGTAAACAGACAGGCCAATCACAGCATCAGACGGCATAACAATGGCGTCTGTTGCCTTCACTGCGGCAATTTCCTCTTCCGTATAGGCGGCAACCGTCATCGGGTTCACGTGGTCAGTGGTGAAATAGTCAGCGGCGAAATAGACAGAGCCGATGCCATAATCCGCATTGTCCAGCGCGATGGCGGCATAGCCTGCACCGCGGGCGACAACAACCTCGCCCTCAAGGGTGGTGACTTCGCCGTTCTCGGCATTCAGCTTCAGCGCATCAGCATGGGCCAGGATGGCAGAGGCTTCTTCGCTGCTATATTCAAACACGGTGTCCGTGTCGTTGACGGACAGTGCCAGCACCATGCCGTCAGACAATTCGATGGAGTCGCCTGCTTTCAGGGCGGTGAGCTCCTCTTCCGTATAAGGGGCGACGGTGGTGGGGTTCACGGCTTCCGTGGTGAGCATCGAATCTGCCATATAGACGCTGCCGATGCCATAATCGGCGTTGTTCAGGGCAATGGTCGGATAGGCGGTTTCAGCCGCAGCGGCAGAGGTCAGGGTCAGGGCGGCAGCGGCCAGAACAATCATCATGCGTTTCATAGGTCAGGTACTCCTTTTCTTCGCGGAGGCCGTCGATGCGGCATCTCTCGCTTACAGGAGCAATGATACAGCGAAAAATCTCACCTGTGAAGTACGCACAATATTGTGCGTCACGCACCTGAAGGTAACCATGAAACTTGATGCCGCCGCTCATTAATGCTGCTCGTCCTCAAGAAGACCCTGCTCTTCCATGCTGCCCAGCTTGCGCTCAATGCTTCTGGTGCGCACGAAAGCACTGTCGATGGATTCGCTGGCCTGACGGAGCCGCTGCTGCGTCTTCTCAAGGGTTTCAGCGAACAGGCCAAAGTCTTGCTTTACTGCGCGGAGAAGCTTCCACACCTCGCCCGAACGCTTCTCGATGGCCAGGGTGCGGAAGCCCATTTGCAGGGCATTCAGCAGGGCAGCAAACGTGCTGGGACCCGCGACAACCACGCGCTGCTCACGCTGGAGCGTTTCCATCAGCTCAGGGGATTGCACGGCTTCGGCATACAGGCCTTCCACCGGCAGGAACATGATGGCAAAGTCCGTGGTGTACGGGGCTTTCACATATTTGCCGGCAATGCGCTTCGCTTCTGTTTTCAGTGCCTGCTGAAGAGCTTTGCGGGCATCATCTGTGGCGGCGGCATTACCGCTGCGGGAGGCGTCTACCAGTCGGATGTAGTCTTCCTGCGGAAATTTACTGTCAATGGCGAGGTACACCACTGCATCTCCCTGGCCGGGAAGCTTGACTGCGTATTCGACTCGCTCCTGACTGCCCGGAACCACGGCCACGTTGGCTTCATACTGCTCCGGAGAAAGCACCTGGCTGAGCAGGGCACCAAGCTGCATTTCACCCCAAATGCCGCGGGTTTTTACATTGGTGAGAACCTTCTTGAGGTCGCCAACCCCGGCGGCAAGGGTCTGCATTTCGCCAAGCCCTTTGTACACCTGCTCAAGCCGCTGACTGACCTGGGTGAAACTTTCCGTCAGTCGGCGATCCAGCGTTTCGGTCAGCTTTTCATCAACGGTTTTGCGCATTTCCGTCAGCTGACGGTCATTCTGCTGGCGCATTTGCTCCAGACGGCCATCCATCTGTGAAAGGCTGCGGCTGACTTGCTCGCTTTGCTCACGGGCTGTGTAGGCCATCTGCCGCTGCATGCTTTCCAAAAGGGACGTTTGTCCGTTGGCAATGTTGGCCATGGTGCTGCCGCAGCTATCCACAACATGCTGGGCGGTGCGATGGTTTTCCTGGGACTGCACGTCCAGCTCATCCAGCACTGCATTGCCCCAGTTGGCTGCATCCTGCCGCTGCTTGCGGGAAAGACGGATGACCAGGGCGATCAGCACCAGCAGAAGAATCACCGCAAAGGCTGCCAGGCCTGTCGTTATCAGCCACATCGTTTCCTGATCCATGGATTCCTCCTGTTACACTTTTCACGGAAGCAAAGCATCGTGCTCCCGCGGATTCACGAAAAGGGCTGTGAAAAAACGAAGATCATTCTTTCACAGCCCCTTTGTTTTACATTTCTCTGCGCCCTTCCATGGCGATGGAGAGCGTTACTTCGTCCGCGTATTCCAGGTCACTGCCGACGGGTACGCCGTGAGCAATGCGCGTGACGCGGATGCCCATGGGCTTAATCAGCCGCGAAATGTAGGTCGCCGTCGCTTCACCTTCCACATCGGGGTTGGTGGCGAGAATGACCTCCGTCACGCTTCCGTCCGCCAGGCGCGCCATCAATTCCTTGATGCGGATATCGTCCGGGCCGACGCCATCCATGGGGGACAGGGTACCGTGCAGCACGTGATACAATCCGTGATAGTCGTGCATCCGCTCCATGGCGGCTACATCCCGCGGGTCACGCACAACGCAAATCTGCCCGTTATGCCGCTCAGCGTCCCTGCATACGTCGCAAAGCTCGTCCGTGGCATAGTTGCCGCAGGCGCTGCAATAGCGGATGCTCTTTCGCCCTTGCCAAATGGCAGTGGCTAGCGAACGAACATCATCCAGCGGCATGCTTACAATGTGATAGGCCAGCCGCTGGGCTGTTTTTTGTCCGATGCCGGGCAGACGGGACAGCTCCGATACCATCTTCTGGATGGATTCGATTTGTCCTGCCATCAGAACATGCCGCCCATACCGGGAGCCATCTTGCCCATGGCTTCTTCACGGGCATCCTCGCCCTTGCGCAGTGCTTCGTTGACTGCAGCCATGACCAGATCCTGCAGCATTTCCACATCGTCAGGATCCACGACCTGGGGATTGATGGTGATGCTCATCAGTTCACGCTTGCCGGATACCTTTACGGATACCATGCCGCCGCCAGCGGTTGCTTCATATTCCTTTGCGTCCAGGGCTTCCTGTGCCTCGGTCATCTGCTGCTGCAGCTTCTGTGCCTGACGCATGAGCTGCTGCATGTTGGCGCCGCCGCCGAAGCCGCCGAAATTCTGTCTACCCATAGGTTATTCCTCCTCAATATGGCTGTTATTTTGAATTTCCAAATCGCCGGATATGCTGGTAATGCGGATCTCAGGCGCACCGTCCTGCAGTGCCACACCGCTGGTGCGAACCCTGCCGTTCAGGGAAGACAGTGCCGCGTCCGCCATGTCGATGGGCGCATACAGGCGAATGTTGCCGGATACCGTGTTGCCGTCGATCTTCTCGAAGGGTGCAACAAACTCCAGCGTGGTTTCACCGCTGACATTGAAGGTCTTGACCTGCCGAACATCCACATCCAGCACCTTCACCTGACCGGAAACGGAACGCAGGCTCAGCTTGTCACAGGTGATGTTCTGCGCCTGAATATCGCCCGTGGCTGTCTTCAGGTTGAGATCCATGGCACTCATGCCCATGGTGCGCAGGTCGCCCGACACGGTTTCAAGCGTCAGGTCGGTGCCTGTCAGGCCGCGGACATTCACCATGCCGGAAATGGTGTTGGCACTTACCGCACCCTTCCAGCTTCTGGGCACACGGACAAACAGCTGCATCCAGCGCTCAGTGTTCAGCTTCATGGACAGGCCATAGGTTGGCTGTTCCAGCAGAAGCTTCCCGTCAGCACAGGTGATTTTCAGGTCGGTCACGTCGTGTTCATCGCCAGAGACCAGAACCTGGAGCTCACTGACGTCGTCCACGATCATTTCAAGGGAAGCCCATGCAAGGTGTACATTGAGCGTGTTGACTTGCGGAGCTGCAAAGCTTTCATTGCGATTCATTCTTCGTACCTCCTTGAAACTCCACTTTATCATATCACGTTTTTGGTGCTTACGCAATATTACAAAAAAACTGTGAAGAAGCTTTTCGCCCCCTCACAGCCTTTCCTTATTCGCTTTTCTTGCTTTCCGCCACCAGCTTCTGCAGTTCGTTCATAAAATCGCTGATGTCGGTGAACTTGCGATACACGGCGGCAAAGCGCACGTAGGCCACATCATTCAGCTGCTTTAACTCTTCCATCACCATGTCGCCGATGCGGGAACTGGCAATTTCTCCATCGGAGGAGCTGTAGGCCTGCTGCTCGACATGCTCCGCCATCTGGTCAATCTGCTTCAGCGATACGGGAAGCTTCTCACAGGCATTGAGCATGCCGCTCTTGATTTTCTGCACATCGAAGGCTTCGCGCCGACCGTCACGCTTTACAACCATCAGCGGCAGCATTTCCACCTTTTCATAGGTGGTAAAGCGCCGCCCGCAGTTGATGCATTCCCTTCTGCGACGGATGCTGCTGCCGTCCTCTGTGGGGCGGGAATCAATGACCTTGCTCTCCGTGCAGTTACAATACTGGCAACGCATCCTGTCAACCTCTTTCTCTGTGGAAAATATGTGGATAACCTGTGGATAAATCATAACACATCTGTGGAGAAAAGTAAAGACATCCTGCAAGTTTGTAAATTTTTTTGCGATAAATTGACGTATTTGTTTCTTCATGTTATAGTGTTGAAGAAAATAGAAAAAAGGAGCACACCGGCATGAAATTCATTCTTGATATTTTGCGCGGCATGGTCATTGGCCTTGCCAACATTATTCCTGGTGTCAGCGGCGGTACCATGATGGTTTCCATGGGTATCTATGACACGCTGATTCACAGCATTACCCACCTGTTCAAGGAATTCAAGAAGTCCATTATGGCCTTGCTTCCCTTTGCCGTTGGCATGGTGGTGGCCATCGCAAGCCTGAGCTTTGTCATCACCTGGGCTTTTGACAACTATCCGCTGCCGACCAACACGATGTTCATCGGCCTGATCCTCGGCGGCCTGCCTGCCATCATCAAGCAGCTGAAGGGCGAAAAGATCGGCGCAGTGGGCGGCATCCTCTTCGCAGCCTTCTTCGCACTGATCATTGTGCTGCAGATCATTCAGAAGGAAAATGTGACCACCATTACCCTGAGCTTCGGCGAGATGGTTAAGCTGCTGTTCCTGGGCATGCTGGCCTCCGCAACCATGGTGATTCCCGGCGTCAGCGGCTCCATGATTCTGAAGCTGCTGGGCTACTATGAGCCTGTTATTGCCAGCATCAAGGGACTGACCAGCTCCCTGTTCGCAGGTGATTGGTCCGCTGTGCTGGGCAATGTGGGCATCCTGCTTCCCTTCGGCATCGGCATTGTGATCGGCATTTTCGCCATTGCCAAGCTCATTGAGGTGCTGATTGCCAAATATAAGGGCTGGACCTACGCAGCCATCCTTGGTCTGGTGACGGCAAGCCCTGTGGCCATCCTCATGGCGACTGACATGAGCGGCATTTCTGTTGTGACGGTGATTGTGTCTCTGGTGACCTTCGCGATTGGCTATACGGTGGCCTATGTGCTTTCTCCCAAGGAAGACAAGAAGGAACTGAAGGCATAAAACAATGATAAAAAACGAGGGGCTCAGCACCGAAATGGTGTTGAGTCCCTTTTCTATTGGAAATTATCGAATATAGAGTTCACCGTTCTCATTTACGTCAACGGTCATGGTTTCACCGGGCTTTACGTCCGCGGCAATGATTCTGCGGGCGAGCAGGGTTTCCACCTTGCTCTGCAGATAACGCTTCAGGGGACGGGCACCATACACGGGATCGAAGCCCTGCTCAATGACCGTATCCAGCGCCTTGTCCGTCAGTGTAACGGACAGCTGGCGATCGCTCAGACGGTTGTTCAGGCTCTTCAGCATCAGCTTGACGATGCTGCCGATCTGCTCACGATCCAGCGGCTTGTAGTACACGATTTCGTCAATACGGTTCAGGAACTCGGGGCGGAATTTTGTCTTCAGCAGATGATCCACCTGTGTGCGGGCTTCGGGGGTGATGTCGCCGTCCTTGATGCCATCCAGAATATACTCACTGCCCAGGTTGCTGGTCATGATCAGGATGGTGTTCTTGAAATCCACCGTGCGGCCCTGGCTGTCGGTAATGCGGCCGTCATCCAGCACCTGCAGCAGCACATTGAACACGTCAGGATGCGCCTTTTCCACCTCATCGAACAGCACGACACAGTAAGGATGACGACGCACAGCTTCTGTCAGTTGACCGCCTTCATCATAACCCACGTATCCGGGAGGTGCACCGATCAGACGGGACACGCTGAACTTCTCCATGTATTCAGACATGTCGATACGCACCATGTTCTTTTCGTCATCAAACAGTGCCTGTGCCAGAGCCTTGGCAAGCTCGGTTTTGCCGACACCGGTCGGACCAAGGAACAGGAAACTGCCCAGAGGACGGTTGGGATCCTGAATGCCGGCACGGCTGCGGAGAATGGCCTCGCTGACCTTGCGGACAGCCTCGTTCTGGCCGATGACCCGCTCGTGGAGAACATCCTCCAGGTGCAGCAGCTTCTCACGCTCGCCTTCCATCAGCTTGGCTACAGGAATACCGGTCCAGCGCCCCACAATACGGGCGATTTCCTCTTCAGTGACCTTGTTGCGCAGCAGGCTGTCCTCACCCTTGCTCTTTTCGGCAATGGCTTCTTCCTCGGCCAGCTCCTTCTGCAGTTTCGGCAATTCGCCGTACTTCAGCTCAGCGGCACGGTTCAGGTCGTAGTCACGCTCAGCCTTCTCAATGGCGGCGTTGGTGCGCTCAATGTCTTCACGGAGCTTGGTGACCTTGCCGATGGCGTTCTTCTCGTTTTCCCAGCGCGCCTTCATGGTGTTGAAGGCCTCACGCTTTTCAGCCAGCTCCTTCTGCACCTCGGCCAGATGGGCTTTGGTAATTTCGTCGTCGTCCTTCTTCAAGGCGGCCTCTTCAATTTCCAATTGCATGACGCGGTGACGGATATCGTCCAGCTCCTGGGGCAAAGAGTCAATTTCCGTGCGGATCATGGCGCAGGCTTCGTCCACCAGGTCAATGGCCTTGTCAGGCAGGAAACGGTCGGTGATGTAGCGGTTGGACAAGGTTGCGGCGGCAATCAGGGCATTGTCCTGAATCTTCACGCCGTGGAAGACTTCGTAGCGTTCCTTCAGGCCGCGCAGAATGCCGATGGTGTCTTCCACTGTGGGTTCGCCCACCATAACAGGCTGGAAACGACGCTCCAGGGCGGCATCCTTCTCAATGTATTGCCGATACTCATTCAGGGTGGTGGCACCAATGCAGTGCAATTCGCCGCGGGCCAGCATAGGCTTGAGCAGGTTGCCGGCGTCCATGGCGCCATCGGCCTTGCCGGCACCAACGATGGTGTGCAATTCATCGATGAAGAGGATAATGCGGCCTTCGCTCTTCTTGATTTCTGCCAGCACGGCCTTCAGGCGTTCCTCAAATTCACCGCGGAACTTGGCGCCTGCAATCAGGCTGCCCATGTCCAGGGAGAAAATGGTGCGATTCTTCAGGCTGTCCGGTACGTCGCCGCGGACGATTCGCTGTGCCAGACCTTCCACCACGGCGGTCTTACCAACGCCGGGTTCACCAATCAGCACAGGGTTGTTCTTCGTTTTGCGGCTCAGAATGCGGATGACGTTACGAATCTCGTTATCACGGCCGATGACGGGGTCAAGCTTCTGTGCCCTGGCCATGGCCACCAGGTCGGTACCGTACTTCTTCAGCGCATCATAGGTATCCTCGGGGCTGTCGGTGGTAACACGGGTTGCACCGCGAACCTTCGACAGCGCCTGCATAAAGGCGTCTTCCCTCCAGCCAATCTGGCGAAGAATGTCCTTCATGCGGGCGTTGGGGTTGCCGGTGATGCCAAGCCACACATGCTCCACAGAGGTAAATTCGTCATGCATCTGCTTGGCACGGGCTTCGGCGGCATTCAGCGCCTTGTCCAGTTCCGGGGAAATGTACACCTTGTCTGCCTCACGGCCGGGGCCGCTGACGCGGGCAATGCGTCCCAGTGCATCCTTCAGGAGATTCTGCAGCGTTTCAACACTGACGCCGCTTTGACTCAGCAGCTGGGGAATCAGGCTGGAGCTGTCTTCGGTAAGGGCGGCGGCGAGATGTTCCTCATCCACCTGCATATGCTGATAATCGACCGCAATCGACTGTGCGCGCTGAATGGCCTCGCGAGTCTTTTGGGTTAGTTGATTCATGTTCATGGTTCATGCCTCCTTCGTGGCATAGTGGAGAATCGCGGTTAGTCAAACTTGTTCTTTGACTTTCTTTGACCTTCGATAGTATTTTACACCATTCCGCGGAAAAGTCAAGGGGAAGGGAAAATTTTTTTGCAGCAGGGGCAAGCAGGTAATTTTGGATATTTTTCTGCCAGGAATGCCATTGAAAATACCCTTTTGCTTGACAGACAGGCCGTATCACGAGTAAAATAGAATCGGCTTCATATAGAATCCTTATCACTCATTGAGTGAATGGAATACCTGCCGGGAACGGAAGGAGGAAGGGCAGGCTTGCACTGCCCGATGTGAACAATGAAAAGACGGCTATTGACGATGCTGCTTGTGGTGGCTGCCCTGCTCTGCCTGTGCGCCGCTGCCTCGGCGGACAACAGCCCCCTGAAGGTCAGCATGGAGCTGAGCTCCAATTCCTTCACCGAGCCGAAAACTATTACCGTATCCATTCAGGTGACCAACACGGGCGAGGGTGACATGCCCGGCGCCTGCACGCTGTATTATCCCAATGGCAAGCAGGTAGAGGACTTTGGCGCACCTGTGCTGTCTGTCGGCACCTCCAAGAGCTGGAGCGGCACCTGGAAGGTGACCCAGGCTCAGCTGGAAGCGGGCAAAATCACCTTCAAGCTGAAGTATCCCGTTTATAATGATGCCGGCGAATTGGTCAACAAGAGCTATAGCTTCTCCAAGAAAATCACCTATGAGGGAGCTACAGCCAGCCTGGAAATCAACCGCACCATCACGCCCGCTACGGCGCAGAAGGGGCAGGAGGTTACCATCACCTACGATGTGGTGAACTCCGGCAATGTGGACGTCACCAATGTGACCATCAAGGAAAACAGCAGCATTTCCTCCAAGTCCGGCACCATCAGCAAGGTGGCGGCAGGCACGAAGGAAAGCTACACCTTCACCGTGAAAATGGGCACGAAGAATCTGACCAGCCAGCCCACCATCACCTATAAGGTGAGCGGCAAGACGCAGACCGTGAAGAAGGACGCCGCGACCATTAAGTATGGCCAGGTGTACATGTCTGCAAGCCTGGCGGCTGATAAGAAGGGCGGCGTCCCCGGCGACATGGTGACGCTGACACTGAAAATTAAGAACAGCGGCAAGGAAGATTACCAGAATGTATCCGTATCGGATGCAACCCTGGGCGAAATCTTCAGCGGCCAGACGGTCAAGGCCGGTGAAACCCTGACGCTGGAAAAGCAGATCACCATTGACCAGACGACGGACTACCAGTTCACCGTCAAGGGTCAGACCTCTGACGGCACGGACGCGGAAACGAGCTCCGGCCGTGTAACGGTTACTGCCGCTGACCCCGCCAAGGTGATTACCCTGGATGTGCAGGCTGTGGCGGATCGCAGCGTGGTGTACACCATGCCCGGCACGGTGCGCTTCACCGTGAGCGTTACGAACAACAGCGCCATCGATGTTTCCAAGGTGAACGTTTACGCGGTGGATACGTTGCTGTACACGTTCCCGACCATTGCGGCAGGGGAAACCCGCAGCTTTGTCCGCGATGTGAACATCTCCATGGCAGGTCAGTTCGCCTTCAACGCCCGCTGTGTGGATCAGCTGAACGAAACGGTGACCTTCACCAGCAACGTGGTGCCCATTACCTATGAGACGCCTACTGCTGTGCCCACGGAGGCACCCATCGTCACACCTCCTGCCCCTGTGCATGAGGAAATCCCCACCACGGACGGTCTGCCCTCCATTGTGGATGGCGTGCAGAGCGCACTGAATGTTATCAAGTGGATCTGCATTGTGCTGGCAGTGGCTGGCGGTGCGCTGCTGATTGTGGCCGCTGTCCGTCGCGCACAGCTCAAGCATGAATCGGATCAGGCAGTGGATCACCTGGAGCTTGGTTCCTATCGCGATTACAGCCAGCCTGCGGAGGAAACTGAGGAGAAGAAGACTGCCGGCAAGGCAGAAGAGCCTGTGACTCGTCCTATTGGTGAGGATGCGGAAGAGGCAGACGCAGAATCTGCGGAGACCGATGAGGAGGAAAAGCCTGTTGCCGAGGAAGGTGACATTATGGCGGAAACCCTCGCACGGCTCTATCCTAACCGCAAGCAGGCCGCTGACGCGGATTTGACCATCGATGAAGATGTTCCTGAAGAGGAAGCTCCTGAAGAGGAAGAACCCGCCGCAGCACCCGCGGAGTCCAACGAGCCTGCTACGGCTGACAGCTACGCCCGTCGCCGCCGTCGCCGCACGGAAGAGTAATCAAAGAGGAAGATGACCTTGACGAGCAAGGCGTCTTCCGTGATAAAACACAAAAATGACGATGCCTTTTTCAAGGTGTCGTCATTTTTGTATGGAGCCGATTAATGATTGATTGTTTGCCTGAAAACGATCGTCTGCCTGAAAAAGGGAGAGCAGAATGCCTGCCCTCCCTTGAAAGCGGAAACGTTGTACCTTACACGACCTTGTAGCCGGCATCCTGAACGGCCTTGGCCAGCACCGCATCATCCACAGGGGCATTCAGGGTGACCTTCACCGTCTTGGCGGTGTGGCTGGCAACAGCCGTATCCACCTGGGGGATGGCTTCCAGCGCCTGCTTTACGTGGGCTTCACAATGGGGGCACATCATGCCTTCTACATTCAGGGTTTTTTCCATGGTTCCTTTCTCCTTTGCAATGCTGCCGATTTCCGTCGGCTGAATTTTTTTATCCCTTTTCGCACTGTGAAGGTCAAACAGGTTGAGCCGCAGTGCGTTGGATACAACACAGAAGCTGGACAGGCTCATGGCTGCTGCACCAAACATGGGGTTCAGCTCCCAACCCAGCAGGGGAATGAATACACCAGCTGCCAGCGGAATGCCAATGGTGTTGTAAATGAAAGCCCAGAACAGGTTTTCATGGATGTTTCGCAGGGTGGCACGGCTTAAACGAATGGCTGCAGGAACATCGCTCAATCGACTGTTCATGAGCACCACATCTGCCGCGTCAATGGCAATGTCGGTGCCGGCACCAATGGCCATGCCGATGTCTGCACGGGTGAGGGCGGGCGCGTCGTTGATGCCATCGCCGACCATGGTGACACGGCCGTGCTCCTTCAGCTGGCGGATGATGCTTTCCTTTCCATCGGGAAGAACGCCTGCAATGACTTCATCCACGCCAGCCTGAGCACCAACAGCCTGTGCAGTGCGCTCGTTGTCGCCCGTAAGCATCACCACGCGGATGCCCATGTTCTTCAGCTCTTGTACTGCGTGAGCGCTATCTTCCTTGATTGTATCAGCCACGGCGATGATGCCGGCAACGCGGCCGCCACGGGCGAAAAGCAGGGGCGTTTTTCCTTCTGATGCGAGGGCACGGGCCTTGTCCATCATCTCAGCAGGAACAGAAACCTGCTCGCTGATAAATTTCATGCTGCCGCCCAGCAGGGTTTCGCCCTGAAGAGACGCTGTCAGACCGTTGCCGGGGAGCGCCATAAAGTCCGTGACAGCATCCGCGTCAATGCCTTTTTCCTTGGCGGAGAGCACAACGGCCTTGGCCAGCGGATGTTCGCTCAAGGCTTCCAGCGACACAGCCAGGCGGAGCAAATCGCTGCCTGTCCCTTCGGCAGGAAGAACATCAGTCACTCGCGGCTCACCACGGGTGATGGTGCCTGTTTTATCCAGGGCAACAATCTGCGTCTTGCCCGTTTCCTCCAGCGCTACAGCGGTTTTGAAGAGAATGCCGTTCTTTGCACCCTTACCGTTGCCAACCATAATGGCCACAGGGGTCGCAAGACCAAGAGCACAGGGGCAGGAAATCACCAGCACACTGATGCCGCGGGCAAGGGCATAGCCGAAGGTTTGACCACAGAGCAGCCACACAATGGTAGTGACGGCGGCAATGCTCATCACCACAGGAACGAATACACCGGAAACCTTATCAGCAACCTTGGCAATGGGTGCTTTGGTAGCGGCGGCGTCACTGACCATGCGGATGATTTGACTCAGGGTCGTGTCTTCACCCACGCGGGTTGCACGGCAGCGAATGAAGCCGGACTGATTGATGGTGGCGGCGGAAACACTGTCTCCCTCGGCCTTGTCGGCGGGAATGCTTTCGCCTGTCAGGGCAGATTCGTTCACGGCGGTGCTGCCTTCCAGAATGACGCCGTCCACAGGGATACTTTCCCCGGGACGCACCACGAAAATGTCCCCAAGCTGTACCTGCTCAATGGGAACCACAGCCTCGGCACCGTTTCGAATAAGGGTGGCGGTCTTGGGGGCAAGGTTCATCAGGCTGCGCAGCGCGTCGGTGGTTTTGCCCTTGCTGCGGGCTTCCAGCGTTTTGCCGACGGTAATCAGGGCAAGAATCATGGCAGCAGATTCAAAATACATGCCGTGCAGCAGATGCATGGCGTTTTCTGTGTCTGCGGTCATCTGATACAGCAGCGCCAGACTATAAAGGAAGGAAGCGGAAGAACCGAGCGCCACCAGCGTATCCATGTTGGGGGCACGGTGAATCAGTCCCTTAAAGCCGCTGATGAAGAATTTCTTGTTGATGAGCATGATGATGATGGTCAGCAACAGTTCCGTGATGGCCATGGCCATAGGGTTCCCGTTCAGAAAACCCGGCATGGGCCAGTGCCACATTACGTGACCCATGGAAATGTACATCAGCAGGAGCAGAAAACCTACCGACAGGAGCAAGCGGCGCTTGAGCACGGGCGTCTCCCTGTCTGCCAAAGCATCCTCGCCGGCGGCAGGGGAGGCTGCGTTAGATGATTGCCCCTTGACGGATGCGCCGTAGCCTGCTTCTTCCACGGCGTGAATAATGGCCTCATCCGTGGCGGTGCCGTCCACGCCCATGGCGTTGGTCAAAAGACTTACGGAGCAGGCGGTGACGCCATCCACCTTGCTCACAGCCTTTTCCACACGGGCGCTGCAGGCGGCGCAGCTCATGCCCGTGACATTGAATTGTCTCATAGAGACCTTCCTTTCTTATTTCATCAGTTTTTGCAGGGTGACCACGAGGTCATCAATAACCTCGTCCTTCCCCTGGCGGATATCCTCCGCCACACAGGTGCGGATGTGAGTGGCCAGCAGTTCGCGGTTGAAAGCGTTCAGCGCGGCATTAACCGCCGCCACCTGCACCATAATGTCCGTGCAGTAAGCGTTTTTTTCCACCATGCCGCGGATACCGCGCACCTGGCCCTCGATGCGGTTCAATCGGTGAATCAGATCCTTATATTCGTCTTCCGGACGGATTTTTTCCTTGTGCTGACAACAGCAGCACTTTTGCTCTTCGGCCATCCGAACCCCTCCTTCAAAGCAAGATACCCCTTGGGGGTATATATATCATATACCACAGGGGGGTATCTGTCAATGGAAAATGAACATGTTATGAGATGCTAAGATTTGCAGGGCAGCAGCAAGATAGGGGAGATATACAAAAAATCCGAACCAGCCGCCCATAGGCAACCGATTCGGATCTTTCATGTCGTGCGGGAAACAGGACTTGAACCTGCATGAAGTTAGCCCTCACTAGAACCTGAATCTAGCGCGTCTGCCAATTCCGCCATTCCCGCAGATGACAGTGTATTTATATTCGCCATTGTCTGCGGAACTCCTTCTTTTTTTGAAAAAATTTTTTATTTTTTTTGAGAAGTTGCGAAACGATGCCATGCTAACACATCAAATGACGGAAGTAAATGAATCATTTCATGTGTTTCTGTCATAAAAAACACCAAAAATACAAAAATAAAGGGTAAATCAAACGAAAAAATGCAAAATACTGCTTGAAAACTTTCATCTTTTGATGCATAATAAACCATCCATTCCAAAGGAGGAAAGGATGCAACTGCCAAAGATGGCTAAGTTGACACCGAACCTTCCAAGATGAAACAGATGGAATGAGGCAGTACGGACAGGGCGGTACGGTCGATACCAAATGCACCCTGACCACGGAGGCGAATGTAGTGAATTCCAAGATGGCGTTTTATATTCTGAAACGTGTTTTGCTGGCGCTGCTGACGATTTGGATTGTGATCACAGTAACGTTCTTTGTCATGCACGCAGTGCCCGGCGGTCCCTTCGTCAGTGAAAAGGCAATCTCCAAGGAGGCGCAGGCAGCACTGGAAGCCAAGTACGGCCTGGACAAGCCCTTGCTGGAGCAGTATACCACCTACCTGAGTGATATCGTTACCAAGATGGACTTCGGCCCCTCCCTGAAACAGCGCGGCCGTCAGGTCATTGACATCATTCTGGATGGTATGAAGACATCGGCCAAGCTTGGATTGATTGCGGCCTTCAGCGCGGCAGTTGTGGGCATTGTACTGGGCTCTGTGGCAGCACTGAAACGAAACTCGGTGCTGGACAAGGTCATCATGGTCATTACCACTGCGTTTGTGTCCATGCCGTCCTTCATTATGGGCTCCCTGCTGCTGATTATCTTCTCAGTAAAGCTCGGATGGCTGCCTGCCAACGGTTCCACTGCCAAGGGTCTGATCCTTCCGATTGTTACCCTGGCGCTGTACCCCACGTCCTACATCACCCGTCTGACCCGTTCTTCCATGCTGGACGTGCTGGGACAGGATTACATCCGCACCGCCCGCGCCAAGGGTGTGCCGAAGCGCAGAATCATTTTCGGCCATGCGCTGAAGAATTCTCTGATTCCCGTCATCACCTATTTCGGACCCATGCTGGCCTTCATCGTGACCGGTTCCATGGTGGTGGAGCAGATCTTCGCCGTCCCCGGCATCGGCCGTCAGTTCGTTTCCAGCATCACCAACCGCGACTATACCATGATCATGGGTACAACGATCTTCCTCGCTTCTCTGATTGTGATCATGAACCTGGTCAGCGACCTGCTCTACAAGGTTGTTGATCCCCGCATTGAGTACGAATAAGGAGGCGCAGAAGATGCGATTCAATCATAAACCCTTCAGCATGCAGCTGGATCCCGATCTCTTCAAGCCGGCTACGGCAGAAGAGAAAGCCTATATGGCCACCATGCGTCCTTCCACCACCTTCTTTAAGGATGGCGTGAAGCGACTGATGAAGAACAAGGTGGCCACCATCAGCCTCATCATCATTGTGCTGATTACCTTGGCCTCCATCATTCTTCCCTACGTGTGGCCTTACTCTTATGACCAGATGCTGGGCGTAACCCCTGGCCGCCCTGTGGACAGTTCCTACAACAATCTGGCACCCTTCACCTATGGCAAAACCGAGATGAAGAAGATTGAGGCAGGAGAAAGCGTTTTCCCGCACGTTTTCGGCACGGACGCCCACGGACGCGATTATTTCATCCGCGTGGTGTACGGCACACGTATCTCCCTGGCGGTTGGCTTCTTCGCCAGCATCATCGTGATGATCATCGGTACCAGCATCGGCTCCATTGCCGGCTATTTCGGCGGCAAGGTGGACTTGGTCATCATGCGTATCGTGGACATCATTTATTCCCTGCCGGATATGCTGGTCATTATCCTGCTGTCTGTGGTGCTGGGACAGGTGCTGAACGTGGAAGGTACCATCCTGGAGTCCATCGGCTCCAACGTCATCAGTATGTTCATCGTTTTCGGCCTGCTGTATTGGGTCAGCATGGCACGACTGATCCGCGGCCAGATTCTGTCTCTGCGTGAACAGGAATACGTGCTCAGCGCGCAGGCCACGGGCGCCAACGGCAGATGGATTATCCGCAAGCACCTGCTGCCTAACTGCATCAGCGTGCTGATCATCTCCACTGCATTGCAGATTCCCAGCGCCATTTTCACGGAAAGCTACCTTTCCTTCCTGGGCTTGGGCGTAAACGCGCCAATGCCTTCACTGGGCTCTTTGGCTTCGGACGCATTGAACGGCATCACCTCCTATACCTATCGTCTGATTATCCCTGCAGTGGTAATCTGCCTGATCGTTCTGTCCCTGAACCTGTTCGGCGATGGTCTGCGGGATGCATTTGACCCGAAGCTGAACGCTTAAGAAAGGAGCGACAGAAAGATGGCATTGTTAGAAGTTAAGGATCTTCACACCTCCTTCTTTACGGATGCGGGTGAAGTGAAGGCAGTGGACGGCGTCTCCTTTCAGCTGGAGCGCGGCAAGGTGCTGGGCATCGTGGGTGAGAGCGGTTCCGGTAAGTCGGTAACGGCCTATTCCATCATGCAGATTCTTGCACCTACGGGCAAAATCGTCAGCGGCAGCGTGAAGCTGGACGGCACCGAGCTGGTAGGCGCGGATGAGAAACTGCTGCACACTGTGCGCGGCAACAAAATCTCCATTATTTTTCAGGATCCCATGACCAGTCTGAACCCTACGTACACCATCGGGCATCAGCTGGTGGAGGCCATTCGCCTGCATACCCCTCGCAATCGCAAGCAGGCACACGAGCGGGCACTGGAAATGCTCCGCTTGGTGAACGTGAACGAGCCGGAACGTCGGTTGAAGCAGTATCCCTATGAGATGTCCGGCGGCATGCGTCAGCGGATCATGATCGCTATGGCACTGGCCTGCGAACCGGATATCCTGATCGCGGATGAACCCACCACCGCCCTGGACGTGACCATTCAGGCACAGATCCTTGAACTGATGCAGGATCTGCAGAAGAAGATGGGCATGGCCATCATCATGATTACGCACGACCTGGGCGTTGTGGCACAGCTGTGCGATGACGTGATCGTAATGTACGCCGGCTCCATCTGCGAGCAGGGCACGGCGGATGATATCTTCTATCATCCAAGCCATGAGTACACCAAAGGATTGATGCGCTCCATCCCCACGGCGGAAAACAACGGCCAGCGGCTGCAGCCTATCACCGGCACGCCCATTGACCTGCTGAACATGCCCAAGGGTTGCCCCTTTGCCCCGCGGTGCGATGCCGCCATGAAGGTCTGCCTTCAGCAGCGCGCCAAGCGCGTGTGCGTTGGTGAAAGCCACTACTCCAGCTGCTGGATGAATGTGAAGAACGCCATGGAGGCAGGGGAAGAAATCGAGGAGGCGACCGACAATGTCTGAAAACAGCGAAAAGAAGCCGCTATTGGAGGTCAAGGGTCTTAAGGAATACTTTGAGATCAACACAGGTTTCCTCCGCTCCAAGCCCCTGAAGGCTGTGGATGATGTTTCTTTTTCCATTATGAAAGGCGAAACCCTGGGTCTGGTAGGCGAGAGCGGATGCGGCAAGACGACCGTCGGCCGAACCATTCTGCAGCTGTACAAGCCTACGGCTGGCGAAGTGTGGTATGACGGCAAGCAGGTTAAGACAAAGCAGGATCTGCAGGAGTTCCGCAAGAAGGCCACCATGGTGTTCCAGGATCCCTATTCTTCTCTGAATCCCCGTATGACGGTGAGCGACATCGTGGCTGAGCCGCTGGATGTGCATCACCTGTATAAGACGAAGGAAGAACGCCGCGAGCGTGTGCTGGAACTGATGAATTACGTGGGACTGAACAGCGAGCACGCTTCCCGCTATGCCCACGAATTCTCCGGCGGCCAGCGTCAGCGTATCGGCATTGCCCGTGCCTTGGCGGTGAATCCTGAATTCATCGTTTGCGACGAGCCTGTGTCCGCCCTGGATGTGTCCATTCAGGCACAGGTCATCAACATGTTCGATGACCTGCAGGATAAGCTGGGTTTGACGTATCTGTTCATTGCGCACGATTTGCTGGTGGTGCGCCACATTTCTGACCGCATTGCCGTGATGTATCTGGGTAAGATGGTTGAATTGGCAGATGCGGGGGAGATTTACGATCATCCGCTGCATCCCTACACCCAGTCGCTTTTGTCAGCTGTGCCGCTGCCTGATCCGCAGAAGGCAAGAGCCAACAAGCGTATCGCGCTGACGGGCGATATTCCCAGCCCGCTGAATGCACCGTCCGGCTGCCCCTTCCGCACCCGCTGCCGCTATGCGACAGAGGCCTGTGCCCAGTCCATGCCGCCGTTTGAAGAGGTGGAAAAGGGACACTTTGTTGCCTGCCACCGGGTGAAGGAAATTAACTAAGGCGGCTAACTCTATCGCTCAAGGACGCGGAAACGCGTTTTTGATACATACATCCTTAAAGGGAGGAAAATACCATGAAGAAACTTGTTGCTCTCATGATGGCACTGGTTATGGTGCTGAGCTGCGTGGCAGTGGCTACGGCAGACGAAACCAAGACCAGCATCGCAGTGTGCGTGGCTTCTGAGCCTGATACGCTGGATCCGGCCCTCAACTCTTCTGTGGATGGTGCTACGGTGACGGCTCACCTGTTTGCCGGCCTGGCAACCTGGGGACAGACCGCTGAAGGCACCCTGGAAATCGTTGCTGACTGTGCTGCAGAGCTGGTTGCACCTGTGACCAATGATGATGGCACGGTGACCTACACCTACACCCTGAAGGACGGCCTGAAGTGGTCCGATGGTCAGGCTCTGACCGCCGGCGACTTCGAGTTTGCATGGAAGCGCGCCGCTTCTACCGCCCTGGGCGCTGACTATGGCTACATGTTCGAAAACGTGAAGGGCTATCCGGACGACATGGCCGTGGAAGCCACCGATGACAAGACCCTGGTTGTGACGCTGAACAACGCTGTCGCTTACTGGGACGAACTGCTGGCCTTCCCGGCATTCTTCCCTGTGCGCGAGGACGTGGTGGCCAATGAATCCTGGGCAACCGATCCTTCCACCTATGTGTCCAATGGCCCCTACACCATGACGGGCTGGGAGCACAACAGCAAGATCACCCTCACCAAGAATGAGAATTACTATGCTGCTGACACCATCACCATGGACACCATTGAGTTCTACCTGTCTGATGATGCCAACAACATGCTGGCAAACTTCCAGAATGGCGACTGGCAGCTGATTGACGACGTTCCCACCTCTGAGATTGCTTCCCTGAAGGAGCAGTATCCCACTGAGTTCGTGGTGGCTGGCCAGATCGGCACCTACTACGTCTGCTGGAACATCAACGAGAACATCCTGCCTGCTGACTCCACCCTGACCGGTGTGGAAGCTGCTCAGGCTCAGGCTGAAATCCGTCAGGCTATCTCCCTGCTGTTCGACCGCAACTACATCGTTGAGGAAATCGGCCAGGCTGGCCAGGTTCCTGCTTCCTCCTTCGTGGCCATGGGCATGACCGATGCTGACGGCTCTGAGTTCTACAAGAACGCTGGCAGCAGCACCGAATACGACGGCTACTACAACACCTCCGCCGATGCCTACATGGACAACTGGGACAGCGCTCTGGAAACCCTGAAGAAGTACTATAACTTCGATGAGACCACCCAGATGTTCACCAATGTTCCTTCCATGACCTACCTGTACAACACCAGCGAGGGCCACAAGGCCATCGGTGAGTATCTGCAGGGCGCTCTGGCTGGCGTGGGTATCACCCTGAACCTGACCAACCAGGAGTGGAACACCTTCCTGAACACCCGTAAGGCTGGCGATTACACCATCGCTCGTAACGGCTGGCTGGCTGACTACAACGATCCTATCTGCTTCCTGGATATGTGGGTCACCGCTTCCGGCAACAACGACGTGCAGTATGGCAAGGGCGACCATGCCACCCTGGCTATGTACAACCTGGACCTGACCGCATACGGCTATGACGTGAAGGTTGAGAATGGCACCTGGGCTGAAACCTATGACGTGCTGATCTCCACCATCAAGAGCTGCACCGACAAGGATGCCCGCTATGCGATGATGCACATGGCAGAAGACATGCTGATGAGCACTGGCTGCATCACGCCTCTGTACTTCTACACCGACATCTATATGCTGGATGACAGCGTGCAGGGCTTCTACTCCAACCCCCTGGGCTACAAGTACTTCATGCACTGCACCTACGCTGAGTAAGCGCAGAATGGTCCTGTGACCGCGGAGCCGGGCAGCAATGCCTGGCTCCTTTTTTGCAATTTTTCAAAATGACCGATCTCTGTTAGCGTGGAGAAACAGACGAAAAATTTGTACCTGCGGCTGCGGCCTGTCTTTTCAATAAAATGTGCAGAAAAATGTGAAAAAAGTCCGCAACACTTGACATCAAACGGAAAAACGGCTATGATATAAGCGTCTTGACAAGTCTGATTGGGCTTGATGCGGGACATGCAGGTGTAACTCAATGGTAGAGTTCCAGCTTCCCAAGCTGGCTACGTGGGTTCGATTCCCATCACCTGCTCCACCACCGCATCAATCGCCTAGAGCAGCGAAGACGATCCTTCGCAGTTTACGCGAAATCATAAGGAGGAGATTCCAATGGCTAAGGAGCATTACGAACGGAAAAAGCCCCATGTTAACATTGGCACCATCGGCCACGTTGACCACGGCAAGACGACCCTGACTGCAGCAATCACCATGACGCTGGCTCAGAAGGGCGAAGCGCAGGCAATGCGTTATGACGAAATCGACAAGGCCCCCGAAGAAAAGGCACGCGGAATCACGATTAACACTGCACACGTTGAGTATGAGACCGCAACCCGTCACTATGCACACGTTGACTGCCCCGGCCACGCTGACTATGTGAAGAACATGATCACCGGTGCCGCTCAGATGGACGGTGCTATCCTGGTTGTGTCCGCTCCCGACGGCCCCATGCCCCAGACCCGTGAGCACATCCTGCTTGCCCGTCAGGTTGGCGTGCCCTACATTGTCGTGTTCATGAACAAGACCGACATGATGGACGACGAAGAGCTGCTGGAGCTGGTTGAAATGGAAATCCGTGAGCTGCTGAGCAGCTACGATTTCCCCGGCGACGATGTGCCGATCGTGAAGGGCTCCGCCCTGAAGGCTCTGGAGTACATCCAGAACGGCGGCACCGACGTGGACAACTGCCCCGAGTGCAAGTGCATCTGGGAGCTGATGGCTGCTGTTGACGCATACATCCCCACCCCTGAGCGCGCTACCGACCAGCCCTTCCTGATGCCTGTTGAAGACGTGTTCTCCATCTCCGGCCGCGGCACCGTTGCTACCGGTCGTGTGGAGCGCGGCACCGTGAAGGTGTCCGACACGGTTGAAATCGTTGGTCTGATGGACAAGCCCCGCAGCACGGTTGTTACCGGCGTGGAAATGTTCCACAAGCTGCTGGACCAGGCCGAAGCTGGCGACAACATCGGCGCCCTGCTGCGTGGTGTGCAGCGTAATGAGGTTGAGCGTGGCCAGGTTCTGGCTAAGCCCGGCACCATTCATCCCCACACCCACTTCATTGGCCAGGTGTACGTGCTGACCAAGGAAGAAGGCGGCCGTCATACCCCCTTCTTCAACGGCTATCGTCCTCAGTTCTACTTCCGTACCACGGACGTGACCGGCAACATCAAGCTGCCCGACGGCGTGGAAATGGTGATGCCTGGCGATAACATCGACATGGAAATCACCCTGATCACCCCCATTGCTCTGGAGCAGGGCCTGCGTTTCGCTATCCGCGAGGGTGGCCGCACGGTTGGTTCCGGCGTTGTGGCGAAGGTTATCGAGTAATCCCTGATCCCCATGAGGGGTGGGCAACCACTCCTCGTGGGGCAGGTTCATACGGTCATCATGTGAATGATAACCGACACAATGCTTAGCAGGAGGTGTCCAAAGTGGCAAATGCCGCTCGTACCAAGGTTTGCCTGGCCTGCACGGAGTGCAAGCAGCGCAACTACAACAACATGAAGAATAAGAAGAACACCCCGGATCGCATTGAGCTCATGAAGTATTGCCCTTTCTGCAAGAAGCACACCGCTCATCGCGAAACGAAGTAATTTCCCCCAACGACAGCGTGAGGATGTGAAAGAAATGGCTGAGGAGAAAAAGGCGGTCGCCGAACAGGAGAAGAAGGCTCCTGCAAAGCAGGCTGGCACCAAGGAGAACAAGTTTGTTGCCTGGTGCAAGCGTCTTCCTTCCCGGATCGCTACACCCTTCAAGAACATGTGGTATGAGCTCAAGAAGGTGACCTGGCCGACCAAGCGCAAGCTGTGGGTATATTCCGTGGTCGTGCTGGTGTTCATGCTCTTCATGAGCATCGTGATCGGTCTGCTGGATATGGGTGCTTCTGCCCTCATCCGGTTGCTGGTCTGATCCGGTATAATAGGAGAAAAGAACCATGAGCGAAAGATCCAACGAGGCCTGCTGGTATGTTGTGCATACCTACTCGGGCTATGAAAACAAGGTCAAGGACACACTGGAAAAGTCCGTTGAAAACAACGAGGCTATGCAAAAGCTGATTTTCGATGTGCGCGTTCCTGTGGAAGACGTCATTGAAATTCGGAACGGCAAGCGTGTCAAGACCCAGCGCAAGGTGTATCCTGGCTATGTGCTTGTGCACATGATTGAGACCAGCGAAAGTTGGTACGTTGTGCGCAACACCCGTGGTGTCACTGGCTTTGTGGGTCCTGACAGCAAGCCTGTCGCCCTCACGGAAGCAGAAGTGGATATGATGCTGAACCCCACCCCCAGCGGCGTGGAGTACGACATCGCCATCGGCGACACGGTGGACATTCTGTCTGGCTCCATGGAGAATCAGCAGGGTGTTGTCGAGGATATCGATACGGTGCGCGGCAAGATCAAGGTCAGTGTGCAGATGTTCGGTCGGGCAACGCCTGCCGAGCTGGATCTGTCGCAGGTCAAGAAGGCCGAGTAACGCTCACGTTCCTTTATCCGCTCTATTCAAAGGCTCTTCCGCTGCATGAAAGTGCGGCGAGGCAGGCGGAGAAATCCGCTTTTCAGGCATCCGTCTTGTGCGGATGTGACGTGGGAGGAAGTTGCAACGCTTCCGCGCGACCACATTTTTAGGAGGTGCCATAACCATGGCCAAGAAAGTTACTGCGTACATCAAGCTGCAGGTGCAGGCTGCCAAGGCCACGCCCGCTCCGCCTATTGGTCCTGCTCTGGGCCAGCATGGCGTGAACATCCCCGGTTTCTGCAAGGAGTTCAACGAGCGCACTGCCAAGCAGGCAGGCCTGGTGATCCCTGTAGTCATCACTGTGTACTCTGACCGTACCTTCACCTTCATCACCAAGACCCCTCCGGTCCCGGTGCTGATTAAGAAGGCGCTGAACATGGAAACTGCCAGTGCCCGCCCCAACCGCGACAAGGTTGGTAAGCTGACCAAGGAGCAAGTCCGCGAGATTGCCACCACCAAGATGCCCGACCTGAACGCCGCCAGCATTGAGGCTGCCATGAGCATGGTAGCCGGCACTGCCCGCAGCATGGGCGTCACCGTGGAGGAATAAGACCCTGTGGGGCTTGGCCCCTTGATCAATGTGGGAGGACATAGCGCCGTTAATACCACATGGGAGGAAGAAAACATGAAGCATGGTAAGAAGTATGAAGACAGCGTAAAGCTGATCGACCATCTCACCCAGTATGATCCTACCGAGGCCTGCGACCTGGTTGTGAAGACCGGCAAGGCTAAGTTCGACGAGACGGTGGAGATTTCCGTCCGTCTGGGCGTTGACCCCCGTCACGCTGACCAGCAGGTCCGTGGCGCCGTGGTTCTGCCTCATGGCACTGGCCGCAGCATTCGCGTGCTGGTCATTGCTAAGGGTGAAAAGGCTAAGGAAGCTGAGGCTGCCGGTGCCGATTTCGTTGGTGCAGAAGACATGATCGCCAAGATCCAGCAGGAAAACTGGTTCGACTTTGATGTCTGCGTGGCTACCCCTGACATGATGGGTCTGATCGGCCGTATCGGTCGTATCCTGGGCCCGAAGGGCTTGATGCCTAACCCCAAGAGCGGCACCGTCACCATGGACGTGACCAAGGCCGTGAACGAAATCAAAGCTGGTAAGGTGGAGTACCGTCTGGACAAGACCGCTATCATCCACTGCCCCATCGGCAAGGTTTCCTTCGGCACTGAGAAGCTGTCCGAGAACCTGAAGGCTCTGATGGACGCCATCAACAAGGCAAAGCCCGCTGCTGCAAAGGGTACCTATGTGCGCTCCCTGTATCTGTCGAGCACCATGGGTCCGTCTGTGCGCGTGAACCCGCTGAAGTTCTGATGACGCGCTCCTTTGGGAGCATCACAGTAACCAACGAGCGACTCCTGTGTGGTCAAACACATGGGAGTCGTTTTTATGTGCTCAGAATGGGAATTCCTGCCCCAAAAGCCTTTGCAATAGCAGGAAAAATGCGGTACAATGGAACCATGAGGTGAAAAGAATGGTCATTGACGAAGCCAGAGACATGCTTGAAAGCCTGACGCCGCTAAAATCTGACTGCGGTGAGCTCTGCGGAGGTGCCTGCTGCCGTTCCCTTGAGGGGGAGAACACTGGTATGCTTCTTTTCCCCGGGGAAGAGGATGCGTACGTGGGGCTGGAGGGCTGGACGCTGACGGAAACCAAGCATGGATGGCTGGTGATGTGCCCAGGTCACTGCGATCGAACGACCCGGCCACTATCATGCCGCATTTTCCCTTTATTGCCGGTGGTTCGTGAGAATGAAATCCGCGTGGCGACGGATGCCCGCGCCCGTGCTGTTTGCCCGTTGTCCAGGCAGGGGAAAGCGGCCATGGATCATGATTTCATTGAAGCGGTGCGCAAGGTTGGACAGATGCTTCTCGCAGATGACGAGCAGCGCGAAATGCTTCAGCGGCTAACGGATATTCAGGATGAATTAACAGAGCTCAGACGGCGGATAAGGGGGAAATAACGTGTTCAAGGCGACATCGGTCAGCCGTGAGATTATCGGCAAAGGGGAAAATCTGCTGCTGCAAGGGGACAGCGCCTATATGGATCTTACGGCGTGGCGCGGTCAGGCACAATGCGTGTATGTCGATCCGCCGTTTATGACAGGCGAAAAGTACGTTTGCCGCCGTCCGGTCGGCGAAGATGGCTGGAAAAAGGGAAGTCCCACCATTCAGTTGCCCGCGTATGCTGATAAATTTTCCAGTAGGGAGAGCTATCTGGACTTTCTTCGTCGTCTGTGTGATCAGGCAAAGATGCTGCTGGCGCCAACGGGCATGTTTGCCCTGCATCTGGACTGGCATGCCGCCCCATATGGCCGCATCATCTGCGATAACGTCTTTGGCGAGAAAATGTTCATGAATGAGATCATCTGGGCTTATGAAACAGGCGGACGCTCGGTCAAGACGTTCAGCCGCAAGCATGATACGGTGCTGCTCTATGCCCGTGGACGGGAGCTGCGGTTTGACATCACCCGCGTGGGGCTGGATCGGCAGAATAACCGTAAGAATCACATGCGGCGCGAAGTGGATGAGCATGGCCGTGCCTATCGGAGCATCAAGAGCGGCGGCAAGATCTACCGCTACTATGATGATGAACCCGTGTACCCTGGGGATGTGTGGACGGACATCAGCCATCTGCAGCAGAAGGATCCTGAGCGGACGGGCTATGCTACCCAGAAACCGAAAAAGCTGCTGGAGCGAATCATTCGCCCGGTGACGGTAAATGGGGATTTGGTGGTCGACCTGTGCTGCGGCAGCGGCACAACCATGGACGCGGCCAGCACCATTGGGTGTCGATTCCTGGGCATTGACAATAACGCTGGTGCGCTGGAAGTGACGGCCTCCCGCCTGAGAAACAACAACTATACCGTGCAGGATGAATGTACGGTGGATGATGCCGCAGTGGAAGCGGTGTTCGAACGGGAGCGTGGGGTTATGACCCTGATGGCGTTCCACGCGCCGGGGGATTTTCCACAACTTGCTGATCCACTGGGGATTGTTGAGCAGTGGCGTGCTGGTCGTGTGAAGGACGGCGTCTTCTATGCGGATGAGAATCTGCTGCGATCGCACCTGAGCCCTGACCTTCCTTCCTGGGGCTTGATGCCTGATGGGGAAGGCACACCTGCCATTTCCATTACGGATGCAGCGGGCAAACGACGGGTCTTTGTTTGGGAAGATTGATGTGAATAAAAGAAGCGAGCCGATGACGGAAAGAATCGTTCATCGGCTCGCTTTTATGTTGCAATTTGATGGCACCATTACAGGCTGTGGATGCGTGCAATGTCTTCCTTTGGGGTTGCGCTGCGGTAAAGGGCGGTGCCCATAACGGCAACGTCCAGCCCCTTGGCGCTCAGCAGGGGAAGATTGTTCAGGGACACGCCGCCGTCGGCCTCGATGAGACCTGTGTATCCCATGCGGCGCAGCTCGGCGACCTTCTCAGCGCATTCCTCGCGGAAGGACTGTCCGCCAAAGCCAGGCTCCACTGTCATCACCAGCACCATATCGCAAAGGGGAAGAAGCTCACGCACGCTTTCCACAGTGGTGGCGGGCTTCAGCGCCAGAGAAGACTTGGCACCGAGCTCCCGAATGTGCTTGAGCAAGGCAGGCAGATCCTCCGTGATTTCCGCGTGCACCGTGAGAATATCTGCACCGTTTTTGATGAAGGCATCTGCGTACTTGCTGGGGTTGTCCATCATCAGGTGAACATCCAGCGGTACGGTGGCAACAGGCTTGAGCGCCTTTACCAGCGCGGGGCTGAAGCTTAGATTCGGCACAAAATGAGCATCCATAATGTCCACATGGAGCCAGTCGCAGCCAGCGTCCTCCATGCGACGCACCTCGTCTCCCATGCGGAGGCAGTCAGCAGCCAAAATCGACGGAGCAACCTTAATCATAGCGTCCCCTCCATGCATCTCGAACTTCACTTAGCAGTTGGCGGTATCGGCTTAGCCGCTCAGGATCAATCTTTCCTGCTTCACAGGCGGCTGTTACAGCACATCCAGGCTCACGGTCGTGGTAGCAGGGCGTGAAGCGGCATTCACCTTCATATTCGGCAAACTCGGGGTATTCGTCCTTCAGCGTAATGGGATCCATGCCGCTTTCCAGCTCCAGCAGGCTAAATCCAGCGGTATCCAGCACGCGGATGCCGTCCTTCATCAGCAGTTCCGCGTGACGGGTGGTGTTTTTGCCGCGCTGAATTTTCTGGCTGATTTCGCCCGTTTCCTGCTGAACTCCCAGAAGAGCGTTCAGCAAAGTGGACTTTCCCACGCCGGACTGGCCAGCCATGCAGCACAGTTCCCCTGCCATAGCCTGCTTGAGGGCGTCAAGCCCTTCGCCTGTTTCCGAGCAGACAGCGTAAACGTCAGCACCGCTTTTATCATATTGCTGACGAACCTGTGACGGAAGATCACTGTCCAAGTCGCCCTTCGTGACCACCAGAAGCATCTTCATGCCCTGACGGCGGGCACGCACCATCAGGCGGTCCACCAGCAGAAAATCCGGGGCAGGGGAGGGACAGAGAACGATGAGCAGCAGGGAAACGTTGGCCACAGGGGGACGGATGCATTCTGTCTTTCGAGGGAGAATTTCCTCCAGCCATCCGTGCTCTTCTCCTTCTCCCGGGGAAAAGAGAACCTCATCGCCAACCAGCGGGGAAATGTGTTGATGGCGGAATTTCTTTTTGCAGCGCAGGGTGTAGCTTTCGCCATCCTCGCCATAGACGGTGTAGAAACCGCCCATGCCGCGGATCAGTGTACCGCGGCGCAAGGCTTGCTCTTGTTCACTCATTCCATGGTCACCTTTTTTTGATAGGCAAATTTGCCGTCGATGTAGACACGGTAGTCATAGGTACCAGCCTCTTTGGCGGAAAGCTCCACCGTGGGTTGACGGGTTTCGGTAGCACCGTAGGCGGTATTTTCCCACATGGTGGTTTCCACGCCGCTTTCCACCAGGGTAACCCGAACAGAAATGGCGGAGGTGCTGCTGCTGAGCTCCAGCGTTACGTTGGCCGTGTGGGTCAGGCTGGGCACGCGGTAGATGGTCAGCGTGACAGATGTTCCGAGAATGACCTGCATCCCCGCAGCAGGGGACTGGAGCGCTACTGTGCCGTGGAGGCTGGCATCATTGGTTTCTTGATATTGCAGGTTCGCGTTCAGGGTCAGATTGTTGCTGGTCAACAGGTCGGTGGCTTCTTCCAGCGTCTTCTCGCTGAGATTAGGCACGTAGGCGGAGCCGCCGGAGACCACCACCTGCACCGTGTCGCCAGCCTGGCACTGGCTTCCTGCTTCGGGCAGCTGGGAGATGATGATACCCTCTGCCACATCGGCGGAAACGGCTCGCTGGGTGACGGCCAGCACAAGGCCGGGGGTCTGCAATTGCGCAATGGCTTCATCCACCGTAGAGCCGACAATACTTGGCACCATTTGGGCGGAAGGTCCTTTGGAGATAGTGAGCACAACGGTGTCGCCCTTGCGCAGGGACGTTTCAGACTCAGGCGCCTGCATGATGACGATGCCCGCGGTGACGGTGGCATGATTGACTTCCACAATCTCCACGTTCAATCCTGCACGGGAGGCGGAGCGTGTTGCGGTGGCTTCGTCAGAGCCTACCATGTCGGGAACAGTAACGGTGTTGACAACACGGTCGTAAATTTCCACACCGCCAAGGTAGAGGCCGTAGAAGACGAGACCGGCAACCAGCAGGGTCACCAGCCACCAAAGGACAGAGCCATGTTGGCCGGAATTCCGCCGCTTCACCGCAGGGGTATGGGTGGTATTGCTGATGCGAATAGGACCGGATGCCTGCCGCGGAGCGCCTGGCTGGGCATATCCTTGCTGCAGGTTCGGCGTTTCCACCATGCGGGGCTGCATTTGACCTGTGCGTCCGTCCACCGCCTTCCGCAGCTCGGTGGCCATTTGCACGGCACTCTGGTAGCGGTGGCGGGGATTCTTTTCCATGGCCATCATGCAGACATGGATGAGGGCCGGCGGCACGTCCGGCGCAAGGCTGGCAATGGGGGTGGGTTCACTGTGCAGGTGCTGCATGGCAATGGCCACAGGACTGTCACCATCGAAGGGAACGCGTCCCGTCAGCATCTCATAGAGCACAACGCCCACGCTGTAAATATCGCTGGTGACATCGGCGGTGTGGCCGCTGGCCTGCTCAGGGCTGAAGTAGTGCACCGAGCCCATGACGTTATCTCCCTTGGACAGGGTGGAACTGTTGGCCATGCGGGCAATGCCGAAGTCAGAAACCTTGATGTGCCCATCTGAATGGACGAGAATGTTTTGCGGCTTAATATCGCGGTGAATAATGCCGTTTTCATGGGCGTGCTGCAGGGCGGAAAGAATACGAATGGTGATTTGTGCCGCCACCAGGGGATTGAGCCGACCCTTTTCCTGAATCAGCTGCTTCAGGGTTTTGCCCTGCACATATTCCATCACCAGATAGCGGTTGTTGCCATCCATGCCTACGTCCAGCAGGTTGACAATATTGTGGTGGGTCATTTTGCTGGCGGCTTCCGCTTCCCGCTGGAAGCGTCCAACAAATTCTGCGTCCTGATTAAACTCCGGCCGCAGAACCTTGATGGCTACATTGTGTCCTGTGCGCATGTCAATGGCGCGGTACACAATGGCCATGCCGCCAATGCCGATTTGCTCCACCAGCTTGTAGCGGTCTGCCAGTATTTTTTCGCTCATTCGGGATCCTCCCCATCTACGAAGATTGTCAGGGAGATATTATCCCGTCCGCCGGCATCCATGGCGGCTTCGACCAGAAGGTCTGCTGCCGCTTCCGGCGGATTGAGCCGAAGAATTTCGGCCATTTTGGCGTCACCCGCCATGCCGTGGAGGCCATCGGAGCAGATGAGCCACACATCGCCGCTTTTGCGATCTTCCGTGAGGATGTCAGCGTCAATGCCTTCATCTGTGCCCACTGCGCGGGTAATCACATTTCGCATGGGATGGCAGGCAGCCTGCTCGGGGGTCAGTACCCCTTCCCGCACCATTTCTGCCACCATGGAGTGGTCGGAGGTGATCTGCGTCAGTTCCCCATCGCGGAAACGATAGGCACGACTGTCACCAACGTGGCCGATGAGGATTTTTTCCTTTCCGACCCACATGACCGTGAGGGTCGTGCCCATGCCGGAAAGGTCTTCTTCCTCCTTCTGGCGGATGAAAAGCCGACGGTTCACCGCGGTGATGGCATTGCGAAGCACAGCGGCCTCGGGGGTCTTCCCTTTAAGCTGCTGGATGAGCAGATCTCTCGTGGAGGAAGAAGCAACCTCGCCGCCTTGATGACCGCCCATGCCATCGGCTACACCCAAAAGGGGCCAGCTGTCAATGACGGCATCCTGATTGCTGGTGCGCACCTTACCGATGTTGGTGCGGGTCAGGGTCATGGTTTTGCCGCCGGTGACCTCCAGCATGTTCACGGGTTCCTTCTTCTCTTCCTGCTCGTGCTTTTCCTCAGGTACTGCTTCTGCCTTTGGGTCTGCTGCAGGCTTCACGGGATTCGGATCATGGATCACAATCTTGTGTCCCCTGCCTTTGCGGCTGCTCAGCTGGGCATAAAGCTCCTTCAGTGCATCGAAGCATTCACCGGTGAATCGAAATTTACGGCTCATGATTCCTTCTCCATGCTTTGCAGGGTTTTGCGGCGCAACTGGCCGCAGGCACCCTCAATATCGTCGCCCATTTCGCGGCGGCGGGTTACGGAAATGTGCAGGCTTTCCAGCTTTTCTGTAAAGCGGCGCACGGTCTGTTCGGTTACACCCTTCAGGTGACGCTCTTCCACAACGTTCAGGGGAATGAGGTTCACATGACACTGCATCCCGCGCAGCTTGGAGGCAAGCTCCTCCGCGTGGCGATCCTCACAGTTTACGTCGCCAACCAGGGCATATTCAAAGATGACGCGCCGCCCTGTCTTCTTAATATAATTGCGGCAGGCCTCCAGCACATCCGCCATGGGATATTTCTTGGCGATGGGCATCGTCTGGCGGCGGATTTCATCATTGGGGGCGTGGAGGGATACGCTCAGGGTTACGGGCAGATCCTCCTCCGCCAGGTCGTACATCCGCGGCACAATACCGCAGGTGGACAGGGAAACGTTTCTGAGGCCGATGTTTACGCCATCAGGCTCCCGAAGCAGGCGGAGAAATTTCATCACGTTATCATAATTATCCAGAGGCTCGCCGCTGCCCATGAGCACCACATTGTGCACACGATCCTTGCCGGCAAGGAAACGATTGGCGCACAAAATTTCTCCCAGCATTTCGCCGCTGGTCAGGGAGCGGACACAGCCCTCCAGCGTGCTGGCACAGAAGGTGCATCCCATGCGGCATCCCACCTGGGTGGAAATGCACAGCGTGTAGCCATGATGATAGTGCATCAGCACGCCTTCCACACAGTTGCCGTCCATGAGGCCAAAGAGAAACTTCACCGTGTCATCAATGGCACTCTGACGTTTCTCCAGAATGTGAACGGGCTGCGCGATGGCGGTTTGCTTCAGCGTTTCCCGCAGGGCAAGGGGAAGGTTGGTCATCTCGTCGAAGTCTGCACTCTGGTGAATCCAGCGGAAAATCTGCTTTCCGCGGAAGGAAGGCAAACCCTGCGCCTTGCACCAGTCGGTGAGCTCCTGCGGATTCATGCCGGTTAATTCGGTCATGCGCGGGACCTCCGCAGACGGGCGATGTAGAAGCCGCTGACCCCTTCGTCCCGTCCGGGCAGAAGCTGCAGGCCAATGTTTTCATGGACGCGGAAGCGCTCGGGAATGGTCGCAGGCAGGGGCTCCAGGCGGAACTCGGGATGACGGTCCAGGAAAGCGGCAATCTGCTCCTCGTTTTCTGCCTTCATGATGGAGCAGGTGGAGTAGACCATGACGCCGCCGGGCTTCACGGTCATGCAAAGGGCATCCAGCAGCTTCTGCTGCAGTGCCGCCAGCTCCTCGGAGCTTTCCTCGGTGACGCGATACTTGACGTCGGGCTTGTCTGCCATGGTGCCCAGGCCCGTGCAGGGCGCGTCCAGCAGCACATAGTCCATGGTGGAGGCCATTTCGGGGCGAAGGACGGATGCATCACGGGTGATGGGACGCACGTTCTCCAGACCCAGCCGCTTGGCCTGCGCAGCGATCAGCTTCGTGCGGTGATCGTGCAGTTCCCAGGCCTGAACGCGGCCGGAGCCGCCCATCATTTCTGCCAGGAAGCACGCCTTGCCGCCGGGAGCAGCACAGGCATCCAGCACCTGACTGCCGCGCTTGGGATCCAGCGCCAGGCAAGCCATCATGCTGCTTTCACCCTGAATGCTGAACAGGCCGCCCAGGAAGTCAGCATCCTGACCGATATCGGCCATGTTGCGGATGTGATAAGCGTGGGGCAGACTGGCTTTGTCGTGCTCCCAGACCTTTTTGTTCAGCAGATTTTCAAATGCCATATCGTCCAGACGGGTCAGGTTGGGACGAACGGTGATGCTCTCCTGCGCGTGGCAGGCCATGATGGCATCAGCGGTTTCCATACCCCAGTCCGCATCCAGACGGCGAACCAGCCATTCGGGCACGGAATAGCGGATGGAGCGAGCCTTCACGGGATCGACCGTCTCATCAGGCCACACCAGCTCATCCTTTTTGCGCACCAGGTTCCGAAGAATGCCGTTGCACACACCAGCCAGACCATCCAGGCCGATTTCGCGGCACAGGTTCACGGAGGTGTTGGTCGCGGCACTTTCGGGGATGCGATCCTCCAGCAGAATCTGGCAGGCACCGAGGCGAAGCACGTTGCGGAGCTTGATGTCCGTATCAGGGCGAGCCATAATCTGATCCAGCGCCCAGTCCAGCCTCAGCTGCTGCTCCAGCGTGTCATAGGCCAGACGGGAGGCAAGACGGCGATCTGCAGGGGACAGGCCGCTCTTGGTCAGGTGTTCGTCCAGGGACAGGGAAGCATAGGCACCCTCCTCGGTGACGTCACGAATGACGGCCAGCGCCACGCGGCGGGCGGCCAATCCGTCAGGCAGGGGCTTGACGGGCTTTACTGCAGGACGGTCACTGCGGAAGGGACGTCCCTGGGGACGATCTCCGCGGAAGGGACGATCCTGGGCAGGACGACGCTCTCCGCTCATGGGGCGGTTCTGCATGGGACGAACGCCGCGTGCCCCACCCATGGGCGCATTTTGCGGTGCACGATCCGCATGTTCTCCACCCAATGGGCGACTCTGCGGTGCACGATCCACACGATCTCCACTGAATGGACGATTCTGCGGTGCACGGTTCGCACGATCCCCACCGAAAGAACGATTCTGGGACGCCATGGGTGCGCGATCACCACTTACACCACGATTCCCCACAGGACGGCGATCTGCACTTCCACGATAGCTGCCTTCACCACGTTCCTGCCGCATTCCTCCACCAAAGGAGGATTTTTCGGCGGGCTGACGGCTCTGATTCCCACCAAAGGGACGGGATGCAGGGGCGTTCCCACCACGATTCGGGACGCGATCCCCACCAAAGCGGTTACTCTGCGCCTGATTCACAGGCTTTCTTCCACCAGCAGGGCTTCCTGCACGATTGAAACCAGGCTTGTCCCCACCGGGACGACGATCATTGTTCATGCTTCTTCCTCTTTCAACACCGTGCCTGCCGCCATGGGGTGGCCGCGGAGATAATCTTTACTGCTCATGGGTTTTCCGCCGGGAGCCTGCAGGGTCAGGACACGGACGGCGCCCTTGCCGCAGGCGATGACCAGGCCGGCTTTGGCATCGGACACGAGGATTTCTCCCGCCGCGCCGTGACCATCGGCCACTTCTGCTTTCAATAGCTTAAGACGACCGCCTTCCCATGCGGTGGAAGCGGCGGGCCAGGGATTCAGACCGTGAACGCGGTGCACAATCTCCTCGGCGCTCAGCGTCCAGTCAATGATGCCCATTTCCTTGGTCAGCTTGGGGTCATAGGTCATTTGGCTTTCATCCTGGGGGATGCGCGTCAGGGTGCCGGCTTCCAGCGCGTGAATGGTCTCCAGCAAAAGCTCCGCACCCACGTGGGACAACCGCTCGGTCAGTTCACCGCAGGTTTCCTGCATGCCGATGTCCACACTGCGCTGCAGGAGAATGTCGCCTGTATCCACGCCGCGATCCATCATCATGGTGGAAATGCCGGCCTTCTCGTCCCCTTGCAAAATGCCCCAGGCAATGGGGGCACTGCCGCGATGACGGGGCAGAAGGGAAGCGTGCACGTTGATGTTGCCCATGGGCGGAATATCCAGCAGCTCCTGGGACAGAATCTGTCCGAAAGCGGCGGTAACGCACAGGTCAGGCGCCAGTGCCTTCAGTTCCTCCACGCTTTCCTTGCGGATGCGCTGGGGCTGATACACGGGAATACCGCGGCGCACGGCCTCGGCTTTCACGGGGGAAGGGGTCAGCTTGTTGCCGCGTCCCTTGGGGCGGTCGGGCTGGGTGTATACGCCGATGACATCATACCCCGCGTCACACAGGGCGGCGAGACTTGGCACGGCGAAATCAGGGGTACCCATGAAAACGATCTTCACGCTTCGTCATTCTCCTCTTCCAGGTCATCCTCCGGCACGTGACCCTCAATTTCCTCAGGGGTCAATTCACGGTCCATGCGGTCGATGTACAGCACACCGTCCAGGTGATCCAGCTCGTGGCACACGGCGCGGGCAAAGAAGCCATCCGCCTCAAATTCAAAGACGCGGCCGCGGCGATCCTGCGCGCGCACCTGCACATGGTCGGGACGGGTCACAATGCCCTGGCGGCCGGGCAGGCTCAGGCAGCCCTCACGGCCGCACTGCGTGCCGGAGGAGGAGAGAATCTCGGGGTTCACCAGCTCCACCAGCCCGTCACCTACATCAATGACCACCACGCGGCGGAGAATGCCCACCTGCGGAGCAGCCAGACCAACGCCGTCGGCCTTGTACATGGTGTCTGCCATGTCTTTCAGAAGCGTCCACAGGCGAAGGTCAAACTTCTCCTGCTTTTTGCAGTTCTTGCGAAGGGTATCGTCGCCAAGGGTTACAATTTTGCGAATGGCCATGGTATGTTTCCTCTTTTCACATCATATTGGTTGGATTATATTCAAAATACGTGTCGGCATCGGGATGATTCTCACGGGTAAGCTCGGTAACAGCAGCCACAAATTCTTCTGTGTGGGGATGCACCAGCAGTTTCATCAGCACCTGAAAGCGATACTTGCCCCGCAGAAAGGTGACCGAGGGCTGATTCATCATCAGCATCAGCACACGCTTTTTCCACAAGGGATGGGTTTCCAACAGCGTCCGGCACTGCTGTTCGATGCTTTCCGCACAGGTTTTGGCTGTGTCTCCCGTGGAAGACTCCACCAGCACTCGCGCCATAATGGTGAAGGGCGGATAGAGTCCACGGCGGCGATGGTCGAACTCTGATTCAAAGAACGAACGATAGTCCTGCGCAGCGGCAAAGCGGATGGTGGGATCCTCCGGCTTGTAGGTCTGAATGAAGACCTGCCCGGGGGTCGTGCCGCGCCCTGCACGCCCGGCGACCTGCGTCAGCAGTTGGAACGTCCGCTCGCGGGAGCGATAGTCGGGAAGATTCAGCGTCATGTCGGCGGCAACAACGCCCACCAGCGTGACCTTGGGAAAATCCAGTCCCTTGGCGATCATTTGCGTGCCAACGAGAATCTGCGTCCTTCCGGAACGGAATTCATCAAGAATTTTCTGATGCCCGTCCTTGCCGGAGGTGGTGTCGATGTCCATCCGCCCCACAGCGATGCCCGGAAGGAGTTTGTGCAGCTCGTCTTCCACCTTTTGCGTCCCTGCACCGAAATAGCGGATGTACCTGCTTCCGCATTCGGGGCAGGCAGTGGGCACATCCTCCACATTGCCGCAGTAGTGGCAGTGAAGCTGCCCGTCTCCGCCGCTCATATGATAGGTCATGGAGACATCGCAATTGGGGCACTTGATGACATGCCCACAGCTGCGGCAGCTGACGAAGGAATTGTAGCCCCTGCGATTCATCAGCAGCATGGCCTGCTCGCCGCGCTGCATGCAGTTTCTCAGCGCCTGCTGCAGTGCAGAGGAAAACATGGAGCGGTTGCCCATCTCCAGTTCCTTGCGCATGTCCACCAGATGCACCTCCGGCATGGGGCGTCCGCCTACACGGTGGGGCATTTCCAGCAGGGTGTAGTCCCCGCGGCGCGCCATGGCGAAGGAAAGAATACTGGGGGTGGCACTGGCAAGGAGCAGGGTCGCACCTTCCTCCTCACACCGCCACGCGGCAACCTCACGGGCATCATATCGCGGGTGATGGTCACTGCGGTAGGTACTCTCATGCTCTTCGTCAATGACGATGAGCCCCAAATGCTCCAGCGGCGCGAACACAGCGGAACGGGCGCCGATGACGACCCGCGCGTCTCCGCGGCGGATACGGCGCCATTCGTCGAACCGCTCGCCCGCACTAAGACGAGAGTGAATCACTGCCGCCACACTGCCGAAACGGCTGCGGAACCAGCTGACCATTTGCGGGGTCAGGGCAATCTCGGGCACCAGAATCATGGCACCTTTGCCCTCCTGCAGAGTTTGGCGCACCAGACGGATGAAAACCTCAGTTTTGCCGCTGCCTGTCACACCATGGAGAAGATAACGTCCCCTTCCTTGGCGGATGTCTGGCAGAACCACGTCCAGCACTTCCTGCTGCTCATCGGTGAGGACGGGATCCTCCACAGGCTCCTCGGGTGTATCGCCGCCTGGACGGCGGAGCACTTCCTGCCGGAAAAGACGCACATATCCCTGCTCTGCCAATTGCTGCAGGGAAGGAAGCGGGTCACGCACCAACAGGCTGATTTCGCCCACCGCATGCGGCTGACCATCTTTGATGAGGGTGAGCAGACTGCGGCGCTTTTGGGATCGACCCTGGCGGTCAACGGCGCTTTTCAGTGTTTCTTCATCATGAATGAGGGATTGAACCATCGTGCAGGTTCGCTCTTTGATACGGCCGCCTCGCATTTCAGCGGGCATCATCAATCGGAGCGTTTCTGCCAGGGGGCAGTGGGATTCCTGCGCCATGCGCTCGGCCAGCGTTAACAGCTGGGGCAAAATGGCAGGATAATCTTCCAGGGTGGCAGCAACGCTGCGGAGCTTGCCGGCGTCTACATCGGCATGATCGGTGAAGCCTACCACGATGCCCTCTTTGAACCGCGGGCCGAAGGGAACCTTCACCCGTTGACCGACGGAAAGCTCCATCCCTTCGGGGATGAGGTAAGAAAAGGTGTGCGCCACCTGTTCGTGAACAATATCCACGATGACCTGCGCCAGCACCTGCTCACCTCCCTGCGATGATTTTACAATACGCCATCCTCTATTATACCCTATCTTATCGGGTTCATACAAGCACAAATTCTCAGCGGGCAGGAAAGCGGAAGGTTGTTTTTTTCTTCCATCTGTGTTATGGTAAATTCAGAACCTTTCGGAGGTACAGGCAATGAAAATTCTTGTAACGGGTTTTACACCCTTTGGGGGCGAATCCATCAATCCTGCGTGGCAGGCGGTGAAGTCTTTGCCGAAAACAATTGACGGGCACGAAATCTTTGCAGCGGAAATTCCCACGGAGTTTTTTGCTTCCCGCAAGGTGATGACAGAAAAAGTGGAGGCGCTGCACCCTGATGCGGTGATTTGCGTTGGCCAGGCTGGCGGACGGGACGCGGTGACCATCGAGCGGGTGGCCATTAACGTGATGGATGCTGCCCTGCCGGATAACTGCGGCGACCAGCCTGTGGATGTGCCTGTGGTGGAAGGTGCGCCGTCAGCTTATTTTTCAACCTTGCCCATCAAGCACATGGTGGAGGCGGTGAAAGCGGCAGGACTGCCTGCCAGGGTTTCCAACACGGCAGGGACATATGTATGCAATACGCTGATGTACCATGTGCTCCATCTCGCGGCAGAAAAGAATCCTGCGATGCAGGGCGGCTTTATCCATGTGCCCTACATTCCAGAACAGGTGCAGGGAAAGCCTGACGGCACGCCTTGTATGCCGCTGGAAGACATCATCCGTGCGCTGACGAAGGCCATTGAGGCGCTTGGAGAAGAAGGAGTGCGACGCTGATGAAACGATTTCTTGCCTGCCTAATGGCTTTCCTGATGCCCGTCTTTGCACTGGCTGAGCCTCAAACGCCCTATGAGCAGGGAAAGTCTGTCCGCTACAGACTTTTGACCGAAGAGCAGCAATCTCTGGTGGATTTGCTGTATGAAGCAGCGGTTGCCCATGAAGAGGAAGTCACGGTTCCTGAAGGAACGAAGTATGACGATTTGTCGGTTGCCCATTTCTTCCTGACGGAGGATTACCCGGAGCTCATTGGCCTGGGAAAGAACGCCAGCATCTATTATTATCTCAAAAAGCCGGATGAGGCAATCAGCATTACCCTGGAATATACCATGTCTCTGGAAGAAGAAACGGCGCAGAAAGCTGCACTCCTTGAAGCAGCGCAGCAGATTGCGGACAGTGCTCCGGACCGGGGCAAGTTCCGTCAGGAGCTGTTTTTTCATGATACGTTGTGCGACCTGGTGACCTATGACAGCAGTACCTACGGCAACAGCACAGCAGCGGTGGCACTGCTGGAGGGCAGAGCCGTATGTGAAGGATACACCCGTGCCATGATGCTCCTGTGCCGCATGGCGGGCATCCCGTGCAGCTTTGTCCGCGGCACGAATAAGGAAAACGGCGAAAGTCATGCATGGAATGTGCTCTTGCTGGATGGCACTGCCTGCTATACCGATGTGACCTGGGATGATGGGGACGGAACCCCGACGGTGCACTGGTACTTCAATCTGTCTGCAGAGCAGATGCAGCAAACCCACACGATGGAAACCGAAATTCAATTGCCAAGCGATGATGGATGGGAATATCATCATGTTCTGGGGCTTGTGGTGGACGAGAACCAGTCGGTAACCGATGTGCTGAAAAAGGAGCTGTCGGAAGGACTGGAATGGTCGATGATGTTTGCATCGCAGGCTGATTACGAGAGCTTCTGGGCTTCTTCTCCCATTGATGTGCTGAATGAAGCACGGAGAGAGGTGGGCATGCGGGAGCTGGAGAACGTTTATTATTTGAAGCATGACACGACTTTTTGCGGAATCCTGTATGAATAAAGTGAAAAATCAGACCAGAGGGTGCGAGGGTGCTCTCTGGTTTTCTTGTGGAATCGAAAAAGAACCCTCGCGAAACCACGGAAAGAATTTTGCATTGCTTCCAAATTACTGTGAAAAAACCTTGACAAATTATTGACATTGCATGTCGGATAAGGTATCATAAAGGTTGAACGAGGACAATTGTCCTGAGAGAAAAAAGGAGGAATAGCACGATGAAGAAGTTTGTTTCTCTTCTGCTGGCAGTTATGCTGGTTGTAGTGTCGTTCTCCGTGGGCTGCGCGGAAGCCGCGTTCACGCCCGGTGAGTACACGGCAACGGCCGCTGGCTTCGGCGGCGACGTGACCGTCAAGGTTACGGTTGACGAAAATGCAGTTACTGCAGTAGAAGTGACTGGCGAAAAGGAAACCCCCGCTATTGGCGGCCAGGCAATGGAGCAGTATAACACTTCTCTGGTTGGCGTCAGCGACGCAGATGCAGTGGAAGTGGTGTCTGGCGCAACCTTCACCAGCAATGCTGTGAAGGAAGCTCTTGGCAAGGCACTTGCACAGGCGAAGGGCGAAGCTGCAGAGAACACTGCTGAACTGGCTTTCACCGCCGGCACCTACACGGGTACTGCAAGCGGCTACAACGGCAATGTTGAACTGAGCGTGACCTTCTCCGACACGGCTGTGACTGCCATCGAAGTTGGTACGAACGCTGAAACTGCCCATGTCGGCGATGTGGCTTTTGAGCCGGTGATCGCAGATATTCTGGCAGCAAACGGCACTGGCGTGGACGGCGTGTCCGGCGCAACCTTCACCAGCAATGCAGTCCGCAATGCTGTGAATAATGCGGCTGAGCAGGCTGGCTGCACCAACATGGATGCTTTCAAGGCAAACACGGTTGTGCATGAGGCAGAGGCTGCTATCGAAGAGACCTACGATGTGGTCGTTGTCGGTGCCGGCGGCGCTGGTATCGCGGCAGCTGCTCAGGCAGCACAGGATGGCAACACCGTGCTGGTCATCGAGAAGAACGCAGAAGTCGGCGGCAACACGCTTGTTTCCGGCGGTCAGTATCAGAGCGTTATGCCCTACCTGGTGTGGGATCCGGCAGATCCGGATGCAACCACCGGTGTCGGCTATGACGGCAACACCTACAACAAGGTTGTTGAGAGCGTTGCAACGCTTGACGAGCTCAAGACCATCCTGAACTGGTCCGAGGAGCCCTTTGATGAGGACTACTACAAGGATCATGAGTTTGTTGCAGGCGACATTGAAGAGCTGAGCAAGCATGGCGTGCATGCGGAATATCTTCCCACCCTGCAGGCCCTGAAGGCTGAGATTCAGGCTTATCTGGACTGGGCAGAACCCAAGGTTGAAGCAGGCGCAGGCGAACTGACCCTGTTCTCCACCGTGAACCTGCACATTTTCCAGACCTACTACGGCGGCCTTCGCCCGACGGCGGATATGTCCAGCTGGATTTACGGCGACTATGACCTCGTGGAGCAGTTCATCCAGGGCGGCCAGGAACTCAAGCAGTGGCTGGAAGCTCAGGGCTCTACCTTCGTTGAAGATACGCAGCCTACGCTGATTGGCGCCCTGTGGTATCGTGAAAACGAGTTCATCGGCGCGACCATCGACGGCGTTGACTACGGCGGCCGTTGGGGCACGTACTTCAAGGCACCCATGAACACCATCCTGAACACCTCTGCCACCGCTGCGTCCAACAAGATCATGACCCGCACCACCGCGGAAGACCTGATCGTTGAGGACGGCCGCGTGACCGGCGTCAAGGCGACCCGCTATGACGGCACCCCTGTGACTGCTTATGCAACCAAGGGCGTGATCATCGCAACCGGCGGCTACGCTGCAAATGTTGAGATGGTTGTTGATACCAACGTCTACTGGTCCAGCGAGTATGTGTCCACCAACACGAAGACCACGAACCGTTCTTCCCTGCAGGGCGACGGCATCGTAATGGGTCAGGCTGTGGGTGCTGACGTGACCGGCATGGGCTTCACGCAGATGATGCCCATCAGCTGGGTTGACAATGGTAACCTGGCATTCGGCGGCGGCAACTACGCCATCTACATCAACCCCACCACGGGTAAGCGCTTCGTTGACGAAACGTCCGAACGTGACGTGCTGAGCCTTGCAGAGTTCAAGAACGGCGTCGAGCACAACGGCACCAAGGGCGTGTTCATTGAAATCGCCAACGCCGGCAGCAAGATCCCCGGCCCGTACCTGTACGGTAACGAGGACGTCGAATGGCGTCAGTATGTCCGTACGGTGGATGAGCTGGCCGAGCTGTTCACCAGCCTGGGTCTGCCCACCGACGCGGAAACTGTCCGTGCGACCATCGAGAACTACGACAAGGCCATCATGGCTGGCGAGCAGCCCGAGGATGTGAAGAAGACGAACCCGAACGCCCTGATCGGCAGCGCTGAAAAGGACGAAAACGGCAACTACATCCCCGAGACCTACACCCTGGACGGTGTTGAGCTGCGCGTCCGTCTGCTGGCACCTTCTACGCACCATACCATGGGCGGCCTGAAGGTTGATACCCAGCGTCACGTGCTGGATACGAACGGCAACATCATCTCCGGCCTGTATGCGGCTGGTGAGGTGACCGGCGGTATCCATGGCGGCAACCGTCTGGGCGGCAACGCCATCGTTGAGATTTATGTGTCCGGCCGTACTGCGGCTCAGACCATCAACGAGGACAACAAGTAATTCCTGGTGCTTTCCGCGCCCTCTGCATGATTCGCTCTGCAGAGGGCGTTTTTTGTGCGTCTGATAGAAAAAGTTCTTGACAAACATATACCCCTATGGGTAGAATGAAGGCACATCACATATACCCCTATGGGTATCGAGGAGGCTTGCTGATGAAGAAGTTCACCGACAAGGTGGAGCATTTCATGTCCCTGGGCGGGACGAAAAAAGATATTGTCCTGCTGGTGCTGGCGGGCATTTCGCTGATTATCAGCATGACAAAACCCTTTGCGCTTCCCTTTGACGCGGCATGGGTGGCGATTATCCTTTGCGGTATTCCGATTTTGATGGATGCCTTCATCGGACTGGTCACCAGCTTTGACATCAAGGCAGACGTGCTGGTGTCTCTGGCGCTGATTGCTTCCGTGTGCATTGGTGAGGACTTTGCCGCGGGCGAGGTGGCGTTCATCATGCAGCTGGGCGGATTGCTGGAGGAATTGACGGTGGCGCGCGCCCGTGCAGGCATTGAGCGTCTGGTGAAGCTAACGCCTCAGACAGCCCGCGTCCTGCGTGACGGCAAGGAGGAAATCCTTCCTGCAGAGAAGGTGCAGCTGAATGATATGCTGCGGGTTCTCCCTGGTGAAACGATTCCTGTGGACGGCGTGATCACCAAGGGGCAGACGTCCGTGAATCAGGCGGTCATGACCGGCGAATCCCTTCCTGTGGATAAAACGGTAGGGGACGATGTGTCCTCTGGCACGGTGAACCAGTTCGGTGCCTTCGAGATGAAGGCAACCCGCGTGGGGGAGGACAGCTCCATTCGGCGGATGATTCGCCTGGTGCAGTCCGCGGATGCCGGCAAGGCAAAAATTGTGGGTCTTGCGGATCGCTGGGCTACATGGATGGTAGTCATCGCTTTAACAGCTGCAGCGCTCACGTGGCTGATTACAGGGCAAATCATCCGCGCGGTAACGATCCTCGTTGTCTTCTGTCCCTGCGCTTTGGTTCTGGCGACGCCTACGGCCATTATGGCGGCCATTGGCAATGCCACGAAGCATGGCTTCCTCGTCCGTGAGGGTGACGCGCTGGAGCGGCTGGCTAAGGTCAAGTGCATCACCTTTGACAAAACGGGTACCCTGACCTATGGTACGCCGAGGGTAACCAAGGTGTACAGCGCTTTGCCTGATGTATCCGATGAGGAGCTTTACCGCCTGTGCGCCGCGGCGGAACGTTTGTCCGAGCATCCTCTTGGCAAGGCGATTGTCCGCTCCTGCCGTCAGGAGCTGGGAGATTGCACGGAAACCGCAACGGACTTCTGCATGCTCCCTGGACGGGGCGTCATCGCACGGGTGAAGGATCGTCAAGTGATGGCGGGTAACGAAGCTATGATGCAGGAAAATGGCATCACCATCCCGGAAACGGTCGTCAGGGAAGCAAAACAGCGCTTAAGCGAAGGCTGCACGGTGATTTTCACCGCCCTGGACGGGAAGGCTGCAGGATGCATTGCCTTGTCTGATACCCTGCGGGCAGAAAGTGCCGACATGATTGATCGGCTAAAGGCGCTGAATGTGCGTCCTGTTCTGCTGACAGGGGATCATCAAGAGGCGGCAGACGCCATGGCAAAGCAATTGCATATGACCGAGGTGCATGCCGGCTGTCTGCCTGAGGACAAATTGAACCACATCCGCGCCTATCAGCAGAGGCAGGAAAATGTCTGCATGATTGGCGACGGCGTGAACGATGCGCCTGCACTGAAGGCGGCTGATGTAGGCATTGCCATGGGCGGCGCAGGCAGCGATATTGCAGTGGACGCCGCGGATATTGCCCTGGTAGATGATGAGGTGAAGGAACTGCCTCACCTGATTGCTCTTTCTCAACGGATGATGACCACCATCAAGATGAACATGACCTTCTCGATGATGCTGAACTTTCTGGCGATCGTGCTGGCCATCATCGGCACGCTGGATCCTGTGGTTGGCGCGCTGGTGCATAATGCCGGCTCAGTGCTGGTCATCATCAATTCTGCATTGCTGCTGAAATGGGGAAAGAAGACACGCTGACGTCCATTTCGGGTGCTCTCGTGGGTGCATTGGTGCCGGGCTTCGGCCTGTACTACCTGGTGAAGGAAAAGAGACAAAGAGTCACAGAAAATCTGCGGCATCATGAGTGCCGCTGGTGGTTATGGTGATGCTGATGATTGTGAAGGGGTAAAGAAAAGGCCGCAGGAGCGAGACTCTTGCGGTCTTTTTATGGTATCGGGATTTACCCCATCACTTCCATGGCGTAGCGCACGGTAGCCATGGCATCGGGGACAAAGGCATCTGCGCCCATGGCATCGGCCATGGATTGTGTCAGCACGGCACCGCCCACGGCAACGCGGCATTCGGGGGCTTCCTTGTGCAGCAGCGCCACGGTTTTCGCCATGGCAGGAACGGTGGTGGTCATCAGGGCTGACAGCCCGACCAAACGCAGATGGTTCGCTTTCACAGCGGCCAGAACAGCTTCCGGGGAAACGTTCCGTCCCAAATCCAGCACATGAAAGCCATAGGAGGAAAGCAGGACGCGCACGATGTTTTTGCCGATGTCGTGCACGTCACCCTGCACGGTGGCCAGTGCGACCGTGCCGCGGCAGGCCCGTGTTTCTCCGCACGCCTGCAGGTGATGCTCCAGCACAGCAAAGGCTGCTTGCGCCGCCTCGGCAGACTGCATCAGCTGGGGAAGAAACATGGTGCCATCCTCGTAGGCCTTGCCTACCTGATTCAGGGCGGGAACCAATCGTGTTTCCGTGACGGCCAGCGGTGCTTCATGACGGTCAAGGCACTGAATGGCCTGACGCTTCGCCTCTTCGGAAAGCCCGTGGAGAACGGCTGATTCCAGCGTCATTTCACTTTCCAGAAGGGGAGAAACACGCCCGGAAAAGTGATCCACGTATCGCCTGCAGCCTGCATCACGGCCGGAAAGCGTCAGGCCGCAATGATAAGCGTCCTGTATTTCAGGCAGAAGCACATTGGCAATCATGGCATCCGCGCCGCAGAGCATGGCAGAGGTCAGGAAAGCAGCGTTCATGTGCGGCCGTGCGGGCAAACCGTAGCTGATGTTGCTGATGCCAAGCATCACATCCACGTCCAGCTCCTGATGAATCCTACGGGTGACCTCCAGCGCGGTTTCCGCAGCAGTCGGGTCGGCAGAAACGGCCATAACAAGCGGGTCCAGCACAAGATCCCGATGAGAAATGCCTGCTGCGTCACAGGCAGAAAGAATCCGACGTGCAATAGCCATGCGTCCATCAACGGTGGCGGGAATGCCGCTTTCATCCATCAGCAATCCCACCAGACATCCGCCGTATTTCCTGACCATGGGAAGAATCACGTCCAGCTGATCCTTTCGGCCGCTGACAGAGTTCACCATGGGTTTGCCAACAGCGGTGCGAAGACCTTGCTCCAGTGCATCAGGATTGGCGGAATCCAGCTGCAGGGGAAGGGTGCTGACAGCTTGCACGGCCTCGACAGCACGGCGCATCCAGCACGGCTCGTCAATTTCGGGCATGCCTACATTGATGTCCAGCACCATGGCGCCATGCTCCTGCTGATGAATGGCCTCCATGCGGATGAGATGGTCATCCCCCTGCCGCAGGGCATCCTGCATGTCCTTTTTGCCGGAGGGATTGATTCTTTCGCCAATGAGCAGGGGCATCTGGGAGCGGTCTACCGCCGCAACCGCGGAGGCAATCCACTTGCCGCGCACTTCGGGCAGCTTGACGGGGGATTTGCCGGAGCATTGCGCCATCATGGCACGGAGATGATCAGGGGTTGTGCCGCAGCATCCGCCAAGGAGCCAGGCTCCCGCGTCTGCCAGTGCGGCCATGGAGGCGGCAAAGGTGGCAGGGTCATCGGGGTAGACGGTGCATCCGTTCACCATGGCAGGAATGCCTGCGTTAGGCTTTACCAGCAGGGGTTTGTCAGTGACCTTGCGCAGGCGATGAATCAGGGGCAGAAGCGCCTCAGCACCCAGGCCGCAATTAAGTCCAAGCGCCGTAACGCCCATGCTGTCCAGCATAACGGCCATGGCTTCAATAGAGCCGCCAGTCAGCAGACGGCCGTTTTGATCGCAGGTCATGGATGCTAAAATGGGCAGGTGACTTCCTTCCTTCACGCCGATGACAGCGGCCTTCATTTCTGCCGGGTCGTTCATGGTTTCGATGAAGGCAGCATCCGCGCCGAAGGTCTCGCCGACTTCAGCCATTTCACGGAACGCGGCAATGGCGTCTTCCAGCGATAGGTCTCCCATGGGCTGCAGCAGACTGCCTGTGGGGCCGATGTCAAGCAGAACAGCGCCGTGCCCTGCCTCGTCGCAGGCTTTCCGCGCAATTTTCAATCCGCTGATGAGCACAGGGCGGACATCATTGCCGCATTTGATGCGGTTTGCACCAAAGGTGTTGGCAGTAATGGCATCGCATCCAAGCGCCAGATAGGATCGGTGCACGGCCAGCACACGGTCTGGGTGGAGCAAATTCCAGCTTTCACTGGGAGATGCACCCAGCCCCATGGCTTGCAGCTGCGTCCCCATGGCACCATCAAGAAAAATCAATTGCCTGCCGAGCTTCTCCGGCATAGGAAACACCTCCCTTGCACATACCTAAACACATGCCCTGCTCCGCATGTACAGAGCAGGGCCATGATTATTCTGCAGAATAAATCTTTCTGCCGGCGGACCACACGGCACGCAGGGCACCCTTTTGACGGCGATAGACCGCACGTTCCAAACGATCCTCCGTGGACATTTTTCGGGGATCCAGCAGGGTGTCATCACGGAGCACCAAAGCGTGCAGGGGATTGCCCTTGGCAAATCCGGGCTGCTCGCCGAAGAAGGCGGAACCGGCGGAGGTGCCGAGATACCATCCTTCCTTGACGGTAAGGAAGGGCGTTTTCCAGTCGTCAATCATGCCCTTTGCCTTGGAAGAACGGATGGCGGCGGTGATGACATCAAACATGCACAGATGGTCGCCGCCGGCAATGTCACTGCCCAGGGCAACCTTGGTGCCCTCATTCAGCATCAGACGGACAGGAGCAAAACCAGAGGAAACATTCTGATTGGAATCGGGGCAGTGGATGACCGTCACGCCGGCGTCACGGATCGCCTGCCGCTCCTTTTCATCCGACCAGACGCAGTGCGCCATGATGGTGCGCTCATTCCACAATCCGTATTTATCGTAGGTCTGCCAGTACTGCTCGCAGTCGGGATGGAGCTCCCGCACCCAGGCGATTTCCGCCTTGTTTTCTGACAGATGGGACTGCACGGGAAGCTTCATCTCCGTGGCAGCCTTCCCCATATGCGCCATCAGTTCATTGGTGCAGGAAGGTGTGAAACGAGGGGTCACAATGGGCTTAATATGCTCAAAATGACAGTTTTCCAGCCAGCGGTCAAACTCACGGATGGCATCGTCTGTGCTGCTTTCCATCATGCCGGGAATGCCGTTGCGATCCATGCCGACCTTGCCCACATAGCCCGTGATGCCGGCCTTTTCCAACTCGTCCATCAGGACAAGCGTTGCGTCCGTGTGGAAAGAAGAGAACATGCTGACACGGGTGGTGCCGTTTTCCACCAGCTCCTTTGCCAAACGGTGGTACACGTCCCTTGCGTAATCCGTGTCCGCAAAGCGGCTCTCGTTGGGATAGGTGTAAGTCGTCAGCCAGTCCAGCAGGGGAAGATCCATGCCCATGCCCAGCATAGGATACTGAGGTGCGTGCAGATGCAGGTCAGCAAAGGATTGCAGAATCAGATCCTCTCCGCAATCCTCTACGGGAGCACCTGCGTATTTTTCGGGAAGCGTGGCATAAACGCCGTCAATGATGCCGTCCTCTGCCACCAGATAGCCATGGGGGGTGACGTCCAGCTGCCCCATGGCGGGGGCGGAAATAATATTGCCTTTCAAAATGGTGAGCATTCTTTTCACCTCGCAAGTTTGTCAGGGATATCGAGTTAGTGTAGCACATTTTTGAGGGAATCGCAATCCTTCGTGCGGCGGGTGCAAATTATTACTCTTCCTATGATTGTAGCTTTACAATCCTGTGGAAAATCGGTATAATGATAGGAGCACCCTTAGTGCGTCTTTTCGGCGACGAAAAAATTCCGCTTTGGGGTGAACGGATGTTGATTTCCGCTGCGCTATGCAGCGTTCAGACCCTGGAAGTGAGGGCAATATGGCGAAAGTAATCGCGATTACCAATCAAAAGGGCGGTGTGGGAAAGACCACGACCGCCGTCAATCTGACAGCATATCTTGCAGTCATGGGTCAAAAGGTGCTGGTGGTGGATCTGGATCCTCAGGGCAATACCACCAGCGGTCTTGGATTGCAGGCAGGAGAAAACTGCGTTTATGAGGCATTGCTGGGACGGTCGTCCCTGAAGGATTGCATTCTGCCTACGCAGGTGGAGGGACTGTCCCTGGCACCTGTGGATATCCGTCTGGCCGGCGCAGAATTGGAGCTGGTGGATGTTCCTCAGCGGGAATATCGGTTGAAGTCTGAACTGGCACAGGTTCAGCGGGATTATGATTTCATCTTCATTGACTGCCCGCCGTCCCTGAGTCTGCTGACGCTCAATGCCATGGCAGCCAGCGACCGCGTGCTGATTCCCATTCAGTGCGAATACTATGCGCTGGAAGGCGTTACGAGCCTGATGAACACGGTCAGCCGTGTGAAAAAGACCATTAACCCGGCCATCGATATTGAAGGCATTCTGCTGACGATGCTGGATGGTCGGACGAACCTGGGATTGCAGGTGGTGGATCAGGTGAAGAAGCATTTCAGGAAAAAGGTGTACGCTACGACCATCCCCCGCAGCGTTCGTCTGGGAGAAGCACCGTCCCATGGCGAGCCCATCCATCTGTATGACCCCCGTTCTGCCGGCGCCCTGGCCTACAGGGCACTGGCGGAGGAATTCCTGAAAAACAACGGCATCAAGGTAAAGGCATAAGAAATCCCCCTATCACACGCATGGGAATGAGGAAAGATCATGGCGAAGAAGAGTCACGGCCTGGGCCGCGGATTGGATGTACTGCTGCCGTCGGATGAGGACCTGGAGGCAGGACTTCAGCAAATCAACATCGGGGATATTGATCCCAACACAAATCAGCCCCGCCGTGCTTTCTCGGAGGAAAGCCTGGCACAGCTGGCACAGTCCATCCGCGATCAGGGCGTACTGCAGCCGATTATTGTGGTGCCGCAAAACGGCGGACGCTACCGCATTGTGGCAGGTGAGCGCCGCTGGCGCGCCAGCCGCATGGCAGGACTGGACACCGTGCCCTGCATTGTGCGGGATCTGGACATTATCCAGCAGCAGGAGATTGCCCTGCTGGAAAACATGCAGCGTGAAGACCTGAATCCGATCGAAGCAGCAGCGGGTATCCGTGCGCTGATGAGTCAATGCGGCTACACCCAGGAAGCAGTGGCACAGCGGCTGAGCATGAGCCGTCCCGCAGTGGCCAATATGCTCCGCCTTTTGTCCCTTCCGCAGGATGTGCAGGATCGTATCACCGCAGGTCAGCTGTCCGCAGGCCATGCCCGTGTGCTGGCAGGACTTGATAAGGCAGAAGTCCAGTCCGCCCTTGCAAAGGAAACCGTGGAAAAGGGCTACTCTGTTCGTCAGCTGGAAGAAATCGCTGCCCTGATGAAGGATGCCGAGCCCCCCACGACCAAGAAGAATCCCCGCAAGCCTCACCAGATGCCTGTCGAACTGACGGAGCTGGAAGGCCGCATTCGGGAAACCATGGGCATCCGTGCCACCCTGACGGGCAATGCCAAGAAGGGGCGCATTGTGCTGAATTATTACTCCGCCGAGGAACTGGAGCATCTGAATGATCTCCTGATGCGGCTGGAAGAAATGTAACATTCTGAGCGTCGCAGCATATAGCGGCGCTCAAGCCTTGTTAACGGGAAACTGCATTTCAGAAAGGATTGAAGAAGTATGTCCAAGCAGCAGCTGCCGGATTTGCCCCGATGGGATGGAAAACTGTCCCATCCTTTTTACAGCCATGTGGTGAAGCGTGTGATTGACTTCCTGCTGGCACTGATTTTGCTGATTCCCGGGTGCATCATCATGCTGCCGCTGGCCATTTGGGTGAAGCTGGATTCGCCTGGCCCTGTGTTCTACAAGGCCATCCGCGGCGGCTATCACAACAAGCCTTTCTATATCCTCAAGTTCCGCTCCATGGTGGTGGATGCGGATAAGTCCGGCGGCTGCACGGCACTGAATGACAACCGCGTTACCCGTGCAGGCCGCGTAATGCGCCGACTGAAGCTGGATGAGCTGCCCCAGCTGTTCAACATCATCAAGGGCGATATGTCCTTTGTGGGTCCTCGCCCTGAGCTGCTTTTGTACACCACCCAGTATACCCCCGAGCAGGAGTGCATCCTGTGGGTGCGCCCCGGTATCACGGATCGCTCCAGCATTGTGTACATTGCCCAGGATGAACTGGTGGGCGAAACGGATCCTGTGGCAAACTTTGAAAAATACATTCTGCCTGAGAAGAACCGCCTGCGGGTGGAATATGCCATGCATCAGTCCTTTCTGCTGGATGTAGGCCTGTTCTTCGAGACCATCGGCGGTGTGTTCGGCAAGGCAAAGAAAATGGCGAATGAGAAGGCCGGCAAGGAGGAAAAGCATGGCTGAAATGAGCTATACGGAGCTCACCCATCAGGGATTTCAGGGCGAGATTGATACATCGAATCCGCAGGTACTGGCGTGGCTGATTCGCCGTCACGGGCTGGAAATGACCCACCTGAGCCGCGGCAGTCACATCGGTGCGATTTTCTCCCTGGCGGAAATTATGGCGACCCTCTATACGGGCGTATTGAATGTTGATCCTCAAAATCCGAAGATGCCTGAGCGCGATCGGCTGATCCTCAGCAAGGGTCACGCAGGGGCGGCGGTGTATGCCGCTTTGGCGGAACGGGGATTTTTCCCTGTGGAAGAACTGAAAACCCACTATCAGAACGGTTCTCGCCTGTCTGGTCACGTCAGCCACAAGGGTGTGCCCGGGGTGGAGCTTTCGACAGGCTCCTTGGGACACGGCCTGGCAGTGGCTGCAGGCATGGCCATGGCTGCTAAACTGGACAAGGCGGAGCATCGCGTTTTTGCCGTGCTGGGCGATGGCGAGTGTGATGAAGGCTCCGTGTGGGAAGCAGCACTGCAGGCGCACCAGTATCAGCTGGATAACCTGATTGCGGTCGTTGACCACAACCGCATGCAGTCGCTGGACTTCTGCGAAAATACTTTGGCGCTGGAGCCTTTCGCGGATAAGTGGACGGCTTTCGGCTGGAATGCCATCACCGTGGATGGCCATGATATCCACGCCCTGCAGGAAGCTTTCGCACAAGCGAAGGCCAACCGCGGCAGCGGCAAGCCTACGGTCATCATCGCTGTGACGGTGAAGGGCAAGGGCGTCAGCTTTATGGAAAATGACATCCTGTGGCATTATCGCACGCCGCAGGGAGAAGAATACGAGGCAGCACTGAAGGAACTGGAGGCACAGCGGCCATGAGAGATGCGTTTACGAGAGCCTTGATGCGTGAAGCCGCCAATGATCCCAAATTGACCCTGGTGACAGGCGATCTTGGCTTCGGTGTGCTGAAGCCTTTTTGGGAAACGTACCCTGCCCAGTTCATTAACGCGGGCATCGCTGAACAGGCCATGACGGGTCTGGCAGCCGGCCTTGCACGGGAAGGACGGACGGTGCTGACCTATTCCATCGGCAACTTTCCTACCTTGCGTTGCCTGGAGCAGATTCGCAACGACTGCGCCTATCACGATGCCAATGTGAAAATCGTTTGCGTAGGCGGCGGCTTTGTGTATGGCAGCCTGGGCATGAGCCATCATGCCACCGAGGACATGGCCATTCTGCGTGCCCTGCCCGGGGTGACGGTGTTTACCCCCGGCGACCCTGCGGAGGTGGAGGCAGTGGTGCCTGTTATGCTGCGCACCCCCGGCACCTGCTATCTGCGCCTGGGCCGCGGCGGTGAACCGACCCTGCATGACGGCCCCGTGACGGACTGGCATCTGCCCAAAGCATTGACCCTGCGCGAGGGCAAGGACGTGGCCATCCTGTCCGCCGGCGGCATCCTGACCCAAACGGTCAGTGCGGCGAAAAAGCTGGAGGAAGCAGGCGTTTCTGCCGAGGTGGTTTCTTTCCCGTGCCTGAAGCCCATTGATGCCGACAAGATTCGCGAGCTGGCCTCCCGTTTCCGTCATATCGTAACCGTGGAGGAGCATACCATTGTGGGCGGCTTCGGTTCGGCTGTGGCGGAAGTGCTGGCGGAAGCCGGCGCCTCCTGCAAGCTGCACCGCATCGGCATGCCGGATGTGTACTGCTGCACAGTGGGCACCCAGCAATATTTGCGGGGCGTGTATGAAATGGACGACGAAGCCATTTGCAGGCGTACCCTTGCATGGCTTGGCGAGGAGTGAATCCAATGGAAGAAAGCAAATTGACGCTGGAGCAGATTCACGAGGAACTGCTGTGCCAGCTTCGGGATATTGTAAAAATCTGCGATGCGCATCACATTTCTTATAACCTGATGTGCGGCAGCCTTCTGGGTGCTGTGCGTCATAAGGGATTCATCCCGTGGGATGATGACGTGGATCTCCTGATGACCCGCGAAGAGTTTACCAAGTTCCGTCAGGTGTATCCCAAGGAGTGCGACAAGCGCTTTGAACTGACGTATCTGGATACGTGGACGCCCCGAGTCATGAATCACGACCCCGAAAAGGCAGCGGCTTTCACGGATTTCTTCATTCTGGATCCCCTGCCCGCCCCGGGCATGAAGCGGAAGCTCCATTATCTGCACCTGCATCTGCTGCAGGGCATGATGAAGAAGCACGTGGATTACAGCCGCTTTGGGCTGAAGAACCGCATTCTGCTCCACGCTACCCACCTGATGGGATTGCCCTTCAGCTACAGCTGGAAGGCCAAGCGGTACGAGAAGGTTTCTACCAAAGTGAAAACGGGCAATGATCTGCACATGTCCAACGGCGCTTTTGAACTGATGATGCACGTGTGGCATCCTGAGCAGTTTGAAGAGAAGATCACGGTGCCCTTTGAAGGCATCCCGTGCCTGATTCCTGCCAAGTATGATGAAGTGCTGACCATCCTCTTCGGCAAGGATTACATGACGCCGCCGCCCGTGGAAGAACGGGTTGCCAAGCACCTGGACGTTTGATGCTGAATCATTAAGGACGAGGTACGTACGATTTGGACATGATCTTCTGCCCGCTGTTTTCCGGCTCCAGCGGCAACGCGCTGTTTGTGCAGTATGGGCAGACGCGGCTGCTGATTGACGCGGGCAAGCCGGGCAAAACCATCACAGAGGCACTGCATGCCATTGGTGTGGAGCCACAGACGCTGAACGGTATTCTGATTACTCACGAGCATTCGGATCACATCAGCGGCGCTGGCGTGATGGCGAGAAAATACCGTCTGCCTGTTTATGCCACCCCAGACACCTGGCGCGCTATGGATAAGAAGATTGGCGTGGTTCCGCCGGAGCTGAAGGTCACCTTTCATAAAGAGCAGGACTTCTACATGGGGGATATCGGCGTGGTTCCCTTTGCCATTCCTCATGACGCGGCAGACCCTGTGGGCTTTCGCCTGTATGGCGGCGGACTGAGCGTTTCCACCGCCACCGACCTTGGACAATTTACCAGGCGGGTGAGTGAAGCCATTGCAGGCAGCAGCCTGGTACTGCTGGAAAGCAATCATGACCCGGATATGCTTCGTGCCAACCCGCATTATCCCATGGCGCTGAAGCAGCGCATTCTGGGCAACCATGGCCACCTGAGCAACGACGCCTGTGCGGAAGCACTGATTCAGCTGGTGAACACAGGCGTGCACAATGTGATCCTTGGCCACCTGAGCGGCGAGAATAACACACCGGATCTGGCATTGCAGACCAGCGAACTCCGCGCCGAGCTGGAAGGCGTGAAGCTGGGCGAGGATCTCTGCCTGGATATTGCCCTGCGGGATCGGGTGGGCAGCGTGTATACCCTGCGGGAGGGTACGTGAAAAATCCCTTTTACTTCCTAATGAACGAGGTGAAGATATGATCCTGTTGTCCCTTCAGGGAGTCAAGAAAAGCTTTGGCACCAACGAGGTGCTTCGGGACGCGTCCCTTGTGCTGCAGGAAGGTCAGCGCATGGGTCTGGTGGGCGTGAACGGCTGCGGCAAGTCCACCCTGATGAAGATTATTGCCGGGCTGGAAACAGCGGATGACGGCACCATCACCATGCAGAAGGGCATTCGGCTGGGCTATCTGGCACAGCAGGGCATGGTGGATGAAAATAAAACCGTGCTGCAGGAGATGGAAAGCGTCTTCGAGCCGGTGATGCGCATGGAGGAACAGCTCCGTGAGCTGGAGCATCAAATGGCGGATGCCGTGGAGGATGAAGCATTGCTGCATCGTCTGGGGAGCCGTTACGACCAGCTGACCCGCGATTTTGAAAAGAACAATGGCTTTGGCTGGCGCTCCACGGTGCAGGGCGTTCTGGCAGGCCTTGGCTTCCGCAAGGAGCAGCAGGATCAGCCTGCCCGCCTTCTTTCCGGCGGCGAGCGCACACGGCTTTGCCTGGCACGCATGCTGCTGACAGAGCCTGATCTTCTCCTGTTGGACGAGCCCACCAACCATCTGGATTTGAAGTCCATCGCCTGGCTGGAGGATTATCTCCATAGCTACCGCGGTGCAGTATTGCTGGTGAGCCATGACCGTTATTTTATGGATCACGTGTGCGACCGCATGTGTGAGCTCCTCCTGGGCGTCACAGAATGCTATGACGGCAATTATACGGACTATATGGCACAGCGGGCACAGCGGTTTGAAATCCGCATGAAGGCCTACGAGATGCAGCAGAAGGAGATTGCCCGCCAGAAGGAGGTTAGTGCAAGATACCGCCGATTCAATCGGGAAAAGTCCATCCGCGCGGCAGAAAGCCGTGAAAAGCGCCTGGAAAAGATGGAACGCCTGGAAAAGCCGCAGGATGAAAGTGCCATTCACTTCCGCTTTGACTGTCGCCGCCGCACAGGCGAGGATGTGCTGATGATCGATGAATTGAAGAAGGGCTTTGACGACCGTGCGCTGTTCGATCATGTGAAAATGCATCTTCGGGCAGGCGACCGTGTGGCGCTCATCGGCGACAACGGCGTCGGCAAATCTACCCTCTTCAAGTGCCTCATCGGCGAAGAGAAGCCCGATGGCGGCACCATTCGTCTGGGTGCGGGTGTGGATATCGGCTATTACGACCAGCATCAGGCGCATCTGCACGAGAATAAAACCGTGCTGGATGAAGTGTGGGATGATTTCCGCCGATTGGATCAAACCGAGGTGCGGGGCGCGTTGGGCATGTTCCTGTTTACCGGGGATGATGTGCTGATGCCCATTTCCACCCTTTCCGGCGGCGAAAAGGGACGTGTGGCGCTGACGAAGCTCATGCTCCACAAGGATAACCTGCTCCTGCTGGACGAGCCCACCAACCACCTGGACATGGATAGCCGCGAGGTGCTGGAAGACGCACTGGAGGGGTTCCCGGGAACGATCCTTGCCATCAGCCACGACCGCTATTTCATCAATCGCTTTGCCAATAAGGTGTGCGTGCTGGAAAATGGCGGCATCCGCGAATATCTGGGCAACTATGATGACTACTTTGAGAAAATCAACCGTCTGCAGGAGCCTGACGGGGATGCACCCCAAATCACGAAAACGGCGATGGACAAGGAAAAGCGCCGTTCCCGTGAGGAGGAAAAGCGCCTGAAGGAGCACAAGGCAGCCCTGAAGAAGGCGGAAGAAGCCATTGCCAGAGCGGAAGAAGAAGCAGCGGATATGGAGCATCGGCTTTCCCTGCCGGATACCTATCAGAACGCCGACCTGGCTGCGGAGCTTGCCCGCGCGTATCAGCAGAAGAAGGACGAAATTGATCGGCTGTATCAGCGCTGGGAAGAGCTGGAGAGCGAACAGGTGTAAATTGATCATTCTGGCAACAGTTCACCCTGTTTGTTGGCTGTTCAAATGGGAAATTTCATGATACAATGGATCGGTAACGCAAACACAAGCATGGACGACAGGAGTTAAGATACATGACCGAACAGATGAAGGTAGGCATCATTTCGCTGGGCTGCAACAAGAACCGTGTGGACAGCGAAACTGCCCTGGGCATTCTGCAGGAAAACGGCTACGTTTTCACCGGGGATCCGTCGGACGCGGATATCCTGATGGTAAACACCTGCGGATTTATCGGCCCTGCCAAGGAAGAATCCATTGACGCCATTCTGGAAATGGCCGAATATAAAAAGACCGGCAAGTGCAAAATGCTGATTGTTTCCGGCTGCCTGGCACAGCGCTACGAGAAGGATTTGATGGCGGAAATGCCGGAAATTGACCTGCTCATGGGCGTGAACCAGTATGAGCAGCTGCCTGTTGCCATTCGCAAGGCATTGGGCGGCAAGCGCATGGCCCTCTGCCAGGACGACTATCATTATGCCGAGCATGCCCGCGTGCTGACCACGCCTGGCTACTCCGCCTATACCCGCATTGGCGATGGCTGCTCCAACCACTGCACCTATTGCGCTATTCCCATGATCCGCGGACCGTATCGTTCCCGCCCCATGCAGGATGTGCTGAACGAACTGAATCTGCTGGCTGGCAAGGGCGTGAAAGAGCACATTCTCGTGGCACAGGATACCAGCCGCTACGGCACGGATTGGCAGAAGGAATCTGCGCTGCCTGAACTGATGGAGAAGGCTGCTAACATTCCCGGGGTGGATTGGCTCCGCGTTTTGTACTGCTATCCGGATGAAACGGATGACCGTCTGCTGGACGTGATGGCCAAGCACGACAACATCTGCAAGTATCTGGATCTGCCTGTGCAGCACATCAACGACCGCATCCTGAAGCGGATGAATCGCCAGGGAGACTCCTCCGACATCCGCCGCTGCCTGAAGGGCGCACGGGAGCGCGGCTTCATCCTGCGCACCAGCATCATTGTTGGCTTCCCCGGAGAAACGGACGAGGAATTTGAAGAGCTGATGGACTTCCTGGCAGAGGCCGAGTTCGACCGCATGGGCGCCTTTGCTTATTCTGCTGAGGAAGGAACGCCTGCTGCCAAGTTCCCTGACCAGATTCCTGAGGAAGTGAAGCAGGAGCGTCTGGATCGGCTGATGACCCTCCAGCAGAGCATTTCTCTGAAGCGAAACAGCGCCCGCATCGGCACCACTGAAAAGGTGCTGGTGACGGATGTACAGGCGCATCAGTGCCTGGGCCGCAGCCAGTGGGAATGCCCCGATGCGGACGGCAGCATTTATTTCACATCCAAGGAAGATGTGAAGCCTGGCGACTTTGTGCAGGTGAAGATCACCGACGCAGAGACCTACGACCTCAAGGGGGAACAGGTATGAATCTGCCCAATAAGCTCTCATTGACTCGCGTCGCACTGATTCCTGTCATGGTGGCGCTGATGTATCCGCAGACGGATGTGTGCAACGTGCTGGCAACCATCGTGTTTGCAGTGGCGGCCTTTACGGATTTTCTGGATGGCCACATTGCCCGCAAGCAGCACATTGTGACAGATTTCGGCAAGTTTGTTGATCCTGTGGCAGATAAGCTGCTGGTGCTGAGTGCGCTGATTATGCTTATTCAGCATGGCGTGATGCTGGCTTGGGTCACGGTGGTGATTCTGGCGCGGGAGCTTTGCGTAGACGGCTTGCGGATGATCGCGGTGACCAACGGCCAGGTCATTGCCGCCGGCAAGCTTGGAAAAATCAAAACGGTGAGCCAGATTGTACTGATTCTGTGGCTGATGATTTCACGTCAGCCTGTAATGCGCAACTGGATCAGCGGCCTGCTGACATTGTGGGTGCTGGTTATCACCCTGTGGAGCGGTATTGATTATTTCGTGAAAAACGGCTCCTGCATCAGGGAAATCAAATAAGAGTAAAGTGACTGGTGGAAGAAAGGTTGAATCTTCATGATTGCTGAAATTCTTTGCGTCGGCACTGAATTGCTGATGGGACAGGTGCTCAACACCAACGCCCAGTTCATTTCCCGTCGCCTGTCTGCCCTGGGTATTACCCAGTATCACCAAACGGTGGTGGGCGACAACGCCGAGCGGCTGGAGGAAGCCTATCGGCTGGCACTGTCCCGTGCGGATGTGGTCATCACCTCCGGCGGCCTTGGACCGACGGTGGATGACATCACCAAGCGCGTGGCGGCTAAGGTGGCCGGCAAGGAGCTGGTGCTTCGCCCCGAGGCAGAGGCTATGGTGCGCGAACGTTTCCGGCAGTATCACAAGCACATGACCCTCAACAATATGAGTCAGGCCATGTTCACCGAGGATACCATCCTCATGTTGAATCCCAACGGAACGGCCCCCGGCGCAATCGTACCCATGGGGGAGGGCAAGGTGGTCATCCATTTGCCTGGCCCGCCCTACGAGCTGCAGCCCATGTTCATCGACCAGGTGGAACCCTGGCTGCAGAAGCGCTCTGGTCAGGTGCTGGTGAGCCGCTACATCCGCATTTTCGGCATGGGCGAAAGCGAAGTGGATCAGCGCCTGCAGGAGTTGGAGATGCAGAGCAATCCCACCCTGAGCCCCTATTGCTCTTTGGGCGAGGTGCAGCTCCGCGCTACGGCCTGCGCTGCAACGGAAGAAGAGGCGCTGGCACTGGTTCTTCCCCTGGTAGACAAGGTGAAGGAAATGCTGGGCGATGTGGTCTATGCCGTGAATGAGGATGACCGCGGTTCTCTGGCTATTTCCGCGGTGGAAGCACTGAAGAAGTCCGGCAAGACCGTCGCTACGGCGGAAAGCCTCACGGGCGGCCTGATTGCCGCCACCATGGTGGAAGTTCCCGGTGCATCCGAGGTGGTGCGCGGCGGTTTCATCACCTATCAGACCGACACGAAGACGGTGCTGCTGGGAGTGCCTGCCGAAACCATCGAGCGCTGCAATGTGGTCAGTGCGGAAGTAGCATCGGCCATGGCGAAGGGTGCCCGTGAAAAGCTGGGAACGGATATCGCCATCAGCGCTACGGGGCTTGCAGGCCCCGGCGGCGGCACGGAGGAACGCCCTGTGGGCACCGTGTATCTGGGCATCGCAACCGACAAGGGCGTGCAGGCCATTCGCCTGAACCTTGCAGGCAACCGCGACCGCATCCGCACCCTCACCGTGAAGCACGCGCTGGACGCGGTGAGAAAGGCCTGCGCAGAGTAAAACTGCGCAGCAGGAAACCTTATACGAAGAAACGGAGACAACATCATCGGTTGGGCTGACAGGCTTGACGCGATGTTGCAATAGAGTTGCTCAAGGACGCCGCGCAAGCGTCCGAACTCATCGATGACAGGATAGGAGTATTGAAATGGAACACAAGGGTCTTAACCAGAAGCAGGTAGAAGAAAGCCGCAAGCTTCATGGAACGAACACGCTGACCGAAATCCCGCCGGAACCGCTTTGGAAGAAGATTCTCAAAGGGTTCAAGGATCCCATGATCATGATTCTGCTGGTAGCATTGGTCATTCAGGTTGTGCTGCTGTTCAGGGGTAAGGCTGAGTGGTATGAGCCGGCAGGCATCCTGGTGGCCATCCTCATTGCTAACTGCGTCAGCTCCATCAGTGAGAGTCAGCAGGAAGGCAAGGCCTCCGCACTGAAGGCGGAAGAGCAGGCCAAGGAAATGGCCAAGGTTGTACGTGACGGCAAGCTGGCAGAGGTTCACATCAGCGAGATTGTTGTGGGTGATATCATTTACCTGCAGTCTGGCGATAAGATTGCCGCGGACGGCGAAATCGTTGAAGGCAGCATCAAGGTCGATCAGGCATCCCTGAACGGTGAAACTGAAGAGGCCAGCAAGCATGTCAACACCAACGGCGAAAGCTATGATACCAAGGATCTGCTGAACCAGTACTACGTCTACCGCGGCACGGTGGTGTGCGGCGGCGAAGCCTACATGGAAGTCAAGGTCGTTGGTGACAAGACCCTCTTTGGCGAATTGGCACTGGAAGTGCAGGAGGATACCCGCAAGACGCCCCTGCAGGTGAAGCTGGGCAAACTGGCTAAGCAGATCAGCACCTTCGGCTACGTAGGCGCTATTGCCATCATTGTCAGCATCTTTGCAAAGGCCATCATTACCGGCAATGTGCCCACGGACTTTGACGGCTGGGTGTCTATGACGATCGATGCCGTCACGGTGGCTGTTACGGTCATTGTCTGCGCTGTGCCTGAAGGTCTGCCCATGCTGACCAGCATTCTGCTGAGCTATCAGAGCATGCGCATGGCGAAGGACAACGTGCTTGTTCACAAGATCAACGGTCTGGAAACCGCAGGCTCTCTGTCTCTGCTGTTCTCCGATAAGACGGGCACCATCACCGAAGGCAAGCTCAGCGTGGTGGAGGTTTCTACGGGCAACGTTCGTAAATTCAATACCATGCAGGAAATGCCGAAGGCCTTCAAGGATCATGTGGTGGTTGGCATCGGCCTGAACAACTCTTCTTCCTACTCTGATGGCAAGATCATCGGCGGTAACTTCACAGACCGTGCCCTGATGACCTTCCTGGCACAGGGTGAGGCAACCAACGATATGGCTCGGCAGGATGTGGCGGATTTCAACGCCTTCGACTCTGCCAAGAAGTATTCCACGGTGACCATTTCCCGGGACGGCAACAAGGTGACCTATATCAAGGGCGCACCTGAAAAGATACTCGAACGCTGCACCTCTTTCATTGATGAAAACGGCAATGAAAAGCCCTTGGTGGAGCGGGCTTACCTGAACACCTACATGGACGAGCAGGCTGGACGTTCCATGCGTCTGCTGGCTGTTGCTAAGTGCGATGGCGACAATGCTGACGGCGAGGGCCTGACGCTGGTGTGCGTGCTGTCGATTCGTGACAACGTGCGCAAGGAAGCAGTGGATGCCATCCGCGAGGTGCAGGACGCCGGCGTACAGGTTGTGATGGTAACCGGTGACCGCAAGGAAACGGCAGTGGCGATCGCGAAGGAAGCTGGCCTTCTGAGAAATAACACCGATGTGGCTCTGACCAGTGCTGAGCTGGGCGAATTGTCGGATGATGAACTGAAGAAGGTTATCCCCAACCTGCGCGTTGTATCCCGCGCTCTGCCTACGGACAAGAGCCGCCTGGTGCGCTGCGCTCAGGAGCTTGGCCTGGTCGTTGGTATGACGGGCGATGGTGTGAATGACTCTCCTGCCCTGAAGAAGGCAGATGTTGGTTTCGCCATGGGCTCTGGTACGGAAGTGGCTAAGGAAGCTGGCGACATCACCATTCTGGACGACAACTTCCTCTCCATTGAGAAGGCTATTCTCTATGGCCGCACCATGTTCAAGTCCATCCGTAAGTTCCTGATTTTCCAGCTGACGGTGAACGTTGCCGCTGTGCTCATCTGCTTCCTGGCACCTCTGTTTGGTGAAAATGAGATCCTGACGGTGATTCAGCTGCTGTTCGTCAACCTGGCCATGGATACCCTGGCTGCTATTGCCTTCGGCAGTGAGCCTGCCCTGAAGGAATACATGAAGGAGAAGCCCGTTGCACGCGAGGCTTCCATCGTGACCAAGAAGATGTTCAGCGAAGTCATTGTGGACGCGCTGTACATCACGGCGGTCTGCCTGTGCCTGCGTTTCGTGCCCTTCTTCCAGAACCTGCTGGGCGCTGTTACCGCAAGCGGCCTGGATACGGTGCTGCTGGATTCCGCTGTGTTCGCAACCTTCATGATGGCTATTGCCTTCAACGGCTTCAATGCCCGCACGGAGCATGTGAATGTTTTTGAGAACCTGGGACGGAACAAGAACTTCCTCCGCGTGATGGGTGCCATCTTCCTTCTGCAGTTTGTCTTCGTCACCTTTGGCGGCGTTGTGCTGAAGGTGGAAGCCATGAGCGCTGTGAACTGGCTGATTTGCGCTGCGCTGGCCTTCCTGATCATCCCTGTGGATATGATCCGTAAAAAGCTGAGCAGCAAGTAAATACATTAGCAAAGCGGACAACACCAAAGAGGTGCTGTCCGTTTTGTTATGCCTGCGTGAAAGAAAAATGCTGCCGGAAAATCCTGCTGTTCGCCTTGACTCTGACGGCGAAAATATTATAATGGACAAAGAATGCCTGGCAGATGAAGGAGCGAGACGATGAAGTATGTATCCATCAGCGGTGCGGTAGCCGCGGGAAAGAGTACGCTGTTAGCTAGACTGCAGGAACGGCTGGGTGAACGGGCAGCTTCCCATGTGGAACGTCCGGAGAATAATCCCTTCATTCTGCCTTATTATGAGGATCCGCCCCGCTGGTCTTTCCATAGCCAGATCGCCTTCCTGTCCCTGTATTTCGATGATGACACGCCGAAGGACGAGCGTGAATTCTACTTTTATGACCGTTGCCTGATTGAGAATCTTGTCATTGCGCGGTACCGCCTGGAGGTGGGCGACCTGACCCGGGAGGAATACAGCGTGATTGAAAAGATGGCGCAGGGCATTGAACGCCTGATGCCGCCGATTGAAAAGTACATCTATCTCCGCTGCTCGGCAGACTTGCTGGTGCGGCGCCTTCGTGAGCGTGACCGCAGCTATGAGAGCGACCTGGGCATGGCCTACGCCAGCAAGCAGAAGACACTCTATGATGCGTGGGCGGAAACCTTGCCGCAGGATAAAGTGCTGGTGGTGGACGAGGACGAAGGCGTGGATTTGGACAAAATTATTCGCTTTCTGGAAGCGTAAAATGGAATCACAAAAGCCCCCTCATCCCGGTGAAAATATCGGGAAGAGGGGGCTGATTATTTTATGCTGTGAATGGATTAAGCCCAGGGATTCTCGGTGGGATAGGGCAGGCTCTTCGGCTGATTGTAGGCAATGTCCTTCACACCCAGGAACTTGAACACTTCAAACAGCTGCTTTGCGCAGTGAGCGAAGGCCACAGCACCGTGGTGAGGATAGCGCTTCTGCACCAGCACGTGGCGATAGAAGCGACCCATCTCGGGAATGGCGAATACGCCGATGCCGCCGAAGGAACGGGTAGCAACGTCCAGCACCTCGCCCTGAGCAATGTAGCTGCGCAGGTCGCCGTTGGAGTCGCACTGCAGGCGATAGAAGGTGATATCGCTGGGAGCAATGTCGCCTTCCAGCGTGCCGCGGGTGAAATCAGGCTCGCTTCCGGCAGGCTCCAGCAGACGATGCTGAATCAGCTGATACTTCACAGCACGGCTGTCGCACATCTTGCAGGCAGGGGTGTTGCCGCAGTGGAAGCCCATGAAGGTGTCGGTGAGCTTGTAATCATAGCGACCCTTGATGTCTTCATCGTAAATGTACTGGGGTACAGAGTTGTTGATATCCAGCAGGGTTACAGCGTCACCGGTTACGCAGGCACCGATGTACTCGCTCAGGGCGCCGTAGATATCCACTTCGCAGGATACGGGGATGCCGCGGGCGGCCAGACGGCTGTTCACATAGCAGGGCTCAAAGCCGAACTGGCTGGGGAATGCAGGCCAGCACTTGTCAGCAAAGGCAACATACTTGCGGGCACCCTTGTGGTTCTCTGCCCAGTCCAGCAGGGTCAGCTCAAACTGTGCCATGCGCTCGCTGAGCTCGGGATAGTAATGACCTTCGCCCATTTCCTTTGCCATGTCAGCGCACACATCGGGGATGCGGGGGTCACCGGCATGCTCCTTGTAGCTCACCAGCAGATCCAGTTCGCTGTTTTCCTCGATTTCCACGCCCAATTCATACAGACCCTTGATGGGAGCATTGCAGGCGAAGAAGTCCTGAGGACGAGGTCCGAAGGTGATAATCTTGAGGTTCTTCACACCGATGACGGCGCGAGCCACGGGGATGAAATCGGCGATCATATCGGCAATGTCGTCTGCCGTGCCGACGGGATATTCGGGGATATAGCCGTTCAGGTGGCGCATGCCCAGGTTATAGGAGCAGTTCAGCATGCCGCAATAGGCGTCGCCGCGGCCGTTGATCATGTCGCCATCGCCTTCAGCAGCGGCAACGAACATGCAGGGACCATCGAAATTCTTAGCGATCAGGGTCTCAGGGGTCTCGGGGCCAAAGTTGCCCAGGAATACAACTGCAGCGTTGCACTCGTTGGCCTTCAGCTCTTCTACAGCCTTGAGCATGTCCTTCTCGTTTTCTACAGTGGTCTTGATTTCCACAACCTCGAGGTGCTTCTGGCCGCACTTTTCTGCAATAGCGGCACGACGCTTTTCACTCAAAGCAATAGGGAAGCAGTCGCGGGACACGGCAACCAGGCCGAGCTTCACTACAGGAATATTGGTCATCATTTTGTGATCCTCCTAGCGCGATTCAAAGGATATTTTCCCTATGGGCTAGCATAGCACGAAACGGGGAAAACGTCAAGATTTTTGGTATGCCACATGTCTATTTTGCAATAAATAGAGAAAGAAAAACACAAAATTGCACAAATTGCAACAAACGTTGCAAAAATGGTGAAAATGCTTTCAAAAAGCCTTGAAATTCTCGAAAATATGGTTATAATGGTAACGCTGGATTTGTTAAGAGCTTAACGAGCTTTGCAAATTCAGAACTGTATCATGGAAAGAACAAAGGAGGTTCTCATTCATGAAAAAGATCATGGCTGTGCTTCTGGCACTCACAATGATCCTCACCCTGAATACCTTCGCTGTTGCTGAAGGCAAGACCGCCATGACCCCCGGCACCTACACCGGTTCCGCACAGGGTCAGAACGGCACGGTGACCGTTGAAGTCACTGTGACTGCTGATGCAATCGAGAGCATCGTGGTGACCGACCAGCAGGAAACGCCCGGTATCGGCGCTCCCCTGACTGACGAGGGCTACGAAGGCGACACCCCCATCGCTGTGCTTCCCGGCCGTATGGTCGAGGCTCAGACCTGGAACGTGGACTCCGTGTCCGGCGCTACCATCACCAGCTACGCTCTGAAGAGCGCTGTGAAGGACGCCCTGACCCAGGCTGGCGCTGTGGCTGACGAGTGGAAGACCGATGTGGAAAAGACCGCTGCTGATTTCACCGAGAAGACCTATGATGTGGTCATCGTTGGTGGCGGCGGCGCCGGTCTGGCAGCTGCCATCTCCGCAAAGCAGCAGGGCGCTGAGTCCGTGCTGATTCTGGAGAAGTGCGGTGCTGTCGGCGGCGACACCCTGGTGTGCGGCGCTATCTACAACTGCCCCGATGACGAGCTGCAGAGCAAGGAAACCCTGACCGACGCTAAGAAGGCTCAGATCGAGTCTGTGCTGGCCAAGGAAACCACCACGGAAGAAGAAAAGGCTCTGGTTGACGAAGTGACCGTCGAGTGGAACGCCTATCTGGAATCCGGCCGTACCGACATCTTCGACTCCGATGCTTGGTACACCCTGCAGACCTACGACGGCGGCGACCGTGTTGCTGACCTGAGCCTGGTCAAGGTTCTGTGCTACAACGCTAAGGACGGCTATGACTGGATCAAGTCCCTGGGCATGGAGTTCAAGGACACCATCGGTCAGGGTGCCGGCTCTCTGTGGCAGCGCACCCACACCTCCACCAAGCAGATGGGCACTGGCTTCATCAGCACCTATGTGAACACCCTGGCCACGATGGATGGCGTGGATCTCATGACCTCCACCACCGGCAAGGAACTGGTTACCGATGCTGAAGGCAACGTGACCGGCGTGAAGGCAGAAGATGTGAACGGCAACGCTTACACCTTCACCGCTACCAAGGGCGTTATCCTGGCTACCGGCGGTTTCGCTGCAAACGGCAGCATGATCGCTGAGTACAACACCTCCGACAAGTGGTCTGCTACCGACCTGAGCAAGGTCAAGACCACCAACCGTTATGCTTGCTCTCAGGGCGACGGCATCACCATGGCTCTGGCTGTGGGCGCTGACCTGACCCAGATGGATCAGATCCAGCTGCTGTACCTGGGCAACGTGAAGGATGGCCAGCTGACCAAGTATCCGCCTCGTGTGGTGAACGGCACCGACCAGGAGATCTTCATCAACAAGGAAGGCAAGCGTTTCGTTCAGGAAGACGGTCGTCGTGATACCATCTGCCTGGCTGTGCTTGCTCAGACCGACAGCATGTTCTACTTCCTGGAGAGCGCTGACGGCAACTATGTTGACGTTGACACCGCTATCTCCGCTGACGGCTTCTCTCTCCGTTCTCTGGAAGAGCAGGGCTATGTGTACATCGCTGACACCCTGGACGAGATGGCTGAGAAGCTCGGCATGGACGCTGACACTCTGAAGGCTACCGTGGATAGCTTCAATGCTTCCGTGGATGCTAACGAGGATCAGGATGGCTTCGGCCGTACCCTGTACAGCACCAAGCTGACCACCGGTCCTTGGGTTGCTACTCCCCGTACTGCCTGCCTGCACCACACCATGGGCGGTGTTCATATCGACACCTCTTGCCGTGTGCTGAATGCTGAAGGCACTGCCATCAAGGGCCTGTACGCTGCCGGCGAAGTCACCGGCGGTATCCATGGCGGCAACCGTCTGGGCGGCAACGCTGTGGTTGACACCGTTGTGTTCGGCAAGCTGGTTGGCGAAACCGTCATGGCTGACAACAAGTAATTCCTTTAATCAAACGAAGGGACTCGCTGCAAAGCGGGTCCCTTTTTTGCGGGCACTTGGGTGACTTGCATTTCATCTTATAATAAATGGGAACAAATATTCTCAAAATACTTTACATTTGAAAAAATACGTGATATGCTCGCTTTGAGCGGGAAAACCGCAGCATAAAAGCCTTTGAAAGGTGGCATTAGGAATGAAGAAAATCACACTTCTGACCCTCGTGATTGCAATTCTTTGCTCTACGGTGAGTGTGTATGCGGAAGGCTGGACTTGCACAAATTGCGGCAATGCAGCAACGGAAAATTATTGCTGCAATTGTGGAGCAGCACAGTCAAGCGGCGAGACCACATCTTCACAGGCCTTTGTTGATTACAGCTTGTTTACGGATGAAGAGCTGGAACAGGCTTTGATAGCTATCAAGGCGGAACAGCGTGCTCGTCTCAAAACGAAAATTGTGCTGAGTAGTACGGAACTAACCATTGTAAAAGGCAGAAGTGAAAAGATAACGGCGGAAGTGGTGGATGTTCCTGAAGACACTACTTCTTCAAAGCTTGCATGGGAGACATCTGATAAAACTGTTGCAACGTGTGTCAATGGCAACGTTAAGGCAGTAGGTGCGGGAACAGCTACAATTACGTGCATGACGACGTTGAGCGATGGAACGGAAATTACAGCTGAATGTACGGTTACAGTGATTGTTCTTGTGAACGGACTGAGCGCTTCTAAGACCAGGGTAGACCTTCAGGGCGGTGAATCTATTCAGCTGGAAATCAAAGTGAATCCTGAAAATGCAAGCAACAAGACGCTGCAATTTGAAAGCTCTGACCCTTCTGTGGTTTCAGTAGATGACAATGGTGTGATTACAGGTGAAGGAAATGGTACAGCAGTCATTACCATTACTGCAGCAGACGAAAGCGGAAAAACTGCGACTGTAAGGGTTAATGTGAAAGACAATCGTATTGATGAAGAAACTGCAAAAAAGGCAGTCTATACCGCCATTACAAATGGCAGATCGTTGGACGTTTTTTCATCAGATGGTATGTCGTATGATGTGAAAAAGTTCCACCCCTATTCGTATTATCCTAGGGTGTTCAAGACAGTTAGAGCGGGTACGTGGTCGACGACAGATCAGCGCACGTGGTCTGTGCAGGGCCTTCGCGTTGAACTGGTCGATTATGGTACTTACTTTGAGTATAATTTAAGTGTATATTTTGACGGCACAAACTACATACTTTCTGGTGAATACTATGGCGCAAATAGCTTGGACAAATTGTATGGCGAATTTGCGGCACATGAAATTGAAAACCCAGAATGGAATGCTTGCAAATACCTTATCGTTTCCCCTAAGCTGCTTGAAGAATGACGATATGAATGACAAAAAAAGGACCGCGAACTTATCAGCAGATTGTTCGCGGCCTTCTTTTGCATGTGCGTTTATTCTAGCCTTTTCGCTTCTTCAGTCAAGTACCTTGCGTAAATACGCACACGTTCTCGAGCCAATCATTTTTGTCTAGACTAAAGTTCAATTCGTTATCGCTGACCAGCGGCAGCTTGAAGTGAATGGATTTCAGCCATTGACCGTTGGGCTGACGTTGGGGATAGACTTGGATATCAGCAATGAGCATTTCCATCAGGTCGTGCCTTTCAATTTCGCTCATGACGCTATAGAGCTTCTCAAAATTTGTGAGGATACTGAGAATATTATCTCGGGTGATTCGATCGGCATCAATGGCTTGCTTTTTAGCGCGTGCCTCGATCAGCTGACCCTCCGTATCGTCAATTTTGCCGTACATTTTGTAAAGACGCTCTTCAAGGTCTGCTTTCATGCGCAGATAATACCTGTCATCCGGATCAAGTTGATCGATCTCTTCTGCAAGCTTCTCTTTGATGGCATACTGCTGGCGAAGCTGCTTCTCATAGTGTTTGATTTCCTCCAGCAAGGATGTTATATCGATCTCGGCATTGATTTTTTCCGACATCATGGCAGCAAAGTCTGGCCTGCGGATGAGAGAAACAATCACTTCTGTCACGGCTTTATCAATCATCTCCATTGGCAACTGTGTCTTGAATGTGCACTTTGCTCCCTTATCCATTCTGCGATGCTTGCAACCATAATACCGAAACTCCTTATAAAACGATCCATCTGCTTTCTTTTTGACGCTCTTGCTGACATACATGCCGGCACCACATTCGGGGCATTTGATGATCCCAGTCAGCAAATAGGCACGTTCGTTAGCCTGACGTTCATATCGCTTGTATTTCACATTTTGCGAGCGAAGCCTTGCTTGTGCTTCTTCCCATTCTTCCACAGAAATCAGCGGTTGATGAATACCATCGGCTAAAAGATAATCATCATTCCACACAATGTGATAATCATTTCTGGTTCCGCGCACCTTTTCTTGCTTCCGACGGCCGTAAGCAATTTTACCGCAATAGGTTGGATTCTGCAGAATATTCTGTATGTAAGATGCTGCAAACATATCTCCGTGTGTATTCTTGTGAGGAAGTTTCTTAATGTCATGCTTCTCCAAGTATTGGGCAATTAGACGTCCGCCCATCTTTTTATGGACATACAGTTCAAAAATCAGCCGAACGGCTTTGGCCTCCTCCTCATTGACTTGCAATTCACCATTGACCAAATCATAGCCATAAGGAGCAAAGCCGCCATTCCATTTACCTTCACGTGCCTTCTGAATACGTCCTTCCATAGTTTGAATGCGGATGTTCTCACGCTCAATTTCAGCAACTGCGGACAGAACGGAAATCATCAATTTACCCGCATCTTTTGAACTGTCGATTCCATCCTCCACACAGATCAAGTTGACACCGAAATCCTGCATAACTTGCAAGGTGGACAAAACATCCGCGGCGTTTCTGCCAAAGCGTGAAAGCTTGAACACAAGCACGTAAGACACGTTATCCTTGCAACATTTGATGTCCTCCATCATGTGCATGAATTCGTCACGCCCATCAATCGACTTTCCAGACTTGCCAGCGTCTTCATACTCACCGGCAATTTCGTAATCGTTGAATTCAGCATAAGCTTTCATGCGATTTTTCTGCGCATCAAGGGAGTAACCATCAATCTGAAGCGCCGTAGATACGCGGGTATACAGGTACACTTTTACTTTCTCTTTCATGTTGATCTCCCTTTCTCGATACAAAATCTAACATGCTGTAAACAGTTTAGACACAATACGCGGAAATAGTATATCACATAACATAATCATCTGCAATGCTATTTTCCGCAGGAGGATCAATTTCTTGATTTTGAGGATTTGGGTAGCTTTCGTCCAGCACAGAAGCATACTTGGTAATCAAATCACTCAGCAAATTTGCAAGGCCCTGCCATTCATCAATCTTTTTCATTTGTTTGATCCACCTCACCCTCTGCTGTATTTTCTGTCACATACACAATCGTCATTTTCCTGCGTACGTGCGTACATGCGTACA
>CAVEUM010000004.1:66190-104167 GCA_963618735.1 bacterium | reverse complement strand
ACTCTATCCAGCTGAGCTACGAGCCCACACTGTCGTCTCGGAACTTTCGTTCCTCACTGGCGACTCATTAAGTATACACGAGAAAAGGAAAAATGTCAACACCTTTTTTGAAATTTTTTTTGATTTTTTTGAATCTTTCTTTCCATCAGGTCAGACTGTCCCTGCAAACGTAGTTTTTGGGATAGACACCCAACAGGCGCAGCTCTTCCGTGACGGGACGCGCTGCATCCATAGCGGCCTTCAGGTGCTCAGGATCCATGGGTCCCTCAAAGTCCGCAGAGAAGAAGTAAGCAAAGGTGGTGTCGGGCAGGGGACGGCTTTCAATGCGGGACATGTTCAGATCACTGGCAGCAAAGGAAGACAGGACACGCATCAGGGAGCCAACCTCATTTTTTACGGTGAAAACGACGGTGGCCTTGCAGGGCGTATCAAGGGGCTTCAACTCACGCGCAAGGACAAAGAAACGCGTGGTGTTGTTGGCACTGGTTTGAATGTCGCGGCAGAGAATATCCAGCCCATAGGTACGCGCGGCTTCTTCACTGGCAATGGCGGCGCAGGAGCGGTCTCCCTGGGCAGCAACATCCCGTGCACTGATGGCTGTATTGGCGGAGGGAACGAGCTGGACGCCCTTTAGGGAAGACAAAAACACGTCACATTGGGCGATGGCCTGGGGATGGGAGGAAATCTGCTTCACATCTGCGAGGGAAGCACCGTGAACGCCAAGCAACTGATGACGGACGGACTTTGTCCGTTCAGCCACAATGTGCAGAGGCAACTTTTCCAGCAGGGCATAAGTGGGAAGCACAATGCCGGCAAAGGAATTTTCCACTGGAAGCAGGGCATAGTCAGCCTTTCCGTCAATGACGGCTTGCGCCGCTTCCGGGAAAGTGGGGAAGCCGTGGTATTCTCCCATGGGAAAGGCTTCCTGCGCTGCGGCACAGGAAAAACTGCCGGGTACACCAGGGTAAGCAATTATCGGACGCATGCGGCGCGCTCCTTCCACATTTCCATCAGGCCGATGGCTGTCATGGCTTCCACCACGGGAATGGCACGGGGGAGAATGCAGGGATCGTGACGTCCCTTAATGGAAAGAACAGCGTCTTCCGCTGTGCGCAGAGAGACGGTCTCCTGCTCTTTGGCAATGGAGGGTGTTGCACGTACACAGCAGCGGAAGATAAGAGGCATTCCGTTGGTGATGCCGCCCAGAATGCCGCCGCAATGATCTGTTTCGGTAACAACCTGACCGTCCTTCATGCGGAAGGCATCATTGGCTGCACTGCCTCGCAGGGAAGCAAAGCCAAAACCTTCGCCAAAGGAGACGCCCTTCACGGCGGGAATGGAGAACATCAAATGTGACAGGATACTTTCCATGCTGTCGAAAAAGGGAGCGCCAAGTCCTGCAGGGAGGCCTGCGGCCATGCATTCGATGACACCGCCTACGGAATCGCCCTCATTTTTTGCAGCAAGCACGGCATCGTGCATGACCTGATCCAGCCCCTCGGTCAATACAGGCAGGGTCATGTGACGAAGCTTGGCATCATCGACCGCAGGATGATCCAGAAAGCTGGCATCGTGAACGTTTTCCAGCTGCTGAATATGAGAATAAATTTCGATTCCCTGGCTGCGGAGATACTGCTTGCACAGCGCGCCGGCCAGCACGATGGGAGCTGTCAGGCGTCCGCTGAAGTGGCCGCCGCCGCGCCAGTCCTCAAAGCCGAAATAGCGCACGTGTCCTGTGTAGTCCGCATGTCCGGGACGAACGAGATCCACGCCTTCGCCATAGTCCGCGGAGCGGGTGTTGGTGTTGCGAATGATGGCGCAGACAGGCTGTCCTGTAGTGCGGCCGTTAAGGATACCGCTGAGGAACTCGGGAGCATCTGCTTCTTTGCGCGGCGTGGTCATGTCACTCTGCCCGGGAGCACGGCGAGCCATTTCGTGGAGCAATTCGTCCATATCGATGGTCATCCCTGCAGGAAAACCGTCCATGGTGATGCCGATGGCTTCCCCATGAGATTGCCCGAAGAGGGACAGGTGAAGATGTTGACCAAAGCAGCTGCTCACGCCATTGTTCCTCCCAAAGATTGAATTTCGTCAAGAAAATTCGGCCAGGATTTGCCGATGGATTCCGCGCCCTGAATGGTAACAGGTTCCCTGCACTGCAGGGCAGCAATCACAGAAAGCATCACCATGCGGTGATCATTGCGGGCATCCACGGTGGCGGCGCCGGCAAGCTGGTCGATGCCTGTCAAAACAAGATCATCGCCTTCTACACGGGCGTTGCCGCCGAGCTGACGGAGAATCTCGGCTGTGCCGTTCAGTCGGTCACATTCCTTCAGACGAAGCCGTCCGCAACCCTTCAGCCGACTTTCGCCAGGCACAAGCTGACAGGTCAGCGCGAGCATGGGGGCAATGTCGGGACAGTCGCTCATTTCCAGCACAGCGCCGTGCTGAGCGGGCTTCACCACTCGCACGAGACCGTTCTGCTCCTCAATCTCGGCGCCGAGGGCACGGAGGTGATTCAAGATTGCACGGTCGCCCTGGATGCTCCGATCAGACAGACCGCTCACCGCCACATCCTGACCCAGCGCCGCCGCGCACAGGAGCACGGCAGCCTGAGAATAATCGCCTGTCAGCATGCCGTCCTCGGTATGATACTGCTGCTTGCCTGGAATCACCCAGGTGTAGGGGGCAGTTTCGGTGACACAAATGCCGCTGTTTTCAAGGGCACAGAGCGTCATACGAATGTAGCTGGCAGACTCCACCGGAGGTTTGACCTGCAGGGTTGATTCACCATCCAGCAGGGGAAGGGCGAACAGCAGGCCAGACACGAACTGGCTGGAAACATTGCCGGGCAGAACATATACGCCGGATTGCAGCTGCCCCGTCACATGAAGCTCTGCTGCACCATCTGCACCGATGCCCATGCGCCAGCCTGTTCCCTGAGGAACAAACAGATCACGGTAAACGTCCATGGGACGCTGACCAAGCCGCCCATGCATGCGGAAAATGCCGCCGCCGCACCTAGCCATGGCGATGGGCACAAAAAAACGAAGCGTTGAGCCGCTTTCACCACAATCCATTACGGGACAGATTCGCTTAATACCTGCTGTACCTTCTACGGTCAGGGCATCGCCTTCCAAAGAAAAAGACGCACCCAACGCCTTCAGGCAGGAACGGGTTGCCGCCATGTCTTCCGATTCCATGAAGCCCCGCAGCGTCGTTTTTCCACTGGACAAACCGGCGCAAATCATCCGACGATGGGCTTCAGACTTGGAAGCAGGGGCGTGAATGACACCGTGCAGCTTGGAAGGAGTAATGGTAATATCCATGTTTCGTTCACCTTTCGGTTGATGTATATTGTGATCAGCGAGGCTGCATTACCTGAAATAAATAAGGAGACAATAGCTCATCAGGCGCCTTTGCCTACACTTTTTATGCAATCGGTATCATACCATAGGTGAGGAAGGTTGTCACGTTCTCCTTTTGTTCTTTTTCCGTACAAAACATTTTTTGCCTTTACGCATGCTCTTGAATTTGTTACAATGACATCATTCATACAAAGGAGGTTTCATGCATGTCATCATTTAATGTCAACAGCGGATTTCTGTATGGCGTGACGGCAGTCATCATTCTGTTTGTCATTGCGCAGTCGGTATTTTTTCTGGTTCGTGCCGTGCGCCGCGGAAAACAGCTGGGCATCAGCGGAAACACCATTCGCTCGACTATTTTCTCCAGTGCGATTTTTACGGTGGCACCTGCCATTGCCATCCTCATGGGTGTGATTACCCTGTCCAAAATGCTGGGCTTGCCTTGGCCCTGGCTGCGGCTGAGTATTCTGGGTGCCCTGACCTACGAGTTGCCTGCGGCGACCACCACGGCAGCGGCTATGGGGGTCAGCACATCCACCACCATCACCGACCCTACGGCCTTTACTGCCATTGCGTGGGTGATGACGCTGGGCATTATCCCAGGCATCTTCCTGGTGCTCTTTGGCCTGAAAAAGCTGGAGGGCGGCGTTCATGCCATTACGGGAAAGGACGAAAAGTGGGGCAAGCTGTTTATGGACAGCATGTTCCTGGGCATGATTTCCGCTTTCCTCGGCCTGATTTTTGCCGATGTGCGGGAAGGCCTGCCTGGCTATATCCCCGTGGTGGTGGCAATCATTTCTGCCCTGCTGATGGCGCTGTGCGGTCTGCTGATTAAGGTATGCAAGGCAAAATGGCTGGAGCAGTATGCTCTGCCCCTATGCATGCTGGGCGCCATGGCGGCATCTATTCCGGTAACGGCACTGATGAAGTGAGGGGAGGGCATCCATCATGAGAAGCTATAAGGATTCGGTTCACTTTTACGGACGCATCTGGGTTGCAACGGCAATCTTTCTGATGATTATGGCACCTGTGGCCATTTGCGTGTATTATGATGCATGGCCGAACATCAAGTATGTGCTCACGGGTCTTCTTGGTGTGGCGCCGATTTTCTGGACCACGGGCATCATTGAAGTGCTGACCTACGCCCCCATGCTGGGCACGGGCGGAACGTATCTTGGTTTCATCACGGGCAATCTGTCCAGCCTGAAAGTGCCCTGCGCATTGAATGCCCTGCAGGCCGCCAAGGTAGAAGCGTCCAGCGAGGAGGGAGAAGTGATTTCCACCATCGCCATTGCAACCTCCGCTATTGTGACCACGGTGGTGATTGCACTGGGCGTAATGCTTCTTGGCTATCTCCAGCCTGTGCTGGAGTCCGAGACGCTGGCTCCTGCTTTTGATAACATCCTGCCTGCACTGTTCGGCGGTCTGGCGGTGGTGTATGTCAGCAAAAACTGGAAGGTGGCTATTACACCGCTGGTGTTCATGGTGGTGCTGTTCCTGGCAGTGCCGTCCCTGTCCAGTGCGGTGGGCGTTCTGGTTCCTGTAGGGGCGCTGATTGCCATTGGCGCCAGCCGCATCTTGTATAAAAAAGGAATGCTTTAAGCATAGAAAGGAAAATGCACAATGATTGGTTGGATCATTCTCGTTCTGCTGGTAGCTTTTGTGGCAGTGGTGCTGGCACGTACGCTGGCCTTCAAGCCCAAGGCGGAGGAACCTGCGGCCGCGTCTGAGGAAAAGGTGGATGAAGCAAAGGCTGTGGCCAATATGCAGGCGCTCATTCGTTGCCGTACCGTGTCGTACATTGACAAGTCCAAGGAGGACAACGCGGAGTTTGACAAGCTGGAAAAGCTTCTGCCCACGCTGTTCCCTAACGTGTATGCCAAGTGTGAATTTGTGAAGCCCGGCCCCCGCAGCCTGCTGTTCCATTGGAAGGGCAAGTCGGACGCCAAGCCCAGCGTGTTGATGGCTCACTATGATGTGGTGCCGGTGGACCCAAATGGCTGGTCCCGTCCTGCCTTTGATGCCATTCTGGAGGATGGCGTGCTGTGGGGACGCGGAACACTGGATACCAAGGTCACGTTCCACGGCGTTCTGTATGCAGTGGATCACCTGATTTCTCAGGGCTTTGTGCCTGCCAATGACATGTATCTTGCCTTTGCCGGCGATGAGGAGATTGCGGGAACAGGCGCACCCACCATTGTCAAATGGTTCCAGGAACATCACATTGAACCGGCGTTTGTGCTGGACGAGGGCGGCGCAGTGGTGCAGAATGTGTTCCCGGGCGTGTCGCAGAACTGCGCGGTTGTCGGCACGGGCGAAAAGGGTCAGATGAACGTTCGCTTCTCGGTGGCTGCTAACGGCGGTCATGCGTCTACACCTCCTGCCCACACCCCTGTTGGCGTTCTGGCACAGGCAGTCACTCGTGTGGAAAATCATCCCTTCCCCTTCTATCTGACAGCGCCTGCTGCGGGCATGTTTGATACGCTGGGCAGGCGCAGCACCTTTGTGTACCGCATGATTTTCGCCAATCTGTGGTGCTTCAAGCCTGTGCTGAACATGATTTGCAAGAAGAGCGGCGGCGAATTGAACGCTCTGGTTCGCACCACCGTGGCCTTTACGCAGATGCAGGGCAGCGCGGCCAACAATGTGCTTCCGTCGGATGCCTGGGTTGGCGCCAATCTGCGGCTGAATGGCAGCGAAACCATGGACAGCGCGATGGAATATCTCCGCAAGACCATTCATGATGATCGGGTGAAGATTGAAACGATCTACGGCGCCAATCCCTCCCGCGAGTCCCGCACAGATGATGAGCCCTTTAACCGCCTGAGCAAGGCAATTCGCGGCACATGGACGGACGCGATCGTGTCGCCCTACCTGATGATTGCCTGCTCTGACTCCCGTCATTACGGCGTGCTGAGCGATCACGTTTACCGCTTCTCTGCCATGGCACTGACTAAGGAAGAACGCGGATTGATTCACGCCAATGACGAACGTATCCCTGTGGAAACTCTGGTGAAGACGGTGGCTTTCTATCAGCGGCTGATCAAGCTGTGCTGATAGAAAGCACGATCACTTGTGAAAAAGAGACCTGCTTAGTCGGGTCTCTTTTTGCGACGAAAAAGTGTACAACCATTGCAGCAAGGGGAAAAAGACTCCGAAAAATTCCTGTAAAGACTTGTCACACCGTTATGCATCGTGTATAATGGAAAAGGAAAACGTTCCCTTTTCGCAACGACAAAGGAGGATACGGACGATGAAAAAACTGCTGAGTCTTCTGCTGGCTCTGGCCATGCTGCTGGGCTGCGCTTCTGCGGTGGCAGAAGAGGCAACCCCTGCACTGACCAAGGATCTGGTGATTCTCTTCACCAGCGACGTGCACTGCGGCATTGACCAGGGCTGGGGTTATGCCGGCCTGTATGCTGTGAAGCAGCAGATGGAGAAGAGCTACAACGTGCTGCTGGTGGATGACGGCGACGCCATCCAGGGCGAGCCTGTGGGCACCATGACCAAGGGCTCTGCCATCATTGACCTGATGAACGCTGTGGGCTACGATGTGGCCATCCCCGGCAATCATGAATATGATTATGGTATGGACACTTTCCTGGCCTTGACGGAGAAGGCTAACTTCCCCTACATCAGCGCCAACTTCACCTATAATGACGAGCTGGTGTTCCCGGCTTACGTCATCAAGGAAGTGGAAGGCCTGAAGATTGGCTTCATCGGCATCACCACCCCTGAATCCATCACCAAGTCTACGCCGAAGTACTTCCAGGATGAAAACGGCAACTATGTGTACGGCTTCATGGAAGACAGCACCGGCGAAAAGCTTTATGCCGGCGTACAGAGCGCTGTGGACGCTGTCCGTGCCGAGGGTGCTGACTACGTCATCGCCATCGCTCACCTGGGCAACGAAGCAACCTCTTCTCCTTACACCTATGCGGACGTGCTGGGCAACACCACGGGCATCGATGCCATGGTGGACGGCCACAGCCATGACAGCGATCAGCTGGTGATGAAGAACAAGGACGGCGAGGACGTGATCCGTGCTGCCTGCGGCACCAAGCTGGAAGGCATCGGCTATGTGACCATTTCCGCTAAGGACGGCTCCCTGTCCTATGGCCTGTACACCTGGCACAATGATGTTTCTGCTCCTGAACTGCTGGGCATCGAGAATGAAGCCTCCGCTGCTGTGTCCGCTGCTACCGATGAGCTGAATGAACAGCTGAACAAGGTTGTGGCGAAGTCCGCTGTGGATCTGACCATCTACGATCCTGAAGCAAAGAATGCTGATGGTTCTTCTATCCGCATCATCCGCAATGCAGAAACCAACCTGGGCGACCTGTGCGCTGACGCTTATCGCGATCAGTCTGGTGCAGAGATTGCCTTTGTGAACGGCGGCGGTATCCGCGTGTCTATCGCTGCGGGCGACATCACCCTGGGCGACATCCTGAAGGTTCATCCCTTCGGCAATGAAATGTGCGTTATCGAAGTGACCGGCCAGCAGATTCTGGACGCTCTGGAGTTCGGTGCACGCAACAACCCCGGCGAGTGCGGCGGCTTCCTGCAGGTGTCTGGCCTGACCTACGAAATCCACACCTACATCGAGTCTTCCTGCACCACGGATGACAAGGGCATGTTCACTGGCGTTACCGGTGAATATCGCGTGAAGAACGTGAAGGTTGGCGATGAGGATCTGGATCTGACCAAGACCTACACCCTGGCCAGCCACAACTACATGCTGCTGGACAGCGGCGATGGCATGTCCATGTTCGCAGGCTCCAATGTGCTGCAGAAGAGCGTGAAGCTGGACAACCAGGTGCTGATGGACTACATCGTGGATTCCCTGGGCGGCGTTGTGGGCGAAGCATACGCCAATCCCTACGGCCAGGGCCGCATTGTGGCTGTGTCCGAAGCTCCTGCTGAGTAATTGATCTCCTGAATATTTCCGCTCCCGTGCATGGCTTTCGTGCACGGGAGTTTTTATGAATGCGGGAAAGATTTATCATGTGATGTCTGTTCTGAAAATAACACTTTTTTTCTATCTATGGGCTTGCCATAGCGCTCATAAAGGAGTACAATAGACCCAAGAATGCGGTCACGCATGACCTGCGAGTGAAAGGAAGGAACTCACATGCAGTACAAAGACGGCAAGGCTGTTGACTTGAAGGTCGCTTACATCGGCGGCGGTTCCCGCGGATGGGCCTGGGGTTTTATGACGGATCTTGCAATGGACACCGGCATGGAAGGTACGGTTCGCCTGTATGATATCGACCGTGATGCGGCAGAAAAGAATCGTGTCATTGGTGAAAAGACGGCCAATCATGAAAAGGCTGTAAGCCACTGGAAGTATGAAGTGTCTGATAGCCTGCAGGAAGCTCTGACGGGTGCAGACTTTGTTGTTATTTCCATCCTGCCCGGCACCTTTGAAGAAATGAAGAGCGACGTGCACACCCCTGAACGTGTGGGCGTGTATCAGTCCGTGGGTGACACGGTTGGACCCGGCGGCTTGATGCGTGCTATGCGTACCATCCCCATGTTTGTGGAAATTGCACAGGCCATCAAGGCTTATGCGCCCAAGGCTTGGGTCATTAACTACACCAACCCCATGACCTTGTGCATGGCGACCCTGTATGACGTTTTCCCGGAAATCAAAGCGTTCGGCTGCTGCCACGAGGTGTTCGGCACCCAGAAGCTGCTGGCTGCCATGCTGGACGATATGTGCGGCATCAAGGATGTTCCGCGGCAGGATATCCGCGTGAATGTGCAGGGCGTGAACCACTTCACCTGGTTCTCCAGCGCATCCTATCAGGGCATGGACTTGTTCCCCCTGTATCGCGAGTTCTGCGAGAAGTATCGTGAGAGCGGCTTCACCAAGGGCAAGGACGCCAACTGGATGAATGACTTCTTCCAGTGCTCCCACAAGGTGAAGTTTGACCTGTTCCTGCGCTATGGCAAGATTGCCGCCGCAGGTGACCGTCATCTGGCAGAATTCATGCCTCCGTGGTACCTGAAGGATCCTGAAACTGTGAAGAGCTGGGGCTTTGGCCTGACGCCTGTAAGCTGGCGTATTGGCGACCTGGAGCGCCGCCTGGCACGCCGTGCCCGCCTGCTCAGCGGTGAAGAGGACATTGAGTTCAAGGCCACCGGCGAGGAAGGCCATCTGATGATGAAGGCTCTGCTGGGTCTGGGCGACATGGTTACGAACGTGAATATTCCGAACCGCGGCCAGATCCCGAACCTTCCCCTTGGCGCCGTGGTGGAAACCAATGCACTGTTCCGCCGCGATCAGATTTCTCCTGTGTTCGCTGGCCCCATGGACAGCGATATCCTGGGTCTGACCATGCGCCATGTGACGGATCAGCAGATGATCCTCCGCGCAGCACAGACCTGCGACCGCAAGCTGGCTTTCGCAGCCTTCATGAATGATCCTCAGATGGGTAAGGTGGACGTCAACGACGCTCAGCCGCTGTTTGATGATATGCTCCTGGCACAGAAGAAGTATCTGCCCAAGGAATGGTGGTAATTCAATAAAATCGCAACCATACAAAAAGACGATCCTACATGGATCGTCTTTTTTACGTGAATGGTTCATTTCCATTTGCATTTCCGGGTGGATGCGGGAGGGAGTCTTTTTCAGAAAAGCTGCCCTCCCGCAAATCTACTAACCGTTATTTTCCGCCGCACTCGGCGTGGATTTCCTCTAGGAAGCGCGTAATGGGCAGGTGCTGGGGGCATGCGGCTTCGCACTTGCGGCACTTGACGCAGCGGGAGGCATCGGCCTGATCTTCGACAATCTTGGCATACTCAACGGCAAAGTCATTCTTTTCACGGAGCTTTTTGCCATCATAGCCCTGGAAAATCGTCGGAATCTTCACACCGCGGGGGCAGGGCTGGCAATAGCGGCAGCCGGTGCAGCGGGTCTTCGTACGGCTGAGATAGGTTTCCTTGACCTGCGCATAGAGCTCCTTTTCGGCCTCGGTCAGGGGTTCACACTTGGCGGCATCAAAGATGCGGAGGTTATCTTCCACCTGTGCCATGGTGCTCATGCCGGAAAGAATGGTGACCACCTCGGGCATGGTGTACAGGAAGCGGAATGCCCACTCGACTGCGGAGCGCTTGATGGGGAAGGCATCATACAGCGCCTGAACATCTGCGGGAGGATTCGCCAGAAGACCGCCGCGCAGAGGCTCCATAATCACAACGCCCGTGCCCTTTTGTCCTGCAGCGTGGATGCCGTTCAGGGTCGCCTGCGTGTCGCCGTCCAGCAGATTCATCTGCACCTGTGCCAGCTTCCAGTCATAGTCGTTCAAAATGCTCAGGAAGGTATCGGCATTGTCGTGGAAGGAGAAGCCGGGGAAACGGATTTTGCCCTGTTGCAGTGCTTTGGACAGGAAAGACTGGTAATCCATCGAGCGAATGAGGTGAAAACGCTCCTCATTCATGGCATGCATCAGGTAGAAATCAACATGATCCACATCCAGCTTGCGGAGCTGCTCATCCAGGGTGTCCATCATGTCTTCGGGCTTTTTCAGCTTCCACAGGGGGAGCTTGGTGGTCAGAATCACCTTGTCACGATAACCGTCTTTGAGCGCCTTGCCAACAACGATTTCACTTTCACCATTGTGATAGGGGTAGGCAGTATCCACATATTTCACCCCATGGTCAATGGCATAGCGAATCATGCGGATGGCTTCGGCTTCATCAATGTGTCCATCCGCGGTGGGAAGACGCATGCATCCAAAGCCGAGGGCAGAGGAACCGAGGTCGATGCCGGGAAAAGATGTTTGCAGCATGATGTTTCCTTCTTCCTTATTGGTCGTTTTTCAGTGCTGCGCGGCACTGATGATTTACAGGTAGGGGATCATATCGGAAAGCCGACCGAAGATCAGGTCAGGCTTCACGTCGGATGTTTCAACGTCTGCCATGGTGGCTTCACCGGAAAGGACAAGAATGCCTGTCATGCCATGACGAACGCCCGTGGCAACATCGGTGTACAGACGGTCACCAACCATGGCCATTTCATTCTTCTGATAGCCCGTGCGGCGAAGAGCTTCCTGCACAATGCCCTCGTAGGGCTTGCCGAGAATAATGTCCGCCTTTCGCCCGGTGCTGGCCTCAATGAAGGCCATGATGGCGCCCATGTCGGGAATAAAGCCCGTTTCGGTGGGACAGTTGAAATCCGGATGGGTGGCGATGTAGGGCTTGCCATCGCGGATGAAGTCACAAACCTTGCACATTTTGGCGTAATCCAGCGTGGTATCGAATGCCACCAGAACATAATCGGGCTGGTCTTCTGTAAACTGAAGTCCCATTCCTTCCAGCTCTTCACGAAGCATGGGATTGCCCAGCAGATAGCCTTTGCCGTGGGGATAGTGATCCAGACAGTAGTGCGCGGCGGCATGCCCGGAGGAAATCACATCCCGATAACGCGCATCAACGCCCATCCGTTGAAGCTTTTCGGCATACACGCGGGCAGACTTACTGGAATTGTTGGTCAGAAAGCGAGCTGTGCGTCCCGTGCGCTCCAAAGCGTCAAGAAAATCCAATGAACCATCAATCAGACGGTCACCAAGGTAAAAAGTACCATCCATATCCAGCAGAAAACAACGAATGTTCTTCAGCTTTTCCCGTATGGCCTCATCGTTCATGGACTCACCTCATAGCAATTTGATTCAATGGATTTCTTCAATTATAGCATAGTCACGCGGAAAAATGCAATGCAAATACATGAAATGGCAATCCATAACGGTTCGACGCACTTGACAGAAAAGTGAGGCAAGGTATAATAGAAGAACATCATCTTTTTTTTATTGCGGATGATGATATGAACAAAAGAATGTTGATGGAGGGGATCACTATGGCAGAGATCAAAGTAACACTGACCACCCATCCGAAGCAGAAGCCTCAGGATGAGAGTAAATTGGGTTTTGGCACCATTTTTACGGACCATATGTTCCTGATGGATTATGAAGAGGGCAAGGGATGGTATGATCCCCGTGTCGTACCTTATGGTGATTTTGCCATGGATCCTGCTGCTGTGGTGTTCCACTACGGCCAGGCCATCTTTGAGGGCACGAAGTGCTATCGCCGCGCAGACGGCGGCCTGCAGCTCTTCCGCCCGGAAGCAAACATTGCCCGTATGTGCAAGAGCGCTGCTCGTATGTGCATGCCTGAACTGGATCAGGAGCTGGCACTGGAAGGCCTGAAGAAGGTTGTGGAAATCGACGGCGAGTGGGTGCCTCATCAGGAAGGCACCAGCCTGTACATCCGTCCTACCATGATCGCAACGGACGCCAAGCTGGGCGTGCATGCATCCAGGCACTACCTGTTCTACATCATCCTGAGCCCTGTGGGTGCTTATTATGCAGAAGGCCTGAAGCCCGTCGGCATCTATGTTGAGGATCAGTACGTGCGTGCTGTTCGCGGCGGCGTAGGTTTCACCAAGTGCGCAGGCAATTATGCTGCATCCATTCTGGCTGGCGAAGTGGCTGAGAAGAAGGGCTATGCACAGGTGCTGTGGCTGGACGGCGTTGAGCAGAAGTACGTGGAAGAAGTCGGTTCCATGAACATGATGTTCGCCTATGGCAACAAGATCGTGACCCCTGCCCTGAATGGCTCCATCCTGCCTGGCATCACCCGCGACAGCGTGCTGAAGATTGCAAGACAGCTGGGCTACGAAGTGGAAGAAAAGCGCCTGGCCATTGCGGATATCTTCGCGGATGCCAAGAGCGGCAAGCTGACCGAGGCTTTCGGCACTGGCACCGCCGCTGTGATTTCTCCCGTGGGCGAATTGTGCATGGATGATGAGAAGCTGACCATTGGCGATGGCAACATTGGCCCTGTGGCACAGAAGCTCTATGACACCCTGACGGGCATCCAGTATGGCAAGCTGCCGGATGAAAACGGCTGGGTCACGAAGCTCTGACCATCCCGGGGATGGCAGCGGCAACGGGCATAGGTCATGGAGGAAAGGCTGCCGGAACTGAGGAGGATTCATGCTACGAGAAAGTAATGCGCAATCACTGCACTGGGCAGACAAGACCATGAGCGTGATTCGCGAGCGCCAGCTGGAGGCTTGCGAAGATCGCCTCTCAGATTATCCTGAATATGGCCTGTTCAGCGGCTGTGATGATAACCGTGTGGAAGAACTGTGGAAACTGAGCTATGATGCTCAGGAGCATCCCGCACAGATGTATCTGCATACGACAAAAAAACTGCAGGATCAGGTATTGGGTCAGTTGGCTATGGAAGCCGGCCTCCTGACCCTGCAGGAGCATCGCATGCTGGAAAAGATGCTCCTGTACGGCGGTGAAGTGGAGCTTCTCTATCCTGAGGATGGAAGCACTGCAGAGTCGCTGGTCAGGCGGATGTGGTGCCATCTCAGGTGGCAGGATGAGGATCGCCTCTTCCTGTGCCTGCCTGAAACGCTCATGGAAAAGCTGGGGGATATCCTTACGGAGCCTGACCATGATGAATTGCGCGAGCGGCTGATTCGCTGCGAAGCGGTGATTCGTGCGCTGCTGTACATCGATGGCTGCATGGGCGAGGATGAACCGCTAATGCATCTGATGAAGGACGTTGCACAGGAAAATTCCCATCAGGCACAGATGCTGTGCGAACGGTACCTGCGTGCAAATTTTGACTATACCTATGATCGTGATGGCGCGATGATGCTGCTCCATCCCGGCTTTGCGGAGCCTGAAAAGGCGAAAAAGCCGTTGCTTCTTCAGGCAGGGCAGGGGTTCAGCGGCGATCAGCTGACGATGCTGGGCGCGATGGGCGGACTTTTGCCTGAGGAATTGCCGCTGCATATGCAGCTGGTGGGGCTCCTCCGCGGCGCAGTGCGTCCGGAAATTTCAGAGGATGAAGCGGCGGCAGACCTGCGGATGCTGGCAAAGCAGGATGTGGGTCTGGCAGAAATGAATGAAGTATTGGGATCCTTGCTGATGGTGCAGCCCACCCAGGAAATGCTGGCGTGCGTGGAAGCTGTGCAGAAGCAAACCCCTCGATGGTGCGGCATGGCGACCGCAGTGGTGCAGTAAATGGCATGCTATGAATTCAAGGTTGATCAAGCGGCGGAAGGGCAGCGCGTTGACGCCTGCCTCCGCCGCTTTTTGCCGGAATTGCCGGCAACGGTGTGGCAACAGAGCTTCCGCCGACGGGATGTCAAGGTAAACGGCGTCCGTGTGAAGCAGGATAAGCGGGTGAATGCAGGCGACCTGGTGCAGGTGTACTGCATGGAGCAGGATACTAACGCCATTGATGTGGTCTACGAAGATGATGATGTTCTGCTGATTAACAAGCGGGCAGGCATTAGCGTAGAGGCGGATGACAAGGGCGGTGTCAGCCTGACGGAGCTTGCACTTCGGCACGTTCGCGAGAAGAATGCGCAGGCGTGTCCGCCTGTGCCGTGCCATCGGCTGGATAACCAAACCTGCGGGCTGATTTTGTTTGCCAAAAATCCAAGGGCGGAGGAAATTCTTGGCCGCGTCTTTCGTGAACGGACACTGGACAAGCGGTATCAATGCCTTGTTCGGGGGCAGATGAAGCCGCCGAAGGCGTCCTGCAAGGCGTATCTGGTCAAGGATGCCGCAGCGGCAAGGGTTGCCGTGCTGGATCATCCCGTGCCTGGCGCCAAGCCCATTGTCACAGCCTATGAAACCATGGAGCAGGGGGCAATCAGTCGCCTGATGGTTCATCTGGTAACAGGGCGAACGCACCAGATTCGTGCACATCTGGCGGCACTGGGACATCCGCTGCTGGGAGACGATGTGTATGGCGATCGCGCCTTCAATCGTGCGCAGAAAACGCGGCGGCTGATGCTGTGCGCCTATCGTCTGACCATTGACACGGCGGGGGAACTGCCTGCCATTGACGGACGAACCTTTGAGATCAAATGCCCGTTTTAAGCATGGCATGCGTGTGATGGGCTGAATATCATATGAAATAGAAGACTTGCCTATGATGGCTTTTAGGGCAGGTACGGGAGGGCTTTTGATCCAAAGCCACCCTCCCGCAAAAATGGAGGTCAATATGCCGGTTCGGTTGATTGCTATGGATATGGATGGTACGCTGCTGGACAGTCGACCGTACCGCATCCCTGAGGAGAACGTGAAGGTGCTGCGAATGGCCAGTGAGCGGGGCATTCATCTGGCACTCTGCTCGGGACGCGTGCCGGATGACGCGATGTTCTTTGCTGTGGATGCGGGGCTGAACATGACCGTGCTGGGGGAAAATGGCGGCTGCCGACTGGATCGTCCCATGGGCGAAATCAAGGATTCCCATATGCTGACGCCGGAACTTGGCCTCCGTTTGCTGAGCATCCTGGAATCAACAGGGTGCATTTGCGGCGTTTTCCGCGAAAACGAGCTGGCAGTGAGCAGGCTGGAAAAGGATCATAGCAGGGCCGATGTGATGTGGGGTGCCAATGTTCTTCGGAAGGGGAGTCGTGGAAGCATTACCTACGGCGAGGATGCGGTCCACTCCCTGGCAGGGCGCGGCTGCAATAAAATTGTGGTGGTGGACGAGGATGATACAGGTGATCTGCCGTCCATTCTGCCTGCATTGAAAGAAATTATGCCGGAACTCAGCCTGTCTTCCAGCTGGCGGAATAACCTGGAGTTTAACCCCAAAGGAGCCAACAAGGGTGCCGCCGTAACCGCGCTGGCGAAGGATCTTCACATCCCCATGAGCGATGTCATGACCATTGGCGACAATGACAATGATGTCAGCATGCTGGAGTGCGCAGGCTGGAGCGTGGCCATGGGCAATGCGAATGCGGGTGCCATGGCTGCAGCTAAGTTTGTGACGCTGAAGAACACGGAGTATGGTGTGGCGGAAGCAATTCGGGCACTGGCCTTTGGAGAGGAGCGCGAGGGCGTACGAAGAAAATAATCAAAAAGCTCGGGCATGGACTGCACGAGCTGGTGGGTTACCTTTTGCGCGGCGTGATGCGCTGCCTGGTGTTTATTGGCTTTCGGCCGAAGAAAATGTTTGTGAGCGAGAAAGCACGGCAGGAGTTTCCCAAAGGCCCTTGCGTTTTTGTGAGCAATCACATCCGTGCATTGGATGCGGCACCGATTGAAACCATGCTCCCTTCACGGCATATGTGGGGCATGACGGCAAAGGATCTGCTGGATAAGTCCTGGCCGCTGCGGGCATTCATGAGCTTCTGCCATGCCATTCCCATCGATCGGCAGCATCCGTCCATGACCTGGCTTCGGGAGGGCAGAAAGCACCTGAAGCAGGGGGATGATGTGTTCCTTTGCCCGGAAGGCAAGTGCCAGAAGGATCGGGTAATCCATCCTTTCAAACCGGGATTTGCCCTGCTGGCCGCATCTGCGGGAGTGCCTGTAGTGCCCATCTGCCACAATGGAGAGTATCATTTCCTCTTTGGCAAACGGTACAAATTCATCATTGGCGAACCGATGATGATGACGCCGCCTCCGGAAGGGCTGACGGAAGAGGTGCTGAATCAGGAAGCACAGGCAGTGGAAAACGTGATTCGCGACATGCAGAAATATGTGATGTAACGGTTACTGCAGGCTCAGCAGCGTTTCCATGACGCTGTCGTCATAGAGAAGACCTGCCAGAATGCGAACGCCTTCAAACACCGTTCGTCCCGGGTCAGAAGAATATGTCAGGTCAAGGGTCATGTCGCAGGTGATGGAGTTGTCTGTTTCATCCCAATAAAATTTGCCGTAGGGATAATCGTAATTCAGCTGGTTCACCGTTTGCAGAATAGTAAGAGGATCAAGACTTTCATTGACCGTGATGAGATTCCAGGCGTAAAGGCTGACATCAGTGCCGCTATCTGAGAAAAGAACCGTGATGCTGAAGGTATCATAGTCCACATCGTCAAAGGTGATGCCGATCATTTCCAGTGAAGTGGTTTCATCGATGCCAAGGTAATCGTACATCACATCCTCGTAGCCCAGCACAGCGGCAAAGGCCTGGGTGTTCTCATACTGTGGGGCGTCAGCCAGAGAAGCAGCGCAGAAAAGGCAAAGAAAGATTGCCGTGAGGATCATCCGGGCAGGGAAATGGCTTGAATGCATGGGAAAACCTCCACTTAATTTTCTGTCCGTTGACAGATGACAGCACTTTTCTTATAATGTCCACAGGGATGCTAAAAACAAAGGCAGGGGCATAGAATGGATAAGTGGGATAAGCGGTTCATGGAAATGGCACATGTGATTGCTGGTTGGACGAGCTGCTATGTGCCGGGAAGAAGCATTGGCTGCGTGATTGTGAAGGATAAGCGAATCATGACCACGGGCTATAACGGCGCTCCGGCGGGACTTAAAACCTGCAAGGAACGCGGCGTTTGCATGCGCCGCCAGCTGGGCATCCAGTCTGGCACGCGGGCAGAGCTGTGCTATGCCATTCACGCGGAACAGAACGCAATCATTCAGGCGGCGAAGCTCGGCGTGTCCATTGACGGCGGCACCCTGTACTGCACCCATCAGCCCTGCAGCGTGTGTGCGAAGATGATCATCAACGCAGGCATCAGTCGGGTCATTTATCAGGAAGGCTATCCTGACGCGTTTTCGCTGGAGATATTCGCGGAAGCAGGCGTTCGGTTGGAGCAGTATCATCCTGAAGAGGAAGAACAGTAAGCTTGAAGGCTGGAGTAATCCAGCTTTTTTTATTTTTCTTTGGGATTCGGCTCCTGACCAATACACCAGCCGCGGAGCTTGTTGGCTGTGCGCTCGACCGCGTCACGGCTGTTTTTCCATGGCTCTGCATCAAAGCGATAGTCGTACTTTTTGATAAACCAGGCAATATCCTCATCAAGCCGTGCCAGACTTTTTTCTTCCAATGAGAGAATAAGCTCCGTAAAGTCTGCTACATCCCTGGCGGGAAGCTCTTCCGGAGCGGCTTGCAGCAGGGTGGCGGCGTCTGGCAGACACACACCTTTGGAGGAGGCAAGTGCGCTGCGGAACTCCGCATCTGTTTTGTACAGGTGGAAGAAGGTGTGGGTGTAGCGCTTCATGTTTTCATCAATGTTTTCACACACGACACAGGATCCAGCCTGCCGGGACAGATGCGCGGCGGCACTTTCGAGCTCCTTCCGCGCGGCGGCACCCTTGCCGGTGAGCTTGTCACCCAATGTGGCAGAGGCATACGCTTTGGAGGATTTCCGCAACGCGGCAAAGTCTTTTTCAAGCTGCTTGCGGGTTTCGCCCAGGTGCGTGTGCAGCATGAGGGCGTGCCCCAGGCGATTATTGGTGGCAAAGAGCATGGCCTGATGATGGCGGCAGAAGCCCTTTTCATTGACGCGAATCCGCGCATCAGGTTCCATGACGGAAGCACCAAGACAACGCTCTACTTCGTCAAGTTCAATCTTGCGGCGCAGGGCACAGAGAAAGCACTCACCATCCAGCTTCATGGCATCCCATACGGGAATGGTATCCAAATGATAACGCACAGGTTCATCCCTCCGATCTATAACACTAGAGTACACGAGATGGTCGCATTTGGCAAGCAAAAAAAGAGCGACCGAAGCCGCTCTTTTTTGATACACTTGAAATGCAATTAGGCCTTGCCGTTGCAGCCGAGCACGTTAACGATCTTATGACGCACCATGTCGCGGATGCCGGTACGGGCATCTGTCAGGTACTGACGAGGATCGAAGTGATCGGGATGCTCAGCGAAGTGCTTACGCACCAGACCCGTGAAGGCCAGACGCAGGTCAGAGTCAATGTTGATCTTGCAGACGGCCATGGAAGCAGCCTTGCGCAGCATATCCTCAGGCACACCCTGAGCACCAGGCATCTGACCACCGAATTCGTTGATCATGTCCACATACTCGGGGATAACGGAGGAAGCACCGTGCAGCACGATGGGGAAGCCGGGCAGGCGATGGCCTACTTCTTCCAGAATGTCGAAGCGCAGCTTGGGTTCGCCCTTGAACTTGTAAGCGCCGTGGCTGGTGCCGATAGCAATGGCCAGAGAGTCGCAACCGGTACGGGTCACGAATTCTTCCACTTCATCAGGCTGGGTGTAGCTGCTGTCCTCAGCAGACACCTTCACATCGTCTTCCACGCCGGCCAGACGGCCCAGCTCAGCCTCAACCACCACGCCGTGGTCATGAGCATATTCAACCACGCGCTTGGTCTGGGCGATGTTTTCTTCAAAGGGCAGGTGGCTGCCGTCGATCATAACGGAGGAGAAACCGCCATCAATGCAGCTCTTGCAGGTCTCGAAGTCGGGGCCGTGATCCAGGTGCACCACGATGGGCAGATCGGTATCCTGCACAGCGGCCTCGATCATCTTCATCAGATAGGCATGCTTTGCATACTTACGGGCGCCTGCGGAAACCTGCAGGATCACAGGGGCATTCTCCATCTTAGCGCCTTCCGTGATGCCCTGGATAATCTCCATGTTATTCACGTTGAAAGCACCGATAGCGTAGCCGCCTTCATAGGCCTTCTTGAACATTTCAGTACTGGTTACAATAGCCATTGGAAAAAACCTCCTTTAAGGAATGTTCTCGACTCATTATAGCACGTTTTGCTGCCAAAAGGAAGGGAAAGATTGACGCAAGTGTGACAAAAAACGTCGCAAATGACCATGAAACTATTTTCAATGAGGCTTTCTTTCGTCAAGGATGCTGTTCAACCTGCGCGGAAGAAGTCATTTTTGAGCTACCGAGCTGTCGGCGAATCACACGAAGCATCATGGGAACTTCTACCAGCAGCATGACGGTCCAGCCGGCAACACAGGCGTATGTGATGCCTGTGATGCCCATGGACGGCGCCAAAAGGTAGGTGAACACCACGCGGATGCTGGTCTGAATGGCGGTGCATAGCAGGGTAACCTGCATTTTGCCCATGCCGCGGAAGAAACCCTGTACGCCGTTGGTCATGGCGGGCCACAGGTAAAACAGCGCCATGTTCAGCAGATACTGCGCACCCAAAGCAACGACCTGCTCACTTCCTTCGCCGGAAACAAACCAACTGACGATATTCTCACGGAAAAGAAGTGTGACTGTGCCGATGAGCAGCCAATAGCAGCCTTCCAGCGTCAGACCGCGCCAGATTCCCTGACGGATGCGCTGCGTATTCCCTGCACCGCGGTTCTGCGCGGTGAAGGTCGTAATGGCCTGGCCAATGCTCTGCTCAGGGGTGAAGGCAAAATCATCAACACGGGTACAGGCGTTGAAGGCAGCAATGACATCCAGTCCCAGCTGATTGACCTGGCCTTGAATCAGCAGCTTGCCGATGGGCTGAACAGCCTGCTGCAGGGCGGTGATGCTGCCATACTGCAGGGTGGTTTTCAACAGGGGACGGTCAATGCGCCACTCCTGCTTTTCAAGGCGAAGCAGGGGAACACGGCGGCGGATGTAAAGCCAGCTCATCAGGGCGGATGCGGCCTCGGCCACAACGGTCGTTACGGCTGAACAAACGATGCCAAAGCCGAGCAATCCGATGAAAATCAAATCCAGCACCGCATTGAGAATGGAAGAAAACATCAGGAATTTCAGAGGTGTTTTGCTGTCGCCGATGCTTTTCAGTGCCGAAGCGAGAGCGTTGTAAAAGCAGGTGAAGGGAGCACCCAGAAAGGTGATGCGCAGGTAGATGCCTGTCATGGCACGAATTTCATCCGGGACGGCAAGCAGCGTCAGAATGGGCTCTGTCAGCAGTATACCCAGAAGCGCCACCACGGTAGAGAAGATACCGCCAGACAGAACGGCGGTTGCCATTTCCTTGTGGAGGTCGTCCATTCGTTTGCCGCCGAAGAACTGGCTCATGAGCACACCGGCACCGAGGCAAAGGCCGCTGATGCCGAGGATGACCAGATTCATCACGGGGCCGGCAATGCCTTCTGCGGCCAGGGCATCTTTTCCGATAAATTGTCCTGCAATGATGCTGTCCACCGCATTGTATGCCAGCTGAAAGCAGTTGCCGAGAATCAGCGGAACAGCGTATTTGACAAGGTGCGGAAAAATTCTGCCGCGGGTCATATCCGTAGCGGCCATAAGCATCAACTCCTGTTGCGATCTGTCCTTGATTGTAGCACAGGACAAAGAGAAAGAATAGCGAAAAAAAGAATTTTCTCTTGACTTAAAGCTTGCTTTAAGTAGTAAAATAAAGATGGTAAAGTAGCAAAGGAGGATACAGACATGTGCGAGATTTGTGCCGGCAAGGGCGGCGATCATTATATTCCTGTCAGCGAACGCAAGGGTGAGAAGTCCGTGGTGTATTTCACACGGGATCTTTCTGCGGAGGGACTGGAAAAGATCTATCAAAAGGTGAAGGAACGCATGACGGGCAAGGTGGCTGTGAAGCTCCACACGGGCGAACAGTACGGTCCGAACATTCTGCCTCGTCCCTGGGTGAAGAAGCTGCTGCAGGATGAACTGCCGGATGCCACCATTGTGGAAACCAACACCTACTACGCAGGCGACCGCGACACCACCGAAAAGCATCGCGAAACGCTGAAGATCAACGGTTGGGATTTTGCTCCTGTGGATATCATGGATGAGCACGGCACCGCCATGTTCCCTGTGAAGGACGGCAAGTGGTTCAAGGAAATGTCTGTGGGCGCAACCCTGGGCAATTATGACTCTCTGCTGGTGCTGACGCATTTCAAGGGTCATACCATGGGCGGCTTTGGCGGCTCCAACAAGAATATTGGCATCGGCTGCGCAGATGGCCGCGTCGGCAAGGCCATGATTCACACCTATCCCGGCGAGGATCAGTGGAGCATTTCGGAAGAAGAATTCATGGAGCGGATGACGGAGTCTGCCAAGTCGGTGGTGGATCATTTCGGCGAGCATATTGTGTACATTAACGTGATGCGCAATATGTCTGTGGACTGCGACTGCACTGGCCGTCACGCTGCCCCTGTGGTGACCCCTGACGTGGGCATTCTTGCATCTACCGACATTCTGGCGGTGGATCAGGCCTGCGTGGATATGCTGTACGCCATGCCCGAGCATGACCGTCATGCCATGGTGGAACGCATGGAGTCCCGTCATGGCCTTCGCCAGCTGACCTACATGAAGGAGCTTGGCATGGGCAATGATCTTTACGACATCGTGGAGATTTGATGAGACAGCCGAGTCGCTGCTGAGTCAATCAAAAAGCAGGAATCTTGCATCAAAGCGGGATTCCTGCTTCTTTTATAGTCGCACAACACCCTGGGTAAACAATCCACCGGCAGGCAGGCCGCATCCGAGTCCCCACACGTCCCAGGCCAGAGATTCGATTTCCATCCATCTGCCGTCAGGGTATTCAGACGCACGTCCTAACAGCGGGATCTGCCCTTTTCCGAGACGACTCAGCAGGGGTTTCGCGTCCTGACGAATTCCCAATAAAATGGCGGCGGGCGGCAAAGGCGTTTCATCCGCGTCTGCCTGCGTGATGCCCAGCAGCGCATGGGTGCACAGACGATTGATCCTTGCCCGCGGATAGCGGCGGGTGCAGGTTTCCTCCAGCACAGCGGCTTTGGTGCTGCCATGACGCGCGGCGGCACGCAGACGATCTTCCAGCCCTTCGGAACAACCGGGCAGAGCGGCGTAATCACGGGGCGTCATGCAGCGCAGACGGTACAGAAGCGCAGCGTCCAATGCATCGGGACGGTGAATCTGCCCCAGAGCGGCGGCATCTGTCAGCAGCGCCCGGCAGGGCAGGGGAAGAGCATTTGCCGCGCGGTGCCACTCGCCCCGCAGCATGGCACTGCGGACGGCGGAAGCAGAAGGCAGCACATCTGATAAATCGGTGGCATGGTAGCATCCTTTGCGGCTGATGGGATGAATATCGATGGAGGCGTCAAGCCGCAGCAGGGCACGCAGGTAGCAAATGGCCAGCGTATTGTTGGGGGAAGACAGCAAATGACCGGCATCGGGGAAAATGCTTTCCATGGCGGCAGAGATCGCAGCAGGATGGGAAAGCCCTTGCGACAGGTTCTGCTGAACGGCCTCGTGAAGCGCGGGAGACGGATGCTCCAGCAGCTCGGCAGCTCGTTGAAGAGGCGCAAGCTCCGCATCTTCTGCCCCGAAGGAAAGCGCATCTACGCCAAGTTTTGTCAGCAGGGAGACGGCGCCCAGGGCGAAGTGCTCCGCGTCCCGAACACTCCACAGGCAGGGGAGAAGAAATACCGCGTCTGCCCCACCGGAAAGCGCCATGCGTGTGCGCACCGCAGGGGAAAGAATGGCTGCGTCTCCGCGCTGGGTGAAGCATCCTGACATAACAACAACGGCATAGTCCGCCCCGGCAGCTTCCTTTGCCTTTTGCAGCTGATAGGCATGCCCCGAATGAAATGGGTCATATTCCGCCACGATGCCAACAATTCGCATGCTTTGATGCTCCCCTCATATTTCTTTTTGCGGTAATTCCATTTTTCTCATGCAAAACCCTTCCTTTTTCTTATAAAATCCTGTATAATAGAAGACGATTCCTGAGCACGGAAGATTTTTTGGCGTGCTTGAATGGACATTAAAGGAGTGTATCGGAATGGCAAAGGTATTGGTAGAAACCTCTGCACGTCACGTGCATGTAACGAAGGAAGATTTGGAGACCCTTTTCGGCAAGGGCTATGAACTGACTGTGAAGAAGATGCTGTCTCAGCCTGGTCAGTTTGCCAGCAATGAGAAGGTGACCATCGTTGGCACCAAGGGTCAGATGACTGCATCCATCCTGGGACCTGTCCGCAGCGCAAGCCAGGTGGAAGTTTCTCTGACGGATGCCCGTTCCATCGGCGTGACGGCTCCTATCCGTGAAAGCGGCGACATCGCCGGCAGCGGTTCCTGCAAGCTGGTTGGACCCTGCGGTGAAGTGGAACTGAAGGAAGGCGTCATCGCTGCAAAGCGTCACATCCACATGACTCCCGCCGATGCAGAAGCCTTCGGTGTGAAGGACAAGGACGAGGTGTCCGTGAAGGTTGAAACCAACGGCCGCAGCCTGACCTTCAGCGATGTGGTGGTTCGCGTGAGCGAGAAGTTCGCTCTGGCCATGCACATCGATACCGATGAGTCCAACGCTGGCTGCGTGGCTCCCGGCACCATGGGCGAGGTCATCAAGTAATGATGCATTGAGCCTGCCTGACTCCGAAAAACAGAATCGGGCAGGTCTCTCTTTCCTGAAGACATCATGGAGCGCATAAAAACCAAACAGAAGGAGCTTTCAACGATGAAGATTCTGGTCGTGAACGCCGGTTCTTCCTCCCTGAAGTATCAGCTGCTCGACATGAACGGCGAAAAGGTACTGGCAAAGGGTCTGGTAGAGCGCATTGGCATTAAGGAAGACAAGGAAAAGGGAACTGAAGGCGGTCACCTGAAGCAGAATGTGGGCGACAAGGTTGTGGAAGTAAGCACCTTTGTGGCAGACCATGTTCAGGCTACGGAAATGATGCTGGCTGCTCTGCAGGATCCTGAGAAGGGCGCAATCAAGTCCACGGATGAGATCAGCGCTGTTGGTCACCGCGTGCTGCATGGCGGCAAGAAGTTCTCCGCTTCTGTGATCATCAACGATGCTGTGAAGGCTGCCATTCGGGAGTGCATCCCACTGGGACCTCTCCACAATCCTGCCAACCTGATGGGCATTGAGGCTTGCGAGAAGGTTATGCCTACCGTGCCTCAGGTCGCTGTGTTCGACACTGCTTTCCATCAGACCATGCCCGCCAAGGCTTATATGTACGGCGTGCCGAAGGAATATGAGACCAAGTACGGTGTCCGCCGCTATGGCTTCCACGGTACCTCTCATCGCTATGTGTCCAAGCGCGTGTGCGAGTTCCTGGGCGTAAACCCTGTGGGCAAGCGCGTGATCGTTTGCCATCTGGGCAACGGCTCCAGCCTGAGCGCCGTGGTGGACGGCAAGTGCGTGGACACCTCCATGGGTCTGACCCCTCTGGAAGGCGTGCTGATGGGCACCCGTTCCGGCAGCTGCGATCCTGCTGTGGTGCAGTTCATTGCTAACAATGAGCACATGACCGTGGATCAGGTGCTGACCATGATGAACAAGGAATCCGGCCTGAAGGGCATTGGCGGCCGCAGCGATATGCGTGATATTGACGCCGCTGCTGACGCTGGCGATGCAGATGCTATCCTGGCTCGCGACATGCTGACCTATGGCATCCGCAAGTACATCGGTTCTTATGCCGCTGCTATGAACGGTGTGGACGTGATCGTGTTCACCGCTGGCATTGGTGAGAACAACTGGCGCCTGCGCGAGCACATCATGGATGGCTTCGAGTTCATGGGCGCAAAGCTGGACAAGGAAAAGAACGCTGCCTGTGCATGGCCGAATGTGACGGAGTCCGTTGTGTCTGCTGAGGACAGCAAGGTGACCATCTGCGTCATCCCCACCAACGAGGAAATTGCTATCGCCCGTGATACTCTGGAACTTGTTACCAAGTAAGAGATATTTCGACAGAATCCCCGACAATGGGGCAACTCGCGATGGTGAAATATCATCATCGCGAGAAAATTCTGTTGACAAAAGGCTTGAAAGACCCTATAATGATATTTGGTCATATTTGAGGTGAGCACATGAAGCTGGACGTAACCTTGGCACTGAAAAATCCCGGGCAGGAGTACCTTTTCCGTGGCGAGCAGGCCATTGCTCCGCAGGAGATTAGCGGTGACACCGTCACCTTTGACGATGCCATTCTGGAAGGTACCTATTTTGCCACGGATGATGGCAGTGTGCAGGTGGATGGAAAGCTGACGACTGTGGCTCATGCTCATTGCGCCAACTGTCTGGAGCCTGCCAGCGCAGACATTCAAGCCACGTTCCGGGAAACCTTTCTGCGGAACGGCGACCCGGAAGATGACGAGATCTTTGTCTACACTGGATCTTGCGTTGGGTTTGAAAAGCTGGCTATGTCTTACGCAGTACTCGCCCTGCCGATGCGGTTCCTCTGCAGGGAGGACTGTCCCGGTTTGGTCGGGTTTGCAGACAACGACACTTGCCAGAAGGAAATGCAGAATGAGCATCCTTTTGCGGCATTGCAGCAATTGCTGACGAAGGATGAGGAGGTGTAAATCATGGCTCTTCCTAAGGGAAAAATCTCTAAGGCTCGTAAGCACAGCCGTCGCGCCAACTGGAAGCTGAGCATGCCCGGCATCGTTGAATGCCCCCAGTGCCATCAGATGAAGCTGGCCCACCATGTGTGCAAGAACTGCGGCTATTACAATGGCGTGCAGGTTGTGAAGATGGATGAAGACAAGAAGAATGCGTAATAGCAACTTCTTGCATTGAAAAGGTGGCTGCGGCCACTTTTTCGGTTTACAGAAAAATTCGTCATACCCCCTCGCAAATGAAAGAGGAGTACCCCGCAGGCGCGGTCAGAGAGGGCGATCGTCATGCTGTGAGATTGCCTCCGATGCCATCGGGCGAAGGTCGCTTTCACAGAGCGGCGGTGAACGTGAATCCATTCACCTGAGCCGTCGCGGTGGCACCCGTTATCGTGCATATGAGGCAACGAATCTTTCGATTGCGAATCAAGGTGGTACCACGGAGCAATTCCGTCCTTCGGGACGGGGTTGCTTTTTTCTTTTCAGGAGGAAACATACCATGTCCTACGGAGATTCGATTTTGAGCAAGCTCAACTGGCCTGGTGTGCTGCTGATGGTTGTTGGCGCAGTGCTGGTCTACGCGTCTTCACCGATTATCAACAGCTTTTTGCCGAAGGCTGGGGAAAATGGTAAACTCATCTGCAAGGGCGTGGGATGCGTCATTGCGCTGCTGGGAGCGCTGCTCCTGCTGGACTTGTTTTGATCCATCATGCTGGACAAAGGAGAATGCGTTATGGAAATGAAAATGACCGGCGCGGATATGGCTACGAAGTTTGACCCTCAGGCCATTGAAACCGAGCTGTATAAGGAATGGGAAGAGAGCGGCGCCTTTGTGGCACACCGTGAGGAAGGCAAGAAGCCCTTCACCATCGTGATGCCCCCGCCTAACATTACGGGCCAGTTGCACATGGGTCATGCCATGGACTGCACCCTGCAGGATGCTGCTATTCGCTATCATCGCATGAAGGGTGATCCGACCCTGTGGCTGCCTGGCACCGATCACGCTGCCATTGCAACCGAGGTTAAAATTGTGGAAGCCATGGCCAAAGAAGGCCTCACCAAGGATGGCATTGGCCGTGAAGCTTTCCTGGAGCGTGCGTGGAAGTGGAAGGAACAGTACGGCAACCGCATCACCCAGCAGCAGCGCCGCATGGGTGCCAGCTGTGACTGGAGCCGTGAGCGCTTCACCATGGATGAAGGCTGCAGCCGCGCTGTGCGTGAGGTGTTCTGCCGCCTGTATGAAAAGGGATTGATCTATCGAGGCAGCCGCCTTGTGAACTGGTGCCCCTGCTGCAACACTTCCATTTCCGATGCTGAGGTGGAATACGAGGAGAAGGACGGCAACTTCTGGCATCTGCTCTATCCCGTAAAGGAAACGGGCGAAATGCTGGAGCTGGCGACCACCCGTCCTGAAACCATGCTGGGCGATACCGCCGTGGCCATCAATGCGGAGGATCCCCGCTATGCGCACCTCCATGGCTGCCATGTGATTCTGCCTTTGCTGAACAAGGAAATCCCCATTGTGTGCGACGAGCATGCCGACATGACCAAGGGCACCGGCGTGGTGAAAATCACTCCCGCTCATGACCCCAACGACTATGAGGTTGGTCAGCGGCACGATCTGCCCATCGTCCGTGTGTTCACCTATGACGGTCACATGACTGGCGCAGCAGACAAGGCTGAAAATGACGAGCTCTTCGCTTCCGGCAAGGCAACGGTGAACGAGCCTCGCGTGATTGACTGCGGCAAGTACGCCGGCATGACCACGGCAGAGGCCCGTAAGGCCATTGTTGCCGACCTGACCGAGGGCGGCTACCTGAAGAGCGTGGAACCCCTCAAGCATGAGGTGGGCACCTGCTATCGCTGCCACACCACCGTGGAACCCATGGTGTCTAAGCAGTGGTTTGTGGAAATGAAGCCCCTGGCCAAGCCTGCCATTGAGTGCGTGAAGGACGGACGCATTGCGTTTGTCCCCGACCGCTTCTCCAAGACATACCTGAACTGGATGGAAAACATCCGCGACTGGTGCATCAGCCGTAAGCTGTGGTGGGGTCATCGGATTCCTGCCTGGTACTGCGATGACTGCGGCGAGATGCATGTGTCCCGCACGGATCTCACCAAGTGCCCCAAGTGCGGCAGCGAACATATCCATCAGGATGAAGAAGTGCTGGACACTTGGTTCTCCAGCGCCCTGTGGCCCTTCTCGACCCTGGGCTGGCCGGATGAAACCGAGGATCTGAAGTATTTCTATCCCACCAGCATGCTGGTGACGGGCTACGACATCATCTTCTTCTGGGTGGCACGCATGATCTTCTCCGGCATGGAGCAGATGGGGGATGTCCCCTTCAAGACGGTGCTGATTCACGGCCTGGTGCGCGACGAGCAGGGACGCAAAATGTCCAAGTCCCTGGGCAATGGCGTGGATCCTCTGGAAGTCATTGATAAGTACGGTGCCGATGCGCTGCGCTTCTCACTGCTGCTGGGCGTCAGCCCCGGAAACGACACCCGTTATATTGAAAGCAAGGTGGAGGCTGCCCGCAACTTCGCCAATAAGGTGTGGAACGCATCCCGCTTTGTGCTGATGAATGTGGACGCTCGCCACGAGATTGATCCTGCACTGCTGACGCTGGCGGACAAGTGGATTCTGACCCGCTTCCAGGATGCTGTGCGTGACATTTCCACCCACAATGAGGAAGGCGACTTCGGCCTTTCTGCCAACCGCATTTACGACTTTGCATGGAGCGAATTCTGCGACTGGTATATCGAGCTGGCAAAGTCCCGCCTGACGGGCGATGACGAGGCCGCCAAACACAATGTGCAGGCTGTGCTTCTCTATGTGCTGGAAGGCCTGCTGAAGCTGCTGCATCCCTTCATGCCTTTCCTCACCGAGCAGGTGTATAAGTATCTGCCTGGCACGGAAGGATTCCTGATGCTGTCTCAGTGGCCTGAAGTGAAGGACGCTTATGACTTCACCGAGGACGAGGCCAAGATGCAGGGCGTGATGGAAATCATCCGCAGCATCCGTAACCTGCGGAGCGAGATGAATGTGGCCGCAGGCAAGCGCACCCGCCTGATGCTCCTGCCGAAGGAAGGCTGGGCGGACGTGCTGAATGAGACGGCTGTGTACTTTGGTCGTCTGGCCTGGGCATCTTCTGTGGAGATGATTTCCAGCCGTGATGAAGTGAAGGAGAAGACCGTCAGCGCAGTGACTGCCGCGGCAGAGCTCTTTATTCCTTTGGGTGATCTGGTGGATTTCGCCAAGGAAATTGCCCGCCTGAATAAGGAACTGGACAACATGACGAAGGAAATTGCCCGCGCAGAAGGCAAGCTGAACAATCCCGGCTTTGTGGCCAAGGCTCCTGCCGCACTGGTTGAACAGGAAAAGGAAAAGCTGGAAACCAACAAGCAGAAGGCCGCTGCGCTGGAAAGCCGCATTGCTGAACTGAAGGAAAGCCTATGAAAACTGCCTCGGAAGTGATTGCTGCCATCCATGGCACCTATGCCACGGGCAGCAAGAACGGACTGAAAAATATCCAGGAGCTGATGCAAAGGCTCTGCCCTCATCCTACGGTGCCCGTCATTCATGTGGCGGGCACCAATGGTAAAGGGAGTACCTGCGCTATGCTGGAAAGCATCCTGCGCCATGCGGGATATACGACGGGACTGTATACGTCTCCCTTTCTGCAGACCTATGAGGAGAGAATTCGCCTGAATGGTCGTCTGATTAGCGCAGATGAGATGGTGAAGTACGGCAATGCCCTTCTGGAGGCATCGTCGGATTTGACGCCTACGCCCTTTGAAATGGGCACGGCGTTGGCCTTCTCAGCCTTTGAAGGGGAAAAGGTGGATGTTGCCGTGGTGGAGGTTGGCCTGGGCGGCCGACTTGATCCTACCAATATCGTGCGTCCATGCCTGTGCGGAATCACCGCCATCGGACTGGATCACATGCAGTTTCTGGGTGACACGGTGGAAAAAATCGCAGGGGAAAAGGCAGGCATTATCAAGCAGGGGATTCCTGTGGTGTGCCATCCTGCGGATGCAGGCGTGGAAGAAGTGTTTGCAAGCGCCGCCAGAGAAATGCATGCGCCCTTGCGCCAGCTGCGGATGAATCAGTTGCTGGATTTTGCATGCACGGCGTTTTCCTCTGTCGCGACCTATCAGTTGGAAAACCTGTGGAAAGATGTGCACATTGCGCTCCCCGGAGAGCATCAGCTGACCAATGTCATGACGGTACTGGCTATGGTGGAGGAGCTGCGCAAGCAGGGATTCCGCCTGACGGACGATGCAGTTCGCCAAGGCCTTGCGGAAACGGTATGGCCGGCGCGGCTGGAGTGGTGCGGAAACGTGCTGATTGATGGGGCACACAATGCTCAGGGCGTGCAGGCTCTGCTGAACTTTGTGCAGCATCATCTGGCAGGGAAGAAGCGCGTGCTTCTGAGCGGCGTGCTGGCGGAAAAGCTTCAGCCAGAGATGCTGACTGCGCTGTCTTCTATTGCGGATACCGCGGTAACGGTTACGCCGGACAGTCCACGCAGCATGGATGCTGAAACCTACGCGGCGCATTTACGCTCCGCAGGGGTGAAAGCAAAGGCTGCCGCTTCCCTGGAAGAAGGTCTGGCAGAAGCAGGACGTCTTGCGGGAAATGATGGACTGATTATTGCCGCAGGTTCCCTGTACTTTGCGGGAAGCCTGCGCAATTTGCTGAAATTACCTGTTGCTTGAATAGAGAAAGGAAACACAGCCATGGAATTTATCCACGAACCTGTGCTGCTGCAGGAGGTACTGCAGTGGATGCCCATGGATCCTGACGGGGTCTACTGCGACGGAACCCTGGGCGGCGGCGGCCATAGCAGCGCCATCCTGAACGCATGCGGCGGAACGGCTACCCTTTACGGGATTGACCGTGATCCTGAGGCCATGGCGGCAGCAACGGCACGACTGCAGAAGTATCCGAACTTCCATGGCTTGTCGGGCAACTTTCATGACGCGGCACAGCTTCTGCAGCAGGCAGGAGCCGCACCGCTGACGGGGGCGCTGCTGGATCTGGGCGTTTCTTCCCCTCAGCTGGATCATGCGGAGCGGGGCTTCTCCTATCATGAAGACGCGCCGCTGGATATGCGCATGAATCCCACCCAGGGCATGACGGCGGCAGACTTGTGCAACACGGCCAGTGAAGCGGAGCTGACACGGATCATCCGTGACTATGGCGAGGACAAGTGGGCGGCACGCATTGCCCACATGATCTGCGAGCATCGCCAGCAGAAGCCGCTGGAAACCACCTTCGACCTGGTGCACGCAGTGGATGCGGCCATCCCGAAAGCAGTGCGCCGCAAGGATGAGGGACATCCTGCACGGCGAACCTTCCAGGCCATTCGCATTGCAGTGAATGATGAACTGGACCCGCTGGATAAGGCACTGTGCGATCTGGTGCAGTGCCTGAAGCCTGGCGGACGCCTGCTGGTGATTACGTTCCACTCTCTGGAAGATCGCATTGTGAAGCGTTGCTTCCAGCGGCTGCAGAATCCCTGCATCTGCCCGCCCAAGGCACCGATTTGCACCTGTGGACGAAAGCCGCAGGTGAAGGTGCTGGCCAAGGGCGCTGTTCCGCCTACGGAAGAAGAAGTGGAGCGGAATCCTCGGGCACGGAGCGCAAAGCTGCGGGTCTGCGAAAAGCTGGAGGTTTTGTGATGCCTACCTTGTATGTCGTTGCCACGCCCATTGGCAATCTGGAAGATTTCCCTCCTCGTGCGATTGAAACGCTGAAAAACGTGGGGCTGATTGCCGCGGAGGATACCCGCGTTACCATGAAGCTGTGCCACGTATTCGATATTCACACGCCGCTGACCAGCTGCCACCAGCACAATGAAGACACCAAGGGCGCCTGGCTGGCAGATAAGATGCTGGCAGAAGGCATTGATGTGGCCATTACCACGGATGCCGGCACGCCCTGCGTATCCGACCCAGGCTATGGTCTGGTGAGTGCGGCGGTGGAACGCGGAATCGAGGTCATTCCCATTCCCGGCTGTTGCGCGGCGGTGTCCGCCCTGTCTGTCAGCGGGTTTGACACGAGGGAGTTTGCCTTCTATGGCTTCCTTCCGCGGGAAAAGAAGGATCTGCGGGAAAAACTTTTGCAGATTGCCCGTGGCCCCAAAATCGCTGTGGCGCATGAGTCCCCTTATCGAGTGATTGAGCTGGTGGAAACGGTGGCGGAAACTCTGCCCCAGGTGAAGCTTTCGCTGAGCTGCGACCTGACCAAGCTGCATGAAAAAACCATCCGCGGAACGGCACAGGAAGTGCTGGCCATGCTGAAGGCAGACCCCAAGGCGCAGAAGGGCGAGTATTGCATGGTGATGGATCTCCATGAGGTGACATTGCCAGAGGAAAAGACTGCAACAGCGGATATTTCACTGGAAGCACGGCTGACTGATCTTTTGCTGGAAGGCCTAACCCTGCGGGACGCGCAAAGCGAACTGGTGCTGCAGGGAGAAAAGAAGAACGCTGTCAAGGCGGCTGCACTGCGCATCAAGCGCTTGATGGATGGAGGGGAAGAAGCATGCGAATAATCGAAGCTGCACAGATTACCAGCGAGGTGGCACGGCTGTGCGTGGAGGCAAATCGCAATCTGCCAGAGGATGTTGCCTGCGTGCTGCATCAGGCGGCAGAGGAAGAACCCTTCGCATCAGGAAAAGAACTGCTGCAGTTGCTGGTTCAAAATGAGCAAATTGCCCGCGAAACGCAAATGCCCATCTGTCAGGATACTGGCATGGCAGTGGTGTTTGTGGATGTGGGTCAGGATGTGCACATTCAGGGTGACCTGGAAAGCGCCATTAACGCGGGCGTTCATGCGGGTTATACGGAGGGATTGCTGCGCAAGAGCGTGGTGGGCGATCCTCTCCGCCGAGTGAACACGGGGGATAATACGCCTGCCATCATCCACACACGACTGGTGCCGGGAGACAAAGTGACCATCACCGTGGCGCCCAAAGGCTTTGGCAGTGAGAATATGAGCCGTCTGGCTATGCTGACCCCTGCCCAGGGCGTGGAGGGCGTGAAGAAATTCGTGCTGGAAACGGTGAAAAAGGCAGGAGCGAATCCGTGCCCGCCCATGGTGTTGGGCATTGGTATCGGAAGTGATTTTGAAGGCGTGGCGCTCCTGGCAAAGCGTGCATTGATGGTGCCGCTTGACCAGCATAACAGCGACCCTTATTATGCGGCGCTGGAAGATGAGCTTTTGCAGATGGTGAATGAAACGGGCATCGGCCCCCAGGGACTGGGCGGAAAAACCACTTGCCTCGGTCTGCATGTGCTTGCAGGGGCGACCCACATTGCGGGTCTGCCCGTGGCCGTGAACGTCAGCTGTCATGTGACCCGCCATCAAACGGCGGTACTGTAAGGAGGAAAGCGTATGATTCATCTGTCAACCCCTTTGGATGAGCAGACGGTGCGCTCCCTTCATGCAGGGGATCACGTGCTTCTCAGCGGCGTGGTGTATACCGCACGTGACGCGGCACATCTGCGAATGATGGAATGCCTCAGCAAAAATGAACCCCTGCCGCTGCCTCTGGAAGGTCAAGTGATTTACTATGCGGGGCCTACGCCAACACCGCCAGGCAAACCTGTGGGCTCCATTGGTCCCACAACCTCCACCCGCATGGATGCGTCCACGCCGACGCTTCTGTCCCTTGGCTTGCGCGGCATGATTGGCAAGGGTATGCGCGGCGAGAAAGTCATGCAGGCCATGCAGGAATATCCCGCGGTGTACTTCGCGGCGGTGGGCGGTGCGGCGGCACTGATGGCAAAGTGTGTCACGGCCTGTGAAGTTATCGCTTGGGATGACCTGGGACCCGAATCCATCAAGCGGCTAACGCTGAAGGATTTGCCCCTTGTGGTGGCAGCAGACTGCTACGGCCAGGATGCTTTCCGGCTGGGGCAGGCAGAATATCTGCAGGAAAAAGAATAACAGGATACAAAAAGGAGCTGTTCCGAATGACGGAGCAGCTCCTTTTTTACGTTGTGTGCGATCATACTCGCAAACGGTATGTCAACCACAACAAAAACTGCACCTTATGCGGTTTTCGGGGAGAGCGCGAGAGGGGACTTTGGCACAAAGAATGCTGCTTACGGAATGCTTTTTCTACGCGGAGCATGGAAGGTTCATGCTCGCAAACGGTATGTCAACCACAACAAAAACTGCACCTTATGCGGTTTTCGGGGAGAGCGCGAGAGGGGACTTTGGCACAAAGAATGCTGCTTACGGAATGCTTTTTCTACGCGGAGCATGGAAGGTTCATGCTCGCAAACGGTATGTCAACCACAACAAAAACTGCACCTTATGCGGTTTTCGGGGAGAGCGCGAGAGGGGACTTTGGCACAAAGAATGCTGCTTACGGAATGCTTTTTCTACGCGGAGCATGGAAGGTTCATGCTCGCAAACGGTATGTCAACCACAACAAAAACTGCACCTTATGCGGTTTTCGGGGAGAGCGCGAGAGGGGACTTTGGCACAAAGAATGCTGCTTACGGAATGCTTTTTCTACGCGGAGCATGGAAGGTTCATGCTCGCAAACGGTATGTCAACCACAACAAAAACTGCACCTTATGCGGTTTTCGGGGAGAGCGCGAGAGGGAGCTTTTGGCACAAAAGCTGCCCTCTCGCAAGACTTCCATCCCAGCCATTCGATAGAAATTCATAGACTATTCACATACTTTCCAAAGTGGCTTAAGGTTCGCTTAAGCTTGGGTTTCTATACTATTTGTATCGCAGAGCGTCGGCAGGCTATGCCTGGCAGGCGAACTGCCGACGTTTTATGATGAGGAGGAGTAAGCATTGATCGAGGTCAAGCACCTGACAAAGCGATACGGAGGACATACCGCAGTGTCCGACCTGTCCTTTGAGATCGAGAAAGGCGTCATTTACGGCTTTCTGGGGCCCAATGGCGCAGGCAAGTCTACGACCATGAACATCATTACCGGCTGCCTGGGCGCAACGGACGGCGAGGTATTGGTGGATGGTCATTCTGTTAGCGAAGAACCCATGGAGGCCAAGAAACGCATCGGCTATCTGCCTGAGCTGCCGCCTCTGTATACGGACATGACACCTAATGAGTATTTGCGTTTCGTGGCGGAAGCCAAGGGTGTACCCCATAAGGAGCAGGCGGAACAGATCAATTCCGTTATGGAAAAGACGGGCATCACCCAAGTGAAGAACCGCATGATCCGCAACCTGTCCAAGGGCTACAGGCAGCGCGTCGGCATTGCACAGGCACTGCTGGGCAAGCCCGAAGTTATCATCCTGGATGAGCCGACGGTTGGCCTGGACCCGGCACAGATTATCGAAATCCGTGACTTGATCCGTGAACTGGGCAAGGAGCATACCATTGTGCTTTCCAGCCACATCCTGAGCGAGGTGCAGGCTGTGTGCGATTCCATCATGATTATTTCCGGCGGTAAGCTGGTTGCCAGTGATACCACGGAAAACCTGACCAAACGCTTCGCTGGCACTCAGACCATTCGCATTGAGTCTCATGAGGATGAAAAGCACATGCGGAAGGTTCTGGGCAACGTGAAGGGCATCGCCTCGGTGGAGTTCAAGCCCAACGATAAGGAAACCACGGTGCTGGAAGTCAAGGCAGAAGAGGGAAGCGACATCCGCGAAAAGGTGTTCAATGCCTTTGCAAAGGCAGAAATTCCTTTGCTGGAAATGACGCAGGTTCATGCAGATTTGGAAGACATCTTCCTCGAACTGACGCAGGGCGATACCCCTCTGCAGACAGCAACTGAAGCATCGCAGGATGAGAATCAGAACGAATCCCATGAAGAGAATACGCAGGAAGCAGGAGGGGAGGAAGCACAATGATCGCCGTTTGGAAGCGCGAAATCAGCGCATACTACAAGGGCGTGACCGGCTGGCTGCTGGGTGCGTTCTTGCTGATTTTCGCCGGTATCTATTGCATGGCTTATAACCTGAGCGGCTACTCCGCCAAGTTCGCCTATGTTTTGTCCGGATGCTCCTTCATTTATCTCATCGCGGTGCCAATCATCTCCATGCGTGCACTGGCTGAGGAAAAGCGGCAGAAGACGGATCAGCTGCTGTATTCCCTGCCGATTCGCCTGTCGGATGTGGTGCTGGGAAAGTACTTCGGCATGCTGGTTGTGCTGGCAGTTCCGATGCTGATCCTTGCAACGTATCCGCTGATTCTGTCCCAGTATGGCAACATGGAATTCGCTTCCGCCTATGCGGCACTGTTCGCATTCTTCCTGCTGGGCGCCTGCCTGCTGTCCATCGGATTGTTCATCTCCTCTGTTACGGAGAGTCAGGTGGCCTCCGCTGTGATTACCCTGGTGGTGATGCTACTGCTGTACTTCATGAACGCACTGGCAAGCTACGTTTCCACCGAGGCATCTGCGTCTCTGATCGCATTGATTGTCCTGGTTGTGATTTTTGCGGTGATTCTGCAGCTGATGGCGAAGAACCCCATTGTGTCGGTAGGCGTCGGCGTGCTGGGCATTGGCGGACTGTACATCTGGTACAGCGCTGATTCTTCCGCATTCTCGGGTCTGTTCTCCAGCATGATGGAATCCATCAGCGTGTTTGAACGCTTTGACAGCTTTACGGACGGCGTGTTCGATCTCACGGCTGTTGTGTATTACCTCTCCATCATCTGCGTATTCCTGTTCCTGACGGTGCAGTCCATGGAGAAGCGGAGGTGGAACGAATGAGCCATAAGGAAAAGAAGCCGGGGATGAAGAAGCTCTTCGGCAAGCGCTTTGTTGCTGGCAGTTGGTCCACTTTGGCTGCGGTGATCGTGATTGTGATTGCCATTGTCGCCAATCTGCTGGTGAGCAGCCTTCCCAGCACCGCCACGGAAATTGACCTGACATCCAATTCTCTGTATGAACTGTCTGACCAGACCAGACGCATTGTGTCTTCTCTGGAGAAGGATGTGAAACTGTACCTGCTGGTGGTTACGGGCAATGAAGATTCGACCATTACCCGATTGCTGAATCGGTATGCGGATCTGTCTGACCACATCACGGTGGAAACGGTGGATCCCAACCTGAAGCCTACCTTCCTGGACAGCTATGATCTGAATACGTCCCAGCTGTATCAGAACAGCGTGATCGTCGATTGCGGCGGACGCTATCGCCTGGTAGGCTATGAAGATATTTATGTCAGCAGCTATTCCATGGATTATTCCACCTATAGCTACACCACCACCACCAGCTTCAATGGCGAAAATGAGCTGACCAACGCCATTCATTACGTATCCAGCGACAATCTGCCCAAGGTGTATGTGCTGACTGGCCACGGCGAAAGCGAACTGTCGGATGACGTGACGGAAATGATTGAGCAGGACAACATGACCTATGAAAGCCTGTCTCTTTTGAGCATGGAAGCCGTTCCTGAGGACGCAAACGCCGTTCTGATCAATGCGCCTACCTCCGACCTGGGCGATGATGAGACTGAAATGCTCATTACCTACCTGCAGAACGGCGGCAATGTGCTCCTGATGACGGACTACATCGAGTCCGGCAAGATGACGAACCTGCTGAAGGTTACTGCTGCCATGGGTGTTACAGTGGATT
>CAVEUM010000004.1:1355-66099 GCA_963618735.1 bacterium | reverse complement strand
GTGGATACCGGCATTATCATCGAGGGCGACAGCAGCCGCTGCATTAACCGTTATCCTCATTACATTCTGCCCAACATCCAGTCGCACGATATCACGGATGCCCTGGCAGACGGCGGTTATTACATCCTGATGCCCATTGCACAGCCTATTGTGGAAACGGAAGATTCCACGGCAAGCGTTACCTGGCTTTTGACAACCTCTGACTCCGCTTATGCGAAGCAGGCTGGCAAGTCCATGACCACCACCACCAAGGAAGACGGCGACACGGATGGCCCCTTCAATGTGGGCGTTGCCTCTGAAAATGGCGGCAAGCTGGTGTGGTTCACCTCTGCCAACATGCTGAACAGCAATGTGGACTACACGGTGGGCGGCGCCAACAGCAACCTGGTGCTGAATGCCCTGAACTGGATGGGTGATCAGGAGGAGAGCATCTCGATCCGCTCCAAGTCCATGGACGAGGAAACCCTGACGGTGCCTTCTTCTTCCTATAGCTTCTGGAGTGTCATGATGATTGGCATCCTGCCTGCAGCACTGATCGCCATCGGTATCTTCATCTACGTGAGGAGGAAACATCGGTGAACAGAGGAAAGAAAATGCTGGCACTGCTGATTGTGCTGGTCGTCATGCTCGGCGGCTACTACGCGGTGCAGCAGATGAATCAGACCACCTCCGTATCGGAGACATCGGGCACCTTTGACCTGACCGCCAAAACATCGGATGACCTGACGCAGATCAGCTGGACAAAGGACGATACCACCTTCACCTTTAAGCTCAATGAGGATGGCGAGTGGGAAACTACGGATTCTCCCGCCTGGCCTGTGGATCAGTCCACGGTGCAGGGTCTGGCAGATAAGCTGCTGGCCCTGCAGGGCACCCGTAAGCTGGAGGATGTTACCAACCTGAGCGACTACGGCCTGGATGAGCCTGTCATTTCTGTAACGGCCACCTGGTCGGACGCAAGCACCACTACCTACACCATGGGCGATGCAACCCCCTTCGCGGACGGCTACTATCTGAAGCTCTCCACGCAGGATGATGTGATTTATACCATTTCCTCTTCTCTGTCCAGCACCTTCAACAAGACACAGAAGGATCTGGTGGCTATGGAGGAGATTCCTGAAGTGACGGACGCTACGGCCATCACGGTTGGCTCCACCTTCTCTGCAGTGGAGAAGGAAGAAAGCACCACGGTGGATCCCGACCAAAAGTGGTATGATGCCGCGACGGGCGAACCTCTGACGGCCTCCAATGTGGAAGCACTGGTTTCCGCCGCAAAAGGCATCGAGTGGGATGAGCTGGTAACAGCGACTGCTTCTGATGACGATCTGGCCGCCTACAAGCTGGATGATGAGAACGCTGTGGCCGTTACCCTGACGGGCGCGGATGACACCTCCATGCAGATTCTACTGGGCACAACCAATGATTCCGGCGATTACTACGCGCGCCTGCCTGGCTCCTCCATGGTCTACACGGTGGAAGCAAGCAATGTGAGCAGCCTGCTCAGCGCTAACGCCGATTCTATGTGGATTGCCTTTGTGGTGCCCATGCCTTGGGATGCTCTGCAGACGGCAACGCTCGAAACCTCCAAGGGTACCTACACGGTGGTGAAGGCGGAAGAAACGGAAGAAACTGAAGCCACCGCAACGGATACGGAAGAGACTGCCGACACGACCGAAGAGGCATCCGATGAAGAGAACGCGGATGAGACGCTGTGGAGCAAGATCACCGCGCTGAAGGCAACGGAGCTGCTGGAGGAAACCAAGGACGGCGACATGGTGCTGACCATTACGGCCACGGGCACCAACGGTTTGTCCACCACGGTGGTCATCAGCGAGTATGACGCGGATTCCTATCAGGCAGTTATCGACGGCACGAAGGCGGTTCTGGTTTCTGCGGATACCATCGATACCCTTGTGCGTACCATCCGTTCCATGATCTGACAAAATCCTTCCATTGTTGTGAAGAAAACTGAAGACGCTGCTGCAGAACGTTGATTTTGCAGCAGCGTCTTTTCTTTTTGGCGGATATGGTATTCCGTTTCCAATTGTGCTATGATAGAGGCGGCGGTATTCATGAATTTTTCATCCTGAAAGGGGTTCTCTGATGCTTGATTCCATAACGTTGAATCTGATTATTCACTGCGGCGCCACAGTGCTTTTCCTGGTATTGGCCGTGCTTCTCATTCGCCGGGAAAAGCGCCGAATGATCAATGGTTTCCTGCTGGAACTGTCCCTGTATCACGGCGTGCTGGCACTGATGTACATTGCCTTTGTGCTAAGCTCAAACGTGGGTCTTGCAGTGGGATACACGGTGAATTATCTCATTATGGCAAGCCTGATTGGCGCAACATTGACGCTGCTGATTGACGGCATTCTGGTGATTCGTCGGGAAGGTCTGTCCCTGACGCATGTGCAGCCTGTTGCGTGGAGCGTGATTAGCTTCCTTGGCAGCTATGCCTGGTACGTGTATTGCTTTTCGGGGATTTCCGGCAGTGACATGCAGGTGACCCTATTGGTGTTCATGATGAATCTGGTGCTGTATGTGCCTCTGGCGTTGGGCGGATTCTGGCTGTATTCCATCGTTTACCGCCATATGAAGAAGCCGCTGGATTGCCCTTATGTGGTGGTGCTGGGCTGCTCCATCCGCAAGGATGGCACGGTGACACCGTTGCTGCGGGGACGGCTGGATGCTGCGATTCGCTGGTATGAGCAGGGCGGCAGAAAGGCGAAGTTCATCGTTTCAGGCGGCCAGGGAAAGAACGAAGTGACCAGCGAGGCAGAAGCCATGAAGAAATATCTTCTGTCACAGAATATTCCCGAAGAAAGCATTATCGAGGAAAATCGCTCGACCAATACACGGGAGAATCTGCTGTTTTCTGTGAAGCTGATGGAGCAGGAAAACAGTCAGTTCATGATTGCCACCAGCGATTATCATGTGCTGCGCGCGGTGCTTCTGGCACGGGAATTAGGAATGAATGCCCAGGGCATCGGCGGAAAGACCGCAAGGTATTACGTTCCTGCGGCATCCCTGCGGGAATATCTGGCGCTGGTTATGCGGCATAAACCAGTGATGGTGCTGTACCTGATGTATGTCATTCTTGTGTCCATTTTCAGCATGCTGCTATAAAAGACAGGCGGGAAGAAGCTACGCTGGTGAGCAGCTTCTTCCCGCCTGTTCATGCTCTCGCCCAATCACATGGGGAGAGCTTTTTTATGGGATTCTGTTGGAATCAGTCATTATCAAGGGCTTCCAGTCCGCGGCGGGCTTCGGGCTTGCTGTCACCGTGATGCACAAAGAGCATGGTCACAAAAGCCAATGCCACAAACACCGTGGCGTAGGGGAAAAGGGTAGTCATGCCGGCGTTGTCCATCAACAGACCGCTCAGGTAGGGGGTCACCGTCTGGGCAGCCATGCTGGCGGTGTAGTAGAAGCCAGTGTATTTGCCTACATCGCCGCCGCGGCACATTTCCACCACCATGGGGAAGGAATTGACGTTAATGGTGGCCCAGGCGATACCGGCCAGGGCAAACATGCAGTTCATCAGGATGGGACTGCTGTCGGCTCGAAGGAAAGAAGCGACGCCGAAGGCAGTGGCCAGCATAACAACACCTGCGAGAATGGTCTTCTTCCGTCCAATTTTGGAGGCAACAATGCCCACAGGCAGATAGCTGATAATGGCTGCGGCCTGGGCGATGATCAGCGTCATGTTGTAATCGCGCCCAAGCACCTTGTCCGCATAAACGCTGTACTTGCTGGTGACAGCGTTGTAGCCCATGAACCACAGCACAATGGACAGCAGAATGAAGAGCAGAGACCTGCGCTCGGCGGCACTGAGCTTGCGGTCTCCTGCGGGTGCATCGTCTTCAGCAGCTTCATCAATGCCATAAAGGCGGCTCTGTTCGTGCATTTCCTGCACAAACCGAGGCTCGCGAACGGTGAGCATGAAGATCAGCAAAGCCAGAAGCATCAGGGCGGACAAAATGGCAAAGTAGGTGCCATAGGGCATGAGCGCGTTCCTGGCAGCACCGGTAGCGAAGACGGTGCCGAGAATCAGAATGATGATGCCGCCGGCACTGCCCATGAGGTTGATAATGGCATTGCCTTTGCTGCGCAGGGGCTTGATGGTCACATCAGGCATCAGCGCCACGGCAGGGGAGCGGAAGGTTGCCATGGCGATGAGCAGCAGCAGTAAAACAATGATGAAGAAAATCAACGGTTTGTAATCCTGACGGGTCTGTGCATGGGCATACGCCTGACGCGCGGGGGCAACGTAGCGGGCATAGTCTGCAGTGGCCAGCGTCATGGTGAGGAATTCGTCACGGGAAATGGCAGTAACGCCATCATCTGCCGTATCGGAAAGCACGTAAAGCTCGCCATCGGGGGTCATAAGGACGTCATCGTACGTGAAATCATAGAGGGTTTCAAGGGTCTCCTGAGTATCCATTCCCTGCACGGCGGAAATGTTCTGCAATTGCATACCGTCCGCAATGGAAAGACCCGTCAGCAGAAGCGCTGCGGCAATGGTGCCGAAAAGGATGAATGGCGTGCGCCTGCCAAGTCGGCTGCGGCACTTATCCGACAGGGAACCGAACAGCGGGAGCATGAACAGTGCCAGAATATTGTCCAGCGCCATGACAATACCGCTTGCAGCCTGGGACATGCCGAATTTGTCCGTCAGAATTTTGGGGATGATGCTGTCATAGGCCTGCCAGAAGGCGCAAATGAGGAAAAATGCGAATCCGACAAACAGCGTGCGGCGGTAATTGAGTTTCATGGGATCCCTCCTCCGGAGAATATGATGATATCATGTAATACTATCATACCATAGAAAAGCAGGAATGTCTCATGGAAAATATTTTTCATCCAAAGAAAAGGCAGATTTCGCTTTTTTTTAGCTGCGCTTTGACCATTTTCATTAGAAGCAGACAGAATAAGCTGAAAAAATTTCCATTTTAGTGATGCATGGTAAAAAATCTTGCCGAAAAAGATTGTTCAAATGAAAAAAATATGATATGATGTAGAAAAGGTATTTCTATTTCACTACAGGGAGCGTGAGCGAGTCATGCTACTTTTGGCGATCGTTGATGATGATCCTAAGGATTCCTCGGCATTGAATGCACTGGTGACGGATTATTTTAACCGCAATGATCGCGCGTGCATGATCCGTGTCTTTAATTCCTCGCTGGATTTTATTCGCAGTACGGAAAACTATGATATTGTGTTCATGGACATTCGCATGGATCAGCTGGATGGACTGGAAGTCGCACGACTCATGCGAAAAATCAACACAGGATCGGTGCTGATTTTTGTGACCGCCATGGCGCAGCTGGCCATCAAGGGATACGAGGTGGATGCGCTGGACTTCATTGTGAAGCCTGCCAGTCAGTTTTCCATCAATTACGTGCTGGATAAGGCGATTAGCCGACTGGAGAACACTTCGGGAAGCCAAATCGCCATCAAGACAGGGGACGGCATTATCAGCCTGTCGACCAACGACATCAAGTATGTGGAGGTTTTTGACCACAATCTGGTGTACCATACGGTGTCGGAAGTGTATAACGTTCGCGGCCGTCTGGCGGATGTCATCAAAAAGCTGGATCCCAAACGGTTCATTATGTGCAACCGTTCCTTTGTGGTGAATCTTCGGTATGTGCAGAGCGCCGGAAACGACTATCTGACGATTGACGGCACGAGAATTGCCATTTCCAAATCGCATCGCAAGGAAATTATGCAGCATTTTTCAAATTTTCTGGGAGAGACCTTATGACCACGGATTTTTGGTATATTCAGACCATCGATCATCGTATTTCTATTGCATTGATTCTCTTTCTGTTGCTTATGCTGATGAGCAATATGCGCCGCCGCGATCACTATGGATTTCGGGCGGCACTTTCTTTGGCGGCATTTGTGGTGGTCAGCTGGTGCGTCCGCACGGTGGTGGACACCCAGCTGGAAGGCAGATTTGCTCAGGGAATCGGTTACGGTATTTATACCATCGTCATGGGATTCCTGTTCATGGTGTGCTATGACTGGTGCTACCAAACCCATCAGGGCGAATTGCTCTACCTGGATCTGATCGCACTGACCATTTTCAAGCTGGCATGGAATGTCTTCAAGGCGGCGAGCTACGCATCCAGTCTTCTGGGCATTGGCGGCATGTGGACGCGCTATTCTATCATCGGTTCGCTGGTGTCTTATGTGGTGTATGTGCTGACTTGCGTGCTGTGCTGCTACGTCATGCGGGAAAGCATTTTGCAGGCGACGGACATGCCGCTGAAGCCTGTTATCCGCATCGCGCTTGTTTTCTATGCATGCCAGGCCAGCTTGGAATTCTGCGGCACGGTGTATACCGCATCAAACCAGGGCTTCTTCCTGTATTACTTCTGCGCGCTGCTCTACACGGCGACCAACCTGAGCGTGCTGTCGCTGGTTTCTCAACGGGATCGCGCCCAGAGGGATAAGGAGAGCATGCAGAACTTCATTAACAACAAGATGCACTACTATCAGGTGAGCCGCGATGGTATTACCTCCCTGCAGGTGAAGTGCCATGACCTGAAACATCAAATTAAGGCCATTCGCTCCCAGGTTGGCAAGGAAAATTTCGAGAAATATCTGGATCGCCTGCAGGATTCCATTGATGAATACGGCACCGTGGTGGACTGCGGCAACGAGACCATTAACGTGGTGCTGACGGAAAAAAACATCGTGTGCCTGAGCAACGATGTGAAGTTTTCCTACATTATCGATGGCAAGCTGTTCGACTTCCTGAGCGAGATGGAAATCATCTCCCTTTTCGGCAATGTACTGGATAACGCGCTGGAAAGCTGCAGCAAGGTCAGCGATCCGCAGAAACGGGTGATCTCCCTGAAGGCCATGTCCCGCGGGGAAATGGTGATTCTCCATGTGGAAAACTTCTATGAGGATGAGCTGGTGATGGTGGATGGCATTCCCGTGACCACCAAGAGCGGAACGGGACACGGCTTCGGTCTTCGCTCCATTCGCGAAATTGCAGAGCGCTATGAGGGCACTGTGTCAGTAGATACAGAAAACAATATCTTTAAGCTCACCGTGCTTTTACATCCGCCAAAGGTATAAAGAAATCAAAAACATACCAAAGTCTGTCACAAATCGTGGCAGGTTTTTTCATTTGATATTAACAGAACCTTGATGATTTGGTTAGAAAGTGGCTAGAATAACACACGGCATATACGTTCACGACAAAATAATGACGTGAATGAAATGGCGACACGTTAGCGTCAATGATTTGCGCATTCAAGACAAACCTCTTCACAAAAAAAGATAAATCATTTATAATATTTACACAAATGACAAGCCGCTGGCGCGCGGTGACTTGTCAATTTGAAAGAGACACAAGGGAAAAGGAGTTTGAATCATGAAGAGAATTCTGAGCTCATTCATGGCTGGCGTGATGCTGCTGAGTGTTATGCCTGCTTCCCTGGCTACCGCCGAGGGCGAGGTCGAGTACATTGCTGCACCCTATGATGCTGCTGCGGTCGACCCCACTGCAACTTACCTGGAGCCCGTTTACTATGCAAACGGCGAGGGCGAACCCACCATTGGTGTGACCACCGTTGGCGTGCTGAAGGTGGATGGCAAGTATTTCAAGGATTCCGATAACGACCACGAACTGGACGTCTTCGAAGACTGGCGCGTGGATGCCGAAGAGCGTGCTAAGGACATGGTCAGCAAGATGACCCTGAACGAGCAGGCTGGCTTCGTGCTGAATGCACTGATGCTGAATCCTGTTTCCAAGACGCTGGCAGAAGTGAAGAACGAAGACGGCACCATCAATCCCGCCAAGGTGTTCACCATCGTTCCCGAAGGTGAAACCACCACGCTGCTGTCTATGTTCAATTCCAGCGTTTCCGGCTTCGGCAGTGCTGATGATCAGGTGCTGACCATCGGCAAGGTCCGTGCCGGTGTGTACCGCGGCGGTCTGAACTTTGACGCTTCCGTGGTTGCTCTGCTGAACAACGTGACCACCGAAATCGCCGAGTGGGACGCTGCACAGTCTGGCACTCCTGCAATTCCCTTCACCCTGATCTCCAACCCCATCTCTGCCGGCTTCCCCGATTCTCTGGGCATGGCTGCTGCAGTGCTGGGCGATGGCAACTATGATGCCATCAAGGCTTATGCTGAAGTTGATCGCGAAATGTGGCGCGCACAGGGCATCATCTTCATGTATGGCCCTCAGATCGACCTGGTGACCGACCCCCGTTGGCCCCGGAACTCCGGCACCTACGGCGAGCGTCCTGACGTGACCGCTGGCATCATCACCGCTCTGGTGGATGGCTACCAGAATGGCACCAATGGCGTGAACGAGAAGTCCGTTGTTCTGTCCGCTAAGCACTTCCCTGGTGACGGTGCTTCCGAGAACGGCTTCGAGTCCCACACCTATCAGGGTCAGTGGCGTCTGTATCCCACCGAGGGCTCTCTGGAAAAGTACCAGCTGGTTGGTTTCCAGGCTGCTATCGATGCGGGCGTTGGCGCTATCATGCCTTGCTACTCTCGCGATACCACGGATGACCGTTCTGTGACCCAGACCTATCGCGGCTATGAAGTGAAGGTTAACGAGCTGGGCTCTGCTTACAACTCCGAGATCATCACCACCCTGCTGCGCGACGTCATGGGCTTCAACGGCTTCGTGAACTCTGACTCCGGCATCACCACCGTTCAGACCTACGGTGTTGAGGAACTGACCGGCATCGAGCGCTATGCCAAGCTGATCGAGGCTGGCACCGACGCTATCGGCGCTGCTCTGGCTCCTGAGTACATCACCACCGCTATCCAGTATGGCATCCTGTCTCAGGAAGATCTGGATCGCGCTAACGTGAACCGTGCTACCGCTCTGTTCAAGCAGGGCCGTTTCGACAACCCCTACCTGAACCACGAAGAAGCTGACACCGTGCGTGCTACCAACATGGCAACTGCTCAGGAGCAGGCTTATGAACTGCACCTGAAGGCTACCGTGCTGATGAAGAACCACGAGAACACTCTGCCCCTGACCAAGGATGCCGGCACCAAGGTCTTCATCCAGTCCTTCACTGGCACTGGCGAAGATGAAGATACCGTGGCAGCTATGACGGAACTGTTCACCGCTCAGGGCTTTGAAGTTGTGAGCAAGGCTTCCGAAGCTGATGTTGCTTACCTCTACGTGCAGCCCAAGGCCACCAACTCCACCTCTGCTGGCACCAGCGAAGGCGTGCTGAACCTGGTGGAAGACTATGAAGTGGACGAGCGCGACGTGAACGGCTCTGACAACGAGATGTTCGGTTCCGGCTCTCAGCAGAAGACCGGCAACAAGGTGGAAGTGACCACCCTGGCCGATGTGGACAAGATCGCAAAGACTGCTGACACTGTGCATGCTAACGGCGGCAAGGTCGTGGCTACCATCGTGTGCACCAGCCCCTGGATCCTGACCAACCTGGAGCCCTACTGCGACGCTCTGCTGGCTCAGTATACCACCTCTGCTGCTTCTCTGGCCAATGCCCGCAGCGCTCAGGTGGACGTGATTGTTGGCAACTACAATCCCACCGGCAAGCTGTCTGTGACCATGGTTTCCTGCGAGGAAGTCATTGCCCTGACCGAGACCACCCTGGAAGACGGCACGGTTGCTGAAATCTGCGCTTCTCCCAACGACGTTCCCGGCTATGACAAGGACCAGTACATGTCTGAAGAAGTGCTGGCACAGTCTCCCTCCGGCAGCTATGCTTACAAGGATACCGATGGTAACCTGTATGTCTCTGGCTTCGGTCTGAGCTACTAATTCCAATGGTTCTTGCGCCCGAGGTTCAGGAGCATCCGCGCCTCCCTCGGGCGCATTTCTTTATCCGATGAAAACTCAGGCAATGCCACAACATTCGGAATGAACCAGAGCAGTTTCCTCCCGAGTGCTGTGGCATCGCCTGAGAAGCGAAAGAAAGGAACGATTCCATGAAAAAAATTACTGCTCTGCTGGTTGCCTTGATGATGCTTTTCTCCTTTGCCTTGGCAGAGGAAGCCACCTCAACGGACACGACCACCGAAGAGGATTATGCCATCGCCCTGGTAAACGGGGAAGAACTCATGAATTCCGACTACACTCAGGTGAAAAATGACTACTTGACGGCATATGCTTCCATGGGCTATGATATTACTGATGAAGTCAAGAAAGCCTATGTGGAAGATTTGGCATTGACGGCAGCCATCCAGAATCTGCTGGTGGAGCAGGATATGCACGCCCAGGGCTGCTATGATTTCACGGAGGAAGTCGAAAACTGGTGTGCTGAGCAGGGTCAGGCGGCCTATGATAGTGCCATCGAGAACGTGAAGACGACCCTGAACGACACGCTGGAGCTTGGCGAAGACGAGACCGATGCCCTTGATGTGTACGCGGCAGCCTATGCGGAAATGCTGGGCGTTACCGTGCAGGACTACATTGATGTCTACCGCACCCAGTACGCTACCATGCTCTACTATGCCTGGCTCACCCAGGATTGTCCCGTAACGGAGGAGGACGTGCAGACGGAATACGCGTCCCGCAAGGAAGCGGACGATACTGTGGGCGAACTGACAGAGGATCTGTACAATGAAATCGCCTATGATATCTATGTGGAGCGTTATCAGGAAAGGCTGAAGGCTCGCATTGAGGTGCTTTCGGATGCGGCGGAGGTCACACTCTATTAAGAAAAGAGGACAGAAAACGCAATGAAGCTGCTGTCAATCGCAATTCCCAGCTATAATTCCCAGGACTATGTGCATCATGCGGTGGAAACATTGCTTTCCGGTGGAGAGGATGTGGAAATCCTCATCGTGAATGATGGCTCGAAGGATCGCACGGCGGAAATCGCCGATGAGTTTGAAAAGAAGTATCCTGGCATCGTCCGCGCTATTCATAAGGAAAACGGCGGCCATGGTGATGCGGTCATGTGCGGCCTTGCGCATGCCACGGGCAAGTATTTTAAGGTTGTCGATTCGGATGACTGGGTAGATGAAGAGAGCTTCAAGCGCGTTCTTGCACGGCTGAAGGCAATGACGGATGCAGGGGAGGAGATTGACTGCCTCATCTGCAACTATGTGTACGATAAGGTGGGCGTGAAGCACAAGCATGTGATGCAGTATCGACATGACCTGCCTGTGGGGCGTGTTTTCGGCTGGGATGATGTGAACCTCGGCCTGGGTCACTATCTGCTGATGCACTCGGTTATTTATCGTACCCAGCTGCTGCACGATTGCGGTCTGTCCCTGCCGAAGCATACCTTCTATGTGGATGAGCTGTATGTCTATCAGCCCATGACCATGGTGAAGAAGATGCTCTACCTGGATGAGGATCTCTATCACTACTTCATTGGCCGCGATGATCAGTCTGTGCAGGAAACGGTGATGATCCGCCGCATTGATCAAGCACTTCTGGTGAATCGACTGATGGTGGAGTGCGTGGATCTCGAGACGGTGGAGAATATCCACAAGCGTAAGTATATGCGCAATTATGTGGAGATTATTACCACTGTGTCGTCCATCCTGTTGATTAAGAGCAAGCTCCCTGAAAACCTCAAGAAGAAGGAAGAACTGTGGCAGTTCATTAAAGCAAAGCAGCCCAAGTTGTATGAGAACCTGCGTTATCATCGCCTGTTGGGACGCTTGTTGCACCTGCCCGGCGCATGGGGACGGCATGTGGCTATCGTTGGCTACAAGATCAGCCAGAAAATTGTGGGTTTCAATTAAGAACAACGGTTCGTACCGCTGGGCGGTTTTCCGCTCGGCGGTGCTTTTTTATACCGAATAACAGACTTTGGTATGTTTTAAATGAGAAAAAAGGTTAAAAAAAGAGCAAAAAAAGGTTGACGAAAAAAAGAATAAAGCGTATCATAATTGTTACAATCATTACGAAATTGGAGGGGAGCGACGATGATACCACGTCCTGATGTGACCGCGGTATTTCACTATGCCTATTGCCCCCTGACTTGCAAACGATCCCCTCAGGATGGCGGCTTTTCGATCACTCTTTTCCACGATGATCGATTGGTGATTACCCTCTACAATGAAGCGAACAGACCTCGCCAGAAGGATACGTATGTGCTCCCGGCAGAAGCAAAAATGCACTGCCTGAAGCTGATTGACGAGGCTTCCCACTGGCTTGCTAACGTCCCGCCGAGGCTGTATCTGCCGAAGGATGAGAACCATACGGTGCGGTTTATTTCCCGCTTTGGTTTTGAAGGCTATCCGTACATTGGGTGTGAGGACATGGCTCAGATGGTGCGCGGCGAGTTTGGCACCATTGAGGCACACGCAGCAAGACACCTTTGCGCCATGTATGAAGACATTGCCATGGTGCTGAAAACCTATGGGTTCGAGCTTTATCTGGATGGTTACGTGGTTGCACCAGGCGTTCAGAGACAGGATGTGCAGCAGGCAACATCTAGCTGGAATACGAACAACAACATGGTTGGCTGAATGTGAATAAATGATCACGAGCAAAGATACTGCAAAAGAGACTTCGGTTTCTTTTGCAGTTTTTTCATGAAAGAAAAAGACGATGTCAGCAAAATGCTGCATCGTCATGATAATTCATCTCAAAGGAAATGCGGCTGCTCACTTTCCGTCGCGGATCATGCGTCGGAAGTCTTCCACCAGGGTAGCCATGTTGGCAGACTTCTTGATGTTTTCTGCCACCAGGTTGCAGCTGTACAGCACGGTGGAGTGGTCACGTCCGCCAAAGGCCTGACCGATCTGCGGCAGGGAAAGTCCGGCCATTTCACGGGAAAGGTACATGGAAATCTGGCGCGGCACCGTGATTTCGCGGCGGCGGGAGGAGCCGGTGATATCTTCGGGCTTCAGGTTGTAGAACTCGCTGACGGTTTCAATAATCATCTCAGCGGTAATCTGCTTAGGAGCCTGCCGCACAAAAATCTCACGGAGTGCTTCTTCGCACAGGGCGGGGGTGATGGGCTTGTTGACCAGGTTGGAGTAGGCGGCCAGTCGAATCAGGCTGCCTTCCAGCTCACGAATATTGCTGTCCACGCGGCTGGCGATAAGCTCCAGCACTTCGTCGGACACCTGAATGTGATCGGTCATGGCTTTCTTGCGCAGAATGGCAATTCGGGTATCAATATCAGGACGCTGAATGTCCGCAATCAAGCCCCACTCAAAACGGCTGCGGAGACGCTCCTCCAAGCGGGCAATATCACGGGGAGGACGATCGCTGGTGAGCACAATCTGTTTGTGATCATCATGCAGGGCGTTGAAGGTGTGGAAGAATTCCTCCTGCGTGCTGTCACGACCTGCGATAAACTGAATATCGTCCACCATCAGGATGTCTACATTGCGGAAACGGTTGCGGAATTCGATGTTGCGGTTCTGCTGAATGGCAGAAATCATTTCGTTGGTAAATTCCTCACTGGTGATGTACATCAGCCGTGCGTCAGGACGCTGCTGCTGCACAAAGTGACCGATGGCGTGCATCAGGTGCGTTTTGCCCAGACCCACACCGCCATAGAGGAACAGCGGATTGTAGGCCTCTGCAGGTGCTTCTGCTACGGCCAAAGCGGCGGCATGGGCAAAACGGTTGCTGCTGCCGACCACGAAGGAATCAAAGGTGTAGCGGGGATTCAGCTGCATGGAGCCATTGGCGCGGGGGCCTACAGGGGGCTTTACCTCCTGCTTTTCAATGGTGGCCGTGTTCGCTTCTTCACGGGTCACAACTTCCACCTGCACAGGAAATCCAGCCACCTGACTTACACTGGAGGCAATCAGATCCATGTAGCGGGAAAGCATGGTTTTGATGTAGTTTACATCGGTGCACAGGGTCAGCACGTTGCCTTCCATCTTCAAAGGAGAAAGACTGGTTTTTACCCATGTGTTGAAGGATGTTTCGTTCATCTGGCTTTTGATGATAACCAGTGCTTTATCCCAAAGCTCCTGCAAGTCCATTGTGTCCCGACCTCCGCAACGCGTGATGGATTCTTTATAGCGGTTTGTCTGCAAAAAAAGCATGTGCAGACACCGCCAAAGCCTGCGGCCTGTGGAGAAAATCACCGACTGTGAATGGATCTGCATTGACAGAATGCAGAACAAGCAGAAACCTGTCGCTGACTTTCTCGAGCTTCGGCTGTGCAAAACTCGATTCTGAAATAAATCGTGCTGATCAATGATAGCATGAACATGCCGAAATTTCAAGGGGTTTGCAAAAACAGGCGGATTGAATAACGGAAACTGCCTGTGGAAAACTCGTTTCACAAGGAATAGTGGTTAAAAATAGATGATCCACAAGATTTACGAATGATAATTATATTTATACACAGAGATAGTATAAATACGCATGATTTCATGCAAAAAAACGAAAAAAATCTTTTAAAAAAAACATGTGCAGGTTTGCGGATTTCTGCAAGGAATCTGCAGCCTGCGTGTCGAAATATACACGTTGGGCTGAATGCCCATGGAAGGAGGCGCCCGCCGTGCCGATGAATGTTACGGAGCGGCAGGTCAGGGAAATACTCAGACCACGCTTGGGCTCTGCTGTGGTTGACCAATCGGATTTGTGTGAAGGTGCGGCAAGCCTGATGCGCACTTACGCATCCTATCGGGATACCTTCGAGGGGATGACGAAGCAGGTGGAACATTACCTGTTTGACAAGCTGTATGACCTGTTGGGACCCAATATGACCATTCGGCTGGATAACGGAGAACTGCGGCGCATTCGTATGAAGGAGATGCCTGAGCTGGCAGATGAAACCATGGGTGCCATGTTCGAGGCGATGCAGATTTACTCTGTCAACTATTCCAACCTGAAGGATTATTCCATGCGGTCGGGTTCCTTGAGTGCAATGCGGGTGCTGTACCAGAAATACAGCGCTTTTCAGCCGACAGAGGAGAGAATTCTGCTGAAGCGGATTATCCGCGAGCGATACCCGCAAAGCCGCTATGAAAGCTGGCTCCCTGATGATGAAGACGAGTAACACGACTCACCGAGGAAAGGAAATCAATCATACATGAAAAAGGCTGTCATTCTGCTGCTTGCTCTCACTCTGCTTGCATTGCCTGCTCTGGCGGCAGCGGAAACCGTGGCTACCTCATTTTATCCCATCTATTTGATTGCCATCAATCTGACGCATGGGGTTGAAGGGGTGGAAGTACACAATGTGGCGGCGCCCGGCACGGGCTGCCTGCATGATTATCAGCTGCAGACCAGCGACATGAAGGCACTTGCCAAGGCCGATGTGTTTCTCATCAACGGCGCAGGAATGGAAAGCTATCTGTCCCATGTGTATGACGCATTTCCGAACCTGCCTGTGGTGGAAGCGTCCGCAGGCGTGGAGCTGCTGGATGATGACGACATGCCGGTAGCCATTGGCGAAGGCGAGACGGAAGTCAACGCGCACATCTGGCTGGATCCCAAAAATGTGATCATAATGGCACAGAATCTCTGCGCCGGACTTGCGGAGGCCATGCCGGAGCATGCGGCGGAGTTTGAGGCCAATCGAGATGCATATTGTGCCCGAATGGAAGCACTGGATGCGGAGCTGACGGAAGGATTGCAGGATCTGCCGAACAGGAACATTATCACCTTCCACGAAGCGTTCCCGTACTTTGCAAAAGCCTATGGCCTGAATGTGGTGGCAGTGGTGAACCGCGAACCGGGGGATGCCTTGTCTCCTGCACGGCTTAGCGAGCTGGTGAAGCTGGTGCAGTCCCTGGGTGCACCGCCGCTGTTTGTGGAGCCTCAGTATGAGGACATGGCGGCGCAGACCCTGTCCCAGGAAACCGGTGCATCGGTGTATACCCTGGATCCTGTGGTAACTGGCCCCGAGGAGGAAGCAGAAGCGCTGACCTATTATGAAACGGTGATGCGCACTAACATGGAAACGCTCCGCACCGCATTGGGCGCGGAGTGAAAACACGGAAATAAAACACGAGGTTTGGGCATTTCTTTTTGTCATGCCTTGTGTTATAATGTCAAACAAAATGCTCGTACTACGATGATGAGGAGGGTTTGCCGTTGTTCAATAAGCTCATGAACAACTTCTACTACGGAAAGAGCGGAAAAGGCGATTTCCGTGAACAGGATCTGCCGAAGAATCGCTGGCAGCTGTTTTGGGAAATGCTGCGCATCCGCTTTTCAGCCCTGATGCGTCTGAACCTGATGTACATGATCTGCTGGCTGCCTGCCATGGTGGTGCTGGTGATGGGACTCTTGAGCATGCTGACGCAGCTGACGGTGGAAGAGGAACTGACAGCAGAGGTCATTGAAAACCTGCGCACAATGCTTAGCAGCATAGGCCTTACGACGCTGACCCTGATGATTCCCTGCATTGCCATCACCGGCCCCTTTACCGCAGGCATTGCCTATGTGACGCGGAACTGGGCACGTGACGAGCACGCTTTTATCTGGGCTGACTTCAAGGATGCAGTGAAGGACAACTGGAAGCAGGGCCTTGCAGTTTCGCTCATTACGAGCCTTGTGCCTTTCCTTGCCTACGTTTGCTGGAACTTCTACGGCCAAATGGCACAGCAGTCCACCTTTATGGTAATTCCGCAGGTGCTGGTGATGATGGTGGCCATTATTTGGGCACTGGCGGTAACGTACATGTATCCCCTGATGGTGACCTATAAGCTCCGCTTCCGTGAACTGATGCGGAACGCGCTGCTGCTGTCCATTGCACGTCTGCCTCAGAGCATTGGCGTGCGCCTGCTGCATTGCGTGCCGGCGCTTATTGCCTTTGCAGTGGCGTTCTTCGTAAATCAGCCTGTTTATGCGATTATGGGATTGTTCCTGTATTACGCAGTGCTGGGCTTCGGCCTGAGCCGCTTTATCACCGCCAGTTACACCAATGGCGTGTTCGATCGCTACATCAACAGCCGCATCGAGGGCGTGCAGATCAACCGCGGTCTTTACACCGGCACCGATGACGATGATGATGATGACGAAGAAGAGGAAGATCAGGATCAATCCCAGGAAAAACAGGAATAAACCTTCAGAGAATAATGTGTTGATAGGGAGAACCGTATGTACACTGGATTTGCGGAAGTCTACGATGAACTGATGGCTGACGTTAAGTATGACGAATGGGCCGACTTTTACGTAAGGATGATGGCTGCTTTCGGGATTCGCTCGGGGAAAATTTGCGAGTGCGCCTGCGGCACGGGCAGCTTGACCATTCCTCTGCAGAAGCGGGGCTTCCACGTAACTGGTGTGGATATGAGCCAGGATATGCTCTGGCGCGCGGCACAGAAGGCACGCGAGGCAGGGGCTGCCATTCCTTTCGTGCGGCAGGACATGCGGAAACTGCACCTGCATCGCCCCATGGATGCGGTGCTGGCCACCTGCGATGGTGTGAATTACCTGCACACGGATGAGGATCTGTTGGAGTTCTTCCGAGCGGCGTACAATGCCCTTCGTCCCGGCGGCGGTTTGTTCTTTGATGTATCAACGCCTTACAAGCTCAAAAATGCGCTGGGCAATCAGATTATCTGCGATGACACGGAAAATATCACCTACCTGTGGCAAAATTCCTATTCGGAGAAGAATCAGCAGGTAGATATGCACCTGTGCATCTTTGTGAAGCAGGAGGACGGCCTCTACAAGCGCATTGACGAGGAACAGAAACAGCATGCCCATGAGGCGAAGCACCTGATGGAACTGATGCAGCAGGCGGGCTTTGACCGCACCATGGTTTTCGGCAACCGCCGCATGGAGCAGCCCAGAGAAAACGAGCAGCGCTGGCACTTTGCAGCTATGCGCCGACTGGATCCTGAAGGAATGGCACAGGAAGGCAGGCAATAAAGATGAAGACAAAACTTACAGGAGACCGCGTACTGCACATGACCCTGATGGATGGTCAGGCACGGGTGCTTTTCCTGGAAACAACGGATATGGTGCAGCATGCGGCGGATATTCACAATGCCACCCCCGTGTGCACTGCAGCTTTGGGACGATTGATGACGGGCACCGCCATGCTGGGCGTGATGATGAAGGGCGCGGATGAATCCGTTACCGTGACCATCAAGGGCGATGGCCCTATGGGCACGCTGGTGGCTGTGGCCAACCATGGCAATGTGAAGGCCTGCGCAGATGATCCTCAGGTGGAGCTTCCGCTGCGTGCGGACGGCAAGCTGGACGTGGGCGGCGCAGTCGGTCATCATGGACGCATGAGCGTGGTGAAGGATCTGGGCATGCGGGAACCCTACATTGGCCAGTGCCAGCTGGTGAGCGGCGAATTGGGCATTGATTTTGCCAATTACTTTACCACCAGTGAACAGCAGCCGAGCCTGGTGGCACTGGGCGTACTGGTCAGCGGCACCAAGGTGCTGAAGGCTGGCGGACTGCTGATTCAGCCTCTGCCCGGATGCTCTGAGGAAACCCTGAGCGCCCTGGAGCTCCGCAGTCCCATGTTCGCGGATATTTCCCGTGAAATGACCATGGCCGGCATGGAGCAGCTGACGGAAGACTGGTTCCGCGGCCTGGAACCTGTGTTGCTGGAAGAACAGCCTGTGCGCTGGCATTGCGCATGCGGTCGGGAAAAGATGGAGAAGGCACTGATTTCTCTGGGCGGCAAGGAATTGCAGACACTCATTGATGAGGATGAGGGCGCCGAACTGACCTGCCATTTCTGCCATGGTCAGTACCGCTTTACCACCGAGGATTTGAAGCAGCTGCTGGAAAAGGCAACCCGCCCTTAATAGGAGGATGAAACGATGAAGTGCATCGATTTTGACGCGCATTTTGCGGATTATACGGCTCAGTGGATGAAGGAGCACACGAAGGATTATCGCAACTACGATGAGATGGAAGAGGACATGCCCAATGTGTACATGACCTTCCTGAATACGCCTGCCAGCTGGCTGCAGGGCGTGACGCCCGGTGCGTATTTCACCCAGTTCGAGGATGCGAAGGATCTGGTGGACTGGATGAACGAATACTGCGATAAGGGCATTGCTGTGCCGGATCTTCTGCTGGAGCAGATTCAGGCGGTTGGCAAGCCCTGCGAAAAGCGTCTGGTTGCCCTGCTGAAGGACGATTTGACCTCTGAAGAAGCCAAGATGATCGCTGTGGGTCTCCTTCGGGAAATGGGATCGGATCAGCCGAAGATGCTCTACATCGCCTGGCAGATGAACCGCAAGGATCGGGACGAATTGTGCGATAACGCGCTGGAGTCCTTGAGCGAAATGGGACGTTCTGCTGTTCAGCCCATGCTGGAAGCACTGCCCAAGGCTAACGCCGCAGGACAGGAAGCTCTGCTGGATGTACTGGCCAATTATCCCGGCAATGAGCAGGTGTTTCAGCTGGCATTGAAGCTGTTCAAGGAAAATCCCAAGCGCCGTGCTCTGTTTTCCAGCTATCTGGCGAAGCTGGGAGATGACCGCGCATTGCCTGACTTGATGGCCGCAGCCAAGGACGACGATGTGATGTATCTCGATTTTATTGAGATTCGCAACGCCATTGAGGAGCTGGGCGGCACGGCACCTGAACGGGAATTCGACAATGATCCCACCTACGAAGCGCTCTTTGGCACGGATCAGTAAATAGCAAAAACGGACGGGCTTGTGACGGCTCGTCCGTTTTATTGATGGCAATGTTCACACAAAGCTTTCATCCTGGCAGAAGACGGGAACAAAATCCGTTGAGGCGGACTCAGGCTCCTGCAAATAGCCGGGAAGCCCCAGAGATAGCATATGGTCACGAACACGGTGATACTCGCGGTTGGTGATGGGACGGGTGAGCCCCGGAATGGTCACATTGTTGCAGGGGATATACTGCCGCATCAGGCTCACGGGAACGCCTGCAGGAAGGGCATCGTGCACCCAGTCCAGCAGAGAACAGCTCTCGGTGGTGCATCCGGGGAGAATCAGGTGACGAATCAGCGTCCCGCGCTGCATGATGCCGTTTTCATCATACGTTGGCAAGCCTGTCTGCCGCACCATTTCCGCAATGGCAAGGCTGGTGACGGAAAAGTAGTCTGCTGCCTGGGCACACAGCTTGCCCATTTGCGCGGAATAATGCTTCAGGTCGGGCAGATAGACATCCATGACACCGTCCAGCATCTGCAGGGATTCTACGGTTTCGTAACCTGATGTGTTCCAAACCAGCGGCACAGGGGGACGATAAATCTCCAGCGCGTGGAGAATTTGTGGAATATAGGGCGTGGCAGTGATGAAGCTGATGGTCTCCATGCCCATATCCACAAGGCGGCGCATGGAATCTGCCAGTGCCTCAGGCGTGAAGGGACGACCTGCGTTGCGATGACTGATGTCCGCATTCTGGCAATACACACAGCGGAGCGTGCAGCCGCTGAAGAAAATCGCTCCCGTGCCGCGCTTGCCGCTGATGGGTGGTTCTTCCCACAGATGCGGCGCAATACGCGCGATGAGCATTGTTTCAGGAAGACGGCAAAAGCCATGACCCTCCTCAGCGGAGCGTGAGGCATGGCACTGCCTGGGGCAAAGAGTACAGGCATCCATCAAAGCAATCGACCTTTCTGAACTGTTTGAATAGAAACTATTGTACCACGGGAGAACGTGATCGGCAAGAAAAAGAAAAATGTGGGGAAATGCTTGTATTCCGCGAAAAGCTGTGGTATACTGCCATGTGTGTGAGTTTTCCTGCCTGTCCTTCACATAAAGGATGGGATGATACGGCACGTGCGGCTTCGGTCGCTCCTGCCATGAAAGAAGGGTTCAACGTAAAAGAGCGGACACTGCAGCGAGGACTTTCGAGCACTTTATGGCTCGACGATGGGGGTCACGTGCCCCTGTTGACAGTCTGAGAGGCAGGCTATGTCCCTCTTTTCTGTTGTTAAGAGGAAAATTCAGGAAAATAAATGAGGTGAAGAACAAACATGGCCAAGGCAGAATTGACTGCGGTGGTGGAACCTAAGTGCAAACGACTGGCTGAACAGCTGGGCTTTGAGCTGGTGGATGTGTGCCTTGATAAGGAAGGCGCGGGCAAGTATCTGCGCATCTACATCGATAAGCCGGAAGGCATCAGCCTGGACGACTGTGAGAATTATCATCGCGCCATTCAGCCTCTGCTGGAAAGCTACGATTATGATTTCCTGGAGGTGTCTTCTCCGGGCGTGGATCGTCCGCTGAAGAAGGATCGTGACTTTGAGCGCGCTCTGGGCAGCGAAATTGAAGTAAAGCTTTTCAAGGCCATGGATGGTCAGAAGATTGTAACGGGGATTCTGGCAGGGCTGGAAAACGGCGAAATCGTGCTGGACACCCCTGCAGGAGAAAAGCGTATTCCGCGCAAGGCCGCCGCACTGGTAAAACCTGTGGTGGACATGGAAGGCGTGGAAAGCGTTGATCTCTCTGAATAAGTGAAGAACAGGTCAGGAGGATATAACATGAAGAAGGCTACCGTAAAGAATGACAAGCCTCAGAAGTCTGAAATTATCGAGGCTATCAAGGCCCTGGCCAAGGAGAAGGATATCAGTGAGGAGCTGCTTTTCGGCGCTATTGAAGAAGCACTGAAGGCCGCTTATCGCAAGAACCTCACCAAGGGCGAACCTGTGCCTGCCAATCTGGCTGTGGTGGTGAACCGCAACGATGGCGTGGCACATGTGTACGCTCGCAAGCTGATTGTCCCCGAGGTGGAGGACGATGGCAACCAGATTAGCCTGGAGGACGCCCAGAAGCTGAACAACGGCTACCAGATGGGCGACATCGCTGAAGTGGATGTGACCCCTAACGGCTTCCTCCGCGTGGCTGCACAGACGGCCAAGCAGGTCATTATGCAGCGCATTCGCGAGGCAGAACGCGGTAAGATCTACGATGAGTACATCGAGAAGGAAAATGAAATCCTGACTGCTGTTGTGCAGCGCGTAGAGCAGGAAAAGATCTACGTGGAGCTGGGCCGCACCGAGGGCATTCTGGAAAAGGATGACTGCATCCCCGGCGAAGAGCTGCATGATGATGACCATATCAAGGTTTACGTCCTGCAGGTGAATCGCAGCAGCGCAACTCCTGCCCATGCACCTCAGGTTCGCGTGAGCCGCACCCATCCCAACCTGGTCAAGCGCCTGTTTGAGATGGAAGTGCCTGAAATCGCTGCCGGCGTGGTGACCATCAAGTCCATCGCCCGTGAGGCAGGCAGCCGTACGAAGATGGCTGTTTCCTCTTCTGACATCATGATTGATCCCGTAGGCGCATGCGTTGGTCAGCGCGGCGGTCGTGTGGATCGTGTGGTGGCCGAACTGAAGGGCGAAAAGATCGACATCATCAAGTGGTCCAACGATCCTGCTGAGTTTGTGGCGAACGCCCTGAATCCTGCTCACGTGCTCAGCGTTTACACGGCGGAAAACGAAAAGTCCTGCCGCGTGGTGGTGCCGGATAATCAGCTGTCTCTGGCCATCGGCAAGGAAGGACAGAATGCCCGTCTGGCCGCTCGATTGACTGGCTGGAAGATTGACATCAAGTCCCAGTCCCAGGCCGCTGAAATGTCCGACATGGCAGAAATGCCCGAAACGCCTGTGATGCTGGATGATGCCTTTACATCCTATGAGATGCCTGAGGCAACGGAAGCAGCATCCGAGGATGACGATACACTGTAATAACCCCAGAAGGGTAGGAGGGAACCGGCCGGATGAAGCCAAAGAAAATTCCCATGCGCATGTGTGTGGGATGCCGGGAAATGAAGCCCAAACGCGAGCTGATTCGCGTTGTGCGCGCTCCTGACGGGTCCGTTTCCATGGACCCGGTGGGGAAGAAGCCGGGACGCGGTGCCTATGTGTGCCGCAATGCGGCGTGCCTGCAACGGGCTATTAAGCAGCATCAGCTGGAACGTCAGCTGGAAGTGCAGCTCACAGAAGAAGTGGCTGAGCAGCTGCAGCAGGAGCTGAGTCATCTGCCTGCTACTTCTCAAGAGGAGTAAGCAGCGTGGACGAGAATAAGCTTCGAGGTTTAATGGGCTTGTGCGTGCGAGCCAGACAGGCAACCTTCGGTATGGACGGCTGTTTGCAGGCCATCCGCACACAGAAGGCAGGCATCGTGGTGCTGGATGCATCCGCATCCGAAGGCACACGGCAAAAGTATGAATCAGCATGTGCGTACCACGGGGTTCCGCTGGTGCGTGTGCCGAAGGGTCTCCTGCAGGAGGCCACAGGCAGAACCGGCGTTGCCATGATTGTGGCGCCTGGTGGCCTGGCAGATCAAATCCGGTCCCTTTCAGGGGAAGAAGCCCCTGAAGTTCATCAGATTAATATGGAAATTCATTGCGGGGGTGCAAGCGTCGAATGACGAGAGTGAGCAAGAAGGAAGCTACCAAAGAACTGGCGGCAAGCGCGTCTGAAGTACTGAGCAAGGCAAACAAGATGCGCAAGAGCGCTGATACGCTGATGCAGTCCTTGAAGAAGATGGAAAGCCGCTTCAACAAGGAAGAAGAAGAACGGGCAGCGCAGAAGCGCCGTGAGGAGCAGGAGAAGGTTCTGTCTTCTCACTCCAAGGCTTTCACCATGCTGGATGAGGACGAGAAGGCTGCTGTAGAGGCTGCCCGCGCAGAAGATGCGGCCGCACGCAAGGCGGAGAGCGCACCGAAGGCAGCTGCGCCCAAGGCTGAAACGAAGAGCGCACCGAAGGCGGAAACTCCTGCAAAGGTAGAAACTGCCCCCAAGGCAGAAACCAAGCCTGAGGGAAAGGAAGCTCCTGCTGCACAGACACAGAAGCCTGTCCAGAAGAAGGCTGACGCTCCGAAGGCGAACAACAACGCCCCCAAGGCAGAAGCAAAGCCCAATCAGAAGGCAGAAGCCCCCAAGGCAGAAGCACCGAAGGCTGAAGCAAAGCCTGTGGTGAAGGAAGAAACCAAGGCAGAAACGGCTCCTAAGGCGGAAGCCCCCAAGAAGCCGGCCATTGGTCAGATTATTTCCCGTCCTGGCGATCAGGTGGTGCAGAAGCCTGTTGGCCTGGCACCGAATGTGATCCGTCCTCCGATGCCCGCCCGTCCTGCCAATGGTCAGGGTGGCGCACCTCGTCCTCAGGGGCCGTATGGCCGTCCTGCCAATGGTCAGGCTGGCGCACCTCGTCCTCAGGGACAGTATGGTCGTCCTGCCAATGGACAACAGGGTGGCGCACCTCGTCCTCAGGGACCGTATGGTCGCCCTGCCAATGGACAGCAGGCTGGCGCGCCTCGTCCTCAGGGACCGTATGGCCGTCCTGCAAATCCCCAGGGGGGACAGCAGTTTGGCCGCCCTGCCAATGCTCAGGGTGGTGCGCCTCGTCCTCAGGGCGGCTTTGGCCAGCGTCCCCAGGGCGGCGCAGCTCGTCCTCAGGGCGGTGGATTCGGTCAGAACCGTCCCCAGGGCGGCATGAACCGCGGCGGTGGCATGAGCCGCAGCCGTGGCCCCGAACTTACGCCTCCCATGGAAAAGGAACGCGTATCCAATTATGATCCCAATAAGAAGAATTACGTTCGCCAGCATGACCCGGAGCGTGTAACCCGCAACCGCAAGCAGATGGCGCGTGATAACTTCAACGGCTATGATGATGATGTGATTCGCGGCGGCAAGCGCTCCCGCATTAAGAAGCCTTCTGCTCAGCAGATGATGGCGCCGATCAAGATCGAAAATGCCTATATGTCCGGCGATACGATCGTCGTGCGCGATCTGTGCGATAAGATCGGCAAGCCCTCCGGTGAGATCATCAAGAAGCTGTTCATGCTGGGCAACATGGCCACCATTAACAGCGAAATTGACTTCGATACCGCCCAGCTGGTGTGCTCTGACTTTGACATCACCCTGGAGAAGAAGCCCGAGCAGACCGCCGAGGATGCTCTGGTGGCCGAGGACTTCGATGATGATGAGGAGAACCTGGAGACGCGTCCGCCGGTGGTGACCATTATGGGTCACGTTGACCACGGCAAGACTTCTCTGCTGGACTACATCCGCAAGTCCCGTGTGACGGCTGGCGAAGCCGGCGGCATTACCCAGCACATCGGTGCTTACACCGTGGATGTGGACGGCCGCAGCATTACCTTCCTGGATACCCCTGGCCACGAGGCTTTCACGGCCATGCGTGCCCGTGGTACGCAGGCAACGGATATCGCCGTGCTGGTGGTTGCCGCTGACGATAGCGTCATGCCCCAGACCATTGAGTCCATCAACCACGCCAAGGCGGCGGATGTGCCGATCATTGTGGCCATCAACAAGATGGATAAGCCCGCTGCCAACCCTGAAAAGGTGAAGCAGGATCTGACCCAGTATGGCATTGTGTGCGAAGACTGGGGCGGCGATGCCATCACCGTGCCTGTCAGCGCTTTGACGGGCGATGGCGTGGACGAGCTGCTGGAAATGATCCTTCTGCAGGCGGACATGCTGCAGCTGCGCGCCAATCCCAATCGTCTTGGCCGTGGCGTGATTATCGAAGCCAAGCTGGACAAGGCTCGCGGCCCTCTGGCTACGGTGCTGCTCCAGAATGGTACCCTGCATGTGGGTGACAATATCATCGCCGGCATGGCTTCTGGCCGTGTGCGTGCCCTGATTAATGACCGCGGCGAGAGAGTGTCCGAGGCTGGTCCGTCCATGCCTGTGGAGATCATGGGCTTTGATGATGTGCCCGCTGCCGGCGATGAGCTCATCGCTGTAGGCGACGATCACCTGAGCCGTCAGGTTGCACAGGAGCGCCGCGACAAGTTGAAGGCATCCCGTGAGGCGACCATGGCGAAGATGAGCATGGAGAACCTGTTCTCCACCATCGAGGCTGGCAAGGTGACCACCCTGAACATGATCATCAAGGCAGACGTACAGGGCTCTGTGGAAGCTGTGAAGCAGGCCATGGAGAAGCTGTCCAACGACGAAGTGAAGGTTCGCGTGCTCCACTCTGGCGCAGGCGCCATCACCAAGGACGATGTGAACCTGGCCGCCGCCTTCAATGCTATCATCATTGGCTTCAACATCCGTCCCGATGCTTCCGCCCGTGAAACCGCCGAGCGCGAAAAGGTGGATGTACGTCTCTACACCGTGATTTACAAGGCCATCGAGGATATGGAGAAGGCCATGAAGGGCATGCTGGAGCCGGAATACAAGGAAGTGCTCCTGGGTCATGCCGAGGTGCGCAACGTGTTCAAAATCACCGGCGCGGGCATCATTGCTGGCTGCTATGTGCAGGATGGCAAGGTGCAGCGTAACGCTCAGGTTCGCCTGCTGCGTGACAACGTGGTGGTGTTTGAAGGCAAGCTGAGCAGCCTGAAGCATTTGAAGGATGACGTCAAGGAGATGCGCGAGGGCTTCGAGTGCGGCATGAGCCTCGAGGGTCATAACGACATCAAGGAAGGCGACATCGTCGAGTGCTATGTGATGGAAGAAATTCCGCGCTAAGCAGTTCAAGAGATAACAAAAGGGCGGGGAGGACGACCTGGCAACGGCTCGCCCTCCCTCCTTCAGATTTTGGGAAATTCCCGTGGAAAGGATCAACATGAGCTATCAAAGAATTGACCGTATCTCCGAAGAAGTACGCCGCGAAGTGGATCGCATTATCCGCGAAGAGTTGAGCGATCCCCGCATTTCCGGCACGTTCTCCGTGACCCGGGCGGAAGTGACCCGCGACCTGCGGTACGCCAAGATTTATGTCAGCGTGCTGGAGGATGATAAGCGGGAAGACTTGATGAAGGCACTTAAGAGCGCGTCCGGCTACATTCGCCGCGCACTGGGCAAGCAGATGCTCATCCGCTACAGCCCCGAAATGAGCTTTGTCAGCGATCAAAACATTGCCTATGGTGTGCATATTGCCAAGGTTCTGGCAGATGCGCAGAAGAGTGAGGGGACGGATGCGCATGGAGAAGAGGACGACGGAACTGAAGCGTGACCCTGAAGTGATTGCACAGGCCGTTATGCCTGCACAGAACATTGCACTTTGTTCCCACATCAATCCTGACGGGGATACGGTGGGAAGCACGCTGGCACTGCGGCTGGGTCTCATGCAGCTGGGCAAGCAGGTGGATGTATTCTGCCAGGATAAAATTCCAGACAATCTGTCCTTTATGGCAGGGGCAGACGCTTACCTGACGGCAGACCAGGCAGCGGAACATTACGATCTGGTGATTGCGGTGGATGCGGCTGATGAGGCGCGGCTGGGTACCAGCGCGGCACTGCTGAAAAAAGGCACGCACACAGCACAGGTGGATCATCATGGTACCAATCCATGCTATGCGGAGCAGAACGATATTGATCCCTCCGCATCGGCTACGGCGTTGTTGATTCGTGAGCTGCTGGATACCCTGCACGTGACCATCACGCAGGAAATCGGCATGTGCCTGTACGGCGGCATCAGCACGGATACGGGAAATTTCGCGTTCACCAACACCACGCCTGAGGCCTTCCGCACAGCGGCAGATCTGCTGGAAACATGCAATCTCCCTCTGGCAAGGATGAACCGCATTCTTTTCCAGCAGCGCTCCAAAGCGCAGACTCTGCTGATTGGCCGTGCGCTGAACAACATGACGTTTGCCGCAGATGAAAAAATTGCGGTTATCGCCATTACTCAGCAGGATATGGCAGACTGCCATGCTATGCCGGAGCATACCGAGACCATTGTGAATTATGGCTTGAATGTGGAAGGCGTGAAGTTCGCCGTGATGGCACGGGAGCTGGATCAGGAGCATACCAAGTTTTCCCTGCGTTCCATTGAGCCGTATACGGTGGATGGCGTGGCCAAGATGATGGGCGGCGGCGGTCATGAACTGGCAGCAGGCTGCACCATCAACGCGCCGCTGAAGGAAGCTGTCAGCCGCATCGTGAATGCCATCAAGGATGAAATGAACGGAGCAAAGGCATGAACGGATTCTTGAATATCCTGAAGCCGCCAGGCATGACATCCGCCGCTGTGGTGGCGGTTACACGCCGCCTGACGGGGGAAAAACATGTTGGACATGCAGGTACGCTGGATCCTGAGGCGGCAGGCGTTTTGCCGGTGATGATTGGCAAGGCGGCGCGCCTCTTTGATTACCTGGTGGACAAGGAGAAAACCTACGTGGCGGAGGTGGCCTTTGGCGCCGCTACCGATACGCAGGATGCGACGGGAACGGTCATCGCCACAGGAGATCACTATCCTGACAGAGCGGCAGTGGAGCACGCGGCCGAGGCTTTGACAGGCGACATCTGGCAGCAGCCCAGCGCCTATTCCGCCATTAAAAAGGACGGAAAGCCTCTGTACGCCCTGGCTCGAAAGGGTGAAGAGGTCGAGGTGCCCAAGCGGCTGGTGCATGTGGAAAGCATCTCCGTGGGTGCTGCGCAGCCAGACCATGGATACTTGATGACCATCCACTGCGGACGGGGAACCTATATCCGCTCCATTTGCCATGATATGGGGCAGATGGTTGGCTGTCCTGCCCATATGCGCTTTCTTCTCAGGGCGCAGAGCGGTGCTTTTGATCTGGAAACGGCCATGACGCTGGAAGAAGTCGAAGCCCTTGCCAAAATTGGCAAGCTGGCGGATCAGCTGATCCCGCTGGATATGCCACTTGGCCATATGCCCAGGCTGGACGTCCCGTCCAAGCTCCGCAAGCGTGTGGTGAACGGCGCAAAGCTGCCCATTCTCCCCGGAACACCTGAGGACGGCAAACCGGTGCGCATGTACAGCCAGAACGAATTTTGGGGTATTGCGGTCAAAGAGGAAAACGAGCTTGTCTGGCGTGCATTGATTGCACCTGAAACGGAGGGAACACGCTCATGAAGATCCTGCGCGATCCTGCATCGACGGAGCCATGTGTGCTGGTGCTTGGCACTTTTGATGGTGTGCACCGCGGACATCAGGCGCTGTTGATGGCTGGCAATGATCTGGCAGAAAAGTATCATCTGCCCCTCAATGTGTGTACCTTTGAGCCGCATCCCATGCAAGTTTTGCGGCCGGAAAACGTGCCGCCGCTGCTCACAACACTTCCGGAGCGTGCAGCCCTGATGGCTGGCTTCGGCGTGGAAAACCTGTGCGTAACGACCTTCACCAAGCAGGTGGCGGCGCAGGAACCGGAAGCCTATCTGCAGGATTTGTTTGACCGCTATCATCCCAAGGCATTGGTGTGCGGCTTTAACCATACCTTTGGCGCATATGGCCGAGGAAATGGGGCAACCATTCAAGCCTGGTGCGATTCCCACGATTGTGAAGCGGTGATTGTGCCGGAAGTGGTGCTGGATGGTGCTACGGTCAGCTCGACACGGATTCGCGGCCTGCTGGAAAAGGGCGAGATTGCGGAAGCAACCCGCTTAATGGGGCATTGGTATACCGTGACAGGCCGTGTCATGGACGGCAAGCATATTGGACGTACCATGGGTTATCCCACGGCGAATGTGGAGCCGCCCAGGGGCAAGGTTTTCCCTGCCTATGGTGTGTACACGTGCTATCTTACGGTGGAAGATCATGTATATCACGCGGTGGTTAATGTGGGACGTCATCCGACCCTGCCGGAAGGAAATATTACCGTGGAGGCCCATGTGCTGGATGCCTGCCTGATGCTCTACGGCAAGAAGGTTCGGCTGGATTTCCTGCGTTTCCAGCGTCCTGAACGGCTGTTCCACGGTGTGGATGAATTGAAGGAACAAATTACCCGCGACGCTACAGACGCCAGGGCATACTTTGCATCCTTGCATTAAGGTCAAAGGAGGCCATATCAATGGATTTGGAAGCAATTCGCAGTGAAGCGTATACAGTGCTGAATGACTGTGTGGAGGAATTGATGGCTGCCGGGCAGATCCCTGCAGGCGGCGTGGTTGTACTTGGATGCTCCACCAGCGAGGTGACGGGTGCACGCATCGGCAAAGCCAGCGTGCCTGAAGTAGGGGATGTGATCGCACAGACTATGCTGCAGGTGTGCGCCGAGCATCAGCTGCATGCGGCATTTCAGTGCTGTGAGCACCTGAACCGTGCCATTGTGGTGGAAAAAGACGTTTTGAAGGAGCTTCAGCTGACTCAGGTTCGCGCGGTGCCGCAGCCTAAGGCGGGCGGCTCCGTGCCTGCTGCAGCATGGAAGCATATGCAGAACCCTGCCCTGGCCATGCACATTCAGGCAGATGCAGCGATTGATGTTGGTGACACGCTGGTGGGCATGCATATTCGGCCTGTGGCGGTGCCTCTCAGGGGCAAGTATGATCAGCTTGGTCATGCACATCTGGTCATGGCCTATGCTCGTCTTCCCTTCATCGGCGGCAGCCGCGCAGTGTATGAATAAGAAAAGGCGGAGCATGGCTGATGAGAGCCGCTCCGTATGGATGTCGAAAAGAACAAAAAGAGAGGAACGTTCCGAAGGTGGAGCGTTCCTCTTTTGTGTGTAACAATGAAAACGGTTACTCATCTTCACCCATGTCCAGCTGCAGACCATCACGGATGATATAGAACAGACTGCAGCCGTCCAGTTCAACGGCGTCATGGAGCGCGTCATAGGGGATAAGGCGAATGACGTGAGTTTGTCCCTGACTGGAAATAAAGGTCATGGTGATGCGAGCATCCTCACTTGAACTCCAGCCATCGGGGAGTTTACCCGACACCTTGGCGGTTTCCATGCGGATGTAGGCTGCCTCGAAGGCATCGTAGCTGATCTCAGTGCCGTTCTGCGTGCAGGTTACATCGTAAACGGTGTTGCCATCGGAGTCGGTTTCCAGCTCGTTATTTTCGGTGACGCGGGCTTCACGAGTGATGGCGTAGACGGTTTCACCGCTTTCATCCGCAATGGTCAGGCTTTGCAGATTGCCAACGGCTGTGAGCACAGGATAGCGGCTGATGGTGCCGAGGGTTTCTGCGCTCATGAACACATCCAGCGAGAAGTGACTGGTAATGTAGATGTTGCCATCTACCAGCACATAGTCGACATTGTCGTTCTTTTCGCCGCCAACGGTCAGGGTAAAGGTGCTTTCCGGCCAGTCAGTCTGCGTTATGGCGCCGCTGTCGTCCGTTGTGTTGGTGGTGCCAGCCGCCTGATGAATGGTCAGGATGAAACGAGGCACATCGAATCCGCAGGCAGAGAGGTTTTCTTCGGTAGCTTCGCCAACAAAGGCGCCCAAACGAAGATTGCTCAGGTTCGTGCGCAGGTTGGTCATGGATTCCTCGTCGGTGGGGTATGTGTAGGGATAGACCATCCGCCACGAGGAAGATGCGTCACTGTCCGTGATTTCCCCCTGAAGCTGCCAGTGCAAAATGGTGTTGCCCTCGCCGTCAGCAAAGGTGATGTCATCCATACGTGCCTTGTGCAGCGTGGGCTGCGTCACGGAATGCATCAGTGCCTTTTCGCGGCTGAGCTCCGTGACCGTGCCGCTGGCGATGGTTAACAGGCGATCATCACCATCCACGGTCATATAATACCAGGATTCGTCCGAATCGCCGCTGGCATCGCCTACCCGCAGGGTAACCGTGTTTCCATCGGCATAGGTGACCTCGGCAATGACGGTTGGGGTGTCCAAACCGAAGTCACTCAGATTATCCCGGTATTCAGCAGGGTCATCGGTCAGCACATCCTCATAGGAGATGGACGCGGTAACGAGCAGCAGGTCATCTGCGGCATCTGCGTCAACGGTCCAGTCCTCATTATCCATGAGATAGGTTCCATCGTCCTGCAGGGTCATGCCCCAGCTTTCACCGCTGCGCAGGGTGATTTGCACGTGCTGCACATCACTGCTTTCGTAGGTGACAATGGTGCCGCTGTTATCCGCAGTTTCGATTTCTTCCTCGGTTGTGTCCTGAGAAAGGCAGAAGTACAGCCCCGTACTTCCGCCCAGCAGCAGGCAGGCAAAAACCAGTACCCAGACTCGGATATGCTTGTGGGAGCGTTTCTTTTTTCGTTCAACGTTGAGCATGCTTTCATCCTTTTACTTTCTGCGGCGGGGAAGGAGCACAGCCACAGCGATTGCGATGACAATCAGCGGCAGGGTTACCAGAATGACGCTGCCGAGCGTGGTTGCCTGCACGGACAACTGAGGCCGCACGGCGGTTTTGGCCACGATACCCAGGTCAATGGCGGTGCCGCTTGCAAGGTATTGCACCACGGTGACGATAAATTCCTGCGCGTCCGTCATGGACTGCACCTGGCTGGAGGTCAGCAGGGTGGAACAACCCAGCGCTACGGCCTTGGAAATGTACCCATCGGTGGTGACACGGCGGCACTGCAGCGCCAAGGCAAAGGGGCCGATGGCATCGTCATCCGCCTGGGTCAGGGAAAGATTGCCGTTGGACAAATCCCGCAGATAGGCCTTGTAGCCAGAGGTCAGCAGAACGCTGACATCCAGGTTCTGGTCAGACTCCTCAGGGGTTTCAAAGGCACGGCTGCCGGTGAGCAGCAGGGTATCCGCATTGGATTGCACCAATTCAAGCGTCATGTCGGTGGACTGCATGGTGGGAATCAGGTCGATGCGAACATTGTTGTAGTAGGTGTCAGGCTCATCCTCCGAAGCAACGACAATGCCAGTCAGCGGATTGATGCCATAGGAACGCAGCAGAGAGCTGTAGTTGGGCATATCCTCGATGGGATCGGTGTAGTCGCAGGTGAAAAGGATGTTGCCGCCCTTTCCAATGAATTCGGTGATTTTGGTCAGTTCAGTGTCCATCAGGTCACGAACGGGGGAAAGAATCATCAGCAGGTCGTCGCTGTTCAGTTCAGTGTCGCTGTCCAGCAGGGAAATGTATTCCACAGAGAAGTTGTTGCTTTCCAGCAGGGTCTTCAGGGTTTCCGTGCCGCTTTCGTCCAGTTCGCCGTGTCCTTGCAGGATGCAGACCCGCGGGATGGTTTCTCGGGTGACGTACACAATGGCGCTGGTTAACTCGCTTTCATACTTGAGGCCGGCAATCTCGTACTGCCCTTCATCATAGTTCAGGCTTAGGCTTACGAAATCCATAGGGGACAGGATGCGGAAACGGTCGGTATCCTCGCAATACACGATGATGGAATCATTGCTCACCGTTTCATCACTGGTGGTGCCGCGGAACTTGGTGAGCAGACCGGGATTCAGGCTGACATCCGCCTGCTCCCAGGTGATCCTGTCGGATACGGCTGCGTAGCGATCCAGCAGCTCCAGCAGCTGCGCATCCTCAGATCCCTTGGTGTACAGGGCGTAGATGTGCACATCGTGCTCTAGTTGCGAAAGAATCTCCACCGTGGTGTCACTCTGGGTGGTAACGGCGTTGAAGGAGAAATCGACCCGCCAGCCGTTTTTCTTTTCCAGCGCCGTCATGGCGAAATTCAGGGCAATCAGGCCGCCAATCAGAATGCAGATGATGACAATGGAAAGTCCGCCGTAGCGCAGTCTGGGATTCTGCCAAAGGGGCGTACGTTCACGTTTTTGCTTCTTCTCTTGCTTTTTCATGTGCTCACGCTCCCTGCCAACGCCTGCTGTCCAGTGCGTGAATGGTCAACGCAAGGAAAGCTGCGGTAAATGAAAGATCGTACATGATGCTGGCAAAGGAAAGCTGTCCCATCAGGAAAGGCTCATTGCGCCCGTAGAGGCTCAGGAATTCCAGGGCATCGCTGATCCAGTCAATGGTCACCACATTCACCATAAGATCCATAATCCACAGGGCAAAGTTGGCACCGAAAGCCATCAGGGCGGCAGTTACGGGATTGTGGGCACAGCCGGACAGGAAAAGATCCAGCGCCAGAAAAGCGCAGCCCTCCAGGATAAAGCCGAGGTAGCCGACAAACAGCTCCCCGGCGTAGACCTCGCCATAAATGCCAACGATGAGAACAAAGGCAAAGGTGCAGGCAACGGTCAGCAGCATAACGGTCACAGCGGCCAGATACTTGCCCATCACAATACCCGGCAGGCTGACGGGGCTTGTCAAGAGCAGCTGATCCGTTTTTTTCTGCCGCTCCTCCGCCAAAAGGCGCATGGTCAGCACAGGGGAAAGCAGCATCCATAGGTAGCTCATCAGTCCGATGAAGGTCATCAGATCGCTGGAACGCTGGCTGAGAATTTGCATATAAAACAGAACAGAGCTCAGCGCAAGGAACACGCCCATAAACACGTAGCCCACGGGGGTGTAATAATAACTCTGAAGCTCTCGCTTCCAAACGGCGATCACGCTTTCATCTCCTTAATTTTCATTGGTTGCGCGGAGGAAAACTTCCTCCAGGGTGTCCTTCACGGGCATGAGCAGCCGCAGAGGCGCGTCAATGGCGCACAGCAGGCGGAAAAGCTGGGTGGCAGGATCACCACGGTCATTGCCCTTGGCGGTACATTCAAGCTCCACCTGGGTCAGGCCTGGTTCGGGGTCAGGGAGAACCTTGACGCGGCGCACGCAGCTCAGACTCTGCAGGGAAGGAAGAAGCTGCGCCTTTCGTCCCACGATGATGGCGCGCAGGCGAATGACATCCTCATTGGTGGTAAGCTCGCTCATGTCCGCCTCACGGATGAGCCGCCCCTTGTGGAGGATGACCACGCGCTGGCACAGCTGCTGAATCTCAGATAAAATATGGCTGGAGAAAATCACGGTATGGTTTTCGCCTAAGTGCCGCATCAGATCACGAATTTCTACCACCTGGCGGGGGTCAAGACCTACGGTAGGCTCATCCAGCACCAGAATGGGCGGATTGCCGCACATGGCCTGCGCTACGCCTACCCGCTGGCGGTAGCCCTTTGACAGGCTGCCAAGCAAGCGCTGAGAAACCTCCGTCAGCCCGCATTCATGCATGATTTCCTTAATGTGCGCATCCATGGCCGAGGATTTCACCTCACGCAGGCTGCACACAAACTTCAGGTAGGAAGTGACGGTCATTTCGTCATACAGCGGCGGACGCTCGGGCAGATAGCCAATGCGCCGCTTGCATTCGCGCGGCTGCTTTAGCATATCCATGCCATCAATCATCACCTGACCGGAGGTGGGCGGAAAATATCCGGTGAGCATGTTCAGCGTAGTGGTTTTTCCAGCGCCGTTTTGCCCAAGAAGACCAACAATCTGGCCTGCGGGGGCACTAAAGGAAAGATCTTTCACCGCATCGTTATTGCCATAACGCTTCGTTGCTTTCACTAACTCAATCATTGTACCCAAATTCCTTTCTGTTACCCTTCTATTATACCAAGAACAGGGGACGTTGTGTGTGAATAATCTGTAAAAGCGACAAAACTTCAGGAATTTTTTGTTCCGATTTGGCGTGAAACGCCTGGAAACAGGCAAGATTCACAGAGAAAAATTGGGTGGATTGCGTTTTTTCCGTTTTTGTGCTAAACTAAAAGCAGAGGAAGTGTCAAACGAAATAACGCAGCGCAAGCAGGATGACGCTTCTGATAAAGGAGGAAGTATCGCATGAAGACGAACTCTGTGATTACGATTGGCCGTCAGTTCGGTTCCGGCGGACGCTATGTGGGCCGCCTTTTGGCTGAAAAGCTGGATATTCCTTTCTATGATAAGGAACTGCTCACCGAGGCATCCAAGGAGAGCGGCATTTGCGAAGAAATCTTTGAGGATCATGACGAGAAGCCTACCCGCTCCCTGCTGTTTTCTCTGGTAACGGGTGTGCAGATGCATGCGGATGCCAGCAGCATGTACATGGATATGCCCCTGAACCATAAGATTTTCCTGGCACAGTTCGATGCCATCCGCAAGATTGCCTCTCAGGGTCCCTGCGTGATCGTTGGCCGCTGCGCTGACTATGTGCTGCGGGATGTTCCGAATGAAATCAGCTTCTTTGTGAAGGCTGATATGAACAGCCGCGTCGCCCGTGCGGTGCGCTACTATGGCGTGGATCCCCAGAAGGCAGAAGAAACCCTGCGCAAGGCTGACAAGCAGCGTGCAAACTATTACAATTACTACGCCACCGCTACCTGGGGCGATGTGAACAACTACGACCTGTGCGTGGATACGGGTGCTGTGGGTGTGGAAGGCGCGGTGGATGTGATGGTGCGCTTCATCGAGCTGCGCGAGAAGTTCCTCAATGAAAATAAGTAAGCGCGTAGGCGCGTGGCTTGCGGCAGCGGTGCTGTGCCTTGTGTGCACTGCCGCCCTGGCGGAGCTTCCCTGGCAGACGGCAACCACCCTGGGTCAACAGAAGCTGCAGGAATACATCACCCGCGTGAATGAAAACCTGCAGAGCCTTGGCGCCATGCCGATTAACTCAATTTTCTTCGAGGGAACGGATCAGGCAGTGCTGGGGGTGACCTCGGCAGATAATGCGGACATCCCGGAAAATGTGGAAATCACCATCTCCATGTATACGGATGCGCTGAATATTCTTCAGCTCCGCTGCTCGGACGCGACGCAGTTTGCCAACCTGGCAGGCGCATGCATTCAGGCGGCAAATGCCGATACGCTGACCCTGTCCGAGGCGGTGACTTCTCCTGCGAGTTACGCGAAGAAAGCCATGGCTGACCCTGCAAGCTCCTTTGCAGAGGAAGTGCAGGAGCTGAACGGTACTGCCCCTAAGGCGTACTATGCTTATTATCCCAACCAGTACCATGATGGCGTGAACTGGCTTCAGATGACGCTGGTTTTTCCTATGGCAGGCTACGATGAAACAGGCGTGTATGGCACCCCTGCGCCAACGACTGAGGACAACGAGGAGTATGAGGGTTACAATCCTACGGACGATATGACGCATCTGGAAATCTTCACCACGGCAACTCCTGAACCTGATTCTCCTGCTGGTGTGGAATAAATAACGATTCCTTGAGGCGACTCCTGCTCGAGTCGCCTTTTTACGTACTTGAATGGAATTGAAACAAATTCGTAAAACGTTTTCTAAAGTATGCCAAAAAGACTATTGCATTCTATGGAAAATTGTGCTAGACTACTCGAGTAGACCCCAAAAATGTAATCTCTGAACCTTTGCACCGCAATACAGGGTTACATGAAAACCTGCTGAATGCATGAAAACGGCGGACGAGAAGGAAACAACATGAGTCATACCGTGAAGAAAGTTTGGAATATCGTCAGCGGCATTTTAGTGGCCTTGGTGATCATCATGGCAATACTGCTGGTGGGCGTCCGACTGGTGGGTCTGCAGGTGTTTGACGTGCTGTCTGGCTCCATGGAGCCGACATACCATACGGGCTCCCTGATTTACGTGAGGGAAATCGACCCTGCCGATGTTCAGCTGGGGCAGGCCATCACCTTCAGGCGTGACAGCGCCACGGTGGTAACCCATCGTGTGGTGGAAATTGTCACCAATGAGGAAGATCCCACGGCTATCAGTTTCCGCACTAAAGGTGATGCCAATGACTCGGTGGATGGCGGCACGGTGCAGGCACAGAACGTAATTGGCACACCGGTCTTTACCATCCCGTATCTGGGCTATGTGGCGGAATATGTGCAAAATCCGCCGGGCATGTATGTCGCAATCTGCGGTTGCGCGCTGCTTCTGCTGATGACGCTTCTTCCTGACCTTCTCACGGAGGACGACAAGAAGAAACATACGAAGAAGCAGCCTGAGCCCCAAGCCTACGTCTATGACCCCAGGCAGCCTGTTTCCTCTGAGCGCATCGCTCGGCTGAGGAGAATGGCGGAAACGGTGCTCACGGATGACGAGCTATGGTCGTTGAATGACCGCCTGTCGGAAGGGCCGCTGACTCTGGGAGAATACTGGGAGATCCGCGAGTACATGGAGCAGCTGAGCGAAAACGCCCAGCATTAAACTGGTTCATCCTGCAAGAAATGCAGAGAACATACAACAAATCCGGAGGAGAAGGAAAATGAAAAAGAAGATCGTCGTCATTTGTCTGTGCATTGCCCTGGTGGCAACTGCCGCTGTGAGCGCAACGCTGGCGTACTTGACTTCTACGGCTACAGTCAAGAACACCTTCACCATGGGTAATGTTGCGATCACCTTGGACGAAACCAATGCTGCTGATCCGACGGGAGATCGCGTGAAGGCAAACTCCTATGACACGTATCCTGGCGCTACGGTTACCAAGGACCCTATCGTGCATAACACTGGCAAGAATGCTGCCTACATTCGCGCTACGGTCAATGTAGAAAACTGGATGAATGTTTGTGCCGGTTGCTACCCGGACTTTGATGTCACCTATCCCAATGATGGCTACGAGCAGTCCCTGCTGCTGCTGGTGGATGCTCTGGGCGATGGTTGGAGCATTGTTGACGTTGATGGTGGCACGCCTTTCATGCTGGGCAACTTAAGCGCTGCTTTCACCCTGATGTATGATGGCACGCTGGCTGCTGGTGAGGATACCACCGCTATGTTCACTGAGGTGACGATCCCTGCCACTCTGACCAACGGTGAGAGCTTCCCCTCCATTACTGTTAAGGCTGAAGCAATCCAGGCTGACGGCTTTGATTCTTGGGAAGAAGCCTTCGCAGCTTTCGACGGCCAGAACAAGTAATTCCCACGCTTTCTAAAAAAGCGTATCGAGCGAACAGCCCATACGCTTGGAACACAACAAAGCCTCGCTGTGCAGTAGCATGGCGGGGCTTTGTTTATGCCGTCCATGGAATCGCCGCCATGGACACATGAAAAGGAGGGGCGAATGTTGCATCGCTCCTCCTTTTCCTATGCGGTTTTGCAGGAAATTTACTGTGCCACGGTAAGCTCTTCTGCCATGAACTTCTTGTGCCAGCGGTGGTAGAGGATAACGGAAATGGCCGTGCCGACTGCCCAGCCCACAGGCCAGGACATCCAGATGCCTGTGACGCCCCAGATGCCCGAGAACACCCAGGAAAGCACCACGCGGAGCACCAGGTCGGTCATGGTGGCAACCATGAAGACAAACATCTGCTGTGCGCCGCGGATGATGCCATCGTAGGTCAGCTTGGTAGCAACGACGATGTAGAACGGAGTAACGATGTTCAGGAAATCCACACCGATTTGCGCGGCTGTCGCGTCGCCGTCCGTTATAAACAGGCCAATGAGCGGACGACCGAAAATCAGGTAAATGGCCGTGAACATCACGCCGAAACCGCCAGCCAGCAGCCATCCCCACATGGTACCAGCGTGCACACGCTCTTTCTTGCCGGCACCGATATTCTGAGCGGAATAGTTGCTCAGGCCATTGGAAATGGCAGTCACCGAGGTGATGGTCAGGTTGTTGAGCTTGATGGCGGCGGCGTATCCACCCATGGCGGCGGTGCCAAAGGAATTGATGACGCTCTGGATGATGATGTTGCCAATGGAGATGAAGCCCTGCTGGAAGGCACTGGGAATGGCAACGTGGAGAATCTTCCCCAGAATGGAGAAGGAGAAGAGCTTGCTGTCGCCCTCATGCTTCAGGGAATGCACCTTCTTCAAAATTGCAATCAGCGCCGCGATGCCGCTAAGGCTCTGGCACAGGAAGGTTGCCCACGCCACGCCGGCCACGCCCATGTGGAATTCCTTCACAAACAGGATGTCCACAAAGATGTTCGACAGGGAGCTGACCGCCAGGAACCAGAAGGGCGTCTGGGAATCACCCAAGGCGGAGAAAATACCTGTGGACACGTTGTAAATCAGCAGGAAAACGTAGCCCAGCAGGTAGATGTTCAGGTAAAGCTCGGAGTCCGCAAAGACTTCTGCAGGGGTGTTGATGAGCGTCAACAGCCAAGGGGAGATAAGCAGACCCACCAGCGTGAGCACAAGTCCCATCACTGCGGAGAAAATCAACGCCGTGTGCACGCAGGTGCGGACGCTGCCATAGCGCTTCTGCCCGAAAAAGTCTGCCGTGATGACGGAAGAACCAATGTTGCAGCCCATGGCCATGGCAATGTAAATCAGCGTGATTTCATACGAGTTGCCAACGGCGGCCAGGGCGTTGGTACCAATGTACTGGCCAGCTACGAAACTATCTGCCACATTGTACAGCTGCTGAAAAACAATGGACCCGAAAAGGGGCAGGATGTAGCGGAGCAGCACCTTGCCCGGATGTCCTGATGTGAGATCCTTCATGTATGCAACCTCCATCGTACTCGCAATGCAGATGAGAACGTGATCGTTCTTTGCTGCAACGAATATTTTAGTCTTGACAGAGCTGAATGTAAAATATATCATTAGAACGAAAATGATAACTTTTGGTTATGGATTGCGGGGCAAAAGGATGGAGCTGAATCAGTTACGGTATTTTATGGCAGTGGCGGAGCGGGAGCACATGACCCGTGCCGCAGAGGCTTTGCATTTGGCACAGCCAGCCCTGACCAAGTCGATTCGCAAGCTGGAAAAGGAACTGGGCTATTCGCTGGTGGTGAAGAAAGGGCGGAATATTGAGCTGACCGCCGCAGGACGCGCATTGCGAGAATTGCTGGCAGAGCCGCTGAGTAAGCTGGACGCCATTCCGGGCCAGCTTCGGCGCATTGCAGGCGGCGAGGGTACGGTGATTCGGCTGAAGCTGCTGGCGGCATCGACTTTTTCCACAGCCTTCGTGGTGGCATATCGTGCCAAGCATCCGGAATGCCGTTTTGACCTGATGCTTGGGGAAAACAGCGCAGGGGCGGATTTGGTGGTGGATACCTGCGACATGGGCGAAAATGTGCATGAGGGTCTCACCTTTGCGGAGCAGGTCTATCTGGCGGTGCCAAGGGATTCCTCCTGGGCGGAAAAGGATAGCATTGCCCTGAAGACGGTTGGCGAGGAAACCTTCATCACCCTGGCCGGCAACAGAAAGTACACGGACTTGTGCACGACCTGGTGCCATCAGGCAGGCTTCGTGCCGAAAAACTCCTTCGAGGGGGATGGTCCTGCCACGGTGCGAAATCTGATTTCCGCAGGGTGCGGCGTGGGCTTCTGGCCGGAACGCACTTGGGGGGACGCAGGAGAAGGCATTGCGCTGCTAAGGGTCACGGAGCCTGATTGCGGCAGAAAACTGGTCATCCGATGCGCAGAAAGTCCGGACACCGCCGAGGGGATGGTGGGGGACTTTGTCCGTGCGTTTATCGGCGAATTGCGGCAGCTATTTTTAGCACCTACTAATTGATTGATAAGGGTTTGCGGTTAGTCATGGCTGTTCATTGTTGCACTTGACAAACAAACCGAATGGTGCTTAAACTGAACATACAGCAGGACAAAACCTGTTGCCGCGAATAGAATTTGTTGCGAATTTTACCGAGGTGAATCCATGAACAAGACTTGGTGGGCGGCTTTGGCACTGGGGACGGTTGCAATTTCCGCCGCAAAGCCACAAGGACACAATCTGATGAAGCTTCCGTCCTTCCGCAATGTGGTGGAGGTGCGCTCCAGCATTCCGGGACGGATGCGGCTGTATATCCCGTCGGTGGCGGCATCCTCCGCGCAGGCCATGGAGGTGAAAAATCAGCTGGAAGCCACAGGCGCTGTGCATCATGTGGAGATTGCTCCGCGCACAGCCACCATGCTGATTTGCTACGATGAAACACAGGTGGAAGGCGCTGTGGTGGAAGGTGCGGTGATCAAGCTCATGGGGCTGGACGAAGCCATTAACCGCGAGCCTGTCAGCGGCATTGCCACGGGCGTGAAGACCATCTATGACGCGGTGAATCGCGGACTGTGGGACGCAACCAACGGCCTTGTGACCGTGAAGACTTTGACGGGCACGGCGCTGACAGTGGCGGCCATCAAGAGCATTGCAGCCACGGGTCTGTCCCTGCCTGGTGCGGCAACCATGCTGTGGTGGGCTGCACGGCTGTTTGGAGGAGAAAAGGCATGAACATTTTCCAGGAGGGCATTCTTCGGCTATACTTGAAGCCCACGGTGGAAAGTGATCTGCCTGGTCGACTGCGGATTCGCTTCCGCAAGGCGGATCTTTTGCCCAAGGAAGCGCTGCCGTATCTGCACTACGTGTTCGATGTTTTGACCTTGCTGGATGGCGTAAAGGACGCCACCGTCAATCCTCGCATCGGCACGGTGCTGATTACCTATGATAAGGATCAAACGGATGCCAAGCAAATCCTCCGCTGGGTGGATACCGTGGTAGACACGGGCATCACCTTTGTTAAGGAAGATGCCTGGCAGGGCGCCGATGAAGAGACGATTGCACACTTGATGCGCGAACGTCTGGAAAAGCGCCTGGGAAAAACCAAAGAAGGTTGAATCAATGTTACACAAGGAATCTCAAAAGGATTGGATGAAGTGTCATGTGGCGCATAGCCTGACGGGGCGCGTGCGCTATAAGGTGACGGGACTGAGCTTCCTCCATAACGAAATGAACGAGCTGGCAAGCGAGCTGGCGAAAATTCATGGCGTCTCAAAGGCGCAGGTAACGCCCTGCACCGAGAGCGTGTTGCTCTGCTTTGACCCTGCGCAGGTGCGTATGGATGAATTGGCTGAGCAGGTCGATTTGATTTTTGCAAAGTACGCTATGCCAGCCATGCGTGCACGCCATGCTTCCAATAAGGAAGAAACGGCGGAGCAGACCATGACCACCAGCAAGCTGATGAAGCGCCTGGCGGTAAATGCCGGCGCAATTGTGCTGGGCAACACACTGCTGCCGAACGCGCTGCTGGCAGGCACGGCGGCGAACTTTACCTCCATTGAGGCGCTGGCCAGCCTGGGGCTGACTATGCCCATGGCGCGTGGTGCCTGGGAGGGGCTGAAGAAGGATCATCGCCCCAATGCAGATTTCCTGACCGTGACGTCCATCGTGGCCAGCCTGATGCTTGGCAATGCACACTCCGCACTGATGATTCTTGCCTTGTCAGACCTGGCAGAGCTTATGACGTCCTATACCATCGAGCGGACACGTTCTTCCATTAAGAAGATGCTTTCTGCCGATGACGGCGATGTGTGGAAGGTGCTTGCGGATGGCCAGCTGGCCAAGACACCCATTGTTGAGGTTTCTGCTGGTGATACCGTTGCTGTGCACACCGGCGAGAAAATCGCTGTGGACGGCGTGGTCATTTCCGGCTCTGCAGTGGTGGACCAGAGTGCTATTACAGGCGAGTTTGTCCCCGCGGAAAAGCACGAGGGTGATGAAGTCTTCGCCGGCACGGTGGTCAAAAATGGCAACATTCATGTGAAAGCCGGCAAGGTAGGCGACCAGACGGTGGTCAGCCGCATTGTGGGCATGGTGGAGGCCAGCGAGCTGAAGAAGGCACCCATCCAGCGCTATGCGGATAAGTTCTCTAACTATCTGGTGCCGCTGAATTTCCTGCTGTGCCTGAGCGTGTGGCTGGTCACCAAGAATCCGCAAAAGGCACTGAAGATGCTGGTCATCGATTATTCCTGCGGCATTAAGCTGAGCACGGCAACGGCGTTCTCTGCCGCCATCAACACGGCGGTCAAGCGCGGCGTGCTGATTAAGGGCGGCGCGTATATCGAGCAGATGAGCAATGCAAACACCGTGCTGCTGGACAAAACGGGAACCATCACGGAGGGCAAGCCCAAGGTGCTGTCCATGACTACCTTTGTGGAAGACATGGACGAAAAGGAGATCCTTTCCTATGCCATGGCGGCAGAGGAAACCAGCACCCATCCTCTGGCCAGTGCTATTCTGGGCTACGGCCGCAGCATCGGCGCGGAAATTCCTGCTCATGGTGAAGTGATCACGGAAGTGTCCCGCGGCAGCAAAACCGACGTGAATGGCAAGATCATTCGCGTGGGAAATATGAAATACATGCAGGAAAATGGCGTCTCCACGGGGAAGAATATTCCGGACGCACAAGGAGCCATCCCCAACTATGTGGGCGTGGATGACCGCATTGTGGCAGTGCTCTTTGCCATGGACAGCCCTCGCGAAAATGTCCGCCGCGCGATCAATGCCCTGCGGTATGACGGCGTGGGCGATATCGAGCTTCTGACAGGGGACATGGATGCACAGGCTCGTGCCATTGCTGACCAGGTCGGTGTGGATGGCTATCGTGCTCAGCTCCTGCCCGAGCAGAAGGCGGAGGCAGTGCTGAAGCTGCAGACCCGCGGCAATGGCGTGGTGATGGTGGGCGACGGCATTAACGACGCTCCCGCACTGGCCTATGCGGATGTGGGCATCTCTCTGGGCAGCAAGTCTACGGACATTGCCATGGAAACCAGCGATGTCATCATTAACCGAGATGATCCCATGGTGATTCCTGAACTGCGGCATCTGGCACGCGCCACCATGCGCATCGTGCAGCAGAATTTTGCCATGGTGATTGGCATCAACACCGTGGGTCTGATTCTTGGCGCTGCCAGCGGCATTTCCGTTATGATGAGTGCCCTGCTGCATAACGCTTCCACCATCCTGGTGGTGGCAAACTCCCTGCGTCTGATGTTCTTCCCGCCCATGGAAAGGAGCTGACTGACCCATGCACACCGAGCAAGGCGCACTGCACCTGGAAGTGCTGAGCGCAATTCCGGGGCGCATTCGCATCTGCCTGGAAAAGCCCATTGAAAGTGATGCCCCCTTTCGGAATATCCTCGGCATCAGAAAGGTGCGCTATAATCCTCACATCCGAACCATGCTCTGCCTGTATGATCCGGCAGTGATCACGGAGGAGCGGTTGATTATTCGCCTGGGTGCAGTGTACGCTGCTCAGGCAAATACCAGGCTGCTGCACGTGAAGCGGTGTGAGGAGGAAGGCTTCTCCATGGCGCCCAGCGGCTATATGGCGCTGGGATGCATCGCTCTGGATGGTGCAATGACCGTCATGAAATCGCCGCTCACCAGTGTGACACGCTGGCTTTCCGTTGGCTCAACGCTGGCGGCGGTGGTGGAGCACGGCTATCAGGAGCTGCATGTGCGCGGAGCCTTTGATCCTGAGGTCATGTCGGTGGTGTATCTGTTCAATTCCATTGGAAAGCCCAATAGCATCCAGGCTTGCCTTGTTGCCTGGGCGCTGACCTTTGGCCGTCACCTGCTGCCGCATAATCCGCGGGAACAGATGTACATGGTTCGGCGCAAGGGTGATAATATCAAATTGACCCCCATCAACGACGGGGGAAGCGGTGTCCGCTATGCCGGGGAAATGATCAGCCGCGGCATGCAAATGATGGCACCGAAGCCCTGATCAGTCAATCATACATGATGATACAATAAGGAGGAGAATCGTATGCTGAATCTGAATGCAAATCCCCTGGTGAAGGGTATCCTGATTGGTGTCGGCGTGAGTGTTGTAGGCTTCTGCGCTTACAAGCACAATGAAGAAAAGGTGGATAACTTCCTGCGCAACCATGGCGTGAAGGTGAAGACGCCCGCCGCTGGTTTTGAGACCATGTCTGTGGAAGACCTCATGCGCACCAAGGAGTCCATTGAGGATCTGATCGCTGAGAAGGAAATGCAGGAGCAGAGCGTGACCGTTGAGGCCGAGCCCGCCGCTGCACAGGCGTAAGGAATGGGGAAATTTGCGGGAGGACAGCCTTCCTGAGAAAAGATTTCTCCTGCACCCATCTGGAAAAGCAAAGAAGGACGACGACTCATAAGCAAGAGCCGTCGTCCTTTTTGCTGCAGGAAAGATCAACATAAAGAAAGAGCATCTCGAAGGAACGCTCTTTCTTTGCAAGAGAAAGCTGCAATTAAAGTCTCACAGCCGCAACATTCAAATCAATGGTGATACTTTCCGCCGCATCATTCGCCAGCGCATCTTTCTGATCCTGCGAAAGATCCTGATCCAGCGGCGTCATCCACACAAAATCATGCCAAAGGGAAGCGTCAACGGGGTACGTTACCGTCACCCGTTTCACATCCAACACTTGCGTCTTCTCCTGCAGGTACGCCTCCACTTTGCCCTCGGCATAGAGGGGCATGCCGCGCTTTTCGCGGATTTCCTGAAGATAGTGCTCACCGGGAAAGACTTTGATCATCATACCATCAGGGGCAAGCACACGGCGGAATTCTTCATAATTGGCAGGCGTCAGCACATCCAGTATCACGGTAAAAGCGTGATCGACAAAGGGCAGGCAGCGAAGATCACCAACGCACCAGAGCGCCTCACAGCCTTGATCCGTGGCTTGCAGAATGGCATCCTTGCTGATGTCAATGCCGGCACCGGCCCAGTCGGTGTGATTTTCCAGCAGACGATTCAGATACCAGCCATCCCCACAGCCAGCGTCCAGAATGTGCTGCCTGCCAGATGGAATGAGGGCGGCAATGCAGTCTGCTACGGCGTCATAGCATCCGGACGAAAATACCCGCCGCCGTGCATCAAAAAGCTCTTTATCATAGCAAGTATTCACAGGGGAGGAGAGAAAATTCAGGCATCCCTTGCGATTGAGATTGAAGTGGTGACCGCTGGCGCAGACAAAGTCATCTGCTGCGCGGGATAGCTCGGCACCGCATCGGGGGCAGCGAAGCGCAGGAAAGCGGTGAAAGGCCTGACAGAAACGTTCACGCTTGGAAAGAATCATGGAGCTCCTCCTGAAATCGCCTTCAGCACTGGACAAATCAGCGCTGGAAGGGTAAAATAATGGCGAAGGCTTATGGCCTGTGAAAGGAAGTTTTATAATGTCGAAGATTGATACGGTTCGTGCAGCCATGATGCAGGCACTCAAGAATGGAGACAAGCCCCGCAAGGAAGCGTTGTCGCTGCTGCTGAGCGCACTGAAGAACAAGGCGATTGACAAGCGCGCCGACCTCACCGAAGAGGAAGAGAACGCTGTTGTTCTCAAGGAAATCAAGCAGTGCCAGGAATCCATCGATACGGCAAACGGCCGCCGGGAAATCATCGAGGAAAACACCTATCGCATGGGCGTCTACAGCGAGTTTGCTCCGAAGATGATGGACAGCGAAGAAATTGCCGCTGTGATTCGCGAGGTGCTGAGCGGCCTTGGCATTGAGAAGCCCGACGCGAAGCAGAAGGGTCTGATCATGAAAAACCTGATGCCCAGGGTAAAGGGCAAAGCAGACAGCGCACTGGTGAACCGTGTGCTGACGGAAATGATGGGGTGACTTATGGACGTTCGCAAGGAATCGCTGAAGAAGCACTACGAGTGGCAGGGCAAGATTGAAGTCGTGTCCCGCGCTCCGATCAACAATCGTGAAGACCTGTCCCTGGCTTATACTCCCGGCGTTGCAGAGCCCTGCCTGGCCATTCAGGCAGATCCTGAAAAGTCCTATGAGCTAACCCGACGCGCCAATCTGGTGGCGGTGGTCACGGATGGTACGGCTGTGTTGGGTCTGGGCGATATCGGCCCCGAGGCCGGTATGCCTGTGATGGAGGGCAAGTGCGCCCTGTTCAAGGCCTTTGCCGATGTGGACGCTTTCCCGTTGTGCATCCGCTCCAAGGATGTGGACGAGATTGTCCGCACAGTGTCTCTGCTGGCAGGCAGCTTTGGCGGCATCAACCTGGAGGATATTGCGGCACCCCGCTGCTTCGAGATTGAACGTCGGCTGAAGGAAGTTTGCGATATCCCCGTCTTCCATGATGACCAGCACGGCACGGCTGTGGTGGTGGCGGCAGCACTTCTGGGTGCCCTGAAGGTAACTCATCGCGACATCGCTGAAGTCAGGCTGGTGCTGAATGGCGCTGGCTCCGCAGGCATTGCCATCGCAAAGCATCTGCTGAATTTGGGCGTAAAGCACCTGACGCTCTGCGATCGTTTCGGCATCATCTGCAAGGGTATGGAAGAGCTGAATCCTGCACAGGCGGAAATGGCCGAGGTTACCAACCTTGAGCATCTCCGCGGCACGCTGGCGGATGCCCTGGTGGGCGCGGATGCCTTTATTGGTGTGTCTGCCCCCAATGTGCTTACCCAGGCGATGATCAAAACCATGGCCAAGGATCCGATTGTGTTCGCTATGGCCAATCCGACGCCTGAAATTATGCCTGATGAGGCACTTGCTGCTGGCGCTGCTGTGGTTGGCACGGGACGCAGCGACTATCCGAACCAGATTAACAATGTGCTGGCCTTCCCGGGCATTTTCCGCGGCGCACTGGACTGCCGTGCTACCTGCATCAATGAGGAAATGAAGATGGCCGCATCCCATGCCTTGTCTGACCTGGTGGGGGATGAACTCAGCGCTACCTACATCCTGCCTGATGCGCTGGATAAGCGCGTTGCCCGCGCTGTGGCGGATGCCGTGATGGAAGCCGCACGGAAGACTGGCGTGGCACGGAAGTAACATTGCCATCATACCCTTTTCAGTGAGAATCTGCAAGAGGGCATGATGCGGGAATCGAACTGAAAAAATATCTTTGTAAGCCCATCTCCGTAAAAAAGTGAGGTGGGCTTGCTTTTTTAATACAAGTTAGGATACACTATTCAATAATTCAACGACATTTGCAATAAAAAATTAGTCTGCCGCAAAATTTTCTATTCATTTCGTTAAAAATATGGTATACTGTTAGTGATCATGCAAAGGAACATCATAGCATGACGATCCACAGATAGGAGGAACCAAACGATGCAATACTCCAAGGAAGTAGAAGAAATGGTCTGCATCGCCAAGGGCCCGAACCACGGACCCGCCCCGATCCCTGAAGAGGGCCAGTGGGTGCAGGCGAAGGAGATCACCGACATTTCCGGCTTGACCCATGGCATTGGCTGGTGCGCGCCCCAGCAGGGTGCCTGCAAGCTGACTCTGAATGTGAAGAAGGGTGTTATCGAAGAAGCACTGGTGGAGACCATCGGCTGCTCTGGTATGACCCACTCCGCTGCTATGGCCAGCGAAATCCTGCCCGGCAAGACCATTCTGGAAGCACTGAACACCGACCTGGTGTGCGATGCTATCAATACCGCTATGCGGGAGCTGTTCCTGCAGATCGTTTACGGCCGTACCCAGTCCGCTTTCTCTGATGACGGTCTGGTCATCGGTGCCGGCCTGGAGGATCTGGGCAAGGGTCTGCGCAGCCAGGTTGGTACCATGTACGGCACCAAGCTGAAGGGCACCCGTTATCTGGAAATGGCTGAAGGCTACGTGCTGAAGCTGGCCGTTGATAAGGACGACCAGGTGTGCGGCTATCAGTTCCTGTCCCTGGGCAAGATGATGGACGCTATCAAGAAGGGCATGAGCCCCAACGAAGCTTACGAGAAGAACATCGGCACTTATGGCCGCTTCAAGGCTGAAGACGGCGCGGTTAAGTGGATCGACCCGCGCAAGCAGTAATTTAGGAGGTGTGCAAGAATGGCTCTGTTTGAAGGTTATGAACGTCGCATGCCTCAGCTCCAGCCCGTGCTCGAAAAGTATGGCTTCAAGGATTTCGAAGAGCTGAAGGCTTTCAACAACGCTAAGGGCGTTGATGCTTATAAGATCGTGGAGGGCATTCAGCCCATCGCTTTTGAAAATGCTAAGTGGGCCTATGAACTGGGTGCCGCTATCGCATTGAAGAAGGGCGTAAAGACTGCTGCTGAAGCTGCTAAGTGCGTGGGCGAAGGTCTGCAGGCTTTCTGCATCCCCGGCTCCGTTGCTGACCAGCGTCAGGTGGGTCTGGGCCACGGCAACCTGGGCGCTATGCTGCTGGACGAGAAGACCGAGTGCTTTGCCTTCCTGGCTGGCCACGAGTCTTTCGCTGCTGCTGAAGGTGCTATCGGCATTGCCCGTAACGCCAACAAGGTTCGTAAGAATCCCCTCCGCGTGATTCTGAACGGCCTGGGCAAGGATGCTGCCATGATCATCAGCCGCATCAACGGCTTCACCTATGTGCAGACCAAGTATGATTACCTGTCTGCTGACGTGAAGGAAGATCATGCACTGTCCATCGTGAAGGAGACCAAGTACTCCGATGGCGAGCGCTCCAAGGTTCGCTGCTACGGCGCTGACGATGTCCGTGAGGGCGTGGCCATCATGTGGCATGAGGGTGTGGACGTGTCCATCACTGGTAACTCCACCAACCCCACCCGTTTCCAGCACCCCGTGGCTGGCACCTATAAGAAGGAATGCTGGGAAGCTGGCAAGCAGTACTTCTCCGTGGCTTCCGGCGGCGGCACTGGCCGTACCCTGCATCCCGACAACATGGCCGCAGGCCCTGCCAGCTATGGCATGACCGATACCATGGGTCGTATGCACTCTGATGCTCAGTTTGCCGGCTCTTCTTCCGTGCCTGCGCACGTGGAGATGATGGGCCTCATCGGCATGGGCAACAACCCCATGGTCGGCGCAACCGTGGCTGTGGCCGTGGCTGTGGAAGAAGCTCAGAAGAACGCCTAATTGCATAGGTGAATGGAGACTCTCTGATGAAAGTCAGGGAGTCTCTTTTTTTAGCTGATGGAAGGGGAAAGAAGTATAATTCTTTTTTGCTATTCGTCTATGCAGATGAAGGACTGGCCAATAGAACAACAGGGCCGGATCATACAGATCCGGCCCATCATTATAGGTTCATCATTGGAATTAGTCATTCCGTCTCCGTGCAATCAATATCAGCCGCAGCAGCGAGAGCAGGCTGGTAACGGCGCTGGCTACGTACGTCAGCGCGGCGGCACGGAGTACTTTTTCCACCCCAGACAGTTCATCGGCAGTCATGTAGCCGCCATCGCGGAGCATCTGCACAGCACGGTGGCTGGCGTCAAACTCCACAGGCAGGGTGATCAGCGCAAAGAGCACCGACAGGCTGAAAGCCACAATACCGATGGTAACCAGAGGCTTCCAGGAAAGAATCAGGCCAAGCACAAACAGGGGAGTGGCCAGGGAAGAACCGATATTCACCACAGGCACCGCAGCGGAACGCAGCGCCAGGGGTGCATAGTTTGTTTGCTTCTGCATGGCGTGGCCAGCTTCGTGAGCGGCAACGCCAAGGGCGGCCACACTGTAGGAATCATAGACACTTTCGCTCAGGTTCAAAGTCTCGTTGCGGGGATCATAATGATCGGTCAGCGAACCGGAAACGCGCTTGATGATCACATTCTGATTGCCGTTGCTCCGCAGAAGATCAGCAACTGCCTCATAGGCAGGGCGTCCCAAACGGGTGGAAACCTTGCTGTATTTTTCAAAGGTAGACTTCACCTGCGATTGCGCCCACAATCCCAGTAACAGCCCGGGAATCAGCAGAAGATAGGTCCAATCGAAGTAATACGGATACATCTGCATCCCTCCTTACAAGGTTAATCATAAACGATCAATATGTGCTCAGCATGAAGAAATTGTGAATTTTTATCTTTCCCGCCTGTGCTGCAGGAAAAGCATCACCAGCAGAACAATTGCTACGACTGCACCCGCTATGAAAAACCACTTGCCAATTTGGGGAAGATGGAATGGGACGAGCAGCACCAGCGCAATGAGCCACAGGACGCCAACCACGGTGCACAGGCGCTGCGCTGTGGACATCAGGCTTGGCTTTTTCATGCGTTGTCCTCCTTAACGCGGGAAAACAGGTTAACGAATGCAGCAATCACCAGAATGACAAGGAACACGCACAGGCTGATCATTCCAACACGCATTCCGGAGCTATCAGAAACGAGGCCGGCCACATAGGGGATAATGGAGCTGCCCAGTCCGTTGGTGGCAAACAGGATACCTGCACCCATGGGCGAATTGGCAACATAGCGGCTGGAATTGGCAACGCAGGATGCATACATGCCAGACATGCCAAGGCCTGTGACGATCACGGAGACGAGCAGAAGCACCGTGTTGTTCACAAAGCAGATCATGCCGATAACGCCGAGCAGGAAGCCGCAGGAGAGGAATGCAAGCAGCTTCTTGCAGTCAATCTTTGCACCAGGGCCAGCGCAGATCAGGCGGCCAATGATCAGGGTCAGCCAAAGAAGAGACACGATGGTGGCGGAAGGAATTTCTGTGAAGGCACTGTTATACTGGCTCAGATAGCTGGGCAGCCAGGAGCTGGTGGCAGACTCAACGCCGACGTAGCAGAAAAACAGCACGGCATTCACATAGAAGGGAAACTCACGCCAGAAGGCAAGGGGCTTCGCTTTGCTTTGTCCCTTGGCAGGTTCAGCGGCCTTCATCTCAGGAATGGGACGCACCAGTGCAAGCACGGAGAAACCGAGTCCCAGAAATGCTACCAGGCGGAAAACGATGCGCCAGGACATCCCGTTTTTGATAAAAAAGCTTAGCAGCAAAGGCGTCAGCACGGCACCAACGCCGTAGCAGGCATTGCAGATGTTCAGCTTGGAGCCGGAATTGCCATACATTTCGGAAATGGTGGTGTTGGTGATGCTGTTCACACCGCCCCAGTACAGGCCGGACAGCAGCGCCAGCGGATAGAACACAATCGGAAGATTCAGTGTGGATATCAGCATATAGCAGACGAACAGGAGCACACCGTAGAGGATCATCAGGCGTTTGCGGCCAATTGCCTTACAAATAACGCCTGTGAAAAGGCTGGAAAGCAGGTTGCCAACGGCCAGAAAGCTAATGAACAAGCCGCCCTGACTGTCACTCCAGCCAAAATCTTTAATCATGAATTCCAGCGCCGTATTAGCGGCCAGCACCACGCATCCTACCGTAAAATAGGCATAGAGCATGATGAGATAGGTTTGAAAACGTTTGTCGCGCATGGAGATCTTCTCCTTTCAGATAGCATCCATTATACCGATTTACGATGGCTTTTGCAACAAAATGATGAGTAAATGTGCAAAAAAACAGGAGGGACTGGACGGCACCCTCCTGTTAGAAATGCAGTTTACTTGGCGGCCTCTTCCTGATGCTTCAGGGCAGCGCCCACAAAGCCGCGGAACAGAGGATGAGGACGGTTGGGACGGGACTTCAGCTCGGGATGGAACTGCACAGCCACGTACCACGGATGATCGGGAATTTCAACAATCTCTACCAGATTACGCTCGGGATTCTTACCGGCAATACGCATACCGCCATCTACAAAACGCTTCAGGTATTCGTTGTTGAACTCGTAGCGATGACGATGACGCTCCTCAATTTCGCTCTCACCATAGCACTGATAGCTGGTGGAATCGGGTGCCAGAGAGCAGTGATACTTGCCCAGACGCATGGTGTGACCCAGATTTTCGAGGTTCTGGTCAGGCATCAGGTCAATCACGGGATAGGTGGTGTTGGGATCCATCTCGGTGGTGTTGGCATCGCGGAGATCCAGCACGTGACGGGCGAACTCGATCACGGCCATCTGCATGCCGAGGCAAATGCCGAGGAAAGGCACCTTGTGCTCACGGGCATACTGGCAGGCAACCATCTTGCCTTCCAAGCCGCGGGAACCAAATCCGCCGGGAACCAGCACGCCGTCGCAGCCCTGCAGTGCTTCAGCAATGTTTTCCTGGGTCAGACCTTCGGACTGAATCCACTTGATATGAACCTTGGCCTGATGGGCAATGCCGCCGTGGGTCAGGGCTTCCACGATGCTCAGATAAGCGTCAGGCAGCTCCACGTACTTGCCGACCAAGGCAATGGTCACGTCCTTGATGGGGTTCAGCTGACGGTTAACCATGGCCGTCCACTCAGTGAGGTCAACGGGCTTTGTCTCCAGATGGAGCAGCTCGCAAACCTTGTCGTCCAGGCCTTCCTGATGCAGCATCAGCGGCACTTCATAAATAGAGCGGGCGTTCAGGTTCTCGAATACGCGGTCAGCAGGCAGGTTGCAGAACAGGCCGATCTTGGCACGCAGCTCAGCAGGCACTTCATGCTCGCAGCGGCACACCAGAATATCGGGGCTGATGCCAATGCCGCCGAGCTCCTTCACGGAATGCTGGGTGGGCTTGGTCTTCAACTCGCCGGCGGCCTTCAGGTAAGGCACCAGAGTTACATGAATGTACAGGCTGTTTTCAAAGCCTACTTCAGCACGCATCTGGCGGATTGCTTCCAGGAAGGGCTGACTCTCAATGTCGCCTACCGTGCCGCCAATTTCGGTGATCACCACGTCGGGCGCATTCTGCTGACGGGAAACCAGCAGGATGTTGCGCTTGATTTCGTTGGTGATGTGGGGGATGACCTGAATGGTAGCACCCAGGTATTCGCCGCGGCGCTCGCGGTCAATAACGGTCTTGTAGACGCGGCCGGAAGTTACATTTGCGGCCTGGGTAAGGCTTTCATCGATGAAGCGCTCGTAGTGACCCAGATCCAGGTCCGTTTCAGCGCCGTCATCCGTCACGAAAACCTCACCATGCTGATAGGGATTCATGGTGCCGGGGTCAACGTTGATATACGGGTCAAACTTCTGAATGGAAACCTTCAGGCCACGGCACTTGAGCAGTCGGCCCAGAGAAGCGGCTGTGATGCCTTTACCCAAAGAAGAAACAACGCCGCCGGTCACGAAGATAAACTTAGTGTTCATGCAGACCAATCCTCCCTGCGATCCTTGGAGAAAAAAACATTGACGCTCTAGTATAGACGCAACAACAAAATTCGTCAAGGGCAAAAACGGAAAAAATCCACAGAAAAAAGCATGAAAAAGTCGGAAACGTTCCTCTTGAAAACTATACGCGAACAGGGTATAATAAAGTATAACCGTGGGAGGTGTCGCATGTTTACCGGATTTCCGGAGGAAATGATTCGCTTTTTCCTTGATCTTCGTTTTCACAATAATGCAACGTATTTTCATGAGAATCAGGAGCGATACCGTCAGGAGGTTGTCGCGCCTTTTTCGGCGTTCATTGAAGAACTTGCGCCCACCATGCTGGCGATTGATCCTCAGATGGAGACGCGCCCCTATAAATGCCTGGCGCGGATTCATCGGGACACTCGCTTTACCAAGGACAAATCCCCTTATCGCGATCATCTGTGGCTGACGTTCCGCCAGGTTGGCGAGCCACGGAGTATGTCTGTCAATTATTGGTTTGAGCTGGGACCGGATCGCCTCGGCTGGGGACTTGGCTTCTGGGGAGAAAATCGCCCCGTCATGGATGCATTACGGCGAAAAATAGCGGCAAGGCCTGAACAGATTCTGGGCATCATCGACAGCTGTGATTTGCCTGAGCATCACTTGGGCGTGGGCGGCACCACCTTCAAGCGCATTGAGTATCCGCCACAGCTGCCTGAACAGCTGAAGTACTGGTATGCGGCACGGGAACTTTATATTGGCAAGGTGTATCCGGAAATGTCATGGGCATTCGATGGGACCATTGTCCGCCGCGTACAGAGTGACTTTCAGGCGCTGGCACCTTTGTATCGGCTGATGCGCGGCCTGCAGGATGAAATTAACGACCAACCGTAAGGAGGAAAGCGGCAATGGATTGGATGAAATTAAAAAGCGGAACAGATGTCAGAGGAGTTGCAGTGGGCGATAACGCGACCCTTACGCCCCATGTGGCACAGTGCCTGGGTATGGCGTTTGCACGGTTCGCCGCGGAAAAGCTGAAGAAGCCTGTGACGCAGGTGACCATTGCGATCGGACGGGACAGCCGTATTTCCGGCCCGACGCTTTTGAAGGCAACGGCGGAAGGCGTTTCACGTGCAGGAGCTGCGGTGATTGATTTCGGTATGTGCACCACCCCGGCCATGTATATGAGCATCATTACCCCTTCCTTTGCCCCTGATGGCGCAATTATGATTACGGCCAGCCATCATCCGTGGGATAAGAACGGCTTGAAGTTCTTCCTGCCCGAGGGCGGCCTGGAAGGCAACGATGTGGCCAAGCTGCTGGAAACAGCCTCGACCCTGGAGCCTGAAGGCATGCCCTTCAGCGGAAGCATTACCGAGAAGGCTTTCCTGCCTGCGTATATGGAGCAGCTGAGCCAGCGCATTCGCACGGGATTGAATACCGACATGGCCAAGCCGCTCCTGGGCTTGCACGTGGTGGTGGACGCCGGCAACGGCGCGGGCGGATTCTACGCGACCTTGCTGGAAAATCTGGGTGCGTGGGTGGAGGGAAGCCAGTTCCTCGAACCAGACGGCCATTTCCCGAACCATATCCCGAATCCCGAGAATGCAGAAGCAATGGCGTCCCTGCGTAACGCAGTGCTGAAGGTTGGCGCGGATCTGGGCGTGATTTTTGACGCAGACTGTGACCGTGCCGCTATTGTGGATGCAGACGGACGGGAAATCAACCGCAATCGCCTGATTGCTCTGATTTCTGCCATTCTGCTGGACGAAAAGCCCGGACAGACCATTGTGACGGACTCTGTGACCTCCTCGGGGCTGAAGACGTTCATCAACGCCTGGGGCGGCGAGCATTATCGCTACAAGCGCGGATACCGCAACGTGATTGACGAGGCCATTCGCCTGAACAATGAGGGCGTAGAGTGCCCTCTGGCCATTGAAACCAGCGGCCACGCCGCACTGAAGGAAAATCACTTCCTGGATGACGGCATGTATCTGGTAACGGTGCTGATTGTGCAGGCTATGAAGCTGAAGCAGGATGGAAAGACCCTTGGCAGCCTGATTGCTGACCTGAAGGAGCCTGTGGAAAGCACGGAAATCCGCCTGACCATCACAGAAGAAGATTTCCGCGAAGCTGGACGAGAGGCAATTTCGTATGTGCTGGACTACGCCAATGCGGCGGAAAACTGGCACATTGCGCCGGATAACCGCGAGGGCGTACGCATCTCCTTTGACCTGGATGGCGGCATGGATAACGGCTGGTTCCTCCTGCGCCTGTCCGTGCATGACCCTGTTTTGCCGCTGAATGCAGAAAGCGATCTTGCCGGCGGTGTGAAGATTATGCTGAAGAGTCTGCTTGAGGTTCTTAAGCATGTGAAGGGCATCGACCTCACACCCTTGGAGAAAATGGTGACAGAATAATCAAAAAGGAGAGCAACCACGCGGATGCTCTCCCTTTTCTCAAACTGACCACTTTAACAGAGCCACAAGCCGACTTGCAGGAACAGCTGTCCAATCAGGTAGGTCGCCATAATGAAGCGATTCAAGGACTTGCTCTTCATTCGGCAATATTCCCGCACAACCAGTGTGCAGTCGCTGATAAAGAATAGGCATGCACCCACTGGTAGGAGCCAAGCATTCCAGGCGGTTCCGCTGGCCGCTGAAAAACTCAAGGATGCCATGATGCCGACAACTGCGAGGTAGGCGGTGGCGGCAATGGCAAATCCCTTGCCACGTATGTTCCTGCGGGCAAAAACAAGCCGATGAATCAGCACGGTAGCGAGGAACAGCAGCACCAGCAGAGCAAAATGAGCCCAGCTGAAGGGTGTGCCCTGACTGCGAATGACCATAACGGCGGCGGCACTATAGCACACGTGGGCAAAGGCGAACCAAACAGCACCGACAAAGAAGCTGTGCGGTACCTTTCCCAGAATGGGCGGATATTTTGCTAACAGGCCATCTGCCAGCCAGGAACAAAGAATGGCGCCCAGTGCCCACCATTGCCAGGGCTTGGGGCCGCACAGCCACAGTGCGCAAGTGATGGCAACCATAAGAGAACAGGCAATCATTTTCCTTTGGGGACGTGAGAGTTTCATACGGGAACCTCCTTGAAGGATGAATTGGAGTGAACATCATGACGGAATTGATGACGAAGGTTTCGGAAAACCTGACAAAGCGCGGATTCCATGTGCAACATGCATCAACAGGAGCAGAAGCGCGAGAAATGGTGCTTTCCATGATTGACGATGGGGAAAGCGTGGGCATCGGCGGTTCCATGACGGTGAAGGAACTGGGACTGGCCGAAGAATTGCAAAGCAGCGGTCACAAGGTCAGCTGGCACTGGCTGGTGCCGCCGGCGGAACGCCCGCAGGTGCTGGAAGAAGCACGAAAGGCGGATGTTTATCTGGCGTCTTCCAATGCCATCACCAAGGACGGTTGTCTTGTGAATATTGATGGTACAGCGAATCGTGTAGCGTCCATGGCCTTTGGCCCCGGAAAGGTTATCCTCGTTGTCAGCGAAAAGAAGCTGGTGGATGGCGGCATCACAACGGCGATGGCACGCATTAAGCGGGAAGCCTGCCCTGCCAACGCTGTTCGGCTGAAGCTGGATACGCCTTGCGGCCACACGGGAAAGTGCAATGCCGCTGAGTGCGGAAGTGATTGCATGTGCTGCGTGACCACCATTATGGAGCACCCAACGCATGGCAAAAATGTAACCATCATCCTGACGGATGAAGCACTGGGATATTAAAAAGCGGGACAGTCGTTTACATGCCTGAGCGACTGTCCCTGTTTCTATTCAGATAATCGCTCAAGCAGGGTCAGGCTCTTGATGTGCCACTGACCGTTTTCTTTCACGAGAACCACACGGTATTTTCCACCCTGCCAAGAAGGCGGATACAGTGCGCTGCTGCCGCCTGCGGCAACCAATTCCTCGGCTGTGCTGCCCTTGGCACGTCCGTCAATGCGGGGAATTTGTTCGGTGATGACCACCCGCGCGGTGGTATCCCAAGGCCACACCCAGGTGAATTCCATATTAAGCCGATGGTCGATGCCGCGAACATTATAATCCTTGTAGGGCGAATTTCCCTGCTCCACGGCCAACAGAACAGAATCCTGCTGGAGAAAGCTCTGCTGGAAATACTTGGTGAGCTCGGAGGCGTCTTCATCCATCATGACCACCTGAGCCCGAAGCGCCATGCCGTCTTTCAGCACAACGTAGATGTTGGTCAGATTCATGGCGTAATAAAACGTAACAACCATCATGCCCAGCACCAGGCAGATCAAAAACAAGCGCGATGCGATATACCAAATCATGCGGCGAAGATACTTCATCTTTCAGCCTCCTTCTTCTCTATTACAACGCCGCACGGACGTTTCTTCTTCCTCATTATACACTTATTTTTTTATTACGGCAAGTCATCACCCGGAGAAGGCGGACTGGCGGGAAATTCTGTTCACGCGCTTGACATTCCAGCATGACTGTTTCATAATAGTATTGCCTTTCTGCTTGAGAGGGAAGGTACTCCCAGAGAAATGGAAGTGAACAAATTGCAGCAGCTGAACATGGTTGTCGTCGGCGCCATTAATGTGGACATCAGCGGCACGACGGATACCAAAATGATGCACGGCGATTCCAATCCTGGCCGAGTGAAGGTGACCCTCGGCGGTGTGGGACGAAACATTGCTGAGAATCTTGCACGCCTTGGCGCTAAGGTAACGATGCTGACCGTCCTGGGCGAGGATGCCCATGCGATTCATGCGCGGCAGGAATGTGCGGCAATGGGTATTGATTTGCAGTATGCCAAAATCGTGCCCGGCGGGCGCACCAGCACCTATCTGTGCCTGAATGACGCAGACGGTGAGATCTACGCAGCTGTGTCTGACATGAGCATTTGCGACAGCATCACGCCGGCGTATTTGGCTGAGCACCTGAATGTGCTGAATGCTGCCGATATGGTGGTAGTGGATGCCAACATCCCTGAAAGCGCTGTTCACTGGCTTGCAGAAAATTGCAAGGCGCCTATGGCAGCGGATCCTGTATCGGTGAAGAAGGCAGGCAAGCTTCGCGACTGCCTGGGATCCTTCACAACCATGAAGCCCAATCGTCCTGAAGCGAGTCTTCTGACGGGCGTGACCATTTCCGGTACGGACGGCTTGGAAGAGGCGGGTAAGGTGCTGCTTGCTTCCGGTGTCAAGCGGGTCTTTATCTCCCTTGGCGGTCTGGGTGTCTACTACACGGACGGTGTCAAGAGCGGTATTCAGCCCTGCTGTCCCGCGAACATTGTAAACACGACCGGTTGCGGCGATGCTTTCATTGCTGCTGCCGTCATGGCCTGTGCCATGGGAAAAGACATTCGCGACATGGCTCATATGGGTCAGGCTGCATCGGCCGTTTGTGCTGAGGCGGAAAGCGCTGTCAGCCCAACGGTTACCATGGAGCAGGTAATTCAACTCATGAAACAAACGGAGGAATGAACCATGAATTTGAACAAGTATCTTGCTGTTTCGCCTGAGGTTCAGGCTGCTTTGGATGCAGGTAAGCCTGTTGTGGCTTTGGAGTCTACCATCATTTCCCACGGCATGCCTTATCCCAAGAATGTGGAAACCGCACTGAATGTGGAAAAGATCATCCGCGACAATGGTGCCACCCCTGCTACGATTGCGATCATCAAGGGCAAGCTGACGGTGGGCTGCACCCCTGAGCAGATTGAGTACCTGGGCAAGCGCGGCCTGGATGTGCCCAAGGCCAGCCGCCGTGACCTGCCTGTGCTGCTCGCTAAGGGCGAGGATGGCGCTACGACCGTGACCACCACCATGATCGCCGCTGCTATGGCCGGCGTGAAGGTGTTCGCTACGGGCGGCATCGGCGGCGTGCACCGCGGCGCTGAAACCACCATGGATATTTCCGCCGACCTGGAAGAGCTGGCCATGACCCCTGTGATGGTCATCTGCGCTGGTGCTAAGTCCATTCTGGACCTGGGATTGACTCTGGAATATCTGGAAACCAAGGGTGTGCCGGTCATCGGCTATCGCACCAAGGAGCTGCCGGCCTTCTACACCGCACATTCTCAGTTCTCTGTGGATTATCGTCTGGATACGCCTGAAGAGATCGCAGATGCCTTCAAGGTGAAGCTGGAGTGCGGCCTGCAGGGCGGCATGCTGGTGACGAATCCTATTCCCGAAGAGTACTCCATGGATGCGGACTACATCAATGCCAATATTGATGCTGCTGTTCGCGAGTGCGAGGAAAAGGGCATCCACGGCAAGGCAACCACGCCTTTCCTGCTGGACAAGATTCAGAAGCTGACCGCAGGCAAGAGCCTGGAGGCCAACATTCAGCTGGTGTACAACAATGTCCGTCTGGGCGCAGAGGTTGCCAAGGCTATGTGCCGGTAAGATGGCCGTACGTGAGGGACGTTTTTGTATCAAACGTTCATGCACGTGTCTAAGCTGAAAGAAAATGAGCGATGCCTTATTGTGAGGCATCGCTTTTTTTACAAAAAAATGCTTCCTGCCCCTTGCGCATTAGGTATGATTGGAATAAAATATCTAAGTGGAAAAGATCGCGTCATAGCGAAGGAGGATGTCTGATGAATATTCTGCTGACTGGTGGTGCCGGATTCATCGGCTCCCATACGTGTGTGGAGCTTCTTGAAGCTGGACACAGTGTGGTAGTTGTTGATAACTATGTGAACAGCAAGCCCGAAGCCCTTGAGCGCGTGAAGAAAATCACGGGCAAGGACGTGAAGTCCTATTGCGCAGACTGCTGTGACAAGGATGCCATGAACCGCATCTTTGAAGAAAACAAGTTTGATGCTGTCATCCATTTTGCAGGCTTGAAGGCAGTGGGCGAGAGCGTGCAGAAGCCGCTGGAGTACTACCGCAATAACCTGGATTCTACGCTGACGCTGTGCGAGGTGATGCGCGCACATGACTGCAAGCGCATTGTGTTCTCCTCCTCTGCTACGGTTTACGGTGTGCCTGATGAAGTGCCGCTGCGTGAAGACATGTTCTGCAAGGGCTGCACGAATCCCTATGGCTGGACGAAGTACATGATTGAGAAGATCCTGCAGGGCGTTGTTGCGGCAAATCCTGATTGGAGCGTTGTGCTGCTGCGGTACTTCAATCCTATCGGTGCCCATGAAAGCGGCCTGATTGGCGAGAATCCCAATGGCATCCCCAATAACCTGATGCCCTATATTGCCAAGGTGGCCGCTGGTCAGCTGAAGCAGCTGTCTGTTTATGGCAATGATTACAACACGCCTGATGGCACGGGTGTCCGTGATTACATCCATGTGGTGGATTTGGCTAAGGGTCATGTGAAGGCTTGTGCCTATGCTGCGGAGCATACGGGCTGCGAAATCATCAACCTGGGCACGGGCATCGGCTATAGCGTGCTGGACATTGTGAATGCTTTTGTGAAGGTCAACAAGGTGGATGTCCCTTACGTTATTGCGCCTCGCCGCGCTGGCGATGTGGACGCCTGCTATGCTGATCCTGCCAAGGCTGAAAAGCTGCTGGGCTGGAAGGCCGAGAAAAATCTGGAGTCCATGTGCCGCGATTCCTGGCATTATCAGACCATGAATCCCAATGGTTATGACGACTGACGTCTGACTGTTATTTTCCGCGCAGGACAATCTGCGCGGATTTTTTATGGAACAATGATGATGAATGCAAGGAGGTTCACATGCCTGCACAGGAAATTTCTATGAACAAAGCTCAGCAGGAGCTGTTCTGCGCCATTATTGGGTTGGCACGCGCCATGGAATCCCAGGAGGCTCTTCCTGCCCCTGATGCTCCCAATGCGATGATGGAGGCGCTTGCTCACCTGCACAATGCGGACGAAGTGCTTCTTGCGGATTCGTTGAAACGCGTTCGCACGGAAAAACTTCACCTTCTTCCCGACTGTGCGACATGTCCTCACCCGTGCGGACGCTCTGATGACTATGATTTTGCACGCCTCACAGAGGATGGGGAAGAAGTGACCGCGCTGAAGCTGGAGTTGCTCAGACGCATCTGCAACCTTGCGGAAAAGCTGGGAACGAGCTTTACGCAGGAAGATGCGGAGCATTTGCGGGATGGCATGAACCAGATCGGTTGGGGCTATCGGGCGGAAAGCCTGAAAAACGTCCTGGAGCAATATGAAGGTTAATAAAAAGAGCCAGTGCCATTTGCGACACCGGCTCTTTTTATTATGCAATGGCCTTTTCCTTTGCTTTGCACCAGTGGATGATCAGGCCGACGACCAGTCCGAGCAACGCAGGGCAAATCCAGGCCAGACCAAGATCGGCAAAGGGTAAAATCTTTCCGACGGCATCAATCATTCCATCCAGATGGCACAGTGCACGGATGTTTTCAGGCAAGGTGCGCAACAGGTCGTAAAGGGACGCAATGAGCGTCAGCGCCGTCACACAGACATAGACCACACGATCGTGCTGAAAGAACCGCCCGAGGAGTGTCAACAGAATCAGCGTAATCGCCAGCGGGTATAGGAACATCAGTACAGGCAGAGACCAGGCTGTAATGGCGTTCAGTCCGATGGTTGCAATGAAAAACGCGCCCACAGAAAAGATGATCGCCCACGTACGGTAGCATGGCCCGTGGGAAAACATGGCAGCAAATCCTTCTGCACAGCTGGTGATGAGGCCGACGGCTGTCTTCAGGCAGGCAAGCGTAACAATGGCTGCCAGCATCCACGCACCAACATCCCCCAGATAATAATCCGCAATCTGCGCCAGGGCAATGCCGCCGTTGGCACTGGTGGCAAATAAGCCGCGGCTTTGTGCACCGACAACAGTTACGGCGACATAAATCAGCGCCATCAAAAGGCAGCTGAAAATGCCAGAACGCACGGTAGCACCTGCCACATGCTTTGGGTCTGTTACGCCAAGGTCACGGATGACCTGTACCACCACAATGCCGAAAGCAAGTCCTGCTAAGGCATCCATGGTGTTGTAACCTTCCAGAAATCCACTAAAGAAGGGCTGGGCAATGTAATCGCCTTCTGCTGCGAGCTGCGATACATCTGCCGAAGGATTGAGCAGGACAACAACGACCAAAATGCCGAGAAAAACAAGAAACAGCGGATTCAGGATTTTCCCGACCCACGTAAGAATTTTTCCTGGACGCAGGGATAAAATCAGCACCACCGCAAAGAACAGCAGGGAGAAAATCCACAAAGCCATCTGCGCATTTTCAGGAAAGAAATGCTCAATGCCTACGGTGAAGGACGTGGCGGCACAGCGCGGAATGGCGAAAAACGGGCCAATGGTTAAATACAACAGGCTTGAGAAAAACGTGCCGTATTTTTTGCTGATGTTGCAGCTGAGCTGGTAGACGCCGTTGCTTCGGCTAATGCCCAAGGCAGCAACGGCCAGTAACGGCATGCCAACGCCTGTAATCAAAAATCCCAGCGATGCCGAGAACACGTTGCTTCCTGCCATTTGTCCCATGTGAATAGGAAAAATAAGATTGCCCGCGCCAAAGAACAGGCCGAAGAGCATGCTCGCAATGCAGACGTATTCCTTCACAGTCAGTTTTTTATTCTCCATTCGCTTCACCTCCCGGAAACGAGTTTTGCTGAGCCTATTGTATCCTATTTTCTGCGGAAATACCATAGAAAACGCAAAAAAAGCAAGCCTCTGAAAATTCAAAGGCTTGCTTTCTCGTTGGAAATACTGATTACAGCAGCTTCTTGTACAGTTCCTTGATTTCTTCAGGGCTGGTGTCACGGGGGTTGCCGGGACGGCAAGCGTCAGCGTAGGCGGATTCAGCCAGGAAGTCCAGGTCAGCGGGGTTCACAATGGCCTTCAGGTCAGCAGGAATGCCCACATCAGCAGCCAGCTTCTTCACAGCGTCCACAGCGGCCTTGCGGTATTCATCCTGCGTCATCTTTTCAGTGCCTTCCACGCCCATGGCGGCAGCAATGTACTTGTACTTGTCGCCGGTTACAGGAGCGTTGTATTCCATAACGGTAGGCAGCAGGATGGCATTGGCAACACCGTGAGGCGTGTCATACACAGCGCCCAGGCAGTGAGCCATGGAGTGCACGATGCCCAGACCCACGTTGCTGAAGCCCATGCCGGCCACATACTGACCCAGAGCCATGCCGTCACGGCCTTCATCGGTGCCGGCAACAGCGCCGCGCAGAGACTTGGAGATGATCTCGATGGCCTTCAGATGGAACATATCGGTCATTTCCCAGGCAGCCTTGGTGGTGAAGCCTTCGATGGCGTGGGTCAGCGCGTCCATGCCGGTAGCAGCCGTCAGGCCCTTGGGCATGGTGGACATCATATCAGGGTCAACCACAGCGACCTCGGGGATGTCATGCACGTCCACACAAACGAACTTACGCTTCTTCTCCACGTCGGTAATCACGTAGTTGATGGTCACCTCAGCAGCCGTACCAGCGGTGGTAGGCACAGCAATGGTGAACACAGTCTTGTTCTTAGTGGGAGCAACACCTTCCAGAGAACGCACATCAGCGAACTCGGGGTTGTTGATGATAATGCCAACAGCCTTGGCAGTGTCCATGGAAGAACCGCCGCCGATGGCGATGATGTAGTCAGCGCCGCTGGCCTTGTAGGCAGCCACACCAGTCTGCACATTCTCGATGGTGGGGTTGGGCTTGATGTTGGAATAGACTTCGTAGTCAAGGCCAGCCTTGTCCAGCACATCCGTTACCTTCTTGGTAACGCCGAACTTCAGCAGGTCAGGGTCAGAGCAAACGAAAGCCTTCTTCAGTCCGCGGCCCTCCACCTCAGGAACGATGGATTCGATAGCGCCACGGCCATGATAGGAAATGGGGTTCAAAACGATACGATTCGCCATTGGAATAACCTCCTCATGATGTTCCGTTGATCACGGACAAA
>CAVEUM010000004.1:0-1345 GCA_963618735.1 bacterium | reverse complement strand
CTATTTGCATTGTTCGACATTTCTTTGTCAATCCCTGCTGAAAACAAAAATTTTGTTTGATGCCGGTTTCACAGGTTTCCAGGGTTTCTAAGGCGCAAATCTATTGACTTTTTCCTGCGCAACTTTTACAATCGGTGCTGATACCAAACAAGACATAAAGGAGCATAGACTTATGCAGCGTGTCTATCGTCAATGCCAGATTGCGCCGAATGCAAAGGATCTTGCCTTGCAGGAAACCATTTTTCACAATGCGAACGGCTATATTGGCGTTCGCGGAACCCTGGAAGAAGGCCTGCCTGAAGGCATGAATACCATGCGAGGCATTTACCTGAACGGCTTTTATGAAGATGTACCCATGAAGCAGGCGGAGCGGCTTACCAACGTTTGCGAAACGAAGGAATCAATGATCAATGCCGCGGATACGCAGGGCATGCGCTTCTCTTTCTGCGGGGAGGAGTACCGCATTGGTGCTGGTGAGACGACACATTTCGAGCGCATTCTGGACATGGATCGCGGCATCACCGAACGTCATGTTACCTGGTGCAGTCCCTCGGGAAAGGTGACGGAAATCAGTGTCCGCCGCATGACGAGCTTCGCATACCCGGAATGCTTTACCATTGATTATCAGGCGACCCCTGTCAACTATAGCGGCGAGGTGGAATTCACCAGTACGCAGCTGGCATTGGTGAAGAATTATGCAGATCCTAACGACCCTCGACTGGCTGGTGAAAGTGAATGTCACCTAATGCCAGTGGCACATGCGACGGAAGATGGTGCTTCCTATCTTACTGTGCAGACAAAGCAGAGCCATTTGACACTGGTGAGCGGCGTGCGGCATGACAGCAATCTGCCCATGGAAACATCTGTTGATTATGATCCTGCGACACACAGCTTCACCTGCCACGGAAAAGTAAAGCTGCAGGAAGGACAGACTCTTCGCGTTGTCAAGTACAGCGTCTTTGCGGATAGCCGCCGCTATCAGCAGCCGCTTGACGCAGCAAAAGCTGCCATGACGTCTGCTTTCGGTCATGTGGACGAAATGTATCAGGAACAGGAGAAAGTCTGCAGAGAATTTTGGGATAGCGCCGATATGCACATTGACGGTGATGAAGACGCCAACTTGTCCATGCAGTTTAACCTGTACCAGCTTTTCCAGTCCGCAGGACGTGACGGCGTTTGCAGCATTGCTGCCAAGGGATTGAGTGGAGAGGGGTATGAAGGACATTATTTTTGGGATACGGAAATGTACATGATGCCCTTCTTCATTCTGACCATGCCTGAGCTTGCGAAGAAGCTGCTGAGCTTCCGCTATCACACCCTTGATGCGGCTCGCACTAACGCTCGT
>CAVEUM010000003.1:0-106382 GCA_963618735.1 bacterium | reverse complement strand
CTGAAAGCACAATTCATGTAACTGAATACGCACGATGAATTCCTTTCACCTGGCTGCATGCCCTCATTCCGCCCTTTGGAATGGGGGCATTTTCCTGCGCGGACGCGCGACTGTCCCGCAAGCTTTTCCACGGTCAGTCGGATCGCCAACGGACGCGAAAATTTCCTGTTTTTTTTGATATTTTCATGCCTGAAATGTCCATTTTTGCTTGACAATCGTGTGCTTTTCACGTATACTGGTAGATGGCTTCAATAGCTCCGCTAGCCCCGGTAACTATTGACACAGCAGAACATGTGCGACCATCACATCAGTATGCATTCTTTTTTGACCACTCATCCGAGGAGGAGAACACCTTTGAAGACTTTTATGCCGAAAGCAGCGGACATTACCCGCAAGTGGTATGTTGTTGACGCTGAGGGTCAGGTATTTGGCCGCGTAGCTAGCCAGGTTGCTTCCATCCTGCGCGGTAAGAATAAGCCGATTTACACTCCTAACGTGGACACCGGCGACTATGTCATCATCATCAATGCTGACAAGATCGTTATGACCGGCAAGAAGCTGGATCAGAAGATCTACTATCATCACAGCGGCTATACTGGCGGTCTGAAGGAGACCAAGTATCGCAAGCTGCTGGCCGAAAAGCCCGAGTTTGCTATCCGCCGTGCGGTGGTTGGCATGCTGCCCAAGGGACCTCTGGGCCGTCAGATGGCCAAGAAGCTCAAGGTGTACAGCGGTGCCGAGCATGAGCATGCCGCACAGAACCCCGAAAAGTACGAACTGATCTAAGGCGGAAAGGAGACGTTTGAATCATGGCAAAGGTAGATTACAGCGCTGTTGGCCGCCGGAAGAAGGCAGTTGCCCGCATCCGTCTGGTTCCCGGTGACGGCAAGATCGTTATCAACAAGCGCGATATTGACGCTTACTTTGGTCTGGAAACCCTGAAGATGACCGTTCGTCAGCCCCTGACCCTCACCAACGTCGGCAACTTCGACGTGATGGTGAATGTGACCGGCGGCGGCCTGACTGGTCAGGCTGGCGCAATCCGTCACGGCATCAGCCGTGCCCTGTGCAAGGCTGACCCCGAGCTGCGCGGCACCCTGAAGAAGGCTGGCTTCCTCACTCGCGATCCTCGTATGAAGGAACGTAAGAAGTACGGCCTGAAGGCTGCACGTCGTGCTCCTCAGTTCAGCAAGCGCTGAGAACCTTTACAAATCAAGGCTTTGCGACCCATGGCTGCGTTGGCAGTCATGGGCTTTTTTTATGCAATCATGCGCGGGCAAAAAGGTCATGGTGTTCACACCTTGGGGCAACCATAGCAGCAGAAGTTTCCCGAGTAAACAGAAGAACTCTCTCCGCATGAGACATAATGCCCTGAACGGAGAGAGTTCCTGCGTTATAGGATGAATCACTGGCTTTGGCGGTCATTTTAGCCTTCGCGGAGCGTTGCGCTGCATTTTACTTCTGCGTATCCACAGGAGGCACCATCTGGGCATATCGCTCCAGCATTTCCGGCGTGCTGGTGTAATAGCGCTTATCCTGATTGAGTGCCGCGATGCGCGACATTTCATCTTCCGTCAGGGCGAAATCGAACAGGTCAAAATTCGCCCTGATGTGATCAGGATTCTTTGAACCTGGAATGACGATGTTGCCATCCTGCATATGCCAGCGCAGAATAATCTGTGCGGCAGACTTGCCGTACTTTGCGCCCAGCTCAGCAAACAGCGGCTCATTCAGCAGTGCTTTGTCGCCGTGGCCGAGGGGATACCATGCCTGCGGAACGATATGATCCTGCTTCAAAAGCGCTTTCAGCGAATGTTCCTGATGATAGGGATGCAGCTCTGTCTGCAGCACGGTGGGGCGAACTTTGCAGACGCTCATGATTTCTTCGATTTGTCCGACATTGAAGTTGGACAGACCGATGGCGCGCACCTTGCCTTCCGCATAGGCTTTTTCCATCATGCGGTAGCCCGCTAGATAGTTGCCTGCAGGCTGATGAATCAGCAGAAGGTCGATATAGTTGGTATCGAGACGTTCCAGCGTTTTTTCCACAGCGTCTGCCTGCTCGTAGAATGCGGGCCAAATCTTGGTTTCCAGGAAAATCTCCTCACGGGGGAGACCAGACTTCTTCATGGCACGACCCACGGCCTTCTCGTTAACGTAGGCATTGGCGGTATCGATCAGACGATACCCGTCATGCAGCGCGGAAAGGACAGACGCCTCCGCCTCATCGGGGGAGAGAAGAAAGGTTCCGATGCCTGCCATGGGCATTTTGACGCCGTTGTTCAGGGTTACAAATTCCATTGGGGTGTCTCCTTTACATTGTTTTGTTGTGCTTTTCTGCGTCAGATTTGCTGAGTACGGTGCCGCCGTAGGTCATGCCGTACAGCTCTGCAAAGCGCTTCATGGTGTATTCGCCGGCTTCCAGCATCCACTTTTCCGGCGCGGCACCCTGAAACACGAAATACAGCTTGCGGCCAGACAATCCGCCGGTTTTAACGCGACCGTAGAAGCGATCCAGCATGTTGCGAACGCTGCCGCAGATGTTGTGCCAGTACAGCGGCGAACCAATCACGATGATGTCAGCCTTTTCCATTGCCGCAATGACTGCATCCAGCCCATCACCAGGCAGTTGCTGACCGTATGCGCCGATGGTATAGTCGGTCAGGTTCAGGGTCTCGTAGTGATGACCCGCAAGCAGCGATGATGCGAGCATCGCCGTATTGCCGTGCTTATTGGGGCTGCCGTTGATAAACAGAATACTCATGTTTTTTCCTCCCTGTTGATGAATCGTTGATTTTGCTGCACTTCTCAGAATGTTCCATCCCACTCACGCACGGGGTTGGTGAAGAATCCGCCCATGAGCTCGTAGTTCAAATTGAAATAACGGCCGCTTTCGCCCTGATCCATGGCACGAATCTGTTCCATTTCCGCATCTGTCAGCTCAAAGTCGAAAATGTTGATGTTTTCCTGCTGATGATCGGGATTGGTTGAACCTGGAATGACGGAGAATCCCTCCTGAATGTGCCAGCGCAGAATCACCTGAACGACGCTTTTGCCGTGTGCAGATGCGATGGCTTCCAGCGTGTCCGAGTTCAGCAGACGCTGATCAGCGTGTCCCAGCGGATACCAGCATTCGACCTGTATATCATACTGGCTGGCAAGTGCTCGCGTTTCTACGCGCTGCGCAAAGGGATGACATTCAATCTGCATAACCTGCGGCTTGATTTCCTGCTCCATGATGGCATTGAAAGCATCCATGCGGTTATCGAAATTGCTGATGCCCAGCGCACGGATTTTTCCTTCGCGATAGGCCTGCTCCAGCCCTTGCCATGCACTGACGATGGTTTCAATGTCGCCGGCTGGATGATGCAGGTAAACAAGGTCGATATAATCCACGCCCAGACGTTCCAGCATGCCATCAATCGCACCGGCAACATCGCTGTATTCGTTTGGCCAAAGCTTATCCGTGATCCAGATTTCCTCCCGCGGCACGCCGCTGTCACGGATACCCTGACCAACACCGCGTTCATTGAGGTAGCCGTGCGCGTCATCCAAATGACGATAGCCTGCTTCCAGTGCAGAGGCAACGGCTGCCCTGGAGGTGCTGTTCAGAATACCCAAATCGCCGTTTTCCATGCTCTGAATCTGCGTACCCAAACCGAACTGCGGCATTTGCACGCCGTTGTTCAGCGTTATCATGGGTACATCTTTAACGCTTACCACGTTGGAGACGCTTGCAGGACCATCACCGGGTGCCTCTACCTGCGCGTCTTCGGCCAATGACAGGGCGTGCATCGAGCAGGTCAGCAGCAGGCTGCAAAGCAGTGCCAGACATTTCTTCATGTTCATTCCTCCTAATTTTTCTTCAGACGGTGCGTTATTTGCACTCGCAGAGAATCTCATAAATTTCGCTGTGCGTCAGTTTTTTGCAGCATCCGGCGGAAATGTTGGTGGAGTCAGCAATGGCGCGGAGGTTTGTATCCTCGGGGATGCCAAGCTCCGAGAAGGTTGTTGGCAGTCCGATTTCACGGATGAAGTCTGCCAGAGCTTCCACACCTGCCAGGGCGGTTGCTTCCTTACTGTTTCCGGGTGCGATGCCCCAAACGTTTCGGGCAAAGCGTGCGAAACGCGTCACATTGGCCTGGTAGATATGGCGGTACAGCACGGGGTGAATCACTGCCAGTCCTTTGCCATGGTTGCAGTTGGTATACGCGCCCAGTTGATGCTCAATCTGATGTGCCTGAAAATCCGTGATCTTGCCGATCTTCAAAATGCCGTTTTCCGCCATGGCCGAGGCCCAGGCAAGCTCACTGCGGGCTTCGTAATGATCATGATCCTTCATGAGGATACGAATGTTGCGGATGACGCTGCGCATCACGGCTTCATTGATGTCATCCGACAGATTGTTTGCACCTGGCTTGCCGAAATAGGTCTCCATGGCATGGCTCAGTGTGTCGAACGCACCCGAAATGACCTGTTCGAAGGGAACAGACAATGAATACGTTGGGTCGAGAAAGGCAAAATCCGCCTGCGCACCAACGATGCCGGACTTGAGCTTCTTTTCTTCATGGGTGATGACCGCGCCTGCATTCATTTCCGAGCCGGTACCGAAAACCGTCACAATTGTGCCCAGCGGAATGAACTGACTGGGGAAGGTGTGCTTAACCATTTCCATATCCCAGATGTCCTCATCCAGTTTGGCCTGCGCGGATACGATTTTACAGCAGTCAGACACCGAACCGCCGCCTACAGCGAGAATCAGGTCAACGTTATTCTCCCGCGCCAGCTTGGCACCTTCCTGCACTTTCTCGTAGGTAGGGTTGGGCATGATGCCGGAAAACTCGACGACTCTTTTCCCTTGTGCGTTCAGGATCCCCAGCACTTCGTCATACACGCCGTTTCTTTTAATGGAACCACCGCCATAGGCCAGCATCACCGTGGGACCATACTGCTTTAGCAGACATCCCAGATATTCCTTCACGCCATGCTTACCAAAGTACACTTTGGTTCTGTTTGCATAAAGAAAGTTGTTCATAAGGCTTCCTCCCTGATCTTCCTCTTTTCCCATGCTCATCATCATTATAGAAAAAGCGAGACTCTGTGAGAAGTCTCGCTTTGTTCATGAGCATATACCTTTGGGTTATATCAGCGGTATAGTTCTTTGCCGACGATCTTTGCTGCATCCAAAAAGCGCTGCACAACGGGGGACGGTTCAGGTGAATGCAGGATGCCGTATGGGATGCTGTAATCCCATTCCACAGGAAGCACCTTCAGCAGCGGATGCACGCTTGCCCAGCCGGGAATGGCAAGCAGCACGTTGTTGGAGCTTTCGCAGCGGTTAAATACGTCCATGCTGTAAAAATCAAAATCCACAATGTGAATCTGCGGATGATACTGCCACAATTCGTCCCGAAGCTGATCCACATAATGGCTCCATCCGCGGTGCATCAGCATGAGGTTCTCACCGTAAAGGTCAGTGATTTGCAATTGGTCCATGGCCGCCAGCCGATGATGAATGGAAACTGCACATTGAAACGGACCTCTGACCAGCTCCAATCCGGCACAACCCCGCAGCTTCAGCATGGTATCATCAAAAATGCCGCCCACCACATCGATGTTTTTGCCGAGGTTCGCAAGAATTTCCCGTGCATTCTCGGGCGTGTTTTCAAAGGGAATGATCTGGAATTTGATGTCCGGATGCAGGGTCTGGACTTTCGACCAGAGCTCCATGAGCAACTGTGCAGGGGTCATGGGGGAGGAACCGACGCGGATAACGTTGGTGTCCTCCAGCATGGCGTTTTTCGCGCGTGCTACAGAATCGCGGCAATATTGAATGATGTATTTCGCATCCTGATACAGGCTCCGTCCTGCTTTGGTCAGCATAAGGCCGCGATGGCTGCGGTCAAAGAGCTTGACCCCCAGTGATTCCTCCAGCAGGTTGATTTGCTTGATGACGGCGGTTGGCGTGATATAGGCCTCCTCAGCGGCTTTGGTGAAGCTGCCTGCATCTGCCACACGCAGAAAAGTTTCAAGCTGCGGATTGTACACGTCGGTTCACGCTCCTTTCCATTCCTATTGATATTGTATCCGAAATGCGGGATGAACGCAAGTGGTACGGCCAATATTATAACCCATGGGTATATACTAATGAACAAACGGAGACTTCCAACAAGGCTGAATCGCCCCTATAATGCTGGCATCGGGCGAGAAACACCCGACAATAGAAACGTCCGCACAGGACGAAGGAAGGAGAAATCCCTGATGAAAAGGCTGATTGCCCTTGTCATGACGATGATGCTCGCTGCGACCGCTGTCGCCGCTTTTGCGGACGAAGCCACAACGACCGATACGCCGGTCAGAACGCTGGTTGTCTATTTCTCTGCCACAGGCAGTACTGAGCGGATCGCAAATATGATTGCCGCGGAAACTGGTGCGGATGTGTTCGTCATTACACCTGCTGTGCCCTACACGGATGACGACCTTAACTGGTCCGACAGCGAAAGCCGTGTTTCCCGCGAGCATGAAAATCCTGAAGCACAGAACGAGGTGGCGCTGACCGAGGTCACCCCTGAAAACTGGGAGAATTACGACACCGTTTACCTTGGTTATCCCATCTGGTGGGGAATTGCCGCATGGCCTGTTAACCAGTTCGTAACGGGCAATGATTTTACCGGCAAGGTTGTGATTCCCTTCTGCACCTCTGCCAGCTCCGGACTTGGTCAGAGCGGCACGCTGCTCTCTGAAGCGGCGGGCACCGGCGAATGGCTGGAGGGCGAACGTTTCTCTTATGGCACGGACGAAAGCGGCATTCGGGAATGGCTGAGCGGCCTGACCGAGAGCATCACGCAGGCTGCTGAGCAGGCAAAGGCTGCGGCGGAAAACAAGCAATAAATCAAACAGGAGGATGCAAACCATGATGATGAAGAAAGTTTCAGCCCTTGTGCTGGCGGCGTCCATGCTGCTGAGCACCTCGGCACTGGCAGACGAAGCGAAAGCGCCCCTGTCTATTGCTGAACAGGGCATGTTCTCCGCAGGCGGCACAGTGACCGAGCCTGTGGCAGGGGATTATGATCCTACCACCAACTGGCTGGACACGACCCGCGCCGGCAACACAGCACATGTGGATCACGCCAACGTGCTGTATCAGATTCCCGAAAGCGATAATGGTCATCCCATCGTTTATCTGCATGGCTACGGCCAGTCCCGTATGGGCTGGATGACCACGCCGGACGGACGCGAAGGCTGGGCAACCTATTTCCTGCGCAACGGCCATAGCGCTTATCTGGTTGACCAGCCAGGCCGCGGCGAAGCAGGCGCCCAGGCAAGCATGTCCACCGATGGCTTCCTGGACACCTACTCGGAAGATTCCAAGGAATACAAGCCTGGCGATCAGGCGTGGTACACGCATTTCCGCATCGGACGCGTTGCACCGGAGCGCTATGAAGGTTCCCAGTTCCCGGAAGGTGACGAGGCACAGGATCAGTTCTTCCGCCAGATGACCCCGAACACCGGCAACTTCGATCAGGCGAAAGCTGCCGCTGCCCTGGGCGAAGTGCTGGCGCAGGTAAAGGAACGCACGGGAAATAAGTCCATCTTCGTGACCCATTCGCAGGGCGGCGCAGTTGGCTGGGATGTATCCGTTGAGAACATGGCGGCGATTGTTGCCATCGAGCCGGGCGGAACACCGCAGGTTGGCTCCGAGCAGTATAACCGTCTGCTGGAAGCAAAGATCCCGATTGTCATTTATTTCGGTGATTATATTGACAACGGCCCCGAAGATATTGCATCCACCAGCTTCTGGAAGCAGGTGCGCGATGGTGCACTGGATTTCGCTGAACACTACAACGCCGATGGCGGCGACTGCACGGTGGTCGACTTGCCCAAAATCGGTATTACCGGCAACAGCCACTTCATGTTCCAGGAGATGAACAGTGACGAAATCGCTGCGAACATTGAAAGCTGGCTGGGCGAACACGGCCTGAACTGACCGGGGAGGCGTATCCAATGAAGCGCTTTCTGTCCTTCCTGCTGCTGCTGTGCTGTCTGTATGGCGCAGCAGCAGCCGAGGAAACGGTCACAACAGGGACACAAACCCAGCGCGGCTTCATCAATGACAATGTGCTGCACAGCGAAATCGGCGATATCCATTTTAGCAGCTACATTCCTGAAAGCTACGATGGCAGCGAGCCTTATGCACTGTTCGTTACGCTGCCGGGCTGGGAAGGACTGTATTTTCAGGGCGTTGGCGCAAACATGGTGGAGGATTTCGGTGTTGAAGCCATCCAATACAATGATAAAATGATCGTCCTCTCACCCCAGCTGAATGACTGGGGTCAGACCTCCGCCAACGAAGCCATTGCCCTGACAGAATATTTTATCGAAAATTACAATATCGATGCATCCCGCGTTTATCTGCACGGCATGTCCGGCGGCGGAGAAACCGGCTCATTGGTGATGGGTACCAAGCCGGAGCTGTTTACGGCGTACCTCGCCACCAGCTCCCAGTGGGATGGTGATCTGAATGTGCTGGCACAGGCACGCACGCCCGTCTACTTCGCCATCGGTGCGCAGGATAGCTATTATGGTTCCGACTCCTTTATTGCCGCTTATGAGACGCTGCATGCGCTATACGCCGCGCAGGGCTTATCGGAAGAGGAAATTGACAGGCTGATCGTGCTGGACGTAAGGCCTGCGGAATTCTTCACCGAGCGGGGCTTCCGCGATCAGCATTCCGGCGGACAGGCGTTTGCTCATGAAGAAAGTGTTATGAACTGGTTGTTTGGGGAACATCCCTGAAAAAATGATAAAGGTGCTGTTGCAGAACGTTGGCTTTGCAGCAGCACCTTCTTTTTGTAAGGCGGCATCGCATGGGATGGGAGGCTGGCTGCAATAATGGAACGGAACATCCCTATATATATAGAAGTTTCGTACCACAACCCTCTACAGGGAGAGAAGAATGTTCTCCCCCTGTACGAGAACGCGGTTTGTAAAATTTTTTTCCACAGAATCGTTGTTTCCGCGATGTAATTTCCGAATGTCACATTTGGCAAAATAAAAAATAGAAAACACCAAATTAGCTATTGACAACCGTGACATGAGCTGATATGCTGACAGTGTAATGAAAACGTTTCCGAAATCGATACCAATCGTTCCATGAAAGCATGGGAGGCACGCATGAAGATCTACACCATCAGGGACATCGCAGAGATGGCGGGTGTAAGCGTCACCACCGTTTCGCGGGTGCTGAACCATCGCCCTGATGTGAATGCAGCGACTCGTGCCAGGGTGGAGAAGGTTATCGCAGAGTGCCACTTTGTGGGCAACGCCAATGCACGCAGCCTGAAGCAGACGGATGCGGATCTGGCAGCGGTTATCCTGCGCGGGCATCAGAATCCGTTTCTGAACGCACTGGCGGAATCCATCCTGCAGCACGCGTCGGGATGCAAAACGGCCTTTATGCTGGAGTTTATCGATGAAAAGGCGGATGAGTTCCAGACGGCGCTGCGCCTGAGCCACGAGAAGCATGTGAAGGGCTTCATCTTTGTGGGCGGTCGGGCAGATGCGCGCATGAAGGTATTGGACGGCATGGACGTGCCGCTGGTCTTTACCACCGTGACCGTGGAAGATCAGTCGATGATGCAGGCATCTTCCGTTGCCATTGATGACCGCGCAATGGGCTATCTGGCCATGAAAACCTTGCTGGATCAGGGTCATCGGCACATCGCCATCTTTGGCGCGGCGAGAAACACGGGAGACAATCTTTCCATGCGCTATCAGGGCGCACTGGATGCCTGCCATGATGCGGGGCTGGTCTTCGATGAGAGCCGCTATGTAGAATCCCGCTTTTCCCTCAGGGATGGCTACGATGGCGCACGCTCACTCTTTGCGGTGAAGGGAGACACCACCGCAGTTTTCGCCATGAGTGACATTGTGGCCATGGGTGTGATTCGCGCCCTGCAGGATATGGGCAAAAGGGTGCCCGAAGATGTGAGCGTTTTCGGGTTTGACGGAACAGAGATGGGCAAGTATTTTTCACCGCGGCTTACAACGATTGAACAGCCGGTGGATCAGCTTGCGGAAAAGAGTGTTGCGGTTCTGCTGGACATGATGGAAAACGGCAGCGCACCCCAGCACGTCACGGTGGATGCCGCCTTGCGGATGCGTGAATCCGTGGCAGGCGCCCAAGAAACATGATGATCCGCACAGAAGAGAAATCTGTGTGAGAGATAAAAGGAGGATACCTGTATGAAAAAGATCGTTTCTCTGGTGTTGGCACTGTGCATGGCACTGTCACTGTGCTCCTTTGCACTGGCAGAAGACGTGACCCTCACCGTGTGGGTTGGCGACAACCAGGACATGGAGTGGATCAATGGCGTCATTGAAAATTTCAAGGCCGCCCATCCTGAAAACAACTACACCATCAACGTTGGCGTGCAGACCGAGGGCGACTGCTCCAAGGTTGTGCTGAATGACCCCACTGCCGCTGCTGACGTGTTCACCTTTGCAGATGACCAGTTCAACAGCCTGATGAACGGCGGCGCCCTGATGCAGGTTGCTGAAGGTGCTGACGAAATCATCGCTGCCAATGGCGGCGCTGATGCTCCCGTGGTGAAGGCTGCCAGCCAGGATGGCGTGCTGTACGCTTATCCCGCCACTGCTTCCAACGGCTACTTCATGTTCTACAACAAGGAGTACTTCACGGAAGAAGACGTGCAGACCCTGGATGGCATGATGGCCAAGGCTGCTTCTGTGGGCAAGTATGTTGGCTTCCCCATGAGCAATGCATGGTACATCTACAGCTGGTTCAAGGGCGCTGGATTGACCATGACCGTGAATGAAGACGGCGTGACCAACTCCTGCAACTGGAATGCTACCGACACCCCCATCACGGGCGTGCAGGTTCTGGAAGCACTGCTGGAAATCGCAAAGAACCCCGGCTTCAAGGAAGCTGACTCCGATCCCTTCGTGGCTGGCGTGAAGGACGGCTCCATCATCGCTGGTGTGTCCGGTACCTGGAATGCCAATACCGCTCAGGAAGCATGGGGCGACAACTATGCTGCTACCAAGCTGCCTACCTACACCGTGAACGGTGAACAGGTGCAGATGTCTTCCTTCGCCGGCTTCAAGCTGGTGGGCGTGAATCCCTATTCTGAGAATGTGGGCGCCGCCATGGACTTTGCCGCTTACATGACCAATGAAGAGAGCCAGATGAGCCGCTTCCAGCTTCGTTCTGAAGGCCCCTCCAACGTGAACGCTGCCGCATCTGAAGAAGTGCAGTCCAACCCCGCTATCGCCGCTCTGGCAGCTCAGGCCGCCTATGCTGACGTGCAGCGCGTGGGCAGCAAGTTCTGGGATCCTGCCGCCGCACTGGGCAAGATCATCATGAACGGCAACCCTGATGGCACCGACCTGCAGACGCTGCTGGATACCTGCGTTGCCGGCATCACTGCCCCTGCGGATCAGTAAAAAGCATCAGTAACAATTTTTGCCGCCCTGCCAGCCGGGTTGCCCTGCGGCAGGGCGGCTTTTCTAAAGATGACACGGTGCTTTCCGGTGCTGTGCCTCAAGCGGAAAAACGTCCATATCCATACGTAAGGGGAGCGGGGACGCTATGGAAAAGAGCAAAACGATGAAGACCCCGAAGCAGTCGGGGATTCGCAGAGGTCTGCGTACCATCGGCGAATATTTCACCGGTGCGGCGAAGGACTTTGCTGCGGGTGATGTGTGGGTGAAGCTGTCGGCCATCCTGTGGGGTGCAGGCAGCATTGCCAGAAAACAGTATCTCAAGGGCATCCTGCAATGCGTGCTGGAGGCGCTGTTTGCCTATTTCATTCCCGTGGTGTTCTGGCCTTACATGAGCAAGCTGAATACCCTGGGAACGGTGGCACAGCAACGTGTCTACAATCCCGAAACGAGAAAAAACGAATTCAATGACTACGACAATTCCTTCCTGATTCTGCTGTTCGGCATCATCGGCTGCATTTTGCTGCTGGCGGCGCTTGCGATCCTCATCCGCTCTGTCCGCGGTGCACGCCGCACGCAGATTCTGGCGGAAAAAGGCAAGCATGTGAATTCCTTTAAGGACGATCTGGCAGACCTGCTGGGCAAGCGCTTCCATGTGACGCTGCTGAGCCTGCCCGTCATGGGCGTTGTGTGCTTCACCATCATACCGCTGATTGTGATGATTCTCATCGCCTTCACCAATTACGACCGAAATCACCTTGTGCCTGCGAAGCTGTTTACGTGGGTGGGATTGAAGAACTTTGAAACACTGTTCAGCATGACGGCTGACAGTACCTTTGCCTATGCCTTTGGCAATGTGCTGCTGTGGACGCTTGTTTGGGCTGTTGTTGCAACCTTCACCTGCTACATCGGCGGCATTCTGCTGGCCATGTTCATTAACAATAAAAACACGAAGGGGAAGAAGTTCTGGCGCACCTGCTTCATGATTACCATCGCGGTGCCCCAGTTCGTGAGCCTGCTGTTGGTGCGCAATTTCTTCGCGGATGCCGGCATTGTGAACACCATCTGCAAAAACGTGGGGCTGACGGACTGGCTGTACAGCCTGGGAGCAATCCCCACAGCCAATTTCATTCCGTTCCTGACCCATCCGACATGGGCGCGCGTCACCATTATCCTGATTAACATCTGGGTCGGCGTACCGTATCAGATGCTGATCGCCACGGGTATTCTGATGAACATCCCCGGAGAGCTGCTGGAGAGCGCCAAGATTGACGGCGCCAATGCCTGGCAGTCCTTCAAATCCATCACCATGCCGTACATCCTGTTTGTTACGGGACCTTCTCTGGTCAACTCGGTGGTGAGCAACATCAACAATTTCAACGTGATTTACCTGCTGAGCAAGGACGTGTACACCACATCGGATCAGCTTATGGCCAACGCCAATGCCAACGAGGTTGACCTGCTGGTGACGTGGCTCTACCGCCTGACGCAGGATCAAAGCAACTACAAGATGGCATCTGTCATCGGCATTCTGGTGTTCATTGTCTGCGCCGTGCTGACGATTCTGGCCTTCAATCGCATGATTGCCGGCGATAAGGAGGAGAATTTCCAATGACGATCAGGAAAATATTTCGGCAAACGGGCCGTCATCTGGTGCTGACCCTGCTGGCCGTGTTCTGGCTGATTCCCATTGTGTGGCTGGTGGTGACATCCTTCGGTGTGGACAAGGGTCCCAACCTGTCCACGTTCTTCCCCAAGGCGTATACGCTGGATAACTACAAGGCGATTATCTTCCCCGGAGAGGACACGGTGAACCAGTTCCCCCAGTGGTTCATGAACACCTTTACCATCGCCATTTTCACCTGCATCATCTCCAGCCTGTTTGTGCTGATGGTGGCCTATGCGATGAGCTGCATGCGCTTCAAGGCGCGGAAGGGACTCATGCGAGCATCGGTGATTATGAACCTGTTCCCGGGCTTCCTGTCCATGATCGCCGTGTACTTCATCATGAAGAACCTGAACCTGACCAACTCCATGACAGGCATGGTGATTGTGTACTCGGCAGGCAGCGGCCTTGGATACCTCATTGCCAAGGGCTTCTTTGATACAATCTCCAAGTCCCTGCGTGAGGCAGCGTATCTGGAGGGCGCCAATGAGTTTACCGTGTTCTGGAAGATCATTATTCCCCTGTCCAAGCCCATCATTGTGTACACGGTGATCAACTCCTTCCTGGCACCCTGGATGGACTTCATCTTTGCTTCCATCATGCTCAACTCCGGCATCAGCTCGGAGAAGACCGTGGCACTGGGTCTGTTCGCCATGGTGGACAAGGTGAACCGCAACAATTACTTCGCCCAGTTCTGCGCCGGCGGCGTGATTGTGTCCATCCCGATTTCCGTGCTGTTTATCATCATGCAGAAGTTCTATGTGGAAGGCATCACCGGCGGCTCTGTGAAGGGCTGATGCGGAAATTCATGTGGACATCCTGTGCCTTTCAGGGTATACTGTGCATGATGCGGCAGAATAAGCTCTGCCGACGACCTATGATAACTTTGTGCGGGTGGAAGCATCTTCCCCCGCACCTCTTTAGGAATGGACTGAAAACGATTCCGAAAGCGAATGGTTGCTCATTATTTCCATAACATTCAATCGTGAAGGGGCGTTGTACCTATGCGGCAAAGCGGCATTCTGATGCATATCACCTCCCTGCCGGGGAAGGACGGCATTGGCAGCCTGGGACCGGAAGCACGAAAGTTTGCGGATTTCCTTGAAAAATCAGGCATGAGACTGTGGCAGGTTCTTCCTGCAGGGCCTGTGGGCTATGGTGAATCTCCCTATCAATCCTCCAGCGTGTTTGCGGGAAATCCCCTGATGATTTCCCTGGAAGACCTTCGCAGGCAGGGGCTGCTGAATGACAGCGGCCTGCCTGACTACGAGGAGACAGATCCTTCCCATGTGGATTACGACAGGGTGCGTGTGCACAAGGAGGGACGGCTTCGGCTGTGCTTCCGCCAGTCTGGTGAAAAGCTCCGCGGCGCGGTGGAGGAATTTGCCCGCAGCCATTCGTGGGCGGAGGACGCGGCGCTGTTCACGGCGGTGAAGCATCACTTCAAGGACATCAAGTGGACGCAGTGGCCGGAGAGTGATATCCGCCTGCACAAGGAAGCAGCGGTGATCCGCTATCGGCAGCAGCTGGCAGAGGAAGTGCAGTATCATCTCTTTGTGCAGATGCTCTTCTTCCGCCAGTGGACGGCGCTGAAGAAGTATTGCAACGATCGGGGCATTTTGCTCTTCGGTGATATGCCCATTTACGTGGCGGAAGACAGTGCGGATACCTGGACGCACCCAGAGGTGTTCCAGCTGGATCGCAATCGTGTTCCCAAGCGGGTGGCAGGTGTGCCGCCGGATTATTTTTCGGAGGACGGTCAGCTGTGGGGAAATCCTCTCTATCGCTGGCATTACCTGCGCTTCACAGGCTATAAGTGGTGGGTGGAGCGGATGCGCGGCATGGCGTCCATGTACGATGTGATCCGCATTGACCACTTCATCGGCTTTGCCAATTACTATTCCATTCCCTATGGGGCACCCAACGCGCGAAACGGCAAGTGGGTCATTGGCCCCGGCAAGAGTCTGTTCAAGACGCTCCGCAAGAAGATCCCCGGCATGAACATCGTGGCAGAGGATTTGGGCTGCGTGAATGATCGCGTTCGTGCGCTGCTGAAGTTTGTGGGATACCCGGGCATGCGGGTGCTGACCTTTGGCTTTGGCGGCGGGGACGATAATATGCACCTGCCTGAACATTATGTGGAAAACTCCGTGGTTTACACGGGCACCCATGATAACGACACCGTTCGCGGCTGGGTGGATTCTGCCGATGAAAATTCCCTGAATCATGCCAAGCGAGTGCTGGGCTTTGAACGCAATGAGGATGCACCTGAGGCCTTTATCGAGGCGCTGCTGGCCTCCGGAGCCGATACGGCAGTCATTCCCATGCAGGATGTGCTGGGATTGGGCACAGAAGCACGCATGAACCTGCCGGGCACCATCGGCGGCAACTGGCGCTGGCGTATGCTGCCCGGTGCGGCTACGGATGAAATCGCATCCCATTTGAGGGAATTGAACCAAAAGAACAACCGGGAGGCATAACAATGATGAACGCAAAGGAATTGATTCGTCGGGCGGAGACGCTGCTTCTGACACGCGACCATGTGGAAATCGAGAAAGCCAATGCAGTTCAGCTCCATGACGCACTGGCCTCCGCGGCCATGGAGGCACTGACTCCTACCTGGGTGAAGTGCGAGGAAAAGCGCCAGGGCAAGCGGCAGGCGTATTATCTGTCCGCTGAATATCTGGTGGGACGCATGGTATACAACAATCTCTTCTGCCTGGGTTTGCTGGAGGACACGAAGAAGCTGCTGCATGAGCGCAATGTGGATCTTGCCTGCCTGGAGGACATTGAGGACGACGCCTTTGGCAATGGCGGTTTGGGACGACTGGCCGCCTGCTTTCTGGACAGCGCCGTAACCCATAACATTCCTCTGACGGGCTACGGTCTGCGCTATCGCTACGGCCTGTTCAAGCAGAGCTTTGTCAAGGGCTATCAGCATGAGGAGCCCGACGACTGGGCCAAGTTTGGCGATCCCTGGAGCATTCGTCGGGATGACCTGGCCGTGGTGGTGGAAATGAAGACGGGCAACGTGTGCGCAGTGCCTTACGATATGCCCATCATCGGCTATGGCGCGAAGAACATCGGCACCCTGCGGCTGTGGCAGTGCGAGAGCCTTCACGAGATTGATTTCCCGCTGTTCAACCGGCAGGAATATGCGAAGGCTGCCGCGGACAAGAACAAGGCGGAGGACATCACCAAGTTCCTCTACCCCAATGACAGCCGACGGGAAGGCAAGCAGCTGCGGGTCAAGCAGCAGTACGTGCTGGTGTCCGCCTCTCTGCAGGATTTGCTGCGGAGCTACAAGACCCGCCATGGCAGCGACTATTCCTTCTTTGCAGCAGAAACGTCGGCTCAGCTGAACGATACCCATCCTGTGATGGCAATCCCTGAGTTGATTCGCCTGATGGGCAAGGATGGCGTGGACTTTGAGACGGCTTTCGGCATTGCCCGTGAAACCTTTGCCTACACCAACCATACCGTGATGCAGGAAGCACTGGAAAAATGGGATCTTCCCCTGCTTTCCTCCGTGTGTCCTGAGCTGGTGAAGGTGATTCGCCTTATTGATGCACGCTTCCGCAAGGAAATGAAAGCGGGCGGTCACGAGGTGAAGGCAACCCGCTGCATCCTGTGGCCGAATCCCTGGAATACGAAGGTGACGCAGGTACACATGGCTCAGCTGGCTGTGTATGCCACCCATGCCACCAACGGCGTGGCGGCCATCCATTCGCAGATTCTGAAGGATGACGTGTTTGCAGACTGGTACGCCATGTACCCTGAGCGCTTCCAGAACAAGACCAACGGCATTACCCAGCGCCGCTGGCTGGGATTGTGCAACCCTGAACTGACTTCTCTCCTGAAGGACAGGCTGGGGGATGAGAAATTCCTCACCGACCTGGACGAATTGGCAAAGCTGAAACCGATGATCGATGATGATCTGTGCCGCGACTTCATGGCGGTCAAGCAGGAGAAAAAGCGTCAGCTGGCAGCAGAGGTGCTCCGCAAGGAAAACATTCAGCTGGATACCGGCATGATCTTTGATGTGCAGATTAAGCGCCTGCACGAGTACAAGCGTCAGCTGTTGAATGCGCTGTCGATCTGGGCGATTTATCTGCAATTGAAGGACGGCACGCTGAAGGACTTCACCCCCACGGCGTTCATCTTCGGCGCGAAGGCCGCACCCGGCTATGACCGCGCCAAGGCAGTGATTCATCTCATCAACATGATGGCGGAGAAGATCAACGCTGACCCCGATACGTCGGATAAGCTCCGTGCGGTGTTCGTGCAGAATTACAACTGCTCCTATGCGGAAAAGATCATCCCCGCAGCTGACATCAGCGAGCAGATTTCTCCTGCAGGCACCGAGGCCAGCGGCACGGGCAACATGAAGCTGATGCTCAATGGCGCGGTTACCCTGGGCACCTACGATGGCGCGAATATCGAAATCGTGGAGCAGGCAGGGGAGGAAAACAACTACATTTTCGGCGCTACGGTGGATGAGCTTAATGCCATCAAGGACACCTATGACCCGAAGGAAATCTACAAGAAGGATGCTTTGGTGCGCAAGGTGGTGGATTGCCTTGTGGATGGTACTTTCCCTGATGAGGATGGCATGCTGAAGGAGCTGCACACCGCCCTGCTGGATGGTGCAAGCTGGCACAAGCCGGATCACTATTTCCTCTTGAAGGATTTCCGCAGCTACCTGGATGCGAAACTCCGTGCCAATCGTGATTATCGGGATGCAATGGCCTTTGCAGGAAAGTGCCTGATGAACGTGGCGGGGGCCGGCAAGTTCTCCTCTGACCGAACCATCAGACAGTACGCGAAGGAAATTTGGCGCGTGTGATCTGCAACGTGTAAGAGCATATGAATTAGGGCACCGATCCCATGGATATTGGATCGGTGCCCTGAAATTTTTCTATTGTTTTTACGGATTTTAGCTGTGGCAGATGGACTGCGAAATCCCTTGACGGCATCCTTGCTTTATTGCCACACGTCTTTGAGCCACTGAACGCACGCGTTGCCCATTGCCTCACGCTCTGCCGCGCAGCTCTCGGCAGACGGCCAGATGGTATCGACCCTGGTGGATAGCATGAGGATGGGTGCCTGAATCTTCTCGACAGGAATGATGGATTCCGACAGCACGTTCTTCCCCGTATTGACGGGAAGAATGTTGTACTCCTTTGCCTGCCAAATCATGCCGAACATATTGTATTTTCTTTCCTTGTACGGCGTGAACGGCAAGGCCTGACCGTGAAGCGACCAGCAGCAATCCCCGGACGGCTGTCCGCCTGCAAGACCCTCGCTGTAAAACCAGGACGGCGTTTTGGCGATGACATCGGCAAAGATTTCTACAGGAATCAGGTTCAGCTTTTTGGATGCGTGCTTTGTTTTGAAGTATCCAAGAGCGAAAGCGTTGATGCCGTTGTCCTGAAGGTATCGGCAGCATTTTCCTGCATGCTCCAGGCCGCGGCATCTGCGGGCGCGTAACGCGATGCTGCGACAGAATCAGCCTGGTTACCATGATGTATGCTTTGATTATATCATGGAGGGGAGAGGCTGCAAGAATTTGAAACTCATTGAAATAAAAACGGCTCCGTCATGAGCCTCTTCAGCTCGGGAAAGCCTGCCGAAATGCAAAGCCTCGGCAGGCTTTAAGCTGCATGGCTTTTTTATACTGTCAAAATCACAGGAGGTTATTGATTTCTAACTTGAATTATGTTAGACTAACCAAGCGCGGCTTTTCACTGCGCACATTTTTGATGAATAGAGGTGCCTCATGGAAAAGAAGAAGCTTACGGTTCCTGAATTGATTTCAATCGGTGTGTTTACGGCACTGTATTTTGTGCTGGTTACGATTGCAACTTTTTCAAGCGCGGTTATTCTGCCCGGATTCTCCAATGTGCTGCTGCCTGCCATTTCCGCGCTGATTTCCGGCTGCGTGTATATGCTGATGGTCGCTAAGGTGCCGCACTTTGGCGGAATTACCGTGATGGGAACAGTGATGGGTCTGTTCCTGTTTGTTTCCGGTCACTTTGCAGTCAGCCTGGTTATTGGCATTGTGTGCAGCATTGCGGCGGACTGCCTGGCACGCTTTGGCAATTACAAAAGCATGCCGAAGCTGCTGCTTTCCTACGTTGTTTTCTCCTTTGGCCTGACGGGCCCTGTGCTGCCGCTCTGGCTGATGAAGGACGCTTATGTGGCAAGCCTGACCGCCAAGGGCAAGGATGCGGCTTATATTGAAAATCTGTTTGCCAACATCAACGGCGTGACCCTGGTGATTTGCATCGTTGCAACCGTGGTTGCGGCAGTGCTTGGCGGACTTTTCGCCATGAAGATGATGAAGAAGCACTTCAAAAAAGCAGGCATGATCGCGTGAAAAAGCCTTTATTGACCCTTGACCCGCGGTGCAAGCTATACCTGCTATTGCTGGGAAATCTGCTGCTGTTTTTCCATGTGGATCTCAAGGCAGAAATAGCGGTGATGTTCTTTCTGCTGCTGCCCTTTTATCTGGACGGGAAGAGCACATCAAAGGGCATCAGGCTGACCATGACGTACATCGTGCTTCTTTTGGCAGATGTTTTTCTTATTCCCGTGGCACAGGGACTGGCGGCGAGCCTGATCTCCTTTTTCGCGGTGGGCATTCGCATGATGCTGCCCTGCCTTGTATCGGGCGCGTATGCGTTCACATCTACCACGGTGAGCGCTTTCGTCTGCGCGCTGCGCAAGATGCACGTGCCGGAAGCAATCGTCATCCCCTGCATGGTGGTCATCCGCTTCTTCCCAACCCTGCGGGAGGATTATCGGCAAATCAGGCATTCCATGCAGCTGCGCGGCGTGGGCGGAAATTTCCTCGGCACGGTGAGAAATCCCATGAGAAGCCTGGAGTACGTGGTGATTCCGCTGCTCATGAACAGCAACAACGTGGCACAGGATCTGTCTGTTGCAGCACTGACCAAAGGACTGGGAATTCAGAGCGAGCACACCAGCCTGACAGAAATCAGGTTTGGATTCCCGGATGGACTCTACATGGTGCTGTCGACCCTGCCGCTTGTGATTTCTATCCTGGAGAAAACGCTGCTCTGATTGGAAACGCTACAGGAAGCAGAGAAAAAAGATGATGCAAGATACGATCATTTCCCTGGAAAACGTCTCCTTTGCTTACCCGGAATCATCAAGCCAGGCGCTAAGCGGCGTTACCCTGTCCGTACGCGCGGGCGAATGCGTGGTTCTCTGCGGGAAAAGCGGCTGCGGCAAAACGACAGTAACCCGACTGCTCAACGGACTGATTCCAAACTTCTACCACGGTGAGATGAGCGGCAGGGTGTCGCTGTTCGGCGCGGACGGACGCACCATGAGCGTAGAGGACCTTGTTCCTCTGGTGGGAAGCGTTTTTCAGAACCCCAAAACACAGTATTTCCATACGAATACCAGCGCGGAGATGGCTTTCCCCTGCGAAAACACGGGGATGCCGCGGGAAGAAATTCTGGAGCGAGTCGCATCCTGCAGCGAGAAGTTTCAGATACAAAGCCTAATGGACAGGAACATTTTTCATTTGTCAGGCGGCGAAAAGCAGAAGGTCGCGGTGGGTGCCGCGTCCATCCTGAATCCTCGGCTGATGGTGTTGGATGAACCGACGAGCAACCTGGACCAGCAAGGCATTGACCAGCTTGCAGGCATGATCACCACGCTGAAAAAAGAAGGCGTCACCATTGTGATGGCCGAGCATCGGCTTGCGTGGACGAAAGATTTCGCCGATACCTATTTGTACTTTGAAGATGGCGGCCTGGCGGAAACGTACACCCGGGAGGAATTCTTTCATCTGCCGGAAAAGGCGCTGGAGGAGCGGGGATTGCGCACCACTGAGCTTGCACCCTACAGGGAACATCTGGAACAGAGGCGAATCACCTGCAAAGATCGGGAATGCTGCGACATTAGGCTGCAATTGCAAAACCTGACCATCGGCTACAAGAAAAGCAAGCCGGTCTATCACCTCGCTGCGCTTTCTGCACGGCCGGGGGAAGTGGTTGGCATCATGGGTCACAACGGCATCGGCAAAACGACGTTGATTCGCACGATTGCGGGGCTCATCAAGCCGCTGGACGGCTGCATCCTATGGGATGGGAAACGCTGCAGGCGCAGCGAGCTCATGAAGAAATGCTTTCTCGTGATGCAGGATGTCAATTATCAGCTTTTTTCCGACAGTGTACGGGATGAATTGCTGATGGACGCACAAAACGAGGCTGCATGTGAGCAGGTTATGGAAGATCTTGGCCTTTCTGCCCTGGCGGATCGCCATCCGATGAGCCTTTCCGGCGGACAAAAGCAACGGGTTGCCATCGGGTCTGCCATGGTCAGCGCCAAAGAAATCATCATTCTGGATGAGCCAACCAGCGGACTGGATCGCTATCATATGAATCAGGTGGGACGGCTCATTCGCCGATTGAAGGAGCTTAACAAGCTGATTCTCGTTATCACCCACGATGAAGAGCTGGCGGCAGACTGGTGCGATGTAATTTACAAACTGGAGGATGACCATGCGCTATAATCGCGATCAATGGATAGGCAACTGGGAGAACTTTGAACGCTATTTCTCGGACGCAAGTGCGGCGATGCAGAAAACCTGGCAGGAGGCGGAGGACGCTTTTCACATGAAGAAGCAGAATCTTGTGGAAAAAGCGCTGTTTCGCCATGGCGTCAAACGCTTCTGGCAGGATGCCTGCTATACCGTGACGAAGGAAAATCCCCGTCAGCTGGGCGGTTGGAGCATTCAGCCCGAGGGCGGCGAAAATATGCAAATCACCTGGTATGCGATGGATGGTGAAACCCTCGGAACGTACGTCTATGCCCTGGAGCAAACCATCGAAAAGGGACTGGAAGGGAAGACGAGCTATCTGTTTCACGCAGACGCAGCAGGGGCGGACTGTCCTTTCACGTACCTGATGAGCATGGAGCCCATGCCGCAAAAGGATGCAAAGCTGCATGGCGGGTTGATCAGTCACCTTCATTTCCAATATGCCTCGAAAAAGGAAAGTCTGCTTGACAGGAAAGGCGGCCTCAAACAGAAGCACTGGTATGCCACCATGTGCGATGGGGACGCCAGTCAGCTTCAGCGGTGCAACATTGTTCGCGCCATGCATAAGCTGCCCCTGTGGGATGAAATGAGCAACGAATAAAATGCAGGGAGCCTGGTTCGGCGTGTGATGCGCTGCCCCAGGCTCCCTTTCTATTCAGAACAAAGGGTGTCCCCTCATGAGATGCTGCTTTCGTTTTGCTCTTTCATTTCCTTCTTCTGCTCCTGAATTACCTTCGCCATCAGGAAAACAGCAAGGCCAAGGGTCAGCAAATCGGCAACAGGCTGGCAGAATTCCAGTCCCTGCAGGCCGAGAATATTAGGAAGCACCAGCAGGGCAGGAATGAGGAAAATACCCTGACGGGCGGCTGCCAGAATGGTGGAGCGAATGCCGTAGCCAATGGCCTGCGTGTACATGTTGCTCAGGGTAATCAATCCCCACGTCCATGCGGTAACCACCTGCACGCGGAACGCCTCGGTACCGATGCGAATAACCTCGGGGTCTGAACGGCGGAAGGCGGTGATGATTGGTTCTGCCAGCACAAAGCCGAGCACGCTAAGCACCAGCAGCACAATGGTGGTCACCTTCACACTGAAGAAGAAGGCGCGATGCATCCGATCAAATTTCTTTGCGCCGAAGTTGAAGCCGCAAACAGGCTGGAAGCCCTGGCCGAAGCCCACAACGGTTGAATTGATGAAGTTCAGGCAACGGCTGACAATGGAGAACGCCGCAATGGCTGGGTCACCATAAACGGCTGCGGCATTGTTCAGCAGCGATGTAGAGACGCTCATGATGCCCTGACGCCCCAGCGACGGCAGACCATTGTTGAGAATCTTGCTGTACATCTTTGCAGTGGGACGGAAATTCTGCGGCAGAAGGGACAGGGCGTCCTTTCGCGTGTTGCACATCACCAGCAGAATCACGAAGCTTACCAGCTGCGAAATGGCCGTGGCAACTGCCGCACCTGTGACGCCCATGTCCAGCACGAAAATCATCAGCGGGTCAAGCAGCATATTCAGGATGCCGCCCAGCGTAATGCCCACCATGCCGTAGGTCGTCAGCCCCTGAAACCGCAGGAGATTGTTCATTGCCAGGGATCCCATCATAAAGGGTGCGGCGAGGAAAATATAGCGGGCATACTGCATGGCGTAAGGGGCGGCTGTGTCTGTTGCACCAAGCAGGTACATCAGCGGCTCATTCAGCAGATTGCCAACGATTGCGATGATTACACCCAGGGCAACTGCTGAAAAGAAGCCGACAGCACTGTAAATTTCCGCTTCCTTCCGCTTGCCCATGCCCAGCAGATGACTGACGTTCGTACCGCTGCCCATGCCGAACATAAACGCCAGCGCCTGAATCATGGCCATGGCGGAAAAAACAATGCCTACCGCCGCAGAGGCCGATGTGCCGGCACTGCTCCCTTCCGCAGTACCGATTTGGCTGACAAAATAGGTGTCTGCCATGTTGTAAATGGATGTAATCAGCATGGAGCAGATGGTCGGTACAGCCATTTTCGGGATAAGTTTTTCAACCGGCTGCGTCAGAAGCATCTGCGTGCGCTCTTCGGCGCTCATTGCCATGAAGGTACACCTTCCTTTCTGCCATGAAAAATTGGCTTTTGTTACATAGAAGACCAGGGAAAGACTTTTCGGCCTGTCATCAATTTTCCCGAACAGCCTTCAAAACGGCCTCGCCTTCCTGCAGCAGCGTCTGCTTTTCGTTGACCAGCGTATTGTCCATCACCTTTTCCAGCAGGGACTGGAGCACCTGGCCGATTTCCGTGCCTCTGGCACCAAGGGCGGCAATGTCGCGCCCATTGACGGCGAGGCTTTTCAGCGTAAAGCAGGGGGAGGAGGCCAGAAGTGCGTCCAGCGCGCGGCGAAGGGCGGCGGATTCTGCGCGGATGTCCTCCGGAGTGCGAGTCCCTTTGGCAAGCTGGTCGGCTTCCTGCACATCGATGAGCTGGCGGAGCGCTTCCTCGCCGAATTGATTCAGACGCCGCTTGAGCAGCCGCTCGTCCGTGTTCAATTCGATATCATGATACCTGACCAGCAGCTGAACCCGCTCGGCGGTGGCACGGTCCATGCGAAGACGAGCCATGGCTTTTTCGGCAATGTCGGTGGATACGGCCGCGTGACCGTGAAAGTGGCCAATCCCCTGGCTGTCTGACGTAAAGGAGGCAGGCTTTCCTGCATCGTGGAGGAGCATGGTCAGGCGCAAAACCTCCGTTGCGGGCACGGATTCCACCGCACGAACCGTGTGCTCCCATACGTCGTAGCGGTGGTAAGGGGTTCGCTGAGGAAAATCAAACATGGGCGCGATGTCTGGCAGAACCTGCGCGAGAATATCGCGATAACGGCGCAGAATCATGCCGCAGCTCCGGCCGCATAGCAGCTTACTCAGCTCCACGTGAATGCGTTCTGCCGCCACAAGGGGCAGTGTTTCCTTCAGAGCATGAGCCGCCGCGGAGGTTTCTTCTTCAATGTCAAACCCGTAAACAGAGGCAAAGCGCAGGGCACGAAGAATGCGCAGCGCGTCCTCGGTGAAGCGTTCCGAAGGCTGCCCCACACAGCGGATGACTTTCTTTTGCAAATCTGCCTGTCCGCCAAAGGCATCAATGAGCCCTTCGGACGGATGATAGGCCATGGCGTTCACGGTGAAATCCCGACGTGCCAGGTCATCCCGCACATCGGTGACGAAGGTGACACCATCGGGGTGACGGTGGTCGGTGTAGGCACCATCCACCCGAAAAGTCGTAATTTCATAAGGAATCCCGTCCAGCACCACCGTAAGGGTGCCGTGCTTCAGCCCTGTTTCGACAACGCGAAAGCCGTGAAACACGCGCTGCATATCCTCGGGAAGCGCGGAGGTGCACACATCCCAGTCCTTCGGCGGTTTGGACAGAAGCGAGTCCCGCACGCATCCGCCGACCACGTAGGCCTTGTACCCTGCCTGATTCAGCAGGGACAGAATCTGAAGGACATTCGCAGGAAGTTGAAAAATGGGAAACACCTCGCTTTGAAAAAAGATCCATTGCCCTTGAATAGTATACCATGAAATTGAAAATCGCAAGCAAAAAAATGTTTCTCAGCGCGGTGAAGAAAAAGGTTGCAAAATCTGCGCCCCTGCCGTATAATGAAAGCTGTTCATAAGCCCGATGGACGAAGGACGGTCGGATGGGCGCCTGAAGAGAGCTGCCGAATGGTGCGAGGCAGCGGCGCGTATTTGATTTTCCACCTTCGGATGGGCGCAGGCGATGAGTCTGCGGGGTGCGCCCCTGAAAGCGCGAAGAGTGGTCGACCGTAGAACGGTTCGGCAATCTGGGTGGCAACGCGAGCTTCTCGTCCCGGCTAAAGGGAGGAGAGGCTCTTTCATTATCATGAGGAGGATGAAGAACATGCTGGACATCAATATGCTCCGTAACGACCCTGAGAAGGTCAAGGAAAATATCCGCAAGAAGTTCCAGGACGCTAAGCTGCCGATGGTGGACGAGGTTGTGGCGCTTGACAAGGAGTACCGTGAGGCACGGCAGAAGGCTGATGGCCTGCGCAACCAGCGCAACACCCTGTCCAAGCAGATTGGCGGATTGATGGCCAAGGGTCAGAAGGAAGAAGCTGAAACCGTCAAGGCACAGGTGAAGTCCATGGCGGACGAGCTGGCCGCACTGGAAAAGAAGGAAGAAGAGCTGCAGGCTGAGATCCGCAAGCGCATGCTGGTGATCCCGAACATTATCGATGACAGCGTGCCGATTGGCAAGGACGACAGCGAGAATGTGGAGGTGGAGCGCTTCGGCGAGCCGAAGGTGCCGGATTTCGAGGTGCCTTATCATGTGGACATCATGGAGCGCCTGAACGGCATCGACCTGGACAGCGCCCGCAGAACCAGCGGCAACGGCTTCTATTATCTGATGGGCGATATTGCTCGCCTGCATTCCGCCATCCTGAGCTACGCCCGTGATTTCATGATTGACCGCGGCTTCACCTACTGCGTGCCGCCGTTCATGATCCACGGCGATGTGGTGACGGGCGTTATGTCCTTCGCTGAAATGGAAAACATGATGTACAAGATCGAGGGCGAGGATCTGTACCTGATTGGCACCAGCGAGCATTCCATGATTGGCAAGTTCATCGACACTATTCTGGATGAGGAAACCTTGCCCCGTACCCTGACCAGCTATTCTCCCTGCTTCCGCAAGGAAGTGGGCGCACACGGCATTGAGGAGCGCGGTGTGTACCGCATCCATCAGTTCGAGAAGCAGGAAATGATCGTGGTCTGCAAGCCTGAGGAATCTATGGATTGGTTCAAGAAGCTGTGGCAGAACACGGTGGACTTCTTCCGCTCTATGGATATCCCTGTTCGCACGCTGGAGTGCTGCTCCGGTGACCTGGCTGACCTGAAGGTCAAGAGCCTGGACGTGGAAGCCTGGAGTCCCCGTCAGAAGAAGTACTTCGAGGTGGGCAGCTGCTCCAACCTGGGCGATGCACAGGCTCGCCGCCTGCAGATTCGCGTCAAGGGCAAGGACGGCAACAAGTACTTTGCGCACACGCTGAACAACACCGTGGTGGCACCGCCTCGTATGCTGATTGCTTTCCTGGAGAACAATCTGCAGGCAGACGGCCGTATCGCGATCCCTGCTCCTCTGCGCATGTACATGGGCGGCAAGGAATATATCGGCTGATTTCATACCAACCAAAGAAGCGGCTTCGGCCGCTTTTTTGCATTTCGGAAGGGAAGGAGAAGATCCCATGATGCCCTAAAATGCCTTCAGAAAACTGTCTGTAAAAACTATTGTCCCGCGGTGTGGGATGTGTTATAATTCACAGCTGTTGTGATGAATTCACCATCATCACCGAGCAATTTGATGGGTACACAAAGGGGTGTCATTATGGCCGACCATCGGCTAAACGCGACCATGACGGAGGGCAAGCTGCCAAAGCAGATTTTGCTGTTCAGCCTTCCGCTGATGCTGTCTAACGTGCTGCAGGTGCTCTTCAACATGTCTGACGTGGCAGTTGTTGGACGCTTTGCAGGCTCCCATGCCCTGGGTGCTGTGGGTTCAACCTCTATTCTGGTGTCTCTGCTGACCACTGTGCTGATTGGCGTTGGCACCGGCGTGAACATTATGGTGGCACGCTTCCTGGGCGCCAGACAGGATCGGGAGGTGGCAGACGCTGTCCACAGCTCGTTTATCATCTGCGCGGCATCCGGTCTGCTGCTGATGCTGGCCAGTCTTCTATCGTCGCGGCCTATTCTGGAGCTGCTGGGCACGAAGGAAGAGTTGGTTGATGGCGCGGAAACCTATCTGCGCATTTATTCCCTTGGCCTTCCTGCAGCTGCCATGTATAACTACGGCAATGCGGTGCTTTCCGCAGCAGGGGACACGAAACGTCCCCTGTACATTCTCTCGGCCGCCGGTGTGCTGAATGTGCTCCTGAATCTGTTCTTCGTGATTGCTTGCGGCATGGCAGAAGCAGGTGTGGCCTTGGCCAGCACCCTGTCCCAGTGGCTGTCTGCCAGTCTGGTGCTGGTGGTGCTGATTCGCTCCGAGGCTGTTTACGCCCTGCACCTGAAGGAAATTCGCGTCCATCCGGACATGATTAAGCGCATTCTGCCCCTGAGCCTTTCGTCTGCGGCACAGAACGCCATTTTTGCCGTGGCCAACCTGTTCATCCAGTCAGGCGTCAATTCCTTCGATACGGTGATTGTGGAAGGCACTGCCGCTGCCACCAATGCAGACTCCCTCTGCTATGATGTGATGGCCGCCCTTTACACGGCGTGCGCCAGCTTTATGAGCCAGAACTACGGTGCGGGCAAGAAGAAGCGCGTCATTCACAGCTATTTGATTTCCCTGGCGTATTCCTTCGGCATTGGATTGATCATCGGCTTGACACTGGAATTCTTCGGCAAGGGCTTCCTGGCACTGTTCACCACCGACGAGGCGGTTATGGAAGCCGGCATGGTTCGACTGCGGGTCATGGGCTTCTCGTATGCCTTCAGCGCCTTTATGGATTGCACCATTGCAGGCTCCCGCGGCCTGGGCAAGAGCGTGGTACCGACCATCATCGTGATCCTTGGCTCCTGCGTGTTCCGCGTCATTTGGGTGTATACGGTGTTTGCCTACTTCCATACCATCCTGTCCCTGTATTTGTTGTACATCTTCTCCTGGACAATTACCGCCGTGGCAGAAATCATCTACTTCCGTCACATTTACAGGCAGCTTGAAGTGCGAATGGCCAATTAAACAATCGTAAAAAACGGGGGAGAAATCACATGCGGTGGTTTCTCCTTCGCTGTTTTTTGCTCAGGGCAGGATTTTCTCTGGGACAAACTCAAGATTTGTTACTTGACCATATTGGAACTCTTTGGTATCCTAAATAAAAGAACATGACCATGAGGAGGTATCGCTATGTATTGGATTGTAACGGACTCTACAACGGATCTTCCTTTAGATTATATCAATGCACAGGATCATTTTAAGGTTGTCAGCCTGTCCTGCACCATGGATGGGCAGAGCTTTATCCCTGACGGCACGGTAGAAGGCAGCAAGGCAATTTATGAAAAGCTGCGCGCAGGCAAGGTCATTACCACCGCTCAGATTAACACCGAAGGCTGGCGGGAAGCTATTGAGCCCATGCTTGCAGACGGCGAGGACGTTTTTGTGATTGCTTTCTCCAGCGGCTTGAGCGGCACGTATGCTGCGGCTGTGCAGGCTGTGAAGGAACTGCATGAGCAGTATCCCGACCGTCAGCTGACGCTGGTCGACAGCCTTTGCGCCTCCATGGGTGAAGGTCTGCTGGTAGACTATGCCCTGCGGAATCGCAAAAACGGCATGTCTCAGGCGGAAAACACCGCATGGGTGGAACAGAATCGGCTGAACATTGTTCACTGGTTCACGGTGGATGACCTGATGTTCCTCAAGCGGGGCGGCCGCGTGTCTGCCACCAGCGCTTATCTGGGCACCATCATCAAGATCAAGCCCATCCTGAATGTGGATGAAGAAGGCCACCTGATTCCTCGCGACAAGGTGCAGGGTCGTAAGCGCAGCATTCGTGCCCTGTATGAGCGCACGGAGATCAACGCCATCAACCCTGCCGAGCAGACTGTGTTCATCAGCCACGGCGATTGCGAAGAGGAAGCCAACGTGCTGGCTGATATGCTCCGCGAAAAGCTGGGCGTGAAGAACATCCTCACAGGCTACATCGGACCTGTCGTGGGCAGCCACTCCGGCCCGGGCACGCTTGCGGTCTTCTTCTTCGGCAACCGCAGCAACGTTTAACAGAAACTTATGCAGCGCATCCGCAAAGGGTGCGCTTTTTTTACATCTGCACAGGAAACCTGCGCGAATCCGCACTTTTCATGAGAAATGAAATATGCTATAATGAAGAACGAAACAGCGCGGAAGGCGTTTGTTTCTGATGGTTCATGATACAAAGTATCCTTGGCAGAACGCGCAGGGGTGCGGAAAGGAAGACCATGAGTCAGAAGAAAAAGAAAGACAACAAGAAGCCGCTGAAGGCTGGCATCATCGCATTCGGCGTTACGGCGGTAGCCTACGGCCTGATTTTTCATCCCGTGAGCCTGGTGGGCATCGTCATTGGCGCAGGCGTGTCCTTGCTGGTGGGCAAGGTGGTGTCCATTATGGCGACAGACCTGGATCTCACCACCCATAACAAACAGGATCGTGCGGCCAATGAGGCGAAAAAAGACGTGGAGGAGCTGCCTCTTTCCGGGGATGAAACTGCAGATGCGGTGATCACCAAAGGACAGGAGATGCTCCGACAGATTCGCGAGGCTAACGAAGCCATCCCCGATGAGAAGCTCACTGAGCAAATGAACGAAGTGACGGCCAAGTGTGTGCAGATTTTCCGCACCGTAGCCGAAAAACCCGGCAAGGCGACCGTGATTCGCAAGTTCATGAATTACTATCTGCCCACCACCCTGAAGATGCTGAATAACTACCGCACCATGCTTTCACGGGGCGTATCGGAAAAGGAAATGACCGAGGCGCATAGCACGATGACCCGCGGCCTGGATATGGTGCTGACCGCATGCCAGAAGCAGCTGGACAACCTGTATCAGGATAATATGCTGGATGTGTCCACGGATATCGAAGTGCTGGAACAGATGCTCAAGCGTGACGGTTTCATGGGCGATGCGGTGGAAATCATGAATGCCGCACCAGCCCAGACGGAAGCACGCACCGCCGCCGCGCAGCAAATGCAGCAGACGGACGCGCCTGTCCTGAAGGTGCCGAATGCAGAAGAGTGGATTGGCGAAAAACAGCAGGAAAAAGCGCAACATTAAAAGGAACCATACTGAGGAGGAACGATCACCATGAGCGAAAACAATCAGATGCCCCAGCTGACATTGAACTTTGATACCCCCAAGGCAGAGGAACCTGCCGCGACCGCATCCATCCAGCAGACGGTGGAACCTGCCGTTGAAGCCCCTGCAGCCCCTGCAGCCCCTGCTGTAGCCCCTCGTTTGGATGACAGCCAGCTGACCGATGCCGAGCGCAAGGCCATTGAAGATTTCATTGGCAAGCTGGACGTGACCAATCCCGACCACGTGCTCCTCTTCGGCGCAGATGCCCAGAAGAAGATCGCTAACTTCTCCGATACCGCCCTGGATGCTGTGAAGACCCAGGATACGGGTGAAGTGGGCAACATGCTGGTGAATCTGGTGACGGAGCTGAAGGGCTTTGAGGCAGACGCGGAAGAGCCCAAGGGCATTATGAAGTTGTTCACCAAAGCGGGAGATTCTGTGGAAAAGATGAAGGCTCGCTACACCAAGGTGAGCGGCAATGTGGAGAGCATCGCGGACTCCCTGGAAAATTATCAGGTGCAGCTGCTGAAGGATGTGGCGATGTTCGACCACCTGTATGACCAGAACAGCGACTATTTCCATCAGCTGACGCTGTACATTATCGCCGGTGAGGAAAAGCTCCAGCGCGTCCGCGAGGGCGAACTGAAGGAAGCACAGGAGAAAGCTGCGAAGTCCGGCGATGCTATGGACGCCCAGCAGGCAAATGACCTGGCTGCCCAGTGCGACCGCTTTGAAAAGAAGCTCCATGACCTGAAGCTGACCCGTCAGGTATCCATGCAGATGGCGCCGCAGATTCGTCTGCTGCAGAACAACGACAGCCTGCTGGTGGAACGCATTCAGTCTACCCTGAGCAACACCCTTCCCTTGTGGAAGAGCCAGATGGTGCTGGCCCTGGGTCTGCATCACAGCCAGGAAGCGCTGAAGGCACAAACGGCAGTGACGGACATGACCAACGAGTTGCTGAAGAAGAATGCTGAAAAGCTGAAGATGGGCACCATCGAAACGGCGAAGGAAGCCGAGCGCGGCATTATCGACATCGATACCCTTGTGCAGACCAACCAGAGCCTCATTGATACCATCAATGAAGTGGTGAACATCCAGAATGAGGGTCGCGCCAAGCGCATCGCAGCCGAAAAGACCATGGCACAGATGGAAACCGAGCTGAAGCAGAAGCTGCTGCAAACCAATCTGTAAGGTGATGATTCCCATGCCCGGAGGGGAAAACGCCTCTCCGGGCGGTTCTGTATACAGGGGAAGGAACGAAGCATGCATATCCTTGGTTTAACGGGCGGCATTGCCTGCGGGAAAAGTACCGTGTCGCTGACATTGTCGGCACTGGGCGCGGCCATTGTGGATGGCGACCGGCTGTCGCGGGCGCTGACTGCACCGCAGGGCGAAGCACTGCCGAAATTGCGGGAAGCCTTTGGTGACGGCGTTTTTCAGCAGGATGGCACGCTGAATCGGCGTGCGCTGGGGCAGATGGTGTTTCAGCATCCGGAGGAAAAAGAAAAGCTGGATGCGCTGATGCAGCCGCTAATTCACGGGATGACCCTGAAAAAGATCGATGAGGCACGGGAAAGCGGCGCGAGCATTTGCGTGCTGGATATGCCCCTGCTGTATGAGTTCGGGTATGAGCGGCTGTGCCATCGGGTGTGGTGCGTTTCCCTGCCGCAGGAAGAGCAGATTCGGCGTCTAATGGCGCGGGACGGCATGACGTGTGAAGCGGCACTGGATCGCATCCGCAGCCAGATGCCAACGAGGGAAAAAGCAGCCCGTGCAGATGTGGTGATCGATACCAGCGGCACGATTGAGGAAACGCAGGCGATCGTGCGGAAACTGTTTGAAGCGGAAATGGCCGCCTATACCTAAATGGCCGAGGAGAAAGAAATGACGGAAACATCCACAACGCGAAGACCTTCCCATCGGTCGGATCGATACAAGACGGAGGATAAATCGGCACTGACTGCAGAATCTGCACAGGCACCCGAAGCATCCCATGCGGAAGAAAAGACGGTGACGACCACCACCGCTGCAACCTACCATCGCAGAAGATCCGATGCGTCATCAGCAGAAAAGCAGGAAAAGGTGCAGGTGCAGGAGCGTCCCATGCAGGGATCTCAGGCGACTGTCCGCCGCCGCGCAGCTATGACGGAGATCGCGGAGAACCGTCCGCCGCAGGTGACACGAACACCTCGGGAAACAACGCCGCCGCCGAAAATGGATCGTCCGGTGAAAGCCTCCGTGCGGGAAAAAGAGCGCGCACGGAAGAAGATGCCTACCTGGCTGGTGGCCATGCTGGCGATCATGTTCTTTCTGTCGGCGGGACTCTTTACGGCGCAGTCTCTCATGCAGGCGTACCTGACGCAGTGTCAGCAGGAACGGGAAGCGGCCTATCAACGGGTGGTGGACGCGCATCCCATCTACTATAAGGATCTCATTGAGCAGTATGCCGCGGAGAACAACCTTCAGCCTGCCTTTGTGGAGGCGATTATCCTCAACGAAAGCTCCTACCGCACGGATGCGGAATCCTCTGTGGGCGCGCGGGGACTGATGCAGCTCATGCCTGACACGGCGGAGTGGATCGCCGGCAAACTGAAGGACAGCAACTATTATGTGGATCAGCTGTATGAAGCGGAAACCAACATCAGGTACGGCACCTGGTATCTGGGCTATCTGTCCAAGATGTTCCATGGCGACCCGATTCTTGTTTCTGCCGCTTATCATGCAGGACAGGGAGAGGTAACAGGGTGGCTGAGTGACCCCAGCATGTCGGAAGACGGGGTCACCATTAAGCTGGAAAATATGATTGACGGACCGACCAAGCGCTATGCGGGGAGAGTGACGAAAGCTTATGGTGTTTATGAAGCCCTCTATTATACGACGGATACTGCTGCTGATGATGACGCTGTGCCTGACAGTGTGGACACTGCCAGCCGCTGAAGCGGCGACCACCAACGTAGGGGAGAGCCTGACGGTTGGCATTCAGTCCACCAAGACGATGCAGATTCGCCCGTTGGATCCTAAGGAACGGGATATTGTAAGCGTTTATGACATGGTATACGACAGCCTGATTACCATTGATGATGACTATCTGCCGCAGCCTTGCCTGGCAGAAAGCTGGGAAGAAACCGGCAACGGCAAAACCTGGACCTTTCATCTGCGGGATGACGTGTATTTTTCGGACGGAACCAAGCTGACCGCCAGTGATGTGGTGGCAACGGCGCAGTATATTCTTAACCGCGCCAACGATGATGCCTCCAGCGATAAAGGCTACTATCAGAATTTGAAGTATTTCGTGAAGAGCATCAGCGCGACCAATGATACCACCGTGGTGGTGAAAGCGTCCAGAAAGTATTACGGCCTTTTGTATGCCATGACCTTCCCTGTGCTTAAAGCAAGCGAGGTAGATGCGGATTCTCCGCTGGGCACAGGCCCTTACTACATTTCCGGCTTTGACGCGGGAAATTCCATCTGGCTGGATGTCAATGAATACTGGTGGCAGGCAAGGCCTCAGGTGAAGCAGATTATTTTCACCTGCGCGTCTACCGCGAAGGAAGTGCTGGAAAACTACGAGTACGCCCGCGTGGATGCTATTTTCACCAGACTGACCGCCGCCAGCCAGTACAAATCCGGCACGAGCAACATAACGCTGGATTACAGAACCAATCAGCTGGAGACGCTGCTCATGAATCATTCCTCATCACCTTTGGATGATGTGAATGTGCGCAAGGCCATCCGCTACGTGGTGGATGCGGATAAGCTGGCCAGCTCCGCATACATGGGCATGGTCACGCGAACAGATACGCCCATGATTTCCGGCACGTGGATGTACAATGACAGCCTGACCTCCTACTTCACAACCGATGTGGAGGAAGCAAAGCGCTTGCTGGAGGAAGCCGGCTGGACAGATTTGGACGGCGATGGGGTTCGGGATAAGCCGAAGGATGACGGCTCGGGCAACTATCGGCTGCATCTGCGGCTGTATCTATACGAAGAGCCGGACAACGATGTGCGCGTATCCGTGGCCAACACCATCTCGGACTGGCTGGCAGAGGTGGGCATCGAGTGCGTGGTGACGACCATGACCATGTCGGATATGTCCAGCAAGCTCAGCGCGGGTTCCTTTGACCTGGCACTGGTATCCTACGCCATGGACGTGTGCCCGGACCCTGGTTTTCTGCTGATGAAATCGAACACGGGCAACTACTGCCGCTACAATAGCGCCTCCATGAACGAGCTGTGCAGCGAATTGCGCACGCAGACGACCCAAACGGGGTATCAGGAGGTTCTGATGAAGATTCAGCAGCAGTTTGCAGAGGATTGTCCCTTCATTTGCCTGTACTATCGGGAGGGCGCAGTGCTGACGAGAAAAATGTACACCACTGCCCGCGATGTGCGCGAGTTGGAGCTGCTGCGGGGCATTGAGACTTTCCATCAATGACGGGAAGTGAAACAAACATGAAAAAGAAGGAACGCTTTGTCGAGACGTATTCTCAAGGCGTGCTGACATGCATGAAGATCTTTGTTGACACGGAAACCGGTGTGAACTACATTTTTCACCAGGATGGCCATAGCGGCGGCATGACCGTGCTCCTTGGTCAGGACGGCAAGCCTGTGGTGACCCCCGTGGAAAACGTCACCTCGGATACGGAAGCATAAAGCACTGCACGCACTTCATGAAGCGATGGCTGAAGAAGTGCGTGCTTTTTTGCATAAAGGCAGAGGATTCCCTGAAATTTCCGCGCAATAACCCTTGCACTTTTGCATTGGCTATGCTATAATCTACACGATTACGCACCTTTGCTCTGCGAGTGCTTGTGCTGTGAATGCAGTGGTCAGTCGCACATGAGCAGAGGGTGGAAAAACAAGGAGGAAACTCAAATGGCAGTCATTTCCATGAAGCAGCTGCTGGAAGCAGGCGTGCACTTCGGTCATCAGACCCGCCGCTGGAACCCCAAAATGGCTCAGTACATCTTCACTGAGCGCAATGGCATCTACATCATCGACCTGCAGAAGACCGTTCGCAAGGTTGACGAAGCTTATGCTTTCGTGCGTGACATCGCAATGGAAGGCAAGACCATCCTGTTCGTTGGCACCAAGAAGCAGGCTCAGGAGTCCATCGAGTCTGAAGCAAAGCGCTGCAACATGTTCTATGTGAACAACCGTTGGCTGGGCGGCATGCTCACCAACTTCCGCACCATCCGCACCCGTATCGATCGTCTGAACCAGATCGACCGTATGGAGCAGAATGGTCAGTTCGACCTGCTGCCTAAGAAGGAAGTCATCCAGCTGTGCCAGGAGCGCGAAAAGCTGGAAGCTAACCTGGGCGGCATCCGTGAGATGAAGAAGCTCCCCGGCGCTCTGTTCGTTGTGGACCCCCGCAAGGAGCACATCGCTGTGACCGAAGCTCGCATTCTGGGCATCCCGATCGTGGGTATCGTGGATACCAACTGCGATCCTGACGAGATCGACTACGTGATCCCCGGCAACGACGACGCTATCCGCGCCGTGAAGCTGATCGCCGGCAAGATGGCCGATGCTGTGCTGGAAGGCAAGCAGGGCGAGCAGTCTGAGCCTGAGACCGCTGAAGAAGCCAAGGCTGAGGAAACCACCGAGGCTTGAGCCCATTCCTGATAAGTAAATAAGAAGAAAGGGTGAGATCCAATGGCAGCTATTACCTCTGCTATGGTTAAGGAACTGCGCGAGCGCACCAGCGCTGGCATGATGGACTGCAAGAAGGCCCTCGTCGAGAGCGAAGGCGATATGGACAAGGCCATCGAATGGCTCCGTGAAAAGGGACTGTCCCAGGCCGCTAAGAAGGCAAGCCGTATTGCCGCTGAGGGCGTTGTGGCTCAGTACACCAATGAGAACGGTTCCGTGGGCGTGATCGTTGAGATCAACTGCGAGACCGACTTCGTTGCCCGCACGGACAACTTCCTGGCTTTCTGCAACAATGTGGCTAAGCACATTGCTGTGGCAAACCCCGCTGATGTTGATGCTCTGCTGGCTCAGAAGTTCGTGGACGACGAGAGCAAGACCATCTCCGACCTGGTGAGCGAAGCTACTGTCGCCATCGGCGAGAAGATCAGCATCCGCCGCTTCACTCGTTATGAGACCACCGGCACCGTGTCTACCTACATCCACCTGGGCGGCTCTGTGGGCGTCATCGTTGAGGTGGCTACCGACAAGCCCGAGAACGCTGAAGTGAAGACCTTTGCACATGATCTGGCTCTGCAGATCGCTGCAGCTCGTCCTGAGGCTGTTCGCCGCGAGGAAGTGGACGCTTCCAAGCTGGAAAAGGAAAAGGAAATCCTCCGTGCACAGGCTATCAACGAGGGCAAGCCCGAGAAGATCGTCGAGCGCATGGTGGAAGGCCGTATCGAGAAGTACTACAAGGAAGTGTGCCTGCTTGACCAGGCCTTCGTGAAGGATCCCGACAAGTCCATTAAGGGCCTGATGGGTGAAATCGCCAAGGCTGCCGGCGCTTCTGTGGATGTTGTCCGCTTCACTCGCTATGAGCGCGGCGAAGGCATCGAAAAGCGTCAGGACAATTTCGCTGAAGAAATTGCCGCACAGATGAAGAAGGCTTAATCAAAAGCACTTTGGAGGGGAACTGCATCAAGCATGCGGTTCCCCTTTTTTGAGGAATCCAAGAAAGAGGAGGCTGCGCAAATGGCAGCATATAAGCGCGTACTGCTCAAGCTGAGCGGTGAGGCCCTGAAGAGCGGAAATGATCTGTTTGATTTTGAGAAGGTTCGCCGCGTGGCAGATGTCATTCGCAAAATGCATGACATGGGCACGGAAATCGGCATCGTGATCGGTGCAGGAAACATCTGGCGCGGACGCCAGGGTCCTGCGGCAAATATGGATGCGGTGACGGCTGACCAGATGGGCATGCTGGGTACGGTGATCAACTGCCTTTGCGTGGCGGATGCTCTCCGTCAGGCCGGCGTGGATGCTGTGGTGCAGTCCGCAGTGGATATGAATCGCTTTGCGGAGCCCTTCAACGCCATGCAGGCTCGCCGTCACCTGAGCGAAGGCCGTGTGGTTCTGTTCGCAGCCGGCAGCGGCAATCCTTTCTTCTCCACCGACACGGCCGTGGCACTTCGCGCCATTGAGATGCAGGTGGACGCCATCCTCATGGCGAAGAATATCGACGGTGTGTATACCGCTGATCCTCATAAGGATCCTACGGCTGTGCTCATCAAGGACATCACCTATAAGGAAGCTCTGGCAAAGGGTCTGAAGGTGATGGATGCTTCCGCTTTTGCCCTGTGCGCAGAAAACAATGTGCCCATGGTGCGCGTCTTTGGCCTGGATGTGCCTGAGAACCTGATTTCTGTGCTGGAAGGCAACGACATGGGCACCTATGTGCATCCTTAAGTTCCGCATACGAAAGACTTGCGGCGGGGCTTGCAAGAATGCCCAAAAACGATTACAATAAGATAAAAGATCCTTTGATACAGGAGGCAATGCTATGAAGACTGTGTTGGACAATGCCAAGGAAAAGATGAACAAGTCCTGCGAGGTATACCAGCGCAACATGCAGGCTCTGCGCGCAGGCCGTGCAAACCCCCAGCTGCTGGATCGCATCACGGTGGACTACTACGGAACGCCGACTCCCCTCAACCAGGTGGGCAACATTGCATCTCCCGAACCTCGTATGCTGACCATCAGCCCCTGGGAAAGCAAGCTGATTCCTGCCATTGAGAAGGCCATCCAGAAGAGCGATCTGGGTCTGAATCCCTCCAACGACGGCAAGATCATTCGCCTGATTTTCCCTGAATTGAACGAGGAGCGCCGCAAGGAGCTGACCAAGGTCGCCCGTAAGGAAGCTGAAGAAGCCAAGGTGGCCATCCGCTCCATTCGCCGCGACGCTATCGAGCAGATTAAGAAGCTGAAGAAGGATAGCGCCATCACGGAAGACGACCAGCGCAAGGGCGAGGACGACATGCAGAAGATCACCGACAAGGCGATCAAGGAAGTGGACGCCATCTACGCCGCCAAGGAAAAGGAGATCATGGAGATTTGATCCATACGGAAGTGCTTGGCATGCGGCTGGAAGACGCGTTGGACGTCCTCCGACATGCAGGAGAAACCGAGATTGAAATCCTTGATTCCTCTGCGCCTAAGGCTCAACGGGAGCAAGGCATTCGGCGCGTGGTGCGTGTGCGGGATCATCAGCTGACCGTGTGCACGTTCCTTGATGTGCCGATGCGGAATACGACGTCACAGGAGTGAGGCGGCTACCGTCTCATCGCAGATGCGCGGGCTCCCTCCCGGGGCTTGCGCATTTGCTGTTTATGGAAAGGTGGAGAAGCGATGGGACTGTTCAGCGGGAAGATGCACGCGAAGCATGCGGCCAAAACAGCGGCGGATTTTACCAAGCTGCCGAAGCATGTGGCCATTATTATGGATGGTAACGGCCGCTGGGCAAAGAAGCATCGGCTGAATGTGGCCATGGGTCATCGGCAGGGGGTGGAAACCCTTCGCGAGGTGATTCGCCACACGGATGATTTGGGCATTAAGTCGCTGAGCATCTATGCTTTTTCCACGGAAAACTGGAACCGTTCCCCTGAGGAAGTCGGGGCACTGATGCAGTTGATCCTGGACTTCTTTGCTTCAGAAATTGACGAGCTTGACGAGAAAAACGTGCATATTCTGATCCTGGGGGACAAGGGCAGACTGCCGGAAAAGCAGCGGGAAGCACTCATCGAGGCGGAGCGCCGCACGGCAGACAATACAGGACTGAATCTCAATATTGCGGTCAATTATGGCGGACGGGCGGAGCTGACCCGTGCGGCACGGCAGATGGCCGAAGAGGTTGCATCGGGCGCAATCAGGCCTGAGGACATTGATGAAGCGATGCTATCGCAGCACCTGTACACCAAGGGTCAGGGGGATGTGGACCTGATGATCCGCACCAGCGGCGAAATGCGGCTGAGCAATTTCCTGCTGTGGCAGTGCGCATATGCGGAATTCCTCTTTCCTACGGTGCTGTGGCCGGATTTCAAGGTCAGCGATTATGATGAAGCCCTGACCGCTTACGGCGGAAGAGAGCGTCGCTTTGGAAAAAGACTGTAATTTCATCTTGTGTTCATAGCTTTGTGGTATCATATCACCGGAGAGCCTCTGGATGGCTCTGCGTACCGTGCAAAAGCGGTACCTGTATGAACATCAAATGGAAGGATGAAGGTGAAGATAGATGGGACAGCGAGTCGTAACAGCCATTGGATTGATTGCATTTTTACTGGTACTGATGTATTTTGGCGGCGTGGTGATGGGTGTCGCAGCCATGATTTGCCTTTGCTTTGCGGTGCATGAAGAATATCATGCGCTGTATCTGGCAGGCCATCGCCCTGTTTCCTGGCCCACATGGGTTGGCATGGCAGCGTGTGTACCGCTGGTGGTGATCTTCGGCAGCCGTGTGCTGCTGCCGATTTTGATGACCATTTGCATGGTAACGCTGATTTGCGTTGTGTTCCGCGATGATCCCAAGATTGAAGACGTGCTGATGAGCGTTCTTCCGCTGACAACCGTGGTGCTGCCTGGCATGTGCATTATCGCGCTGGCTCAGCTGCAGCCCAAGAGTCTGCAGGTGGTCATGCTGAGCCTGATGTTTGCTACCCCCGTTATGGCTGATACCTGCGCATTCTTTGTTGGCAGCCGTGTTCGCGGGCCGAAGCTGTGCCCTCAGGTGAGTCCCAATAAGACCATTTCCGGTGCGATTGCCGGCATGGTGGGCGCCGTTGCAACGGCCATGTTGATTTGCCTGATTGCCAGCTGCGCTTGCACCCCTGAGGTGGTGGCAGTGCTGCCTACCTGGTGGGAATATCTGCTGATCGGCCTGATCGGCGGTGTGGCAGGACAGATGGGCGACCTGTTCGCCTCTATGGTGAAGCGTCACTGCGGCATCAAGGATTTTTCCAACCTGTTTCCCGGCCATGGCGGCATGATGGATCGCCTGGACAGCATTCTGTTCATGGCAGTGGTCATGTTCTGCTTCTACCTTTTGATTGGTTGACTGATAGACATTGGAGGAATCTTTCATGAGAACCATGGCTGTTCTTGGGTCAACGGGATCCATTGGCACCCAGGCACTTTCTCTGGTGCGCCTGCATCCGGAGGAATACCGCATTACTGCTTTGACGGCACACAGCAACAAGGAGCGATTGTTTGAGCAGGTGCGGGAATTCAAGCCCGAAATGGCAGGACTGACCAAGCCCATTCCCATGAGCGAGATTCCGGAAGATCTTCGCCACATCCAGTGGGTGATGGGCACGGATGCGTTGCATGCGGCGGCTGCAGAGGTTCCCAGCGATATGGTGCTGGTGAGCGTTGTGGGCATTGCTGGCCTGCAAAGCGTTATGGATGCCATTGCAGCGGGACGGCAGGTTCTGCTGGCCAACAAGGAAGCCCTGGTGACGGGCGGTCATCTGGTGATGCAGGCGGCAAAGGCGGCAGGCAAGCCCATTTTGCCGGTGGACAGCGAGCATAGTGCCATCTTTCAGTGCCTGGAAGGTGCGAAGGGCAACAAACCGGTGAAGCTTCTGCTGACGGCTTCCGGCGGTCCTTTCCGCACATGGGATCGGGAACGCATCGCCCATGCCACCAGGAGTCAGGCACTGGCACACCCCAATTGGAGCATGGGCGCCAAGATTACCATTGACTCTGCCAGCATGTTCAACAAGGCGCTGGAAATCATGGAGGCGCGGTGGCTCTTCGACATGCCGCCGGAAAAGATTCAGGTGGTGGTGCACCCTCAAAGCATTGTCCACTCGGCGGTGGAATTTGCGGATGGTGCCGTGATTGCTCAGTTGGGCGTGCCGGACATGCGGGTGCCCATTCAGTACGCCATGGCGTATCCCCGTCGGCTGACGACGGGCTGCAAACCGCTGGATTTGTTCGCATTGGGTCAACTGACCTTTGAAAAAGGAGATACGGAGCGATTCCCTGCCCTGCGTCTGGCGGGGGAGTGCCTGAACGCCGGCGGCGCGGCCTGCACCATTTTGAATGGCGCGAATGAAGAAGCTGTAGCGGCGTTCCTGCGAGAGGAGATTTCCTTCGGCGCGATTACGACCCTGGTGGAAGACACTTTGTCATCCCTGGGCAATCGTTCGGCAGACACACTGGAAGACATCTTTGAGGCTGACCGTCTGGCTCGGGTGGAAGTCAGGAAACAGCTTGAACAAGGGAAAGGAATCGTATGACCATCCTATATGTGTTGCTGGCCATTCTGTTGCTGGCAATCCTGATTGTGGTGCATGAGTTCGGCCACTTTATCTTTGCAAGAATCACGGGCATTGAGGTCATGGAGTTCTCCGTTGGCTTTGGCCCAAAGCTGTGGGGGCACAAGAGCAAAAAGGGGACGCAGTTCTCCATTCGAGCCATTCCCCTGGGCGGCTACTGCGCCTTCTATGGAGAAGATGACGTTAACGGCGAGCATGTGGACGATCCGCGCGCCTATAACAGGCAAAGTGTGTGGAAGCGCATGCTGTCGGTGCTGATGGGTCCGGGCATGAACTTCGTTCTGGCCATTGTGGTGGCGGTGATGTTCTACTGGATTGGCGGCATTGCCCACGTTACAGGCTATGAGCCGTACATTGCGGAGGTGGCGGCCACGGGTCCTGCCTATTCCGCAGGGCTAAAGGACGGCGACATCATCGAGTCCATTAACGGCGTGAACATGCTGGACGGCACGCAAACGACGCTGCTGAACACCATCGCGGCTTACAAGGATGGGGATGACCCCATGGAGCTGGTGGTGCGCCGCGGTGATGAAACGTTTACTACCACGCTGGCACCCTTTTATGATGAGGATGCAGGCAAGTACCGCATTGGCGTTACCGTGTCTGCTACTGTTTTGACGGAGACCACCCCTGCCACCTTCACGGAGGCAGTGAGCGCGGGCTGGAGCTGGTGCAACTACGCTGGCGGCGTGATCCTGAACGCATTGAAGGATCTGGTGACCACGGGCGAAGGACTGGATCAGACTTCGGGTCCTGTTGGTGTGGTGTCCATGGTGACGACCCAGGTGCAGGAGGGAGGCCTGGAGGCCTTCATCAGCCTGCTGATTGTGATTTCCATCAATCTGGGCATCATGAATCTGTTGCCCATTCCCGGCCTGGACGGCTCCCGCTTCCTGTTCATGGTGCTGGAAGCCATCCGCCGCAAGCCGGTTCCGCCCCAGAAGGAAGCCATTGTGCACCTGTGCGGCTATGTCCTGCTGTTTGCACTGATGATTTTCTTCACCTTTAAGGACGTTATCAGACTGTTCAGCTGAATTTGAAAGAGGTAGAAATCCATGAGCTCTGTGCGTGAAGTAACCGTTGGCTCCCTGAAAATGGGCGGCAACAATCCTGTATGGGTGCAGTCGATGACCAATACAGACACTCGCGATGTAGATGCAACCCTGAGCCAAATCCGCGCGTTGGCGGCGGCAGGATGCGATATTGTCCGCGTCAGTGTCTATGATGAAGCATGCGCCAAGGCGGTGCGGAAGCTGGTGGATGGTTCCCCTGTGCCGCTGGTGGCCGATATTCACTTTGACCATCGCCTGGCCATTATGGCTGCGGAAAACGGCATTGCAAAGCTGCGCATCAATCCCGGCAACATCGGCGGAGAAGCCCATGTCCGCATGCTGGCGGACTGCGCTAAACAGCATCATATTCCGATTCGCATTGGTGTGAACAGCGGTTCCATCGAGCGCGAAATCCTTGCAAAATACGGCGAGCCTACTGCGGAAGGCATGGTGGAGAGTGCTCTTCAGCATGCACGGATGCTGGAAAAAGCGGGCTTTGAGGACATTGTGCTGTCCATGAAGGCATCCAGCGTTAAACTGACCATTGAAACGTATCAGCTGGCGGCGCAGAAATGCGATTATCCCCTGCATGTGGGCGTTACCGAGGCCGGATTGCCTGGTCAGGGAACCATCAAGAGCGCCATCGGCATTGGCGCATTGCTGGCACAGGGCATTGGCGATACCATCCGCGTCAGCCTGACGGGTGACCCCGTGCCTGAGGCAAAGGCGGCATGGGATATTCTGCGGGCACTGGATATGCGCACCCACGGCGTGCAGCTGGTGTCCTGCCCCACCTGCGGCAGAACCTGCATCAATGTGGCGGGCATCGCATCCCGTGTGGAGCAGGAGCTGGCGGACATCAAGGTTCCGCTGAAGGTTGCTGTTATGGGCTGCGTGGTGAATGGCCCCGGCGAAGCGCGGGAAGCAGACATCGGCATTGCAGGCGGCAAGGACAGCGGCGCGCTGTTCATCAAGGGTCAGCCTGCACGCAAGGTGGAAGGCGATTTGGCAGAGATTCTGGTAAACGCCGCAAGAGAAATCGCTGAGAAGAAACAGAAGGCAGAATAATCAGGAAAGGAGCGGTATCATGATCGACCTGTGCACCTTGGGAACAGGCGGCGCATTGCCGCTCCCGGAACGCGGCCTGGCAAGCCTGTATGTGCGGATGAACGGCCACGGCTTGCTGGTGGACTGCGGTGAAAATACACAGACGGCCATTCGCAGGCTTGGCTGGGGCTTTCACGGCATCGATGGCATGTTGATTACCCACTATCACGCAGATCATTGCGGCGGTTTGCCGGGGTTCCTTCTTTCCATGGCGAAGGCAGGACGCACAGAACCGTTTCCTATTTGGGGCCCTGCAGGGCTGAAGCGTGTGGTGAACGGGCTTCGCGTGGTCGCTCCACAACTGCCCTATCAGGTGGTGCTTCACGAGTATGGTCATGAGGGAACGAAATTTGAAGCCATCGGGCTGGAGATTGAGGCATTTCATCTGGAACATAGCGTGACCTGCTTTGGCTATCGGTTCACGCTGAATCGTTCAGGGGCGTTTTTGCCGGAAAAGGCCAGGGCATTGGAGATTCCACTGTCTTATTGGAAATGTCTCCAGCATGGGGAGACAGTGACCCTGGAGGATGGCCGCTGCATTCATCCGTCTGACGTGCTCACAGAGCCGCGGCGCGGGCTGAGCTTCCTCTACGCAACAGACACCCGTCCCACGGAAAGCATTGTGACCATGGGGCAGGGGACGGATTTGATGATCCTCGAAGGCATGTATGGGGATGACACGAAGATGCCCCAGGCGCTGAAAAATCGCCACATGCTTTTCCGTGAATCGGCAGAATTGGCGCGTCAGGCGGGCACGAAGAAGCTGGTGCTGACCCATTTCAGCAACTGCATTGACGACCCGGAGGAATACATCGGGGAAGCAACAAGCATTTTCCCCAACACGGTGGCGGCACAGGATTTGATGACCATGTCCCTGGATTATGTATGAAAACAGGAAGGGGCTTGTGAAGATGAAGAAACGACTGGTTTGCTTTGTCTTGCAGGCTCTTTTTCTTTTTGCGTGCATGACAGGTGCTCAGGCGGCGGATCAGCAGAAGCTGTACGACGGCGCGGTGAAGCTCATGGAAGAGGACTGCTATGAGGAAGCCAGGGCAGTGCTTGATATGCTGGGGGACTATCAGGATAGCCAGTCACTGCTGGCGGAGTGCAGGCAGCATATAAGCAGCACAGCATCTGCGCAGACGGGCACGGACACCATGAACATCACCGTGCAGGCGACCCTTGTGGATGCGAATCACGTGGGGAATGAGTGGACATTGTCTTTTTATGTGAACGATGAGCTTCTGACGCTGACGAAGAAGAACAAAGGAACCTTTGAAATCACTTCAGCGGAAGTCAGCGTGTCCAAAGGAAGCACCATGCAGCTGAAATGCTGCATTCTGGAGATTGACAAATACCCGGACACGGGAAAAGAACAGGCAGAGCTTCCGGTAACAGATGATCTATTGCAAAATGGAACGAGCATGACGTGGGAAATAAAGGTAAAGGAAAATGGCGGCAGGTATTCAGGCAATGAAGCGGAGTGGCGGGTTGACGTTACGTTGTCGCCATCGAAGTGAGGCACGCTGTTTTTTTCGTGCATGTGCCTTGTTTCTTCTTTTACACTGTGCTATGATGAAGTTGTGCTGAGGAGGCGAGCAAGATGACCTATGATCAGCGCCGAAAGGCACAGCAATATGCGGATGATGCGGAAGCGCAGGACGACGCTTATGAACCCTGCTACCGTGATGGTTCGCTGAAGAATGAATGCTGGAACAACAATCGTGCGTACGTGCGAGGCAAGAAAACAATGATGGAAAAGAAATTTGATCTGGGTTATGGCGATGGAATGATTCACGTGACGGTGAAGGCGCGTGAGATTGAAGTGCTGGAGGCATCGACCCCTGCTCCGGTAACTGACCTGAAAGAAACGTTCCGCAAGGCGGTGGAAGAGGATGCAATCGCGTCGGCGCCGCTGAAAGAGGTGCTGACCAAGGACGATCCGGTGACCATCATCATCAGCGACCAGACCCGCGCATGGATGCATCAGGAGCGCATTTGCCCCCTGCTGCTTGATTACCTGCATGATGTGGTGGGCATCCCTGATGAGCAGGTGCTGTTCCTCATTGCACTGGGTACCCATCGGGATCAGACTGAGGCAGAGCTCCGCGCCCTGGTGACGGACGCTGTCTATGATCGCGTGAAGGTTGTGAACCACGACGCACGGCACAATCTGGCCTATCTCGGCACCACGACCCGCGGCACCAGGGTGGAAGTGGATCCCCTGGCAGTTGGCCGCAAGGTCATCATGATGGGCGGCACGGTTCATCATCTGCTGGCTGGCTACGGCGGCGGACGCAAGAGCATCCTGCCCGGCATCAGCGGCATTGATACCATTCAGCAAAATCACTCCCTGGCGCTGGATCCTGTGCTGCCGAAATCCAGCAATCTGGTGGGCTGCGGCAGGACGCACATGAATCCCGTGCATGAGGACATGATGGAGGCTGCCGCCATGGTGGGTCCTGTGTTCTCCATCAATCTGGTGGTGGACAGCAACGGCAACCTGCTGGCTATGCCAAGCGGTGACTGGCAAAAGGCCTGGGAGGAAAGCTGCCATCTGGTGGATCGCTATAACGGCGTTCCGCTGAAGGAGAAGGCTGACGTGGTGCTGACCTCCTGCGGCGGATTCCCGAAGGATATCAATCTGTATCAGTCTTCCAAAACGCTGATTAACGCTTATCAGGCCGTGAAGGAAGGCGGCACGCTGATTTTTATCAGCGAATGCCGTGAGGGCGGCGGCCCTGAGGAATTCTTTGGCTGGAGCCGCTATCTGCCCAGCGGAACGCTGGACAAGGAGCTTCGTGCCCACTTCACCATTGCGGGCTATATTTTCTATGCCTGCTGCGAAATGGCGTCCCATACGCAGATGTACGTCATGTCCAAGCTTCCGGCAGAAACCCTGCGGGATATGAAGATTCAGGGCGTTAACACCGTGGAGGAATTGCAGAGCCTGCTGGACTTTGGCGACAGGCATGTGATTGTGATGCCTCACGGCAGCAGCACAGTGCCGGTGCTTCAGAAAAAAGAATAGTCTCTGAAAAACCTCTGACGAAGCGAATCTTGACGTGAATGACAAAAAATTCGTCTTCAGTTAGAGGATTTTTTTGTGGCGAATTTTCAAAATGTATGATATAATGGGACGAAAGAGATGGCATATTGTAAACTTTATACCATCGAAGCCGCCGGCAGAAGGGCCTTTATCTGAATGCTGTGCGGCAGATGGGCATTCTGTGCCTGGAAAAATAATGACCGGCGTGTGTCCGGTTCAAGATAGCGATGGGGCAGGGTCGCTCCGGAGCTTTATGTTTTGATACCATGGAGGTCGAAAGGAGGTATCCCGTGAGCCAAAGAGTAAATCAGGAAACGACGAGCAAGCTGCGCATTGTCTCGTTAGGCGGCGTGGATGAAATCGGTAAGAACATGACCGTCTTCGAATATGAAGACGATATTGTAGTTGTTGATTGCGGCAGTATCTTCCCCAAGGAGGATATGCTGGGTGTGGATCTGGTGATCCCGGATGTCAGCTATCTGGTAGCGAAGAAGAAGAATGTTCGGGGCTATCTGTTCACCCACGGCCATGAGGATCATATCGGCGCAACGCCGTATATCCTGCGTCAGGTGCCCGCACCCCTGTATGGCACCAAGCTGACCCTGGCACTGGTGGATCTGAAGCTGAAGGAGCATCGCGTTCCCAACATCACCATGCATGTGGTGCAGCCTCGGGATGAAGTGCAGCTGGGCAAGTTCACCTGCAAGTTCATTCACGTAAGCCACTCCATTGCTGGTGCGTGCGCCATTGCCATTACCTGCCCCGCAGGCACGGTGGTGGTCAGCGGCGACTTTAAGGTGGACTATACCCCTATTGATGGTCAGGTAACCGATCTGCAGACGCTGGCATCCCTGGGCGAAAAGGGCGTGATGGCGCTGCTGTGCGAGTCTACCAACGTAGAGCGTCCCGGCCAGACCATGAGCGAGATGAAAATCGGCCCCACCTTCGAGAACCTGTTCCGCGAGGCCAAGGGACGCGTCATTGTGGCCATGTTCGCCAGCAACATTCACCGTATGCAGATGGTGATTGACAACGGCATCCGCTATGGCCGCCGCGTGTGTTTCATTGGCCGAAGCATGGTGAATGTAAGCCGCGTGGCCATGCAGATTGGCGAATTGAAAATCCCTGAAGAGTGCATGATCGATGTGGACAGCCTGGATCAGTACCCCGATGAGGAGATTCTGGTGATGACCACGGGCAGCCAGGGCGAACCCATGGCAGGCCTGACCCGCATGGCCTATGCGGAGCATCGCAAGCTGCAGATTCGCCAGAGCGACATGGTGCTGATTTCTGCAACGCCTATCCCCGGCAATGAAAAGTTCATTTCCCGCGTGATTAACCAGCTGTACCGCTGCGGCGCACAGGTGGTTTACGAAGCACTGGCGGATGTGCACGTTTCCGGCCACGCCTGCCAGGAAGAGCTGAAGCTGATGCATGCCCTGGTGCAGCCCCAGTATTTCATCCCTGTGCACGGCGAATATCGCATGCTGTGGCAGCATGCAGAGCTGGCAGAGAGCATGGGCATGAATCGCAAGAACATTGTGATTCCTGAAATCGGCCAGGTCATTGAGATGTCCCGCGATAGCCTGAGCCTGGGTGAACAGGTTCCCACGGGCGGCGTGCTGGTGGACGGCCTGGGCATCGGCGATGTGGGCAATGTGGTGCTGCGTGACCGCAAGCATCTGAGCCAGGATGGCTTGATCATTGTGGCCATGGCCATTGACCGCGACCAGGGTGTGCTGGTCAGCGGCCCCGATATCATCAGCCGCGGCTTCATCTACGTCCGCGAAAATGAAGATATCATCGAGAGCATGCGCGATGTGGTGCGCGGCATCCTCCGCGAATCCAGCCTGGACGGCGCGGACTGGGTCAACCTGAAGAACCGCATTAAGGACGAGCTGCACCGCTATATCTACGAAAAGATTAAGCGTAATCCCATGATCTTGCCCATCATTCTTGATGTATAAGGCAGAAATGTGGTAAACTATAGGGAGAAGACTCCGGCAGGAGCAACAAGCTGCAGGTCGGGGCGCTTCTCCCTTGCGCTGTTTTGGGAAGAAAACGGTCGCTTGCAGCGTTGAATACGTGAAAGGTGGTTTTATCATTATGGAATATAGCAGTGCTCATCGTTTGGCGGCGGATATCAAGGCCAGTGAGGAATATCAGACCTATCATCAGCTGAAGGATGAGGTCATGGGGGATGAAACTGTCGCCGCCCTGATTAAGGAATATAAGAAGCTGCAGATGACCCTGCAGATGGCAGCCATCAGCGGCCAGAAAACGGACGATGAGGATATGCAGCGGTTCTCCGGCATTTCCTCTCTGCTGTTTACAAAGCCTGAAGTAAGCCAGTATCTGCTGGCGGAAATTCGGATGCAGCAGGCATTGGCGGATATTTTCAAGATCATTACCGATGCGGCGGACATTGATATGGGTCTGCCGGGAATGGATGGCTGATTGCGTCGCTGCATATGGCAAGGAGGCGTAAAGCGTGGCACGGAAAAAGCGTGATGACTATACCTACCGCAGCATGCGGGATGAGCGGGAATACGGCTTCTACTGGTACAGCGGCCTGTGGCGTGTTTTGCGCCCGATTCTGGTGGTGACGGCTGCGCTGGTGGTGATCATTGGCCTGCTGATGACGGTGTGGAACAAGGTGTACGATGAATATCTTGCCCCTGTGGACACGAATAGCACCGAAGCGATTACGTTCACGGTGGAAAGCGGCCAGAGCCTGAGCCGCGTGGCCAATAACCTGGAAAAGGCGGAGCTTGTTCGTTCCAAAACGGTGTTCAAGTATTACTGCGATTTTGCAGGCATGGGACAGAAGATCCAGTCGGGCACCTATACCCTGAATCAGTCCATGACCATGCAGGAAATCGCAGATCAGCTGACCAGGGGCGACGGTAATCCGCTGGTGCGTACCATCACCTATATCCCTGGCTGGACCATTGAGGAGTTCGCGGCCAAACTGGTTTCGGACGGCGTGCTGAGCGACAGCACCGAGTTCCTCAACCTGTGCAAAACCGGGGAACAGTTCAAGGATTACTACTATATTGCGGATGTGCTGGCAAGCAGCAACGTGTCCCAGCGGAAATATGTGCTGGAAGGCTACCTGGCCGCCAACACCTATGAAATCTACACCACGGCCACGGCAGAAGAAATTATCCGCAAGCTGCTGAGCCAGACGGATGACGTGTTCTCCTCTGAGATGCAGACCCGTGCGGATGAGCTGGGCATGACCATGGATCAGGTGCTGACGCTGGCCTCTCTGATTGAAAAGGAAGCCAAGGAAAGCGACTTCACCAAGGTGTCTGCCGTGTTCCACAATCGGCTGAACCAGAAAATCAAGCTGGGCAGCGATGTGACCATCCACTATATTACCGGCGTGCGCAAGATGAATCTTTCCTCGGATGACCTGAAGGTGCAGAGCCTGTACAACACGTATCTCCATGAGGGATTGCCGCTGGGTCCCATCTGCACACCCTCGGAAGCGGCCATCAATGCGGCGCTGTATCCTGATGAAACCTACGTGGCGGAGAATTATCTGTACTTCTGCGCCAAAGACCCGGAAAGCGGCGAACTGTATTTCTCCAGGACGCAGGCAGAGCATGAACAGGCAGTGGCCATTTATGCCCCGCTGTGGGAAGCCTATGATGAATCAAGGGGGATCGAATAATATGGAACTTCTCTGCCCGGCAGGCAGTATGGAATCCCTGAACGCGGCACTGCACTTCGGTGCGGACGCGGTGTATGGCGGCATGAAGCGCTTTGGTCTGCGCGCCTTTGCGGGCAACTTTGATGAAAAGCAGCTGCAGGCGGCGGTGGCAAAGACCCACCAGGCAGGAAAAAAATTCTACCTGACCATGAATGTTTTCCCCTTTGACGATCAGATGGATGCCTTTGTGGCAGGCGCGCGGGTGGCGATGGCCAGCGGCGTGGATGCGGCGATTGTCAGCGACCTGGGCGCGATTACGCGCCTCCGCAAGGAGCTGCCCGGCCTGCCAGTGCATGTGAGCACCCAGGCCAACACGGTGAACAGCGATGCGGTGGAGCATTACCGCGATCTGGGCTGCGCACGGGTGATTCTCGCCCGAGAGGTAAGCCTGAACCGCATGATGGCGATGCATGAGCGGCTGGGAAACAGCATCGAGTTGGAAGCCTTCGTGCATGGCGCGGCCTGCATGGCTTATTCCGGACGGTGCATGCTCAGCGCGGCTCTGACGGGACGCAGCGCCAATCAGGGTGAGTGCGCTCAGCCTTGCCGCTGGCAGTATGCGGTGATGGAGCAGAAGCGTCCCGGCGAATATCTGCCTGTATGCGAGGATGAAAACGGCACGTATATCTTCTCAGCAAAGGATTTGAACCTTCTGCCTCTTTTGCCGCGGCTTCGGGATGCGGGCATTGCCAGTTTGAAGATTGAAGGCAGGATGAAGACAGAGTATTATGTGGCTACGGTGACCTCTGTCTATCGGCGTGCGCTGGATTTGCTGGAGCAGGGGGATGATGTCTTTGAAGCGGCGCTCCCTGCGCTGATGGAGGAATTGCAGTGCGCCAGCCATCGCGACAGTGACACGGGCTTTGCGCTGGGCAGACCCGCGCAGCCAGGCGGTGCGGAAGGCTTCCACCAGTCCCGTGAGTATGTGGCACGGGTCATGGAAGGGGCAGAGGCAGGGCAGGAAGCTCGGCTGATGCTGAAGAACCGTTTCTGCGCGGGGGACGCGCTGGAGCTGATGACGCCCAGCGGCACCGTGCAGGTGGAGGCAACCTCCTTCCTTCGGGAAAAGACAGGGGAGACCCTTGATACCCTGGGCATTGCAGGGGAAATGATCCGCATGAAGCTGCCCGTTAAAACAGAGGAAGGCGACATCCTCCGCGGCCCCGTTCGGAATCACAGAACCTGATTTGGACATTTTCAGGGCAAGCAAAAGGAAGACAGGCGGGGCGAACGTTGCTAGAAACGGCACGTCGCCCTTCTTGCATCAATTGCCTGATCCAGATTTTTTGGGTTGAAAACAAAAAAGAACTATGGTAATATGAAATGTGAAAAAGTTCACTTGCAGCTTGTATAGGATGGAGGATTAGCGAATGGCAGGGTATGTATCAGACGCCGTGATTCGACGTTTGCCCGGATATTATCGTCACTTGCGTGAATTGGAAGCCGCAGGGGTGACACAGATTTCATCTCAGGAGCTGGGCAAACGCATGCAGTTAACGCCTTCGCAGATTCGCCAGGATATCAACTGCTTTGGTGGGTTTGGCCGTCAGGGCTTCGGCTACAAGGTCAGCGATTTGAAGATGCACATCGGTGAGATCCTTGGCCTGGACAAGGTACACCGCATGATCATTCTGGGCATTGGCAATATTGGCAGTGCCGTGGCAAATTATCCCACCTTTACTCGTGAAGGCTTTGAAACGGTGGCTATGTTCGATGTGGATCCTGCCAAGGTGGGCACCCGCGTGAGCGGTACACCTGTGTATCCCATGGAGGAGCTGGAACATTTCCTCGGGGAAAATAAGGTGGACGTGGCGGTTTTGGCTGTGCCTGCCAAGGTGGCGCAGGCAACCATGGATCGCTTGGTGGCGTGCAAGGTGGGCGCTGTGTGGAATTTCGCTCCGACGGATCTGCAGCACCCGGACAGCATGATTGTTGTGAACGTTCACCTGAGCGACAGCCTGCAGATTCTCTCTTATAAAATGGCGCATGCCGGCGATTAACGGAGGACGTAGTTCATGGATCAGACCCCGCGCGATGCACAGTATGAAAATGAAAATGTACCGCTGTATGACGGGGATGGGGAGACGGTTCGCGTGCAGTACCGCCGCCGCTCGGTGGAGCCGCAGCAGGTAAGCACCTATGGTCATCGTGGCGCTCGGGTGGAGCAGAGGCGTCAGCCGCTTGGCCGCAGCGAGGAGCTGCGTCAGGCACAGGAAGAAAGAAATCAATACAGCAATCGTTACGCTGGGCGTGCTGCCTATGGCAACGATCCATACAATTACGGGAATGCTTATCAGGCAGATGACGAGCCCCCAAAGAAAAAGAAGAAACGCAAGAAGAAAAAAAGCGTTGCTTCGCGGATTGGGTGGGGTTTCGTCATTTTGCTGTGCCTGCTGTGCATTGGCACCATGGGATTGTTTGTTGCACCTCAGCTGCTGGGGGTGCAGTTTGCAACGCTGCCGAACTATGCCTTTGCAAACGGCATGGTCATTAGCCTCGATGCAGATAACTATAGCCAGTATCGCAGCCTTCGCCAGTACATGAACACGGGAACCATCTATAGCGGCGTGACCATTGACGGCGTGGATGTTGGCGGCATGACGAAAGAGGAAGCGACCCTGGCGGTTAGCCGCGTCAGCGCTACGGAGGGCTCATCCTTCCAGATTACCGTGAACGTGGATGGACAAAGCTGGAGCATTGATTCCGGCAATGTGCCCATGACGCGGAATATTCAGGAAATGGTGGATAAGGCCTATGCCTATGGGCGCAGCAACACCACGTCCATTCGCGGCACGGGAATCACACCCTTTCAGGAACGCGTGAATGAGGTAGCCGCGCTGCAGGCTGCTCCTGTTCAGTTGACGACAGCTATTACCTATGATCGGGATACGATTCGTGCCATGACGGAAAGCATCGCGGCATCGGTGAATTGCGATCCTGTGAGCGCATCCGTTGCATCCTTCGACTTCGGCTCGAAAAGCTTCACCTTCAACTCGGATGTTTCCGGCGCCTACGTCAGCGCAACGGACATCTATGACCAGGTGATTGCCTGCCTGGACGCAGGGGATAATCACGCCTCCATTGACGTGGAGGTGGAAATCCTTCTGGCGGAAACCACCAAGGCGGAGCTGCTGAATAGCTTCCGCAGAATTTCCAGCTATACGACCAAAACCACCAAGAATGCCAACCGCAATACCAACATTCGCTTGTCTGCAGAGGCCATTAACGGCATTACGGTTCAGCCTGGTGAAACGTTCTCCTTCAATGAGACGACTGGTCAGCGAACAGAGTCCAAAGGCTATAAGGCTGCTGCGGCTATTTCGGGCGGACAAAGCGTAGATGAAATTGGCGGCGGCGTGTGCCAGACAAGCTCCACCCTGTTTAACGCCGTGGCGCGGGCAAACCTGGAAATCGTCTACCGCAGTCCCCACGCGTGGCCGTCCTCCTATGTGGAAAAGGGCATGGATGCTACGGTGAACTGGCCGAACCTGGATTTCAAGTTCCGCAACGATACGGATTGGCCTATTTTCATCGTTGCCTGGTATGAGAATCGTGAGGTTACCGTGGAAATCTACGGCATGAGCCTTGGCGAGGGCGTGACCATCGACCTGGAGAGCGAGGTCACAAAGACCATTCAGGCGCCGGAAGGCATCAAGTACGTGCAGAACACGGACCTGCCCTCCGGCACCAGCAAGAAAACTGTCAGCGCCAGAAAGGGCTACGAGGTCAGCACCTACAAGGTGTGGTACCAGAATGGCAAGGAAACCAGCCGCGAGCTGCTGTGTACATCCACCTATAAGGCGTATCAGGAAACGGTTGAATACAATTAACAAAAGAGGCCTGTGATGCAAGCGCTTTGCACAGGCCTCTTTCATTGCTTTGAAACGAGAAAAATATTCAAAAGCATGTAAGTTACGCTGTACAAACTCTGCGGACGATGTGTATAATGGGAGCACATGTCGGATGATCCGACAAAGAAAGGGAGGAAAACTCAATGAAAAAGGTACTCGCTCTTCTGCTGGCTCTCGCACTCATGCTGCCCGTGTTCGCTGTGGCTGAAGATGCCATCGTGATCGGCCAGGTGGACTACGCCGCCCATGGCACCAAGTGCTTTGCTGTGCTCACCGTGGCTGTGCAGGGTGACAAGATCGTTGCCGCTTACATCGATGAATTCCAGTTTATGGACGCTGCCACCGCTGTGGGCGTGCCGAATAGTGACGCAGACTTTGGTACCAGCTACCCCGAAGGCAAGGTGCTGGCTTCCAAGAAGACCAACGCCGAGCTGTATAGCACCAACATGCAGAAGGCTGGCTCCACCCAGGCGCTGGATGTGAACTACGCTGCGATTGAAGCGTTCGTGACCGGCAAGACCATCGCTGAACTGGAAGCCGCCATCGAGGGCAAGACCTCTGAGGAAATGGTGGACGTGGTGTCTGGCTGCACGCTGGTGGATACCCTGGGCTATGTGCAGGGTCTGCTGGAAGCTGCTAAGTCTGTGGCAAAGTAAGCAAAATCGAAACGTTGGAACAACAAAAAGGCTGTTGCGAAAACCATTCGCAACAGCCCTTTTTATGCGGTTTTCGGGGAGGGTGCGGGAGGGAGCTTTTGACACAAAGCCGCCCTCCTGCAAAACCCTAACGTCCATTGTGGTTTTCGGGGAGGGTGCGGGAGGGAGCTTTTGGCACAAAAGCTGCCCTCTCGCAAAAATGCACTGTCGTTTACTGCAGCTCCGCGAAGCGGCGGACACCGATGGTGCGGTGCCACTGGAGCAGAAGAAGGGTGAGCAGAAGCACAAGCGCGGCAACGCATAGCATGTAGATGTCCATTTCTACTGCAGCGGAAAGCAGCACGTAAATGCCAATCATAACCGCAACAAATAGCGTGCCGACAAAGCTTGCGATGAAAACGCCGAATCCCTGCTTGATGGGGGTGGATTCGCTTGTCCAGTGCAGGGAAGGCATCGTCAGACCAATCATCAGGTCAAAGGCGGCGCACAGTATCACAAACATCTGCGGCAGAAGCAACAAATACACTGCCTGCCATAGGGTGGGCGAAGCAACCAATAACGCGCAGATGCTGCAGAACAACGTCGGCAGACCAATGATGATGAAGTGCGCGGCCATTTTGGCATTCAGCAGCATTTGCGGCGGAATGGGCAGGGAATGCAGTAACCATAGCTGCTTAGCATCCAGCGATACAGAAGGCGCAGCAATGTAGTTGATGGATGAGATGACCATGATGAGCCCGCAGAGGATGGCCGGAACCCATGCACTGGGAAAATCAGGGATGAAGCCGAGTAACTGCAGCAGATCAGATCCCTTGAGCAGCAACGCAATGCCGGCAATAGGAAGCAGGAAAATGCCTGTGCCGCAGTTCATGATGTATGTGGAGCTGCTGAAGAAATGCCGAAACTCGTTTTGCAGCAGGGAGGAGAACAGACCCTTTTGCCGCAATGACGATTTTTTCGCAGAAGCGTTGCTGCTTGCAGCGGAGGTAGTGGCAATTTTCAGGAAACTGCGAGATACCAGTATGTACGTGATGGCAAACAGCACAAGCACAACAGCAGCGACAGTGAGCATGGCCCAGGGATCACCTGTACCGACCTGTCCAAGCACATACACGGGATAGGCGGAGTTTTCCACGGTTTGACCAATGAGGACGGAATTCGCAATGAAGCTTTCCATTCCGTTGGTAAGATTACTGGATGCGCCAAAGTAGAGAATGAAGAACAGAATGCCGGCAAAGGCCGACAGTACGCCTTTGTTTTTGAGCTTCTGACTCAGTTTTGCCACAATCCAGCCGAAGAAGCAGGAAAGCGTCAATACAAAAATAGAAATCAGCGCCAGCAAAAGAAGGCCGCCGAGAACGTTCATCACCGTGGGACCTTTGACGAACCAATATACGATGACCGCAGGCAAAAGCACCACGCCGGAATACATCAGTCCCATCAAATAGACGGACATAAGGCGTGCTGTCATGATGCTGCGCACAGGAATGGGCATGGAGAGCAGCAGATCATTGTCCTTGCTGAGGTATAGGCTGGCGTATGTGTTGAACACGCTGCCGAAAGAACCCAGCAAAACAGAAATGCCGATAAACAGGACAAAGTATAGCCATCCCAGCCCAAGAGGAATCAGACTGGAACCGATAAAATAGGAAGAAGCACCGAAAATGCCGCCCATGATCACAATCATCAGGAAGGCAAACAGAACCATCATGAGTACACGGGAGGCATTAGAGCGTGCCTTGCCCGTTTTGGGATTGTAGCTGTATTTGCGGAAAATTTCCGCAAGCTGCTTTTTTACCAGGAGCCAGACCATGCTCAATCACCCTCCAGTTCCAGGAACACCTGCTCCAGGGAGCTGTCGCCGCGGACTTCTTCCATGGTGCCGGAGCGGATCAGCTTGCCGCCCTTGATGATGGCCACCTTGTCGCATAGCTTCTCCGCCACTTCCAGCACATGGGTGGAGAAGAAAATCGCGCCGCCCTGGTCGCAGAGCTCGTGCATCATTTCCTTTAGCAGATGCGCAGCCAGGGGATCCAGTCCCACAAAGGGCTCGTCCATCAGCACAAGCTTCGGCTGATGAATCCATGCGGCGATAATGGCCAGCTTTTGCTTCATGCCATGGGAGTAGGAGGCAATGGCATTGTTCAGCGCGCCGGTAAGTTCAAACCGGGCAGCGTATTCATCAATGCGTGCCTTCCGATCGGCAGCGGAAACGCCGAAAACATCAGCAACGAAGTTCAGATACTTCATACCGGTCATGAATTCGTAAAGGTCGGGATTGTCAGGAATGTACGCCATGATCTTTTTGCAGCCGACAGGATCCTCCTGAATGGATTTGCCGTCGATGAGGATGGAACCCTCTGTAAAGCTCAGAATGCCTGCTACGGCCTTCAGCGTGGTGGTTTTACCGGCACCGTTGTGACCGATAAAACCGTAGATTTCACCGGGATGAATATGCAGGGAAAGATCATCGACAGCCTTCGTTGTGCCGAAGGTCTTGCTGTAGTGGTCGATTTGAAGCATTATCCATTTCCTCCTTCATGCGTTCAGCATTCAAGACATTATGGCATAGTGACGAAAGATTTTCAACACCTGAAGGCGAAAATGTTGAAAAACAGGCGTAAAATTTCTGCGAAAAACCACTTGCCAAAGCGAGGCAATTCTGCTATAATCTCATCTTGGCACATCCTTGCGCTACACATGGATGTAGCGCCAAAGTCCGTGAGGAGGTGAAAGGTATGAATAGGTATGATTTGACCTACATCATCGACACTGCACTGGAGGAAACTGCTCGCAAGGAGCTGATTGAAAAGGTTTCCGCCCTGATCGTGGCTAACGGTGGTGAGGTGGAAAAGGTCGACGAGACTTGGGGCAAGCGCCGCCTGGCGTATGCCATCAACTACAAGACCGAGGGTTGGTACGTGCAGGTGACCTTCAAGGCACCCGCTGAGTTCCCCCGCGAGCTTGAGCGTAACCTGGAGATCTACGACAGCGTCATCCGCTATCTGGTGGTGAAGCTGGTTGAGAAGCGCAGCAATGTGAAGCCTCGCGCTGCTCGTCCCGTGGCTGCTCCTGTGGCTGAGGCTGCTGTTGAAGCTGCTCCCGCTGAAGAAGCTCCCGCTACTGCTGACGCTGAGTAAGACGTCCACGAGGGTAAAAGCATGAACAAGATCATTTTGATCGGTAACCTGACCCGTGACCCTGAGCTGCGCACCGTTGCAGGTGGCATTTCCGTGTGCGATTTCACCATCGCGGTGAATGATCGTCGCGGCCGCAACCAGCAGAATGCTGGTCAGCAGCAGGAATCGACCACGTTCTTCCGCATTACCGCCTGGCGTCAGCTGGGTGAGAATTGCTCGAAGTACCTGGCGAAGGGCCGCAAGGTGTTCGTGTCCGGGCCGCTGAGCGCTCGCACTTATCAGGCGAACGACGGTACGACCCGCGTATCTCTGGAAGTCACTGCTGATGAAGTTGAGTTCCTGTCCAGCCGCGCTGAGGGTGAAAGCATGGGCTATGCTCCTGCTGCAGCTGCTCCTGTGAGCAATGCTGTAACCGCTCAGAATGACGGTTTTACGCAGGTACCCAACGATGATGATTTGCCATTTTAACGCTTAAGTAAGCTTGAGAGGAGGCCATCCGAATGTCTGAAGAACGTGGTGAAAGAAGGCCGCGCCCCCGCGGAGGACGTCGTCCCCGTCGTAAGGTGTGCAGCTTCTGTGTGGATAAGGTCGAATACATCGACTACAAGGACATCAACCGTCTGCGTCGTTTCATCAACGAGCGCGGCAAGATCCTGCCCCGCCGTATGTCCGGCAACTGCGCTAAGCATCAGCGTCAGCTGAGCGAGGCCATCAAGCGCGCACGTGCCATCGCGCTGCTGCCCTTCACGGTGGATTAATCATCCGCATGTGAATCCCCCGACGAATTGCCGGGGGATTTTTTTATGCGCGACATTCGCACGATATTGCCTGATTGACAGCACCCGAACATCAGAATACAATGAACTGATATGGCGGGATTGCAATGAACCTGTCATGGTGAGGTAGGGGAGTATGATGGAAGATCGTCCTTTGGTTAGTGTGGTCATTCCTGTGTGGAATGGAGAACACACTTTGGCGCGGTGCTTAAGCAGCGTGCAATGCCAGACATGGCAGAATCTGGAGATCATTGTGGTGGATGACGGCAGCACGGATGGAACGGCCAAAGTGCTGGAGACGGAAGCGGCGAAAGACCCGCGCATTCATGCCATTCATCAGGAAAACGCAGGCGTTTCCAAAGCCAGAAATCATGGCATAGCGCAATGCCACGGCGTGTACACCCGTTTTGTTGACGCGGATGACGTGCTTCCGATGGATTCCATTGAGCATCTCGTGCACTGTGCAGAGGAGAATCATGCGGATCTGGTGCTGGCAGCCTATACGGATGTGGTGGGGCATGTCCATCGGGAGCGTGCACTGGTCAAGTGTGAGTACACGGTGGATAATAATGACTTTCTGAGGCACATGAACCGTAAATCCAATAGCTTTTACTACGGCGTGCTGTGGAATAAACTCTTCCGCACGGAAATTATCCGCCGGTTTGATCTGCAGTTTGTATCAGGGCTTAGCTACGGCGAAGACATGGTTTTCGTTTGCAGCTATCTGGAACACGTAAAACGCTTGACATTTACCCGAAAGTCGGTGTATGAATATATTCGCAATCCGAAAGGAATGACGGCGCATCAGGCACTTGACAGCCTCCGTCATCCTGCACGGAATATTCGCGTGAAGTTCCGCATTTACGCGGCACTGAAGCAGATGTATTGCAATCGCGGGGCGTATGAGGAATATCGTCATACCCTGTGGCTGTATTTGCTTCGCGTAACGGTAGACGAATGATCCTCCAAGGAGGCACAACAATGGCAGATCCTATAGAAATACTGGAACTGGCAGGCCAAATCATTATGGAAAACGGCGGCGAAACCTTCCGCGTGGAGGAGACCATTAACCGCATGGGACGCGCATTTGGTCTGAAGAACGTGGAGAGCTTTGCCATCCCCAGCGGCGTGTTTATCAGCTATCGGCGGGACGATGGAACAACGGAGACGGGCGTGGTACGCATCCGCCGCAAGGGAACAAATCTGGTCAGTGTAGATGCGGTGAACGCCATTTCCCGCCATGTGGAAGAAAAAAAGCTGACGGCTGAGGAAGCGATGGAAAAGCTGCAGGAGCTGGAGCATCATCGCCCGGAGTTGTCCCCATGGCTTTTGGTGCTTGGCGCGGCGGTTGTAGGCTGCGGCTTTGCTATGATGTTTGCAGGAAGTTTCCTGGACTGCACGCTGGCGTTCCTGTCGGCTGCCATTGTGCAGATGGTGTGCAACTGGCTGGATAAGCATGGCATGAACGCGCTGTTTACCAGCCTGATTGGCGCCTTTGTGTGCACGTTGATTCCTACCCTGCTGCACATGATTACGGGGCTTGGTCAGCTGGATATCATCATTGGTGCGGCCATCATGCCCCTGCTGCCCGGCCTTTATATGACGAACGCCGTGCAGGATACCCTCCGCGGCGACATGGTTTCCGGCAGCTCACACCTGCTGCATGCAACATTAACAGCGGCCCTGCTGGCTGGCGGTGCACTGATTGCGGCCAGTCTGTGCCGTACGCTGGGAGGAATGTGGGCATGAACGCTTCACCTTTGCAATCTTTTGTGGGCGCTTTCCTGGCTGCACTGGGATTTGCCTTCCTGCTCCGCACACCGCGGCGCTGCTGGATTATCGCCAGCTTGCTGGGCGGCCTTGGCTATACGCTGTATACCATTTTGCTGTCCCTCGGTTTGAGCGATGCCATGTCGATGTTCCTTGGCATGCTGACGGGTGCACTCATTGCTCAGTACGGCGCACGGAAAATGCGCATGATTTCCACGGCGTGCACCACCCTGGCGGTCATCCCCGCCATTCCCGGACTGGGCTTGTACCGTGCCATGTCTCTTCTGACCCAGGGAAGCACGGACAGCGCGGTCAGCGTAGGCGTTACGGCTATGACGGAGATCGTGATGATTGCCCTCGCCCTGGGCGTCAGCACGTTCATCACCAGAAGATGGACGCATATGCTGGCAGTAAGAAGAGAAAGAAAGGCAATGAAATAATTCGCATTTTTTCCTTATGCTGACGAAATTATGACGGAAACAGGCGCGCAGGGACTGAAGATTTACATAGATTTCGTTGAAAAGCTTGTTTATCCCCGCCTAATAAGGTATAATGGAAAGGACATACAAGAAAAGTATCGCAAAGGAGTAAAGAGCTTTGAGCGATTATCGTGATGATCAGCAGGGGCAGCTTGATGCCCAAAGTACGGATGAACAGGCAACCCGTGTGGTGACGCCTGTGAGTGAGGAAACGGCTGCACGTCCTCATCGCCGCCGTTCCGCCCGCTATGCGCAGGAAGAAGAAACACAGGAGCAGGCAACCCGGCCTGTGCAGGTGTCCGATGAAGCGGTGCAGGAGGATGATCCCCGTCCTCAGGCAAAGTCTACCCATGTGACGGCTCGGGCGACCACGCGTTCAGCGGACGCGTCTGCATCCCGCAGTGTGCCCCGCCCTGCCAGCCTGGATCGTGCACGCACCCAGCGTCCCCAGACGGAGCGTGAGGAGAGTACTCGCCGTCCTGTCAATGCACCGGGCTACGACCGTCGTCCTCCTGTGAACGCTAACTATGTTCGCACGGAGCAGATCAATACTTCGGCTCGCCGTCCTGTGGCCAGACAGCCTGAATCGCTTCCTGTTGCAGAAGAGGCAGCACCGCGCAAGCGTCACGGCGCACTGATCGCACTGGTGATCATTGTACTGGTGCTGGCATTGGCGGTTCTGGGCGTTATGCTGATTCCTGAAGATGCTACAGGCACCCTGGGCACCATCAAGTCCACGGTGAGCCAGCTCTTTGGCCAGGAAAAGATTGTGCCTGCTGAGGCACAGGAGCTTTCTGCAACAAATACCGCGGGAACCGCTCCTGTGGACGTTGTGTTCAGCCTGACCACCAACAAAACCACAACGGACGTGCGCCTTGTGGATGAGAATGGCGACGTGCTTGAAACCGCCGCCTCCCTGACGGCAGACAATACGGATACCCGCCTGTGGACCATGACCTTCACCGTGGAGGATGGCTACGAGGGCACCGTGTCAGCGCAGATCAGCGATGGTGAAAACTGGGCGGATACCCAGCTGTATCAGGAATTGACCATTGCAGCCGCCCCTGTGGTGACGGAAGCCCCTGTGATGACGGAAGCTCCCGTGATGACCGAAGCGCCTGTGGTGACGGAAGTCCCTGCTACTCAGACCCCTGCGGTAACCGAAACTCCCGTGGTAACGGAAACGCCTGCAGTGACGTCCACCCCTGTGGTGACCGCCACCCCCACCATTGCCCCTACGGCAACCCTGGCGCCTACGGCCACCCCTACCATTGCCCCTACGGCAACCCCGACCGTGGCACCTACCGATACCCCCGAACCCACGGCTGTGCCTACTGCTGAGCCTACCGCTGTGCCCGTGCTTACGGCTGCAGCCTCTGCGGATGCACTGCCCTCCAAGGTGATTTCGGAGGAAGTTGCGTACTCCAACACCAAGCGCCTGACGAACTACACCCGTGCAGAGAATGAAATTCTCTCCATGCCCGCCGGTGACAATTACACCACCATGCCTTATGGCGTGATGACCTATCGCGGCAATGCTTTCCGCACCAACGCAGCGGTGGGTAATGTGGGCAGCCTGACGGGCATGAGCCTGAAGTGGAAGGCCGATGCTGGCAGCGTGAGGGGCTCTTCCAACACCTATTACGGCATTGGCTGGACGGGTCAGCCCGCCATCATCAAGTGGAGCCGCGAGGTACGTTCTTTCACCAACATTGTGGATGAAAAGAAGAATACCACGGCACTGAAGGAAGTTATCATCGGCGGCCTGGACGGCAAGATCTATTTCCTTGACCTGGCAGACGGCGTGGCAACCCGCGATGCGATCAATGTGGGCTATCCCATGAAGGGCTCTGTCAGCCTGCATCCTCTGGGATACCCGATCATGACCGTGGGTCAGTACGCTCGCAAGATGAAGAGCGGCACAGGCTCCATCGGCCTGCGCTTCTACAACCTGCTGAACCAGGAGCAGATCTACATGATCGATGGCCTGGACGGCAAGCTGAACCGTGCGTACAACGATGTGGGTTCCTTCGAAACCTCCGCACTGATTGATCCTACCTCCGATACGCTGGTCACCGCGGGCACGAACGGCATGCTGTATGTGACGAAGCTTGGCACGGAGTTTGACTACAACGTAGGCTCCATCAAGCTGGATCCTTCCACGGTGGTGCTGAAGTCGAAGGCAACGAATGAGAAGAAGAAGCAGACGGCTGTGGAATCCTCTGTTGCCATGTATGAAAGCTACGTTTTCTATGCGGATGTGAAGGGTGTCCTCCGCTGCGTGGATACCACCACCCTGTCCACCGTGTGGGCTGTGGAAACGGGCGATGAAGTGGATGCTGCCATTTCTCTGGACTTTGATGATGAGGGCAACCTGTGGCTCTACACCGCCAATACCCTGACCAACCGCTCCAAGGGCAACTGCCAGATTCGCCGCTACAATGCCATGACGGGCGCACTGGACTGGACCAGTGAGGTGGCTGTGAAGAAGAACAGCAAGAACACCATCACCCCCGGTGCAAAGGCCAGCGCAGTCATCGGCGAAAATGACATTGACGATCTGGTAATCTACACCCTGTCCAACCTGCAGACGGATGCAGGAATCACCATCACTGGCGCTGACGGTGCGGCTGCAGGCGCAGTGATTGCTTTGAACAAGAAGGATGGTTCTGTTGCCTGGACCCGCGCACTGGATAGCTATAGCTATTCCTCTCCTGTGGCTGTGTACAGCGAGGAGGGCGAGAGCTGGATTGTGCAGGCAAGCGCCAGCGGCATGCTCTATCTGCTGAAGGGCACCACGGGCGAAGTGGTTTCCACCCTGCAGCTGGATGGCACCATTGAAGGCTCTCCTGCCGTATATGGCAGCACGCTGGTCATTGGTACCACGGGCAAGGATACCGCATATATCTACGGTGTATCCTTGGATGACTAACTGAATCTTACAGGGGCTCGACCCCTCCCGCAAAGGCTCAGGGGCGATGCTCCTGAGCCTTTGCGTTATTTGCATTTCACCCGACGCGTGTTCGGGTTTGTTGGAGGTACATATGGCACAGAAGGTATTGGTAGCCCTGGATCAGGGGACGACGAGCTCTCGCGCAGTTGTGTTCAGCGCCGATGGACGTATGCTGGCCGCGAAGGGCGTGGAATTTCCCCAGCACTACCCGAAGCCTGGGTGGGTGGAGCATGATCCCAACGACATTCTGACCACACAGATCAGCGCCCTGCGGGAGGCTGTCAAGCTCAGCGGCGTGAATGTGGCAGACATCGCCGCCATCGGCATCACCAACCAGCGCGAAACCACCCTCCTGTGGGAGAGGGAAACGGGCAACTGTGTGCACAACGCCATTGTGTGGCAGTGCCGCCGCACGGCACACAACGTGGAGTATCTGGTGAAAGAAGGCTATGGGGACATGATCCGTCAGAAGACGGGGTTGATTCCTGATGCGTACTTTTCCGGTACAAAGCTGGCGTGGCTGCTGGATCATCTCGACCTGCACGAGCGGGCGGAAAAAGGCGAACTGTGCTTCGGCACGGTGGACAGCTTTCTGGCGTGGCATCTCGTGACGGGACGTCCCCACGTGACGGACGCCACCAACGCGGGACGCACCATGATGTTTAACCTGGAAACCCAGGACTGGGACGATGAGCTGCTGGCAATGCTGGATGTGCCGCGCGCTTGCCTGCCCAAAGTGGTGGATTCCAGCGGCATCATCGGTATGCTGGATCCGTCGATTCTCGGCCGTCCGATTCCTGTGGCGGCCATGGCAGGCGACCAGCACGCGTCCCTGTTCGGTCAGGCATGTCTGAAGGCAGGCATGGTCAAGAACACCTATGGCACAGGGTGCTTCATGCTGATGAACACGGGGGATAAGCGCGTCCACAGTGAGCATGGCCTGCTGTCCACCATGGCATGGCGAATTAACGGGAAGCCGACGTTTGCACTGGAGGGCAGTGTCTTCATGGGCGGCGCCACCATTCAGTGGCTGCGGGATGAGATGAAGCTCATTTCCACCGCGGCAGAAAGCGAAGGCGTGGCCACGTCGGTGAAGGATACGGGCGGCGTGTATCTTGTGCCTGCCTTTACGGGGCTTGGCGCTCCCTGGTGGGATATGTACAGCCGCGGCACCCTGGTGGGCATGACCCGCGGCACAGGACGCGCCCATGTGGTACGCGCGGCATTGGAGGCGATCGCCTATCAGTCCGCTGACCTGATGCAGGCCATGGCGCAGGATTGCGGCGCAACGCCCTCTCAGCTGCAGGTGGACGGCGGCGCCAGCGCGAACGGCTTCCTGATGCAGTTCCAGTCGGACATCATGAATGTGCCAGTGGTGCGTCCCAGGGTCATGGAAACTACGGCATTGGGTGCAGCACTGCTGGCAGGCCTTGCAGTGGGCATGTATGAAAACGTGGAAGAAACTGCGGCAGTGTGGCAGCGGGATCTCACCTTTGAGCCCACCATGGCTCCTTTCGAGCGGGAACGTCTGCTGCACGGCTGGCATCGGGCGGTTGAACGTTCCTTGAATTGGCTTGAAAAATAACAGAGGAATTTCGCAATCCGGGTCGAAAAGATGATAGAAACGGCGGTAGCATCCGCACACAGAGGAGGTTATGTTATGATTCTGGATTTTCCCGGCATGGAGGAACAGGAAGTAGAGCATTTTAAGGGCGGCGATGGCAACGTCTTTGTGAAGATGACCTTTGACGGCATGAATCGCATCGGCATGGGACGCTTGCCCGCAGGCTCCAGCATTGGTATGCACACCCATGAGACCAGCAGCGAGATTTTCTATGTGTTCTCCGGCAAAGCTCGCGTGGTGTATGACGGCAAGGAAGAAACCGTGCTCCCGGGACAGATGCATTATTGCCCCAAAGGACACGCCCACGCAACCTACAATGATGGGCCTGAAGATTTGGTGATCTTCATGGTAGTGCCGGAACAATAAGGCAAATTTTGCGGGAGAGGACTTTTGTGTCCCTCCCGTGAATTCGTTTTCTGAAATCGTAGACTGAAAGCGAATACTGAGCGCGGAGGGCGGAAAAATGAAGCCTGTCAAGAATGCTTTTCATAAGGCTGCGTCATGGGTAAAAATGGAAATTCGGAGGGGAGAATCACAAAGCGCAGCATTGGGATCGCTGCACTGGTGATCGCGATGATTGTCTCCTTCATCTTTGGCGGAGCTGCGTCATCCACAGCGACGTACAAGCGTACGATTGAAACACTGGATCAGCAGAAGACAACGGTAACGACATTGTTGGCCTCTTCAACATCGGCCGCTGCCATCATTTCAGTGTTTCCTGATGATGCAGGTACACCTATCGCTAACGAATTGGCAGAACTCAGCGGATATTTTCTGCTGATCCTGGGCGTCCTGTACACGCAGAAGTATTTGCTGACGATTATTGGCAGCGTCTTCTTCATGGTTATCATTCCTCTGTGCGCGGTACTCGGGATATGGTATATTCTGCAACCTGAGAAGGAAGGAATCATGCAGATGCTAAAGCGCATGTTTGCCTTTGGGTTGGTTCTTTTTTTGGTCACGCCTGTCAGCACCTGGATTTGCAGAGAAGTTCAAAAGACATACGATTATTCCATTCAGGAAACTGTTGATATGGTTCATGAAATGGAAGCTGCGTCGGAAGAGGAAGACGAGGAAGGCAAAAATATTTGGGATAAAATATCGGATGCCGCAAACAGCGTGATCAGCGATGTTTCCAACGGCATCGAATGGGTGAAGACGATTCTGAATCGATTCGTGGAAGCCATCGCTGTTGAGCTGGTAACGTCCTGTGTCATTCCTATTCTGACCCTGCTTTGCATGTTTGTAGCAGCCAAGCTGATCCTCGGCGTGGAGGTCAATTTCCGCCGACTGGGCAGTGTGATGCGCAGGAACGTTCCGCCTGAAACGATTCCTGCAGAGGAAACTCATCACTTGGAAGAATAACAAAGGTAACCGAAAGACGGATGGCTGGTGACGGTCATCCGTCTTTTATAAAAATACGTCTCTATGCATTTTTGAACATCATGGCAAGCTGAACGCAAAGTCCATCTGCCTGTCAAATAATCGCCTGCTGAGGCGCTTTTGCATCATTCACGACAAACGGTGAATTTTTCCTTGCATTTGCGGTCAATCTGCTTTACAATGCAACTAGTTGAAAGAATGAGGGAGGCAAGGCAGATGGCGAAGGATCAATGCGTGGAGGAATTCCTGGCGCAATTGCCAGCCCTTGCTGAACGCCATCATGACGCCCTGCAGGACTATGACAAGCTTGTTCGGTTGAACTGGGGATCTCATACGTCTTTCATTCGCCTGGATCACGGCAAGGTCACAATCATGGATTCCTGCGAGGAATATCCCTCCTGCATCATCCGAACGGATGAGAAAATGGCGCGGAAACTGGTGAAGAAAAAGATTACGCCCATGGAGGCATTGCTGTTTGGCAATGTTCGCGTGGATGGCGATGTTATGTTCCTGCTCTCGCTGTGCGGACGGTTATAAACGAACATTTGCGTGATTCGGCAAAACAATGACCGTATTTCACATGATGCATAAAAAGACGATGAAAATGCATGAAAAAAACAAAATCGCCCTTGACGCAAGCATGCATAAAGCGTATGATGGGATGCAAGAATCTCCTGCAGATGCAGTGATTCTTGCATCTATTTCTTTTAGGAGGTATAACCATGAAGTTCCGCAAATTGGTTGCTGCCGGCCTGGCACTTGCGATGACGATGAGCATGACTGCTTTCGCATCTGCTGAGGACACGATTAAGATTGGCATGAGCGGCCCCCTGACCGGCGGCGCTGCTGTTTATGGCCTGGCTGTTCAGCACGGCGCACAGATCGCCATTGATGAGATTAACGCTCTGGGCGGCCTGCAGTTTGAGCTGCTGGCAGAGGATGATGAAAACGACGCCGAGAAGGGCGTGAACGCTTTCAACACCATGCTGGACAACGGCGCACAGATGATCCTGGGCACCGTGACCACCACCCCCTGCATCGCTGTTTCTGCTGAAGCTTATGCAGAGCGCGTGTTCATGCTGACCCCCTCCGCTTCCTCTACCAAGGTCATCGAGGGCAAGGACAACATGTATCAGGTGTGCTTCACCGACCCTGCTCAGGGCTCCGCTTCCGCACAGTACATTGTGGATAACGGCCTGGCTACCAAGGTTGGCATCATCTACAACAGCGGCTCCGACTACTCCACCGGCATCACCCAGACCTTCGAAGAGAAGGCTGCTGAGCTGGGATTGGAAATCGTCGCCAAGCAGGCTTTCACCTCTGATGACAACACCGACTACTCCGTGCAGGTTGCCGCAATGAAGGATGCCGGTGCAGAGCTGGTGTTCATGCCCATCTACTACACCCCCGCTTCTCAGATCCTGAAGCAGGCCAATGCCATCGGCTATGAGACCATCTTCTTCGGTGTGGACGGCCTGGACGGCATCCTGAGCCTGGAAGGCTTCGACACCTCTCTGGCTGAGGGCGTTATGCTGCTGACCCCCTTCTCTGCTGACGCTGAGGACGAGAAGACCCAGAAGTTCGTGAGCACCTATCAGGATCTGTACGGCGAAGTGCCGAACCAGTTCGCTGCTGATGCTTATGACGGCGTTTATGCTCTGTACACCGCTTGCGAAGCTGCCGGCATCACCGCTGAAACCTCTTACGCTGATGCTTGCGAGCTGCTGATCGCTGCTTTCCAGGAGATCACCGTGGAAGGCCTGACCGGCACCATGACCTGGGCCGCCAGCGGCGAAGTCACCAAGACTCCTATGGCTGTCGTTATTAAGGACGGCGTGTACGTTAGCGCAAAGTAAGCCTAAGCGCTCGTAAAACGATCTTATCGCTTTTCAGCCGTCTGCCCTGCCGGAAAAATATCCGGTGGGGCAGACGGAACGTCACACCGCATGGCATAAGGTAACCGGCATAAGGCACGTCCAATGTGGGGCGCTTTATGCTGATTACCTTATGCGCACTTTTGGATAGATGGAAATAATGAACAGGAGAGGGTGCTGTACATGATTACATTCCTTTCCCACTTGGTCAACGGACTGAGCCTGGGCAGCGTTTATGCGATCATCGCTTTGGGATATTCCATGGTGTATGGTATTGCAAAGATGCTGAACTTCGCCCATGGCGACGTTATCATGGTCGGTGGCTACATTTGCTTCTGCGCAACACAGTATTGGGGCATGTCTCCCTTGCTGGGCGTGCTGTTGTCCATCGTGGTCTGCACCGTATTGGGCATTTTGATTGAAGGACTTGCCTACAAGCCTCTTCGTCAGGCAACGTCACTGGCTGTATTGATTACGGCCATCGGCGTCAGCTACTTCCTGCAGAACATGGCGCAGATTATCTGGGGCGCGAACCCCAAGAGTTTCCCTTCTGTCTTGTCCATCCCTTCCATCTTCCTGTTTGATGGTCAGATGGTTATTTCCGGTGAAACCATCGTAACGGTTATTGCCAACATTGTGATCATGGTGGGGCTGACCCTGTTCACCAACAAGACGAAGATGGGCAAGGCAATGCGCGTTGTGTCTGAAGACCGCGGCGCCGCAGAGCTTATGGGCATCAATGTGAACTTCACCATCTCCCTGACCTTCGCCATTGGCAGTGCACTGGCTGCGATTGCCGGCGTTCTGCTGTGCTCTTCTTATCCTGTGCTGCAGCCCACCACGGGTTCCATGCCCGGCATCAAGGCCTTTACGGCTGCAGTGTTCGGCGGCATCGGTTCCATTCCCGGCGCCCTGATTGGCGGCTTGCTGCTGGGTGTTATTGAAATTCTGGGTAAAGCTTACGTCTCTACTGAGCTGAGCGATGCACTGGTGTTTGCCGTGCTGATCGTTGTGCTGCTGGTGAAGCCGACTGGCCTGATGGGCAAGGCGGTTCATGAGAAAGTGTGAGGTGTGTGGCATGAAACAGAGCAAAAAGAGATTCCTCAACAATCTCATTACCTATGGCATGGTGGTGATTGCCTTTATCATTTGCCAGGTGATGATCAGCAATGGCGATATGAGCCGTTCCTTTAAGGGACAGCTGGTGCCGATCTGCGTCTATATCGTCATGGCTGTTTCCCTGAACCTGACGGTGGGTATTTCCGGCGAGCTGAGCCTTGGTCATGCAGGATTCATGAGCATTGGCGCTTTTGCCGGTATTGTGGCATCCACCTGGATGGCTAATTCCTTCAACCTGGAAAACCAAACCGTTCGCCTGATCCTCTCCATGGTCTTTGGCGGATGCATGGCAGGCATTGCAGGCGTGTTGATCGGCATTCCTGTGCTGCGTCTCCGCGGCGACTATCTGGCCATTGTGACGCTGGCTTTCGGCGAAATTATCCGCAATGTGCTGAACTGCCTGTACTTCTCTGTGAATGAAGGCCACATCTACGTGTCCTTTAACAATCCCGACCTGCCCGGCAAAATCTTCGTGAATGGCCCTGCAGGTGCCACAGGCATTGAGAAAATCGCAACCTTTACCATGGGCTTTGCGCTGGTGCTCTTCACCCTGTTTGTGGTGCTGAACCTCATTAACAGCCGCACGGGCCGCGCCATCATGGCTACCCGTGATAACCGCATTGCTGCCGAATCTGTGGGCATCGCGGTGACCAAGTACAAAATGATCGCCTTCGTGGTGTCTGCGGCTCTGGCTGGCATGGCTGGCGCCCTGTACGGCCTGAATGCTTCCACCACGGTTGCCAGCAAGTTCAAGTTCGATACCTCCATTCTGGTGCTGGTGTTTGTGGTGCTGGGCGGCATCGGCAACATTCGCGGTTCTGTGATTGCAGCTGCCCTGTTGACGGTTCTGCCTGAATTGCTTCGTGCCTTCGCGGATTACCGCATGCTGGTGTACGCCATCGTGCTGATTCTGGTGATGCTGGCAACGAACAATCCCTTCCTGAAGAACCTGGTAAATCGCCTGTTCCGTAAGGAAAAGCAGGAAAAGAAGGAGGGTCAGGCGGCATGAGTACTGAGAAGCGCAACGCCAATACGAAGATGGTTCCTGTTCCCAGCGAATCCATTGTTCCTGAGCGTGATATTGACAAGGCCCCTGTGCTGGAGGCACGGCACCTGGGCATTGAGTTCGGCGGCCTGAAGGCTGTTGACGATTTCAACCTGACCATCGGTAAAACGGAAATTGCTGGCCTGATTGGCCCCAATGGTGCAGGTAAAACCACCGTGTTCAACCTGCTGACCAAGGTGTATCAGCCCACCACCGGCACGGTGATGATCAATGGCCGCGATACGGCAGGCATGAATACCGTGCAGGCCAACAAGCTGGGCATTGCACGTACGTTCCAGAATATTCGCCTGTTCAGCCAGATGTCTGTGGAAGATAACGTCCGCATCGGTCTGCACAATCAGGTGAAGTACGGCATGTTCACGGGCATTTTCCGCCTGCCTGAATTCTGGAAGCAGGAACGTGTGCAGCACGAAAAGGCCTTGGACTTGCTGAGCATTTTTGACATGCAGGACATGGCGGAAGTGAAGGCAGGTTCTCTGCCCTATGGCGCACAGCGTCGGTTGGAGATTGTCCGCGCACTGGCAACGAATCCGTCCTTGCTGCTGCTGGACGAGCCTGCTGCAGGCATGAATCCCCATGAAACGGAAGAACTGATGGACAACATCATCAAAATCCGTGATAAGTTCCAGATTGCTGTGATGCTGATTGAGCACGACATGAACCTGGTCATGGGCATCTGCGAAGGCATCTGCGTGCTGAACTATGGCAAGGTCATTGCCAAGGGTACCGCGGCAGAAATTCAGCAGAACCCCGTGGTGATTGAGGCCTATCTGGGCAAGCAGAAGGAGGAAGCCTGATGAGTGAGAATCGTAAGCCCCTGCTGAAGGTTGACGACATTCACGTGTATTATGGCGCCATCCATGCCATTAAGGGCGTAAGCTTTGAGGTGTATGAAGGGGAAGTGGTGACGCTGATTGGCGCAAACGGCGCCGGCAAGTCCACCACCCTGAACACGGTTGCAGGCTTGCTCCATCCCCGCACGGGTTCCATTACCTTTGACGGACAGAACCTGCTGAGCATGCCCTGCCACAAGGTCGTGTCCCGCGGCATTGCACTGTGCCCTGAAGGACGCCGCATTTTCCAGCAGATGACCGTGCGCGAGAACCTGGAGATGGGCGGTTTCACCCGTCCTGCAAGCGAAATTGATGAATCCATCGAAAAGATGTACACCCTGTATCCTCGACTGAAGGAACGCGAAAAGCAGATTGCCGGCACGCTCTCCGGCGGCGAACAGCAGATGGTTGCCATGGCTCGCGCCCTGATGAGCAAGCCTAAGCTGCTCATGCTGGATGAGCCTTCCATGGGTCTGGCACCTATCCTGGTGGAGCAGATTTTCGACATTGTGAAGGCACTGCACAAGGAAGGCACGACCATCCTGCTGGTGGAGCAGAACGCTCAGATGGCACTGTCTGTGGCTGACCGCGCCTACGTGCTGGAAACCGGCAACATCAGCATGGAAGGCCCTGCTGATGAGCTGCTGCACAACGATGCTGTGCGGAAGGCTTACCTGGGCAACTAATCATGACACACAAAAAGGGGAGAAGCCGCTGAATGGCGACTGCTCCCCTTCTTTTATTCTGTTGAAATCGGTTTACTCTTCACGATTCAGCTTCTCAATCGTGGCAGGAACGGCGGCAGCATCCGCATCACTCAGGGATGGATATTCAGGCGCCATGTCCTGCAGGGTTTGCAGAAGAATCTCACTGGTCAGGTAACGGGTGTACCACTTGTTATCTGCAGGAAGGACATACCAGGGACTTTCGGGCGTGCCGGTGGCATTGATGGCATCTTCAAAGGATTCATCGTATGCATCCCAAAGGTCACGTTCTTCCATATCCGCAAGGGACAGCTTCCAATGCTTGTCATCCCGTTCCAGACGATCCAGAAAGCGCTTCTTCTGCTCGTCGCGGCTTACGTGAAGGAAAATCTTCACCATGCGATAACCATTTTCGTACAGATATTGTTCCCAATTTTTCAACTGCTTATAGCGGCGGGGGAAGAAATCCTCTGTCAGGCAGCGGGGTGCCAGCTTGTAATTCTTCTCCATGTGATGAACACGAACCACCAGCACGTCCTCGTACTGCGAGCGGTTAAACACGCCGATGGTGCCGCGGGGCGGCAATGCCTGATTGATCCGCCACAGATAATCATGTGCCAGTTCCGTTTTGTTAGGGGACTTAAAGGCGTGAATTTCCAGCGCGGCAGGATTCAGCCCCGAGAAAACGTGCTTGATCAGGCTGTCCTTCCCGGCGGCATCCCGTGCCTGAATGGCAATCACCAGGCCTTCCTGACCGGCGGCATAAAGCTTTTCCTGCAATTCCGCCGCTTCCAGAAGGTTCTTTTCCGTTTTGGCAATGAGTGCGGCCTTTTCCTTTTTGGCGTCGCCTGCGGTGGTATCGAATTCTTTCAGATTGAGCTTCTTGCTTCCGTCAAAGCGGAAAGGCTTCAGCGACATGACGTCGTCCTCCTCAAAATGGAATGGCTTTCCATGCCTGGTATTGTACCATAAACCCACGTCACTGGCAAGGGCAGGGAGAGTTTCTGCGCACTAAGTACACGGAAAATACTTGCGCCGCAACATTTCTTGTGCTAAAGTGGTACAGGATCTCATAGCTGATGATCGGAGATGTTTTTATGCCTAATTTTTCCCTGAATGATGAAGTTTTCGAGGGCGCGGCGGCAAAGTTTCCTACGCCCTTCCATCTTTATGATGAGCACGGCATTCGTGAAAATGCCCGTGCGCTGAACAAGGCCTTTTCCTGGTGCGAGGATTTTCAGGAATATTTTGCGGTGAAGGCGCTGCCGAATCCCACTGTGCTTCGCATCCTGAAGGAAGAAGGCTGCGGCGTGGACTGCTCCAGCGATACGGAGCTGATTCTGGCAGATGCCTGCGGCTTCCGCGGCCGTGATATTATGTTCTCTGCCAACGCCATGCCTGATGAAGAATTTGACCATGCACGGGCACTGGGCGCCTTTGTGAACCTGGACGATGTCACCCATATTGAAATTCTGGAGAAGCATGGCGGCATTCCCGAGTGCATTTGCTGCCGCTATAATCCCGGCGGAGATTTCAAAATCAGCGGTACCATCATGGGCAACCCTGGTGATGCCAAGTATGGCTTTACGTATGCGCAGTTGCAGGAAGGCCTGAAAAAGCTGAAGGCATTGGGCGCAAAGAAATTCGGCCTGCATGCCTTCCTGTCCTCCAATACCATCGATAACGCCTATTATCCCACGCTGGCGAAAATCCTCTTCATCTGCGGTCGTGATCTGGCGGCGGAAACAGGCCTGACTTTCGCCTTTGCCAACCTGTCCGGCGGCGTGGGCATCCCGTATCGTCCCGACCAGGAAAAGACGGATATTGCCGCCGTGGGTGAGGGCGTGCGCAAGGCCTACGAGGAAATCTTCCCCGAGGGCGGCGTGGCCATCAAGACGGAGCTGGGACGCTGGATGACGGGTCCTAATGGCTGGCTGGTTGCTCATGCAACCCACCACAAGGACACCTACAAGCACTACATTGGTCTGGACGCCTGCGCGGCAAACCTGATGCGTCCTGCCATGTATGGCGCCTATCATCACATCACGGTGTGCGGCAAGCGGAATGCACCCTGCGATCATGTGTATGATGTGACGGGCTCCCTGTGCGAGAATAACGACAAGTTTGCCGTGGATCGCGCCCTTCCTGAAATTAAGGATGGCGATCTGGTGGTCATCCATGACAGCGGCGCTCACGGCTTCTCCATGGGATACAATTATAACGGCCGCCTGCGCTCTGCTGAAATCCTCTACTGCGAGGACGGCAGCTATCGCATGGTTCGCCGCGCGGAAACGCCGCAGGATTACTTTGCCACCCTGGATATGGATGAGGCGGCAGAAAAGCTGGGCGTGAAGCGGTAACACAAAACCTATATGCTTCACAGGGACTGCTATGCTGCAGTCCCTGTTTTTGTGCACTTCAAAACCAATAAAAGTATTTACATCATGGGCTGGAAAAGGTATAATAAGCACACCGCAGTGGGAAGCTGCCGGTAGCCTCGGCACCGGACGGCGCAATTTCCCTGAGCGGAATAACATGCGTAGGGCATCCGCAAGGAGCCTGAACGGAGGTAACCATGGATAACACAACCAAAAGAACAAAGAAGGCCGATTTACACAGGTTGTGCCTGATGGCGCTTTTCGTGGCGCTGATTTTCCTGCTGGGACAGACACCTTTGGGGCTGATTCCGCTGGGCTGGTGCAATGTGTCGCTGCTGATGATTCCTGTGGCTGTCGGAACCTTGTTTATGGGGCTGAAGAGCGGCTTGGGTCTGGGTCTGACCTTTGGACTGACAAGCTTCCTGTCTGCCCTCATCAAGCCCTCTGTGCTGGTGGGTACGCTAATGGGTGCCAGCCCTGTGCTGACGGCGATCATGACCTTTGTGCCCCGCCTGTGCGCACCTGCTGTCATCTACTTCATGAATAAACTGCTGAGCCGCAGGTGGCCGAAGGCATCCATGCCCATTGCCGGCGCCTTGGGCTCCATTACCAATACGGTGCTGTACCTTGGCATGATGCTCCTGTTCTACATGGCACTGGGAATTGACAGTGCTGCGGTGCTGTCTGCCATTGGTGCAACCGCTGTCGGTGCGGGTCCTGCGGAAGCCGTTGCATCGGCACTTATTGTACCGCCCATTGTGCTGGCAATCCGCAAGGTTAGTCACAAGAAGTGATTCATATGGCGTTGCCGGGCAAGGCAGAAATGCTCTGTTCCGGCAAACATTTTGCCTGAGATTTTCAGGCATCTTCGGAGGTCATCCCCATGATTTTTACCATGGATATTGGCAATACAAACATCAAGACCGCATTGTTTGACGGTGAGAAGATGGTGAACTACTGGCGCGTGAGCACCAACAAGCAGTTCACATCGGATGAATACGGCATTTTGCTGTGCAATCTCTTCGCGCATGAGGGGGTTGACCCCAATCAGGTGGAGGGCATTGTGATTTCCAGCGTGGTGCCGACCATCAACTTCACCATTGAGCACATGTGCAAAAATTACTTCCACCAGACGCCTATGTTCGTGGGACCCGGCATCAAAACGGGCATCAACATCCGCTATGAAAACCCGCGGGAGCTGGGCTCGGATCGAATTGCCAACGCGGTGGCCGCCTACACGGAGTATGGCATTGCTTATGGCGGACCGTGCATCTTTATTGACTTTGGCTCGGCCACAACCTTTGGCGTGCTGGATGAAAACGGCGCCTTCCTCGGCGGATGCATTTGCCCCGGGGTGAAGCTGGCATCAGAAGCACTGGTATCCGGCACGGCAAAGCTGCCCAGGTTTGAGCTGACCCGTCCGGACCATGTGATTGGCCGCACGACGCTGACCAATCTGCAGTCGGGCATGTATTATGGTTACGTGGGGCTGGTGCGCAATATCGTCCGCAAGATGAAGCAGGAGCTGGGGCGCGAGGCCATCGTGGTAGCAACGGGCGGCATGGCGGTGCTTTTCAGCGAGGATGCCAAGTGCATTGACAAGCTGGACGGCCTGCTGACGCTGAAGGGTCTGCGCCTGATTTATGAACGCAACCATGAAGGGAATGGAACAAAGTGAAAGAATTAGTGATCGGCTTTTTGGGATGCGGCAATGTTGGCGGCGGTGTATGGAAACTGCTGCAGGGTTTCAAGGAGGAGCTGGAGCATCGGAATGACCTCACTGTTCGGGTAAAGAAGGTGCTGGTGCGCTCGCTGAACAAACAGCGCTCCTGCGATGTTCCTCAGGAGCTGCTGACCACAAACCCCGATGACGTGTTGCTGGATTCGGAAATCACGCTGGTGGCTGAATTTATGGGCGGCGAGCATCCGGCGACGGAGTACATGCTGAAGGCGCTGGAAAATGGCAAAACGGTGGTGACGGCCAATAAGGTGGCGCTGGCACTGAACTGGCATGCGCTTCAGGCTATGGCGGAAAAGCATCACGTGGGGCTGTATTATGAGGCCAGCGTGTGCGGTGCCATTCCGATTATCGGCGCGCTGAACAATTCCCTGCAGGCCAACCGTATCGAGTCCATGATGGGTATTATCAACGGCACCACCAACTACATCCTTTCCCGCATGACGGAAAACGGAGAAAACTACGCGGATGTGCTGGCAGACGCGCAGAAGCTTGGTTTGGCAGAGCCTGACCCCACCAGCGATGTGGAGGGCATGGACGCGGCGTACAAGCTGTCCATTATGGCTTCTCTTGCCTTCCATGCTCGGGTGACCTACCCGAAGGTCTATCGGGAAGGTATCACGAAGGTTACGGCCATGGACATCGCCTGCGGCAAGGAAATGGGCTATGTGCTGAAGCTCCTTGCCATTGGAAAAAAGCGCGGAGATGAAGTGGAGGTGCGCGTGCATCCAACCTTCCTGCCGAAGGAGCATCCGCTGTCCTCGGTAAATGGATCCTTCAATGCAGTGTTCCTCTGCGGCCATGCCTGCCAGGAAATGATGTTTCAGGGGCGCGGCGCGGGGGATATGCCCACAGCCAGCGCGATTGTTGGCGACATCATCCACGCAGCATCGGTTGACGGTCACTACACGTACCCGACCTTTGCCAACACGGCAGAGCCGAACCCGGAGATGATCTTCACCGACAACTGGACCACGAAGTATTTCGTGCGCCTTTCGGCCATTGATGCCCCCGGCGTGCTGAGCAATGTGGCAGGCTGCTTTGCGAAGGCCAATGTGTCCATTGCTACGATGATGCAAAAGGGTGTGGCAGAAGATGGCCGTGTGCCGCTGATTTTCATTACGCACAAGGCACAGGAGCACGCCATGCAGGAGGCGCTGAGCCAGCTGGATCCGTCGATTTGCACCCTGGAAAATATGATCCGCGTGGAAGAATAAAAAAGAAAGCGAATGTTGCAGAAGGGCAGTTTTATACCTTTTCTGCAACATTTTTTTGAAAAGAGATTGCAATCCGCTCATTTGTCCTGTATAATGGGCAAGATAGCAAAAGGAGGGGACGGGAATGACGACGCTTCTTCATGGCGGCAGGGTTTGGCAGAATGGCCGATTGACGCTCATGGATCTGTTGATTGTGGACGGTCGTGTTTCTATTCCGGCAGATCATTTCCTTCAAGAAAATGCAGATCGTGTTTTGAATTGTAAAGGGCTTGTTCTTTTTCCTGGCTTTGCAGATGTTCATGTTCATTTGCGTGAGCCGGGATTTTCTTATAAAGAGACCATTGCCACGGGCAGCAGGGCAGCGGCGCACGGCGGCTATACCGTGGTGTGCGCCATGCCTAACCTGAATCCTGCGCCGGATACGGCGGAGCATCTGGAGGAGGAATTGTCGATAATCCGCCGGGATGCGGTCATTCGCGTGCTGCCCTACGGATGCATCACCATGGGACAAAAGGGCGTAGGCGAGGTCATTGATATGGCTTCCATGGTGAAGGATGTGGCAGGCTTTTCTGATGACGGCCGCGGCGTTCGTGATGAGGACACCATGCGGGAAGCAATGCGCCGCTGCAAGGCCGTGGACGGCATCATTGCTGCCCATTGCGAGGATATGAGCTACATTCCCCAGGGCGGCGCCATCCATGCGGGCAAGTATGCCGAGGAGCATGGCATCCCGGGCATCCCGTCGGAAAGTGAATGGAAGCCCATCGAGCGTGACCTGAAGCTGGCAGAAGAAACAGGCTGCCGCTATCATGTGTGCCATGTAAGCTGCAAGGAATCCGTAGCACTGATTCGTGAGGCCAAAAAGCGCGGTGTGAACGTGACCTGCGAAACAGGCCCCCATTATCTGCTTATGTGCCAGGATGACCTGCAGGATGAAGGCCGCTTCAAGATGAATCCGCCCCTGCGGAATAAAGAAGACCGGGAAGCATTGCTGGAAGCCGCACTGGACGGCACCATTGATATGATCGCCACCGACCACGCGCCCCACAGCGCGGAAGAAAAGAGCCGCGGCCTGCGCTCCTCTGCCATGGGTGTGGTAGGCATTGAAACGGCGTTCCCGCTGCTGTATACGCATCTGGTAGAAACGGGCAAAATGTCCCTGGAGCGGCTCATCACGATGATGACAGACGCACCCCGTCAGCGGTTCCGCCTGGGCGGCGGCATCGAGGAAGGACAGCAGGCAGAAATCACTGCCTTCGACCTGCACGCGGCGGAAAAGGTGAATCCCGAAAAGTTCCTGTCCATGGGCAAGGCAACGCCCTTTGAAGGATGGGACGTGCACGCGGCCTGCCGATTTACCCTGCTGGGGGATCAGCTGGTTTATGGAGGTGAAGACTGATGCGCTTTCGCATCGAAGACAATCACGCCCTGACAAAGTGGGTGTGGAGCATGACCCTGGTGGGGGAAAACAGCGGCATCACCCGCCCGGGACAGTTCGTTCAGCTGCAACTGCCGAATTTCTATCTGAGACGGCCCATCTCCGTCTGCCAGTGGGATGATACCCACATTCGCCTGGTGTACAAGGTGGTGGGGCAGGGAACGGAAGCCATGACCCACTACGAGGCTGGCACGGAGCTGGATGTGCTGACGGGCCTGGGCAACGGCTTTGACGCGGACGCTTGCGGTCAGCACCCGTTGCTGGTTGGCGGCGGCGTAGGTCTGCCTCCGCTGGTTGGCCTGGCAGAAGCATTGAAGAAGGCCGGCAAGGAGCCGCAGGTGGCAGTGGGCTTCGGCACGGCGGCAGAAATCTTCCTGAAGGAGGATCTGCAAAAGCTGGGCGTTCCCATGCATATCGCCACCATGGATGGCAGTGAAGGCGTGCAGGGACTGGTGACAGAGGCAATGAAGGATTTGACCTTCGACAGCGTGTGTGCCTGCGGCCCTGAACCTATGCTGAAGGCGGTTTACAATTTCAGAGATGTTCCCGGGCAATTCAGCTTTGAGGAACGCATGGGCTGCGGCTTCGGTGCCTGCATGGGCTGCACCTGTAAAACGAAATACGGCAACAAGCGCATCTGCAAGGATGGCCCTGTGCTTACAAGGGAGGAAATTCTGTGGTAAAGGATTTGTCGGTAACCCTGTCCGGGGTGACATTGCAGAACCCTGTGATTCCTGCCAGCGGTACCTTCGGGTTTGGCCAGGAATTCCTTCCGTACTATGATATCAACATGCTGGGCAGCATTTCCTTCAAGGGAACCACACGGGAAGCACGATTCGGCAATCCGACGCCCCGCATTGCGGAATGCCCCGCGGGTATGCTGAATAGTGTCGGCCTGCAGAACCCCGGCGTTGATCACGTGATCGCGGAGGAGCTGCCGAACCTGAGGAAGGTGTTCCATCAGCCCATCATGGCCAACATCAGCGGATTCTCCGTAGAGGATTATGTAACTGCGGTGGAGAAGCTGACCCGGGAGGAGCAGGTGGAGCTGCTGGAAATCAACATCTCCTGCCCCAATGTGCGCCACGGCGGCATGGCCTTCGGTACAAGCCCCGACGCTGCGGCGGAAATCACCCGCGCGGTGAAGAAGGTGGCCACCAAGCCTGTATATATGAAGCTCAGTCCCAATGTGACGGACATTGTTTCCATCGCGAAGGCTTGTGAAGATGCAGGCGCTGACGGCGTGAGCCTGATTAACACCCTGCTGGGCATGCGCATCGACCTGAAGCGCCGCAAGCCCGTGCTGGCCAACGTCATGGGCGGCTATTCCGGTCCGGGCATCTTCCCGGTGGCGCTGCGCATGGTGTATCAGGTCAGCGGCGCGGTGAAAATCCCTGTCATCGGCATGGGCGGCATTTCTTCCGCACGGGATGTGCTGGAGATGATGATGGCCGGTGCTTCTGCAGTGGAGGTGGGCGCGGCGAACCTGGTGGATCCCTGCGCGTGCAAAAAGATCATCGAACAGCTGCCTGAAGAAATGGACAAACTGGGGATTGAACGTCTATCTGAAATCACCCGAGTATAAAGGAGGAGACCGTTATGGCGAAGGACGTTATTATCGCACTGGACTTTGAAAACAAGGAGAAGACTCTGGCTTTCCTGGATCAGTTTACGGGACGGAAACCCTATGTGAAGATCGGCATGGAGCTGTACTACGCTGAGGGACCTGAAGTGGTGCGTCAGATTAAGGCTCGCGGACACAAAATCTTCCTGGATTTGAAGCTGCACGATATTCCGAACACGGTGAAGAAGGCCATGCGTGTGCTGTCGAACCTGGATGTGGATATGACCAACCTGCACGCAGCGGGCACCATTGCCATGATGGAGGCCGCTAAGGAAGGCCTGACCCGCCCCGATGGCACTTGTGCCACCCTGCTGGCGGTTACGCAGCTGACCTCTACCGGCGAAGAGCGGATGCAGAAGGAACTGCTCATTGATGCCACCATGGAGGAAACCGTGAAGCACTATGCCCTGAATGCGAAGGCTGCCGGCCTGCCTGGTGTGGTGTGCTCTCCGCTGGAGGCTGCCCTGGTGAAGGAAGCCTGCGGTCAGGATTTCCTGACGGTAACGCCTGGCATCCGTTTCGCAGATGGCGATGCAGGGGATCAGGTGCGCATTATGACCCCTGAAAAAGCACGCGCCGCCAGCGACTATATCGTTGTGGGTCGTCCGATTACTGCCGCAGCTGATCCTGTGGCTGCTTATGAGCGCTGCATTCACGAATTCCTGGGTGAGTAAGATCATACCATATTGATAAGGAGATTGACTGCTATGGAAAAGAAGATTGCAAAGGATTTGCTGAAGATTAGTGCCGTGTTCCTCCGTCCTGATGAACCCTTTACCTGGGCCAGCGGCATCAAGAGCCCCATTTACTGCGATAACCGCCTGACCCTGACGGCTCCTGAGGTTCGCACCGATGTGGAGACGGGTCTGAAGGAGACCATCGAAAAGTATTATCCCGACGTGGAAGTGCTCATGGGCACTTCTACCGCCGGTATTGCCCACGCTGCCATCACCGCCCACATGATGAATCTGCCCATGGGCTATGTCCGCGGCGGCGCCAAGGATCATGGCCGCGGCAACCAGATCGAGGGCAAGCTGGAAAAGGGGCAGAAGGTCGTGGTGGTGGAAGACCTGATTTCCACGGGCGGCAGCGTGCTGGAAGTGGTGCAGGTGCTGCGTGACGCAGGTGCCGATGTGCTGGGCGTTGCCTCCATCTTCACCTATGGCATGCAGAAGGGCCTGGATCGCCTGGCAGAGGCTCATGTGGAAAACCACAGCCTGAGCAACTTCGACACCCTGTGCGAGGTGGCTGCAGAGGAAGGCTATATCAAGGCAGACGATGTGGAGCGCCTGAAGAAGTTCCGCGCCAATCCCTCTGATGAGAGCTGGATGAATAAGAACTGATCCGGAAAGGATAACGTCATGAGAAACTTAATCAACATCACGGATTTTTCTGTGGAGGAGATTACCCGCGTGCTGGATCTGGCAGATCAGATGATTGCCGATCCTGCCGCGTGGCGCACGGCCATGCAGGGACGCATTCTGGCGACACTGTTCTTCGAGCCCAGCACGCGTACGCGCCTGAGCTTTGAGTCTGCCATGCTGAGCCTTGGCGGCAATGTGCTGGGCTTCGCCGGGGCGGATTCCTCTTCCACCACCAAGGGTGAAACGCTGACCGATACCATCCGTGTGGTGAGCGGCTACTGCGATATCATCGCCATGCGTCATCCTAAGGAAGGCGCGCCTATGGCAGCCAGCTTGTGCAGCAATGTGCCCATCATCAACGCGGGCGACGGCGGCCATAACCATCCCACCCAGACGCTGACTGACCTGATGACCATCCGCCGCGAAAAGGGTCGGCTGGATCACATGACCATCGGCCTGTGCGGTGACTTGAAGTTTGGCCGCACGGTGCATTCCCTCATTGGCGCCATGAGCCGCTATGACGGGGTGAAGTTTGTGCTGATTTCTCCGCCGGAGCTGCGCACGCCGGACTATGTGCTGCAGGCGCTGAAGGATCAGGGCATTCCCTTCCGTGAAACGGAAAGCATGGAAGACGCCATGCCGGAATTGGACATCCTGTATATGACCCGTGTGCAGAAGGAACGCTTCTTCAATGAAGCGGACTACATCCGCCTGAAGGATACCTACATCCTTGATCCGGAGAAGCTCCGCACGGCGAAGGAAGACCTGCGCATTCTGCATCCGCTGCCCCGCGTGAACGAGATTTCCACCAAGGTGGATGCGGATCCGCGGGCGGTGTACTTCAAGCAGGCACACAACGGCCGCTTTGTGCGCATGGCACTGATCAAAACGCTGCTGGAGGATATGCAATGAATATTGACGGCATCAAGCGCGGCATTGTGCTGGATCATATCCGTGCGGGCCGCAGCATGGAGATTTATCATGCCCTGCATCTGGACGAACTGGACTGCTCTGTGGCATTGATCCGCAATGTGAAGAGCGACGCCCTGGGCAAGAAGGACATCATCAAGATTGACGATGCCATCGAGGTGGATCTGGACGTACTGGGTTACCTGGATCCCGGCATCACGGTGAATATCGTCGAAGATGGAAAAATTGTGGAAAAGAAGCACCTCGCCCTGCCGAAAAGGCTGGTGAACGTGGTGCAGTGCCACAATCCGCGGTGCATCACCACAGCGGAACCCGCGCTGGATCAGGTCTTCTGCCTGACGGACGCGAAACGCGGCATCTACCGCTGCATGTATTGCGAAGCGGAGTGCAAGCGATGAATGAGGAAAGCTTCTGGGATCGGTTCGTGATGTATTACGCCACCGCTCCCAGCCGCAGACGGGGCAGACGGCGTGAGGATCCGCTCAAGTGCTCCTTTGTCGGACTTCTGTCAGATTCGCCGGAAGAGAACGACCTTCTGCTGGATGAGATCCTGTGCAGGAAGCGAACGGCCATGATCACCCTTCTGGCGGAGTGGCCGGAAGGCAAGGCATTCCCTCACGCGGAGGAGTATCATGTGCTGATGGACAGTCAGGGTCAGGAACGCTGCGTCCTCCGCACAGGCGGCGCAACCATGACCACCTTTCGCGACATGCGGGAGGATCTCGCCCTGGCAGAAGGACGCGAGGAGAACATGAACGCCTGGCGGGATCATACACGGGAAAAAATCAAGCACTGGTGCGCAGAGCATCAAACGCCCTTCTCTGTAGATATGCCCATGGTGGTGGAAACCTTCACCGTGGTGTATTGGGAAGAGTGAAAGAAAGTCCATGCTGAACGATTCGGCATGGATTTTTCTTGTGGATCAAAGGGCAGTTTGACATTTGTTTTTCATTGTGACTTGACACTTTCTCTTCCGTGCATTACGATGAAAACGTTCGCGCATACGCTATCTTATGACGAAGGATCAATAAAGGAGGATGAACCGTGCAGTCCAATAACCGCTCAGAGCTGGGAACAGCTCCTGTAGGCAAGCTGCTGTTTAAGCTGGCCGTTCCTACGGTGATTGCCCAGCTGGTGAACATGCTGTATAACATTGTGGATCGCATTTATATTGGCCATATGCCGGGGGACGGCAGCCTGGCGTTAACAGGCGTTGGCGTGTGCATGCCGCTGATTATGATCGTTACGGCCTTTGCGGCGCTGATTGTCTCTGGCGGCGCGCCTCGTGCGTCCATTTTCATGGGAAAAGGTGATATGGATTCTGCAGAGAAGACGCTGGGGAGCTGCTTCTCCACGCAGATTGTGCTGTCTCTTCTGCTGACGCTTGCCATGCTCCTGGGAAACCGAAATTTTCTCCTGGCCTTTGGCGCCAGTGAAAACACCATCCAGTACGCCGTGGATTACATGAACATCTATGCCATCGGCACGATCTTTGTGCAGCTGACGCTGGGCATGAATGCCTTCATCACGGCGCAGGGCTTTGCCAGAACGGGCATGCTGACGGTGCTCATCGGCGCGGTGGTGAACATCGCATTGGATCCCTTGTTTATCTACGCCTTTGGCATGGGGGTGCAGGGTGCCGCACTGGCGACGGTGATTTCCCAGGCCATTTCCTGCGTTTGGGTCATTTCCTTCCTCAGCGGCAAGAAAACAGCCCTGCGGCTGAAAAAGGAAAACCTGCGCATTGTGCCGAAGCTGATTCTCCCGTGCCTGGCTTTGGGTCTGTCTGCCTTTGTGATGCAGGGGAGCGAGAGCGTCATTTCCGTGTGCTTCAATTCCTCGCTGCTGCGCTATGGCGGGGATACGGCTGTGGGTGCCATGACCATCCTGACCAGCGTTATGCAGTTTGCCATGCTCCCGATGCAGGGAATTGCACAGGGCGCACAGCCTATTTCAAGCTACAATTACGGCGCCAGAAATGCTGATCGAGTCAGGCAGACGTTCAAGCTGCTGCTCATTGCCTGCACGATCTATTCGACGGCTCTGTGGGCATTGATTCAGCTGATTCCGCAGACCTTCGCGGGCATTTTCACGCCGGATGCGGCGCTCATTGACTTTACGGCAAATGCGATGCATATCTATTTCGCCGTGCTGCTGCTCTTTGGCGTACAGATCGCCTGCCAGATGACCTTCGTATCCATCGGCAACGCGGTGTGCTCCATCATCGTGGCGGTGATGCGCAAATTTGTGTTGCTGCTGCCGCTGATTTACATCCTGCCAAATCTTGTGGAAAACAAAACCAACGGCGTCTATTTGGCAGAGCCTGTGGCCGATGTCCTCGCCATCACGTTTACCGCCATCCTGTTTACCGTTCAGTTCAGAAAAGCCATGCGAAAGCTGGAAAAATGATGATGCGCCGTGGAGGGGAAGAAACGCCTCTCCACGGCGATTGACAATTGACGGAGAAATGCAGAAAAAATGAAAAAAGGGGTTGACAAGTAGGATCATCTCTGCTATAATAACTCATGTTGTCAAACGGATTGCAAAATCCTAAGACGCATGGTCGCATGGCTCAGTTGGTAGAGCACTTCGTTCACATCGAAGGGGTCACAGGTTCGAGTCCTGTTGCGACCACACTCCTGGCAAGTTCGCTTGCCAGGTTTTTTCTTACCCATCGCCATGCTCGGAAGGATGTGAACATCATGGCAAAATTCGTTTCTCGCGAAAAGCTCAGTAAGAAGGCACGGAAAGCACTGGATAGCCAGCAGCGCACCACCTGGACGTTCTCCCCAGTGACCAAGAAGGTCGAAAGCAAAAAGCTTTACAACAGAAAAAGGGCACAGCACCTGAATCGGGATGATTACAGTGCTGTGCCTTTTGTTTTGCCTTGTGCCGCGGTTCCGAAAAACTGGTCAGCGGTCAGCTTGAAGTGAATGGTATACCATGATCACGATCAATTTGCGAGACATGGCTTCATATCAGGGAACCACTACACCCAGCACACGTCAAAACTGGAAGTAGGCGAACCCTGCGGCATCCTGCGTGGCGAGCAGTGCCAGCCAGGATAGCATGATGGCCAGCGTCATCAGTATCATCCCAGCATCGCGCCGCGCAGCTATAGAGGCATTGGCTGCAGCGGGCAAGTCGAAATCGCTCCAAACATGCAGACGGTTCATTGTGCAGATCATCACTAGCAGCGCAATCAGTGAAAAGCCGTTCAGCCCCAGGGCATCCAGCCCTGCATGCACAGAAAGCGTTGTTGATGTAAGCACCGTGATGATTTCACCAATCTGTTCAAGGGATTGCGCACGGAACAAAAGCGCTGCCGGAATAAAAATGAAAAACATCATGAGCCGCCGTCCAAGGACGATGAGGGGATTTTCCGGATTGACGCCATGCTTCTCTGCTGCCTGATAGAGCAGCGGCAGAAGAACACTTTCAAGACAAACGAAAAAGGCAGCATAAAGACCCCATAGCACATACGTCCAGTTTGCACCATGCCAAAGACCGCACAGTGCAAACACAATCACGGTGTTGCGTATTTTTTTCATCCGTCCGCAGCGATTACCGCCCAGGGGAATGTATACGTATTGCGTGAACCAGCGATTAAGGCTGATGTGCCAGCGACGAAAGAACTCTGAGTAGCTTTGCGACAGATAAGGACGATTAAAGTTACGGGTCAGTCGTACGCCAAGCATTCGAGCGCTTCCGGCTGCAATTTCAGAATATCCGGCAAAATCACAGTACATTTGAATGCAGAATAATGCGCCGGCACCGGAAACCGCCAATGCATTGGCGGCGCTTACGTCTGCAAAAACGTGATTCACATAAATTCCGCACAGGTCTGCCACCACACATTTGCGAAAAAAACCGCAAAGCAGCAAGCGAAAGCCTGCAGCAATGTCATCCCAGCGGAAGGAGCGTTCAGCTTTTAACTGCGGCATCAGGTCGCCAGGCGTCTCGATGGGTCCGGCCACCAATTGGGGAAAGAAGGATACGTACAGCAGAAAAGTTGATGGGTCCCTCTCGGCGTGAAACTTCCCGCGGTACACATCAATGGTGTAGCTCATTGTCTGAAAAGTGTAGAAAGAGATACCGATTGGCAGAATCAGACCCAACTGCGGCACACGATAGGGAAGTGAGGCCGCAGCGCACAGCTGATTGATGGTTTCCGCGAAAAAGTCAAAGTACTTGAAGGTGAACAGCATTCCGAGGTTTACACAAACGCTGAGGGTGAGCAGCGCTTTCATAGCGGCATGATGACCGCGATTTTTTTCGATCCCAAGGCTGCAGGCAAAATCCACCGTGGCAGACAAAAGCAGCAGGATGACAAGCGCCGGATTGGAGTACATGTAAAAGAAAAGAGAAGCAGCCAGCAGCCAGTATTTGCGCAGCTTTTGCGGCAGCAGCCAGTGAACAGCAACGACCATCGGCAAAAAGAGCAGGAAAGCGCCTGAATTGAAATTCATCTTCCTTCTCCCTTCATCAGCACCAGCAGCAAGGCAGAAAGCCACACGACTGCCTCCCGCATCGAGCCACCCAGAAGCAACAGCACGGTGGTTGCTGCAACACTCAAAATACTGCCAATCCACATCAATGCGCCGCGTTGCCACCTGTCAGCTGCCAGAAAGCAAAGCAGACTGCCGCCATACAGGATCAGCAGTTCTGGAGATTTCAGAATCATCCATTCCTGCATATGGTCAGCACCTCCCGTATGCGCTGAAGATCTGGTTTTCCGCTGACGGTCAGCGGAATTTCATCAACATAGTGATAGCATACAGGCACTTCGTTCTTGTTCAATTTAGGCTCGGGCACAGCAATTGCGCCGTCTGCAATCAGCATGGCTGCGGGTACTTCCCCCTGCTGCGCATCGTGCAGGCCAACAACGACCGCTTCTCGGATATTAGGAAGCGCCATCAGAGCCTCCTCGATTCTGCGCGGAGACAGATTATTGCCATTGCGAATGATGATATTCTTTTTTCGACCCGTTACATAGAGATAACCATCTTTGTCAACGTAGCCGATATCACCTGTGTGAAGCAGCGCATCCCGCGGCATGGTCTGCCCATAATAACCCAGCATTCTCGATGCACCGGTTGCACAGATTTCACCTTCCTCCATGGGGGCAGCCTCTGTCCCGTCATCGCGGAGGATTTTTCCGACGTTCATTGAATAGAAGCGCCCGACGCTGCGTGCACGCAACGCTGGCGGCATCGCCGCTGAACCACAGGCAATGCCGATGCACTCCGACATACCGTAAACAGGGATCAACGTCATGCCGAGCTTATGTTCGACATCCGTATACTGTTTTCCCGTCATGGGACTGCCGCCGACATAGCCGGAACGCATCGAGGAAACATCATACGTGTCGCATTTTGCAGCCAGCGCCTGATACAGAGAGGGCACGCCATTCATGCGTGTGAGGTGCTGCTGCTCAATCACGGCAAGCAGGCTGTCTGCATCCGTTTCCGCAGGCATGCATACGCCGTAGCCAAGTACCGCACTTCCTGCCAGAAGCACAAGACCAAAGACGTGATGCAGCGGCAATGCGCAAAGGGCAAGGTCGTCGTGTCTGTAATCTCCAAGCGGCTCAGAGTCAAGAAGATTGTTTACCAGGTTGCTGTCGCTAAGGACAACCGCCTTGTTCTTTCCGGTTGTGCCGGATGTAAAGATGATAAACGATGGGTCATCGCCATTTGGAACGCTGAAATCGATCGAGGCAGGCGGCAATGCGAAAAGGTTCAGGCGGCAGGTCATGCCCGGGGGATTGCATGAGGTTATGAGAAACACCGTGCTGCTTTCCTGCTCAATCAAAAATCGTACAGGGATGCGCGTTTCTGCCTGTGCAAGCGTTTCATTGACGCTCTGCCGTGAATCCATAAGCAGCACAACGGCGCCCAGGGCACGAAGTCCGAAAATCATCAATGCTGTGCCTGTCGTGCGCTTGCTGCAAAGAGCCACCGTATCGCCATGCCGCATTCCTGCCTGTTGCAGAGCAGCTGCTGTACGCAATGAACATTCCAGCGTTTCTTTTGCGCTGATCCAGTTTTCTCCGTCACTCAGCAGCGGCTTTTCGGGCCATTGTTCTGCTGTTTCCGTCAAGCAGGAAAAAAGGCTTTTGTGCACGGGTTGCATGGTTGGTTCTCCTTTCTGCTACTGCGCAACAGCATTCTGCTTCCCAACAATCGAGACGTGCCATAGCGCAGACAAAGGGGTTGTATGAATCTGAAAATATCATTTTCGTCCCTTTTAATTTATCATACAAAGAAACAAGACAGCCATGCATTGCACAGGCTGTCTTGTTTGTTTCACATTTTTATTGTTGGTCAGGCCTTGGGGATGATCATTTCCAATCGGAACCAGCTGTCATGAACGCCGGTATTGATATAACCGCCGTATTTCTCGCATGTATATTTGACACTGCGCAGTCCAAAACCATGATACTGCTTGTTATGCTTGGTTGTTTCCGGGAGAAGACCATTGCTGATTTCAGAACCTTCATAATAGTTTTCAACCAGAATACATGCGAAACCGTTTTTCTCTGTCAGGGTAACATGAATCAGCCGCTTTTCCGGATCATTGATCTTCAGCTCATATTCGATCGCATTATCCAGCGCGTTGCCGAAAATGGTGCAGATGTCCATCACGGAAAGACGGTTGATGAGCGTACCATCTGCTACAACGGTCATCGTGATGTGCTCGTTCAGGCAGCGGCTCTGCTTGGATGCCAGTATCGTGTCCAGTATGTTATTCCCTGTCTTGTTTTCAGTTTCGTAGCGCTCAATTCCCTGCTGAATTTCGTCAATGTAACTGGCGCGTTCCTCATCGCTGTTGCTTTCACGCAGAATTTGCAGCTGATGCTTCAGATCGTGATACTTGCGGTTAATCATCTCGATGTTGTCTTTGGATTCACGGAACTGGATGTATTGATTCCGCAGGATCGTTTGGAACGCGACGTTTTCCTCACGCCGCTCCGTATCACATTTTTGCAGATGGAACATCTGCCCCATCACCACGCCAATCATATCAGACAGTGAGCGAATATAGAAAATGTCAGTGGCGGAAGTGCCTGAAAAAGGATTATCCTGCAGCAGGAAGCTCAGATTGGACAGCACGAACAGAAGCAGCGTAATGGTCCATGCAAATGCCACATTGCTATGGGAAACGTTGATCTTCAAATCATTCTTTTCTTTGGGAAGCTGTCTGCTTTCCGAAAAGAAGTAGAATGCAAGGATGATGGCATAGGTGACAAGTGCGAAGATCATGCCAGCGTCTGCAGTTTCTACATTATTCTTGCCAAAGGTATAAAAATGCCATAGCTGCCACGAAAAAGATGCCGCCAACTCTGCCCACATGAACGTTCGTGCAGCTATATAAAAGGCAACACACCATCTCAGGTTCAGCACCATTTTGATGGTCACAACCATTGTCAGTGCAGCGCACGTCATGGCAGCCATCCATATGACACCGCCGTAATTCTGGCAAATCAGCTGAAAACCACGAATGAGACCATAGCATGCGCCCAATTCTGCCAGAACCAGCAGGTATTGCAGGCGCTTTTTCGGCAAGAATCTTCTGTAAACGAGAACAGCGGTTAATACCGCCATAAACTCGGCGTTCGATGTATAGATCTTCGGAATATCCAGTATCTGTTCCATTTACTCCACCATTTTTCTGACAAGCTCTGCCATAAACTCATTTTTTCGGCTTCTGCTGATGGGAAGAGACTGACCGCCTACCTCCACGTATCCGTTCTTTACACCTGTTACCCTGTTTAGGTTGACAAGCACTCCGCTGGATGAGCGAAGAAAGCCGCAATCCTGCAGCTTTGTTTCTGTTTCTTTCATTGTGTAAGCGGTACTCTCGTAGGCATGGTCCTGCGTGTGGAAGGTGAGCCGATGTCCGTGACTTTCCACAAAAGTTATATCCGAAGCAAACAGCTTGACCATGCCCTCACGGTTATTGATGGTAATGAATCGTTTTTTTCTTCCATCAATTCTGCTGATGGCCTTTTTCAGGCTCTCAGCAAAAGCCGGATAACTCACGGGCTTGAGCACATAGTCCAGTGCATGCACAGCATAACCTTTGATGGCGTATTGTGCCATGTTGGTGATGAAAATGATGGTCACCTCATCATCAACCTTGCGAATCGCCTCGGCGGCTTCCATCCCGTTCATGAGACCCATCTCAATGTCCATCAGGATGATGTCATAGCCGCCCTTATAGCCATCAGCAATCGCATATCCATCCGAAAAGCGCACATGATGGATCTCTTCACAACGTTCCTGCGCATACTGCTCCAGATATTTGGTAATGATGGACGCAAAATAGTCCTCGTCCTCAACGATTGCAATGTTGATCATACGGGATACTCCTTTCACGCTCCTGCTACAGCGATTATAGCATAAAAACGGGCAGGATAGAACTACCGGAACGAAATTCGTTTTTCATTTTACAAGGGATAGGTGCCTCGCAGCATATCGTCTTATGAGCCTTGCAGCAGAGACGCAGGACACCTCTGCGCATCACGATTAAGCAAATTATGCTATAAAGGTGACATAACTTGCAATGGCTTCGCAAACGGAAATGATATTCGGCATAATATACCTAAACGCACAGAAAAAATATGTGCAGACAAACAAAAAGGAGGAAGACCAATGCGGAAACTATCCCTAGTCGTGGCGGCTGTTATGGCAGTAACCACAACCCTTCCCGCGTTTGCGGAAGGAACTGCTGACACGCCCGTGTACACCACGGACTACAACAGCATGGCAGAAGCCCAGAAGGCTGCTGAAACTCTGACAGCAGAAATTGCTGCCGAAGGTTCTACCCTTCTGAAGAATGAAAACAATGCTCTGCCGCTGGCCGGTAATGCGTGGATCAGCGTGTTCGGCGTAACGGAACAGGGCATGGAGGGCAACGGTGCTTCAGACAATGTGGATGTTACCCTCTCTGGCGCGCTGGCGGATGCGGGCTTCAACGTGAACCCTACACTGCGCAGCTACTACCAGGCCAACTACGCTGTGGCAGGCAACAACAGCTCTGTCGGCAGCGGCAACAGCAACATCGGTAATGAGGATACCACCTTCAATGCGCAGGTTGTAAACTCGTTCAAGGTTTACAACGATGCAGCTGTTGTGGTGTTCTCCCGTACCGGCGCTGAGGGCAGTGACGCCAAGCGCGTGGTATCCGAGAAGGCTGGCGTTAACATGCTGGGTGAAAATGACACCGACACGCATGTGGCACTGTACACCGATGAGGAAGGTAATACCTACAAGCATTACCTGATGCTGACGGAGAGCGAGCGCGAACTGCTCCGACTGGTTGAAGCAAACTTCGACACAGTGATCGTTCTCTTGAACACCTCGAACTACATTGAGACGGACGAGCTGAAGAATGATGAGAACATTGACGCCATCATGAGCATCGGCCGTCCCGGCGCAGGCGGCCTCAACGGTGTGGCGAAGCTGCTCAACGGCCAGATTTCTCCTTCCGGTGCACTGGTTGACGAGTGGTATTCTGACTTTACCGCAGATCCTACCTGGTACAACTTCGGCGATAACTCTCAGACTGGCGGACAGACCGGCGGCGCTGGCTCTAACACCTATCTGGATGAAGATGGCCTGGGCGGCGCAACCGGATCTCAGTACATCTCCGATGGCGAAGGCTACCACGGTGTTGACTACGAAGAAGGTATTTACAACGGGTATCGCTTCTACGAGACCTACTATACCGATTTGTACAACTACCTGCAGGAAAACCCGAATACGACAGCCACCATTCGCGGTGTTGAATACACAGGCACGGACATCGCGCAGGCATGGTTTGATCGCTATGTGGCGTATCCCTTTGGCTACGGTTTGAACTATACCAGCTTCACCTTCAAGCAGGGCGGTATCTTTACCGATGAAGCCTGCACAACGCCCTTGACGGATACCGCAGCTTTTGCCTCCACAGCAGAAAAGGCTGCAGATGTCGAAACCATCTATGTGCCTGTAACGGTGACCAATACGGGCAAGATGGAAGGCAAGAAGACCGTTCAGGCATATGTGACCTACAATGATTACAGCAACCAGAGCCTGACGGAGCATGCGGCTGTGTCGCTGGTCGGCTATGCCAAGACGGATGTCATTCAGCCCGGCGAGAGCGAGACGGTTGTTGTCGCAATCAATGTGCAGGACATGGCCAGCTGGTATTCCTATCAGCTGCAGAGCGATGGCGAGACTCGCGGTGCTTACATCCTTGAAGCAGGCGAATACACCCTGCGCCTGATGGAAAGCAGCCACTTTGACCTGTCTACCGATGTCACGGCAGAAGATGACGCTTATGACGAAGTGAAGTTCACCGTGGCACAGACGATTGCTACGGAGCAGGATGACTTCTCCGGCGGTCAGCTCTCTGCTTTGTTCACCTCTGGCCTGAACAACAATGGTGATGGCTACAATGCGGAAACTGAGCTGGGCGACATCAACTACGGTAACGTCCGTTCTGATGAAATGATGAAGGACGGCTCCGGCATGACCGTGCTGACTCGCAACAGTGCCATCAGTGCGGAAAACAAGTCTGCTACCGAGCTGACCTATCAGGGTGCAGATAAGGACGAGCTTGTGTTTGCAACCCGCAATTACAGCGGCGAGATGGTGCCTATCAATCCGCTGGGCGTGGTCGTCAATGGTTTCGACCTGTCCTTCCCTGTGGCTCCCACAGCATCTGACCTGACCTTCTACAACAATGTGCTGAATGCAATCTCCTATTGGGATAACTACAATGTATCCAGCACGCAGACCGGCGCGCGCGACAACACCGCTCGCTATCAGGATTACTTTGAAGTAGACGACGAAAAGGGCTATGCCTGGTCCAAGACCTCTGTTCCCGAAAACTGGACGCAGGCCAAGGGCGAATACGGCGAGCATCCCGTAACGGGCAGCAACACGGATCAGCTCATCAGCAAGCAGGACGAAAACGGCAACCAGCTGGCATGGATGTACGCTTCTTCCGATAACGCCATTCTGCTCAAGGACATGATTGGCGTGGCATACGATGATCCGAAGTGGGATGAATTCCTGAACCAGCTGACCTTCGATGAGCTGGCAATGATGATGACCTACAATGGCTGGGGCAGTGCGTCCATGGCTTCCACGGAAAAGCCGTCTACCACCGCTGCAGACAGCCCGACGAACTACGAATCGACCCATCAGTGGACCTCTGCGGATATCATGGCAGCTACATGGAATCCCGACCTCGCATACAAAGAGGGCGTGATCATGGGCAACCTGATCCTGCTCAAGGGCAACACTGAGTGGCTTGGACCGGGTGCTGACCATCATCGTTCTCCCTTCTCCGGTCGTAACAACGAGTATTTCTCCTCTGACGGTCTGCAGGGCGGCAAAATCTGCGCGGCCGTTGTCAGCGGTGCAAAGGAAAAGGGCATTGTGTGCTACCTCAAGCACTGCTTCATGAATGACCAGGAAACCGACCGCGGCGTTCATTTCGCATGGTGCGATGAACAGGCGATCCGTGAAGTGTACTCCCGCTGCTTCCAGCTGGGCTTCCAGGAGGGCGGCTCCAATGCTGGCATGACGGGCTATGCACGTCTGGCCGGCCTGTGCAACACGTCCAACTACAACCTGGGTGTCAAGCTGTATCAGCAGGAATGGGGCTGCAACGCACCCTTCACCACTGACGGCTGGATTGGCTGGGACAGCAAGACCTCTCCTGATGCTATGGTTCGCGCAGGTAACCAGACGATTCTGACCACAACCAGCATGGAGTACCTTTCCGGTCAGACCAACCCTGAAACCGGCAGCACGGTGACCGGCGGCTTCTATAAGGCGGGCGAGCAGCTGCCTGATGGCACTGTAGCAGAGGTCGAAGGTGTGTACCTTGCTCAGCATGGCGCTGAAGAAGGCAGCACCGTCTACAAGATTTGCTACACCCAGTGGTACTGGGTACGCCAGGTGGCAAAGTCCATCTTCTATGCAGAAGCAAACTCTGCCGCATTCCTGAATGGTTACTGGGATCTGGACCTGAACGGTGAGCAGCTGACCGCTACACAGAGCGTCAGCTTCAACGGAAGCGTTGCGATTGACGCAGCACTGAACAACGGCTCGACTGTTGTGTACACCATCGTGGACGGATCTCTCCCGGCAGGATTGACCTTTAACAGCAATTCCGGCGCAATCAGCGGCACGGCCAATGAAACCGGTACATTTACCATTGCGGTGAATTGCCTGATTGACGGCTGGATCAGCAAGGATGTTGTGAACACGATTACGGTGGATCCCGCTATTGTGGCCAAGGAAGGCAGCGACGATTTTGCAGCCGCACAGGTTGGCAATGAGTTTGTCGCAGAGCTCACTTCCTATGTCATCACCAAGGATGCTTACGACTCCCTGACCTATTCGATCATCGATGGTGCACTGCCTGATGGCGTGACGATGGACGAGGAAGGCACCCTGGAAGGCACGCCCACCACTGCCGGTACTTACACCTTTACCGTGCAGCTCTATGCCACGAAGGAAAGCACCAACATGAAGGGCAAGACCGAAGTGTCCGAAACGACGACAAGCATCGATGTGACCATGTGCGTTGCAGATGAGAACGGCAACGTTCCTGCTGCAAACTAAAAGAGTTTCCGAATTCTTCTAGGCCATTTGCCGGTGCCGTGTATCGTGCACCATAAGCAACGATTTGCATTAGTCGCATTTGGAAATGAGGCCATACGAAAGCCTGAAAAACAATAAGGGGTTTCCCCGGCAATAGGTTATCTGTTACCGGGGAAACCTTTTCAAAAAGGAGATTGTTGTATGAAGCGGTTTCTTAGCAGCATGCTTTTCTGCACATTGTTGTTTGGCTCTTGTGCTTTTGCAGAAGGAGGACAGGCAACCTTTTACTGGAACTATGACTACGATAACAGCGGTGTTGTGAACGACGCAGGCGATGTTGTGACGACGATGGACTTTGAGTACGGCAAGAACATCTCCAAAGTCTCCGAGCCTGAACGTGAGGGATACAGCTTCAGCGGATGGTATCTTGAAAACGGTGAAGAGTACAATCGCCTGGCAAAGTATACGGAAAATGTAAATGTGTACGCCAAGTGGAGCACGAAGTACACCTTCGAGGCTGAAAAAACGCAGCTGACGGGTTTGGATTACGATTGTGAAGAAAACTGGGTCTACGATACGGTAACGGAAGGCGGACTGAAGGTCGGCGTGGCGCTGTCTGGCTCTGCGAACGGTACGGCAATGATTGCCTCCTCACTCAAGGCAAGCGGCGGTCAGTATATTGCCGGCCTGGACTATAAGGGTGCCTATCTGGACTTTGAATTTACCTCGGACAAAGCGGAAAGCGGCGTGGCACTGAGCATGCGCCTGAGCGCCCGTTTCCGTACCCTGTACATGTCCGCCAATGAAAATGCATCTAAGATTGAAATTCTTGTCAATGGTGAAGCAATCTCTTACAGCGACATCACCATCGAGCGTCCCGATAACGCACAGGACATGGGCGGCGGCGACTGCGAGGATTACTTCACGACATGTTTCATCAACAATATTGATATTCAGGAAGGCGATAACGTCATCCGCATCTATGTCAACAATGACAGCAGCCGTACAGACGGAACTGTCCGTGCATACGCCCCCGTGGTGGACTGCATCTACCTGACTTCCACCTCTGTGCTGACCATGAAGGAGTATGAGAACCAATGAAAAGCCTGAAAAAGTATTTTGCTTCCCGCGGAGCAGGATACTTTCTGATGCTGCCGGTGATCATTCTGTCAGCGGCGGCCATGGTGCTGTATGCAAAGTACGGTGTTAATATTTACGCCACTGATTACAACAGCAAGTTCTACCTGTGCTGCGGTATGGCCATTGGCTTTGCGGTGCTGAGTATGGTCGTGGATTTGCTGCCGCTGCATTTTGCAGGGGAATTGGTTAAGCCTGTCCGCGCGGTTTCCTTTCTGCTTCTGCTATACGCGATTATGCAGTATATTCTGACGCAGATCATGTTCCTCGGCGCCGTGTTCGTAGCAATTGATGTGGAGCAGTACAGTCCCCTGATTCCTTCCTTCGTAGCAACGGCAGGCTGCCTGCTGGCAGGAACGTTGCTTGCTTTGGTCGGTACACTGCTGGATGGTCGGCATCCGCGGGCAGAAAAAGCGGAGGTGAAAGCATGAGCAAACTTTGGAGCCGAAAACGCTGGGGAGGACTCGCTCTGCTGATGTCGGCGGTGCTTGTGGTCGTCAGTGGCGGCTATGAGATTGCCATGAGCCAGCAGGGCACCATCAATTCGATGCTTGGCATCCAAACAGCAGAAATTACTTACTCGGATGATGAAGCCTATGACTATTACGGCGGAGTCTATCAGAAGGGCGAGTACACAGGCGACTATGACGACCTGACACAGCGATTCAATGCGGTGGCTGAAGAAGTAGAAAGCGAAGGCATGGTGCTGCTGCGCAATAAGAACAATGCGCTGCCGCTAAGCAAAGGCGAGAAGGTCAGCACCGTGCTGTCTGGCTCTTATCACTTCAACTACTCCACTTCCGGTTCGGGCGGCGCGTCAACGGCTAATTACACACCCTTGAAGGAAGCACTGGAAAATGTCGGACTGGTCGTCAATGAGGATACGTGGAATTACTATGCGGGCGTCACCATGCGTGATGCGAAACTCATTAACGATGCGCCTTTCAGCGCAATGAGCGACAGCGTCAAGGCTTCCATTGAAGGAACAACGGCGATTGCGGTTGTTTCCCGCACGGCAGGCGAGGGCAGCGACATGCCCTCCAATCGAAGTGATGGTCATGATGGCAGCTACCTGTCGCTGAGCGAGAATGAGCTGTCTGTGCTGGACGGCCTGACACAGCTCAAGAAGCAGGGAAAAGTAAACAAAATCATTGTGATTTTGAATACTTCCGCAACCATCCAGATGGACTTCCTCGATGGATTGACAACGGCCGACGGCAATACCTATGATATTGATGTAGACGCCTGTCTGTGGGTGGGCAACGTTGGCTCTGCCGGCATCAGTGCCGTTGCAGGGGCATTGGTTGGACAATATGTTCCTTCCGGCAAACTGACGGATACCCTGGCGAAGGACAACTTCGCTTCTCCTGCCGGCATGCAGCTCATCTACAATAACGTTGGCAAAAAGACCGCAAAGCGCTTTGCACAGACCTATGAGGGCTATCAGGAAGCGGGTCTGAAAGAATCCAACATGTACTATGGCGTCTATTCAGAAGGAATCTATGTCGGCTATCGTTACTTTGAAACCCGGTATTATGACAGCGTCATTGGGCGTGAAAATACGGGGGACTATGACTACGATGCGGATGTGGCATTCTCGTTTGGCTATGGCCTGTCCTACACCAAGTTTACCATGTCGGATTTTACAGTGGAACAAACAGAGGACGGCAGCGGCTACGATGTGTCTGTGACGGTTACCAACGCAGGGGATACCTATACGGGCAAGGAGGTTGTGGAGGTCTTCCTGCAGAAACCTTACACTGAGTACGACATTACCAATGGCGTTGAAAAGGCAGCCGTTGAGCTTGTTGGCTACGCAAAGACGGAAGCACTTGCCCCGGGCCAAAGCCAGCGTGTTGTGATCAATGTTTCCAAGGAAGAGTTCAGAAGTTATGACGCTGAAAATGCGAAGACCTATATTGTTGATGACGGAGATTACTACTTCGCCGTCGGCAATGGTGCACATGATGCGGTCAATAATATCCTGGCCTTCCAGAGTAAAAATGAGCAGAATGCGGCGGTTGAAAGCACCAAGATGGTGGGAAGAGGCAATGCGGCGCTGGCAGGCAAGGTAACCTTTACCCACAGCGGCGAAACCTTCGCCATTTCCACCAAAGACGCAGGACTCAAAAAGGCTGTTTCCACCCACAAGAATGCGGATGGCGAATACGCAGAAATTACCAACGTGCTTGATGATGCTGACCCGAACAAGTATCTCGGTCGGGAAGTGGTGACTTATGTCAGCCGCAGTGACTGGCAGGGAACCATGCCCCATGAAACCATCGTCATCAATGCTGCAGAAGTTTACGATGGCCTGCAGAGCAATAAGCCCATTGAGGAGCGCAGTGATGCGGAAATGCCTGTCTACAGTGAGGACAACGGTATGCAGCTGTCGATGCTCCGCGGCTTGGATTACAATGACAGTGCTTGGGACAGGCTGCTGAATCAAATGAGCTTTGGTGATCAGTCTTATCTGATTACCTGCGGCTATTATCAGACTGTTGTAACCACCTCTGTCGGTCTGCCTGCAACCAATGCTACCGATGGCCCGACGGGCGTCGGAACATCCATGGGCGGACTTTCCTTCCCGAGTGAAGGCATCTGGGCAGCAACCTACAACGACAGCCTGGTTGAGAAGCTCGGTGAAATCTTTGCAGAAGAAAGCCTGGCAAACGGCAAACAGAGTCTCTATGCTCCCGGTGTCAATATTCACCGCATCGCCTTTGGCGGCAGAAGTCATGAGTACTTCTCTGAGGATGCCTTCCTGACGGGCATGATGGCTGCAAGCGAACTGCGCGGAATGCAGTCCCAGGGCGTTGTGGCAACGGTAAAGCATTTCGTATTCAATGACGAGGAAGACCAGCGCGCAGGCATCAGCGTTTGGCTGAACGAGCAGGAAGCGCGTGAGATCATGCTCCGTGCATTTGAGTATGCACTTTCGCCCGATTACGGCAACGGGGCGAGCGTGATGAATAGCTTTAACCGCGCGGGTACGACATGGGTTGGCGCATACAGTGGGCTGATGAACATCATGAGCAACGAATGGGGCTTCAATGGCTTCTGCATCACCGATATGGCCGCTGGCCCTGCCGGAGATTACATGACCTTCCAGGATGGTATTCCCAACGGAACAAACGTGTACCTGGGCAGCGGTGATGAGACAACGCTGAGCACATTCGCGGACAGTGCAACCTTCTGTCAGGCAATGCGCGAGTCGTGCCACAAGATTCTGTACACCATCTGCAATTACAGCGCGACCATGAACAACATTTCGCCTGATGACATGGTGGGCGCAAGCTCATGGTGGTGGCGTAACGCACTGATCGGTGCGGAGGCTGTTGCTGCACTGCTGACGGTAATGTTTACGGCACTGTGGGTCACGAGCGTTGTGAAGAGCTACAAGAAGAAAAAGTGCACTATCTAACGGAATCATGCGGATTTTTCATTCGAAGGGATAGAAAGAACGCATAAAGCAGGGGATTATGATGATGAAAACCATGAGCAAAAGGGCAGGAGTCGTTCTTCGCGTTGCAGCAGGTTTTTTGCTTGTCATAATCCCCTGTTTGATTTTCCTCGCGGTGGAAGCATCACTGCCGGATCAATACAGTGAAACCTATTACGCGCAGCTGCCTGCGATGGTACAGCGACTGGCGGAAACGGACGGAAAGAAAATTGTCATTGTTGGCAATTCGGCTGTTTCCTTTGGCGTAGACTCGGCACTGTTCGAGAAGCTGCTGCAAGATGGCGGCGAAGACTATGAGGTTTGCAACTTTGGCCTGTATGGTCTGCTGGGAACCAAGATGATGCTTGAATTGTCCGGGGATTACTTGCAACCTGGGGACATCGTCATCCTTGTGCCTGAGCTAACAGAATACACGCTTTCACAGGCCTTTTCCGCGCAGGACGCATGGTATGCGCTGGAAGGCGACATGCAGCTCTTCCGGCACCTTTCAGCAGAGGAGCAATGGAGCTTGCTTGGATCCTTCCCGTCATTTGTGGCGGAAAAGCTGCGCCGCTATCGTGCAGGAGAAGCGGCATCGCCAAGCGGCATTTACGCCCGTGCGTCCTTTGATGCACATGGCGATCTGACGACGGCTGACCGTGAATATAATATGATGCCTGATGGCGTGGACGAAAACAATTTCATTGACTTAACACCTGCACTGTTCAGCGATGATTTCATTGCCTATGTTAATACCTGCGCGGCAGATTTACAGGGGCGTGACATTCAGGTGTATTACGCTTTTCCGCCTGTTAATGAAGCCGCACTCATTGCAGCGGATTCGGAAAGCCTTTGCGTCTTCTATGATTTCGTTCGGGACAGCTTTGATTTTCCGATTATGAATGACATTGAAAACTGTATCATGGAAAAGGAATTTTTCTTTGATACCAACTTCCATTTGAATGCAACGGGGATGATTCACTATACGGTGAATCTCGTCGAGAATATAAAAAATCAACTGGGGAATACCAGCAAGACGGAAATTGTTCTGCCGGAAAAGCCTGTCAAGCCGGATGAAAGCATTGTGGGCGAAGGGGATAACACCTGCGCTGACTGCTTCACATACATCAAGGACGGCAACTACTACATCATCGATGGCCTGACAGAGAAGGGAAAAGAAAGCACCAGCCTGACGATCCCGTATCAGGTGAACGGGCTGTATGTGAAGCGCTATCTGCCTGATGTGTTCGTGGGAAACACAACGATCACAGAAATTACGATTCAAGCCAACATCACCAGCATACCCAATTCCGGCTTTAAGGGATGCAAGGCGCTGAAAAAGGTGATTCTGACTCATGAAAAACCGTCCGATCTTTCTGTTGGATACAGGCTGCTGGATGGAACGAATGCGAAAATCTACATTCAGAAGACCTGTGTGAATACTTTTGTCAACGACTATTCATGGGGGTATTATGAGCAGAAAATCGTGGGTTATTAAGATCGTCCTCTGCCTGTGCTTGCTGCTTGTGTGCCCTGTGGGCAGCGTTGCGGAGGAAGAAACGGTAAGAGTCACCATGGTAGACAGCCTGCTGTTCAGCGTGGATGAACCAAGCCAAAGCGTTCCTGTGGGAGGCGACGTCAGCTTTTGCCTGACCATGCGCGATGGGTATACGATTACTTCATGCAATTACGAGGACTACGAGGTGAGCGGGCAGGATGGACTGTATACGCTGACCCTGCACCATGTTACCCGTCCCGGCCGCGTGACGGTGACCGCTGGCACCGAGGCGCAGGAGGCCAACACAAACCCTGCATTTACCTGCGCCATTCGGTATGTCTGCAATGATGGAACTGCAAGGGAAAAAACGGAGCAGTATACCCTGTCGTACCATTTGCGTCCCAACACGTGGAATGGCAACAGCCTGGAGCGGGATGGCTATACCCTGCTGTGCTGGAATACATGTGCGGATGGGTCGGGAGAAGACATTGGCTTGGGCAGCCGTGTGACCGTCTCGGCGAACGAATGCCTGACGCTCTATGGCAAGTGGGTCGAGTGGGAGGACGCCAGCCACTTCATCACCAGACGGCAGGATGGCACGCTGGTGCTGACTGGATATCGGGGAAGCGGAAATGCGGACATGCTGGTGATCCCCGGTAAAATCAACGGGGTGCGTGTAACACGCATTGCCAGCTCCTTTACAACATCGATGCGCTGCGGGTCGCTTACGTCGTCAGTCCTTGTACTGCCATCCACCATAGAGGCTGTGGAAGATAATGCTTTCCTGCATTCTTCATTCCGTGAGATTTACTTTTTCGACAGCCTTCAAGTGTTTGGAAGCAACGCATTCCCCAATGCGATTGCCACGATTCATCTCAATGCTGCCGTGGCGCCGCGATTGCAAAAGGAAAATTATAATGTGCGGTTTGCCGACAATATCGACCTGCTGATCCTTAATCAGGACAGGAAAAAGATGGTTTTCTTCTCCGGCTGCTCTATGTGCTACGGCTTTGACAGTCGGATGGCGGCGGAGGCTTTTGAGGATTATGTGATTGTGGATGCCGGGTTGAATGGTGAGTTTGATGCGCTGTTTCAGGTGCAATGCATGATGCCTTATCTGAGCGATGGAGATGTTTTTGTTCATGCCCCGGAGCAAAAGAATGCGCATCAGTTCTTCGTTTTTCGGATGGTGGACAGTCGTGTGTACTGCATGGCGGAGGGCAACTACGACTTGCTTGCACTGGCGGATTTTTCAAATAATGCGCACATGATGGAGGCGTATACAGCATATGCGACGTTCCGACAGCGGTCAGACGAATGCACCTACGCTGATTACAACCCGATGTTCAACAATTACGGTGATTACGTTGTGGCACGTCCCTATGATGAAAGCACGGAAACACGACGGGATATTTTCTACTCGGAAGGCTGGGGCTTTGACGTTCAGCTGCTGACGGAGGAAAACATCGCAAATCTGTTGAATGTTTATGACCAGCTGCAGCAGCGTGGGGTCAGCGTATTCTTCTCATGGGCACCTATGAATGAAGGTGAAAAGGGCAATGAAGAACTTCGAGCAACCGGTGCCCTTTTTCAGGAAAAACTCAGGGAATTGCTTGATCCCTATCACATCCCTGTGATCTCGGAGGTGACGGACTATATTTATCCCGGAAGGTATTTTTACGATACGGACTATCATCTCAATGATTTAGGGGTCACTTTCCGCACAGAACAGCTCATTGCGGATATAAAATGTGCCCTGGAAAAGGAAAACTGAGAGGCGCTGTCATAGTGCTTGTCACAGAAATATAAAACAGACAGGAGAGACTGAAATGCAGGCTTTTAATCCATACCTTCCATCCTGGGAATATGTTCCCGATGGAGAACCCCACATTTTCGGCGATCGCGTGTATGTATACGGCTCCCATGACCATTTTGGAGCACGAATTTTTTGCGTAGGAGACTACGTATGCTGGTCTGCCCCTGTTGACAACTTGAAGCAATGGCGATATGAGGGGGTCATTTATCGAAAGAAGCAGGACCCGAAGAATAAACTGGGACTGCGTCTCCTTTTCGCGCCGGACGTGGCACAGGGAATGGATGGACGATATTATCTGTATTATGCCTTTGATTTTATGGGCATCATCGGTGTGGCTGTCAGTGACAGCCCGGCAGGGCCTTTCCAATTTTACGGGCATGTCCATTATCCTGATGGCACCATTTGGGGACGAAGGAAGAACGATCAGTTTCCCTTTGACCCTGCTGTGCTGGTTGATACAGATGCAAGCGTCTACCTGTATTCTGGGTTTTATACCCCTGTTCCATCGGTGGCGACCGGCTTCACAAAATTGAAAAATGATGGCGGCGTGGTTGTTCGATTGGAATCAGATATGGTGACCATTCGCGAAGAACCAAAGCTCTTGTTCCCGAAACAAGGCGAAGGAAGCTTCCCGGATCATGAGTTTTTTGAGGCAAGCTCGATCCGTAAAGAAGGGGATCAATATATCTTTGTCTACTCCTCCAGGCACAATCATGAATTGTGCTATGCAGTGAGCCATTACCCTGATCGAGATTTTACCTTTGGAGGAACCTTGGTAGACCTGGGTGATATGTTCCTTCATGGAAACACAGAGGAGAAAAATGCCGTAAATTACTTGGGAAATACCCATGGCGGGCTTTTGAATATCGGGCAGGACTGGTATATATTCTATCATCGCCAGACGAATCAGCATTCCTATAGCCGTCAGGCGTGCGCTGAAAAACTCAGGCATCCAGCTCCCGGCGTTTTCTTGCAATCCGAGGTTACCAGCTGCGGATTGAATGGAGGCCCGCTGTCAGGAATCGGTGAATACGAGGCTCGAATTGCCTGCAACCTGTGGAGCAAAAACGGCGTCGCAAGATATGACGGGAAATTCTGCAAGAAGGATCATCCCTATTTCACGCAGACAGGCCGCGACAGAACGGCGCACGGCGACCAGTACATTGCGAACATGCAGGATGGTTCTGTGGCTGGATTTAAGTATTTCAATTTTCAAAAAAACTCAAAAATCAGCCTGACGGTCAGCGGAAATGGAAGCGGGCACTTTGAAATTTCCAACACCATGGATTTCTCTGAACTTGCGGGTGACATCCCTGTGGAACTAAAAGGGCAGAAAATGACATTCACTGAAAACTTTTGTCCGCAATCAGGCGTGATGCCTCTGTATTTCCGATATTGCGGAACGGGAAGCGTCAATTTCCATCGATTCAAAATATACTGCTAACGAGGAGGGGAGAAAACAAAATGGAGAAACTAAATCGAAACAGCTTGTGGAGCAGATTTTCTGAAAAGCACCCGAAAGCTGCACGATGGATTCGGGAAGGCGGATTGTATGTTTTGGTTTGCAACGCTGTTACGGTGTTCAAATACATGCTCCTGACCTTTTTACCAGCCGCTTTCGCATTTCTGGGAAGCTATGATTTTGGCTTCCCGGGTATCAGCCTGTCTCTTTTTGGAATTGACTTCAAGTGGTATATTATTGGGTACGCAAAAGAGCAGGGCGGTGTTGCCTATTTTACCGCCTATATGGTGGCCATGCTTATCGGAGAGATTATCAATTTCTTCATTCAGCGAAACTGGGTTTTTCGCTCAAAGGGCAACCTGATGCGTCAGGGGCTGTGGTATCTGTTGGCTTTTTGTGTCGTGACGTGTGTGGTGAATTCGATCAATTGTATTTGGACGGCAGTTGCGGGACATTTCGTTGCCCCATGGCTGTATAATATAGGCACCACCGTACTGAACGGCGGCGTATCCATGGCGGTTTTCTTCGTTGTCAATGAAATTGTATTTCATGATAAGAAGGCAGAAGAAGGAAACGGATGAAAGATGGCTCCATGGAAGCATGAACAGAAAATGATGGTGGGTCACTTTTCCGCAGGAATGCCATAGCGACAGCGCAAATGCAGCATGCTGCCATTTTCGCAAAAGAGCAGTACTGTGATGCCTAGAGAGTGGCAGAATTTCGAACTGATGCAGTACAGATGGAGCAGGGCAAATAGACGGGGGAGATACAAAAGCTCCGTAAGGAGCTCGAATTGGCTGAA
>CAVEUM010000002.1:0-118143 GCA_963618735.1 bacterium | reverse complement strand
ATGAAGTTCTTATTGTGCAACAAAAGGAACGACGCATCAATGATAAGCATCGTCCCTTTAATGGTTTTCGGGGAGGGTGCGGGAGGGGGCTTTTGACACAAAAGCCGCCCTCCCGCAAATCAGCAGAACCTTACCGTGCGCTCTTGACCTCGGCCCACAGGGCGTTGTAGACTGCCAGGTAATCACTGGAAATATCATTGAAGTACTCGCAACCGGCGAGCTCTTCCTCGGAAGGATTCATGACCGTGTTGGACGTGTATTCTTCGCCCATCAGCTCAATGGCGCCGCTGTTGGGGGAAGAGTAACCGATGACTTCGCAGTTCTTCTGGGCGATGTCGGGGCGGCAGAGGAAGTCAATGAACTTCTCTGCGTTTTCCTTGTTCTTGGCTTCCTTGGGGATGACCATGCAGTCAACCCACACGTTGCTGCCTTCCTTCGGAATGGCATACGCCAGGTCGGAATTCAGCTCAATGGCGTACTCAGCGTCACCAGACCATACCACGGCCAGCGCGGCTTCGCCCTGCACCATCTTATCCTTGGTCTCATCCACCTGATAGGCCTTGACCATGCCAGACTGCTTCTGCTCAATGAGCTTTTCCTTGGCAGATTCCAGTGCCAGAATGTCGCGGGTGTTCATGGAATAGCCCAGGTAGCGCAGGGTGATGCCCATGGAGTCACGAATGGAATCCAGCATGAACACGTTGTTGGCGTATTTCTGATCCCAGAGGATGCCCCAGGAGTCCACTGCGTCATCCACCATGGTGGTGTTGTACAGGATGCCCACTGTGCCCCACATGTAGGGCAGGGAATGGGCGTTGTCAGCATCGTAGGAAGGATTGCGGAGATTCTCCAGCAGATATTTGGCATTGGGGATGTTGTCGTAGTTGATTTCTGCCAGCAAATCCTCTTCAAGCATCCGCTCCACGATGTATTCGGAGGGGAAGCACACGTCAAAGGCGTTGGGGGAAGCCTCCACCTGCACCATCATGTCTTCGTTGGTGGTGAAGGTCATGTAGTTGACCTTGATGCCAGTTTCTTCTTCAAACTGCTTGATGACATCTTCATCAATGTAATCCGCCCAGTTGAAGACGTTCACGACTTCTTCGGCCTGCGCGCAGACAGGGAGGAACAGGGTCAGCACAAGCATGAGCGCAAGGATCTTCTTCATTTTACTATCCTCCTTAAATAGGTTACTTGGCGTTCTTCACGTCGTTCCAAAGGGCATTGTAAATGGCCAGATAGCCTTCGTCCAGGTCGTGCACGGTTTCGCAACGGGCAACGTCCTCATCGGAAGGATTCATGACGGGATTGGAGGTGTACGCTTCGCCCATGAGCTCGATGGCGGCAGAATTGGGGGAAGAATACATGATGTACTCGCAATTTTTCTGGGCGATGTCGGGGCGGCAGAGGAAATTGATGAACTTCTCTGCGTTTTCCTTGTTGGCGGCAGACTTGGGAATGACCATGGAGTCCACCCAGGAGTTGCTGCCTTCCTTGGGGATGACGTAGGCCAGATCAGAATTCAGGGAGATGGCATACTGAGCATCACCAGACCACATGACGGCGATGGCAGCTTCACCCTGAATCATCATATCCTTGGTCTGATCCACCTGATAGGCTTTGACGATGCCAGACTGCTTCTGCTCAATGAGCTTGTCCTTGGCGGCTTCCAGCATGGTGATATCCGTGGTGGACATATTGCTGCCAAGCAGCTTCAGAGCCAGACCCATGGTGTTGCGGATGGAGTCCAGCATGATGACGTTGCCCTTGTACTTCTCGTCCCACAGCACGGACCAGGAGTCGGGAACTTCATCCACCATGGTGGTGTTGTACACAATGCCCATGGTGCCCCACATGTAGGGAACGGAGTGAGCGTTGTTTTCGTCATAAGAAGAATTTTTCAGGTTATCGAGAATGTACTCCGCGTTGGGCACGTTGTCATAGTTGATTTCTGCCAGCATGTCCTTGGCAAGCAAGCGTTCCACAATGTATTCAGAGGGAAAGCAGATGTCAAAGGAGCCGGGGTTGGCTTCCAACTGGAGCACCAAGTCTTCATTCGTGGTAAAACACATGTAGTTGACCTTGATGCCGGTCTCTTCCTCAAACTGCTCGATGACGGATTCGTCAATGTAATCTTCCCAGTTAAAAACGTTCACTACTTCTTCAGCAGCGGCCAAGGAGGGAACAACCAGGAGTGCAACCAGGAGCAGGACAAGGATTTTTTTCATTTCTCTACCTCCGGAACTTTAATTTTTTTCAGTAGTGCGGCGGTTGACAATCAACAGCAGCACCAACAGACAAAGGAACATCAGCGCGCTGAGTGCGTTCATAGAGGGCTTGATACCCTTGCGCGCGGCGGAGTAGATCAGTGTGGACAGATTCTGCACCAGCGGGCTAGTGGTAAAGTAGCTGATGGTGAAATCGTCCAGGGACAGGGTAAAGGCCAGCATTGCGCCGGTAATGATGCCCTGCTTGCATTCAGGAATCAGCACATGCAACAGCGCGTAGGTAGGCGTTGCGCCAAGATCCAGCGCAGCCTCGTAAGTGTGCTTGTTCATCTGCTTCAGCTTGGGCATAACAGAGAGGATGACATACGGGGTGTCAAAGGTGATGTGTGCCAGCAGCATGGTGACGTAACCGCGCTCTACCTTGGCGAAAATGAACAGCAGCATCAGCGAAATGCCCGTCACGATGTCCGGCATGGTGTTGGGCAGGTTGGTCATGGTCATCATGATGGACTGAGGACGCTTCTTCATGCTGTAGATGCCGATGGCGGCCAGCGTGCCCAGAATGGTGGAGAAGATCATGGCCAGCACAGCCACGGTCAGCGTGATCTGCAAGGCACTCAGGATAGAAGAATCCTGGAACAGCTCCGCGTACCAGGTGAGGGAGAAACCTTCCCACTTGGCACGGCTTTTGCCTGCGTTAAAGGACTGCACAATCATCACCACAATGGGGATGTACAGGAACACCAGGATAATGCCCAGGTAGAACCGCTTGAAAAATTTCTTCATACGATCCCGCCTCCTTCACCCTTGGGGTCAGCTTTGCGAAGAATGGACAGGCTGATGAGAATCAGCACCATCATGATCAGACTCAGGGCACTGCCAACATTCCAGTTGCCCTCGGTCAGGAACTTGGATTCAATCAGGTCACCAAACATCATGGTGTTGCCGCCGCCCAGCACGCGGGGGATGAAGAAGGTCGTCACCGAAGGCATAAACACCATGGTAATGCCGCTGATGACGCCAGGCAGGCTCAGGGGAGCGGTCACCTTGGTAAAGGTGTGCCATTCATTGCAGCCCAGATCCTGTGCCGCTTCGCCAAGGCGGGGATCCATCTTGCTCAGCGAAGTGTAAATGGGGAACACCATGAAGGGCAGATAGTTGTACACCATGCCCAGCAGCACAGCGCCTGAATTATACATGAGCTGCACGCCGTCAAAGCCCAGGGAACGCAGAAGCGAGTTGATCAGGCCCTGATCCTCCAGCAGACTCATCCATGCGATGGTGCGCAGCAGGAAGTTCATCCACATGGGGATAATGAACAGCACCACGATGGTGGAACCCAGCTTCATGTTCCGATCCGCCATGAACAGTGCCGCGGGATAGCCCAGCAGAAGACTGATGCATGTGCACAGGAAAGCCATCCACAGGGAGTAAACCAGCGTGTCTACGTTTACCGTGCCGCGGACGATGTACTTCGCAGCGTCCTCACCAAGGCTGGCGTACAGCTGATTCTTGGTGTAGTTGCTGTCCCAGAAATTGCGGAAATTATCCAGCGTAAAGGCGCCGTTGGAATCAGTGAAGGCGTAGTACGCAATCAGAATGACGGGAAGAATGGTGAAAATGAGCATCCACAGGGTGTAAGGCGCGGCAAAAAGACTGCGCTTCACACCACGGTTGCGGCGGATGGAGATGGCGACCAGTGCCGCAAACACGGCCAGACCAATGCCCATCAGCACCCATGCCCACCAGGGGAGCGTTAGGTCATACATGCGCGGCATCCTCCATCGGCTTCATAATGTGAATATTGAAAGGAACGATGTTCAAACCAACCCGGCTGCCCTGGGGCTGCATGGAGGTGGAATGCACCTTGAAGGTGAACGCACCGGTATCAATCATCATTTCGTAATGCACGCCCTTGAACAGCACGCTGGTAATGGTGCCCACCATCTGACCCACGTCCTCACCGACGATCATAATATCCTCGGGACGGATGACCACGTCCACCGGGGCGTTGTCGCCAAAGCCGAAGTCTACGCAGGGGAAGTCGTGATCCGCAAAGGAGACCAGTTCATCGTGAATCATGGTGCCGTGGAGGATGTTGCTTTCGCCGATGAAGTCAGCCACGAAGGCGTTCACAGGCTCATCATAGATGCGCTTCGGGTCGCCGACCTGCTGAATGTGACCATCATGCATAACAACGACGGTGTCGCTCATGGTCAGGGCTTCCTCCTGGTCGTGGGTCACGTACAGGAAGGTAATGCCCAGCCGCTGCTGCATGTTCTTCAGCTCCAGCTGCATCTCCTTGCGAAGCTTCAGGTCAAGGGCGCCCAGAGGCTCGTCCAGCAGGAGCACTTCGGGCTCGTTGACCAGGGCGCGGGCGATGGCTACACGCTGCTGCTGTCCGCCGGAAAGGGCATCCACATGCCGCTTGCCGTAACCCTTCAGGTTAACCAGATCCAGCATGTAGTCCACCTTGCGGGCGATCTCGTCCTTGGGGAGCTTCTTCAGCTTCAGGCCAAAGGCGATGTTGTCAAACACGTTCAGGTGCGGGAACAGGGCGTACTTCTGGAACACCGTGTTCACCTGACGCTTGTACGGGGGCAGATGGGCAATATCCTTGCCCTCAAACAACACTTGACCGGCTGTAGGATTTTCAAAGCCGCCGATGATTCGCAGGGTGGTAGTTTTGCCGCAGCCGGAAGGACCCAGCAGGGTCATGAATTCCTTTTTGCGGATGTAGAGATTGATATTATCCAGTACCGTGACGCCGTCAAATTCCTTGGAGACACCTTTCAGGTCAATCAGATGTTCATTCTCCACCATGTGCGTGTTCCTCCCTGAATGATCGTTAGAAACTTGGGGGCGTGGAAACCCACAGCACCCGCGCTTTGGTCTTGTTGGGGTTCATGAGATAATGACTGTCTCTGGGGTGCAGGCAGAAGCTTCCGCCGGTTTTTACCCGGGTTTTCTTGTCACCTACGCACAGCATAATGCTGCCAGAAAGCACATAACCGAATTCTTCCCCTTCGCTGGGGGGCATGGGGCTTGTTTTGCCGCCGGGGCCGATTTCGACCAGAATGGGCTCCATGTCATTCTTCTGTGCGTCGGGAATGAGCCAGGTAATGGAGCCGAACAGGGTCTCTTCGTCCTCCTTGATAAACATATCCTGCGGGGCAAAGACGGTTTTCTCCGTGGTCTTTTCGGAAAAGAAAGCCTGCAGAGAGGAACCGAGGCATTCCAGCATGTCCATCAGCGTGGCAATGGAAGGGGAAGCCAGGTTTCGCTCTACCTGGGAGATGAAGCCCTTGCTCAATTCGCAGCGGTCAGCCAGTTCTTCTTGCGTCAGCCCGCGCTGCAATCGCAGCTGCCGCAATTTTTCACCGATATCCATAGTCTTCCCCTTTCATACGATCAGGGCGAAATTTGGTTTAGTTTCTCTAAACCATCAGTCAATGTTGCGAGTTTAGCAAAAGTAAACCAGCAAACGACATACATTAAACCACAGGATGAATTTCGTGTCAATATCTTTGCAAAAAAAATATGAAATCGCAGGAAGCCACAAAGACGACTTTCCGAAGTAGACTTTATGAGATTGGAGAACATGCAAAATATTTTGCTGTGCGAAATTTCTTCAAGCTGTGCCGCTATCACAGAACATTTGCGATCCTGTCGGTGCTGAGTTTCGCTGTCACAGCGTTGAGCTTCACGGCATTGGTTGAAAAAGGCCTGTATACTTATCAACAAGATCCTGGTACAAAAAGAGCTATGGAGAAGCAGAAACACTTCACCATAGCTCTTTTTTATTCGCTTTTCGGGGTGGGTGCAGGAGAGGAGCTTTTCTCAGAAAAGCCGCCCTTCCGCAAAACCTCGTCTCCCTCATCGTGCGGTGGTTTTGATGGAGAAGGGGAGACCCCACATGTAGTAGGTAATGGTGATTTCACGAACGGAATGCATGCCGGCGTCTGTGAGAATCGTGGCCTGAATGTCGCCCGTAGACTGCGCAGGCAGGGCAAAGGTGGTCTCACTGCCGATTTGCATCACATCGCCGTCCATGGGGGTGATTTGCACCTCAATCATGTCGGCTGTGATATAGCAGCTGTTCTTTAGCCGCACAGTGTAGGTGTAAAATTGATACTGCTCGGAGGTACCAAGGGTTGATTGACTAAATTGCGTCCCTTCGACCGTGCCTGTTTCCAGTTGATTCCGCAGGGTATCAAAGTATTCTTCCTGCGTGGAGGCCTCCACGGCGACAACACCGATAGCGTCTACGGTTACATTTGTGTTCATGTAGAGCCAGCCGACACCTGCACCGCAAACCAGCGTGACGATTACCAGAAAGATCGCAACATACTTCATGCAATCCCAAACTCCTTATTCATTGCCTGAAAGCAGGCGATTCATTTCTTCAATCATCTCCGCGTCACGGAGACTGAACTTGAACTCCACACGGCGGGACGCATCGAGATTCTCCGTGCCGTCCTCATTGTAAACAGGGGAAGAATTGCTGCGGCCTGTGGCCGTGAGAATCTTTCGCAATAGCGTGCGCTGCTCGTCTGTCAGAGAAGGCATCTGCAGGCAGTACTTCGCTACGGCCAAGGCACGGTTCTGGCTCAACTCAAGATTGTTCAGGTAGCTGCCTGTAGAATCTGTGTGTCCCTCAATAATGATCTCACCAAGATAGTCACTGTATTCATCCTTCAGCAGCACGCCGAGATAGACGGGAATAAACTCGTCCAGCAGTGCGCGGCCTTCTTCTTTGATCTTGTAGGATCCCGTTTCAAAGAACACCGCGCTGTCCAGCTGAATGTCACCCGTGGTGGCATCCACCGTGGCGTGCAGGTTGGCAGATGTCAAGGCGGTGGAAAGTGTGGCAATGATTTCACTGCGCACGCCGACCAGGTCATCAATCTTGGCGGTCTGCTCGGTCAGGGCTTGCTGCTGGGCGGCCAACTGCGCCGTGGCGGTGTCCAGCTGCGTCTGTTGCGTTGTCAACTGAGCCTGCAGGGTACTGAGCTCCTGCTCACGGGCGGCAAGGGAAGCGTTAGCGGTGTCCAGGTCATTCTGCTTTTGATCCAGCACGGCCTGCTGGGTAGCCAGCTGCGCCGTGGCCGTGTCCAGCTCAGCCTGTTGGGCGGTTAATTGAGATTGCAGCGTGGTTAACTCTTCCTCACGGGCGGCAAGGGAAGCATTGGCCGTATCAAGGTCGGCCTGCTGCTGGGCCAGTGTGGCGGTCTGCTCATCCAGTGTGGCCTGTTGCGCGGCCATGGTGGCGGTCTGCTCGTCAAGGGTGGCTTGCTGTGCGGCCATGGTGGCGGTCTGCTCATCCAGCGTGGTTTGCTGGACGGCCAGCTGCGTTTCCTTTTCCTGCAATTCGTTGGTCTTTGTTTCCAGCATGGTGAAGTACTGATACAGGCTGACGCATAGAATCAGCACAAACACCAGCAGCAGGGAGGCCATCATGTCGGAGTAGCTGATCCAGCTGGCACCTGACGCGCCTGAACCACGGCCGGAGCGGCTGTTGTGGATTCTCTGTCGTGCCATCGTCAGCCCTCCTCAGCAAGGGAGGCCAAGCTCTTCTCTGCACTCTTCAGACTGGCGGCCATGGAGGTCATCATTTTCTGCATTTCGCTGATCTGCGCGGTGGAAGCCCCGGAAAGAGAAGCGGACTTCAGCTGATCGGAAAGGGCGGTTACCACAGCCGTCATGTTGGATTCAAAGAGCCCCAACGAGCGGGACATGCCTTCCACCACATCCGTTACAAAGGACTGATACGAGGAGGAAAGCACCTTGCTGGCATCCTGCATGTTCTTTGACGCGTCAGAAAAGGCGCCTGCACTGGCGTCACTTGCCTTGCGAATGCTGCTCATGGCGGTGCTGCCGCTGTCCGTGAACTGCTTCATGGACGCAGACAGCTGATCCTGGCAGGAACGCAGGGAAGCAATGGTGCTGCTTTGCTGCAAGGACGCGGTGTGGAGCTTCTCCAACAGCTGCGCACTGGATTCCTCAAAGCGGGCATCTCTGCGGCCTGCCTCGTTCAGACTCCTGACGTAGTCCTCAAACTGCCTGGTGACACCTTGGCTGATTTGATGCAGCTGCATGGCGTCGTTTACAATCGTGTTGGCGGCAGAAAGGGAATCTTCCAGCCGTTTGATGCCGGCAAGCTGATTCTGGTTGATCTCCGTCAGCGTTTGGCCGAGGGTCAGGAACTGATGATCCAGGGAAGAATTCATCTGCTCGATAAAGCTGTTGACAATGCGGCCGACACCATCCACCTGCGCACGGGTTGCGCCGACAAGGAAAGCATCCATGGAGCGAGTCACAGGCTGCATGGCACGGTTCACGGCCAGCTCAACAGAGTCTGCCAGCTGCCCGGGCAAGGTGTCCGTTGCAGTAAAGAGCATGTTGTTCCGATCCTGATTCTGGCAGATCATCTGCACATCATTATCCAGAGGGCGCTGCATGGCCAGCTGGGTGAAGGACTCCACAAAGTCATCAATGGCGCGGTAGCTGGAGCCCTGCAGAATGCGATTGAGCATATTGAAGACAAGGGAACAGGTGATACCGGCAACAGAGGTGCCAAAGGCAAAACGCATGCCATCCAGCAGAACAGGAATGCCGTTCATCAGGCTGGTGGCATCCGACATGTCCAGACCGGTAAGACCCTGCATCAGGCCGATGAAGGTGCCTAAGATGCCCAGGGAGGTGAGCAGACTGGGAATCAGCTCTGCCAGGGTGGCATTGCCGGGACCGTGGGTGACGGTATCGTCATTGATGTAGTCCTCCACGTTGCAGGGAAGACCGCGGCGATCCAGCTGCTCCGCGTTTTGCAGAAAGCGGAGCCAACAGCCTTTCAGCCGACGTCCCATAAAGCGATTTTCCTGCCAGATGGGCTTGTCCCGATCCTTGCCGGCATCATTTTGCAATCTGCGGATGGCACGGCGCAGTGCGGCAGTGGTGCTCCACAAGGGAGCCAGACACTTAAACACACCTGTCAAGGTTACCAGCACAATGGCGGCATAAATGAGATAATCTGCCAGATTCGGCAGCAGTGCTTGCAGGGAACTCATGAGCATCCTCCTCCTTTGGTGAGGTTATACGCCCATTGTACATGATTCCAGTGGGATTGTAAACGATTCAACCATGTACAAATTGTAAAAACATCACTCAAAGGGATAACGGATGCCCCAGTCGCTGCGGAGCTGATCCATCAGGCGCATGATGCGAAGGGTTTCCGCATGGGGCATTTCGGGGCACTCGATGCGACCATTGGCCAGGGCTTCCAGACAGGATTCCACCTCATATTCATAGCCGGTGATCTGCTCGGGCACGGGGTACACGGTGCCGTGGGCGTAATGATCCGTGTCAGAATACAGGGTGACGGTATGGGGATTGTTGATGTTGTCCACTTCCAGGTAACCTGTGGTGCCATAGATCATACCGCGGCGATCCATACGGCAGGCACAGCTTGCGGACAGAAGCGCCTGACGGCCGTCGCTGTAGGTCAGGGTGATGTTGTCCGTCTGATCCACGCCTGTAGGAAGCTTGCTGCAGTTGCTCTCAATCCGCACAATATCCGTGCCGAACAGCATGGCAGCAAAGTTCAAGGGGTAGACGCCTACATCCAGCAGGGCGCCGCCGGCCAATTCGGGCTTTACAATGCGCTCCTTGCTGGTGATGTTGTAGCCAAGATTTGCTGTGAGAAGCACAGGCTTGCCGATGGCACCCTTATTGATGAAGTTTTGCAGAATTTCACAGGAGGGCATATAGCGGGTCCAGATGGCTTCGGTTACCAGCACGCCGCGGTCCTCTGCCAGCTTCAGAACTTCTTCTGCCTGCTTGGCATTGGCCGTGAAGGACTTTTCACATAGCACGGCTTTTCCGTGTTCCACACACAGGCGGATGTGCTCGGCATGATGAGAGTGGGGCGTGGCGATATAGACCAGCTCCACCGCGGGGTCACAGACGAGCGACTCGTAAGAGCCATAAGCCTTCTCAAAGCCTTCCGCCGCGGCAAAAGCCTGGGCACGTTCCAAATCACGGGAGGCAACGGCGTAGAGGCAAACTTCCTCTTCATGTTCCTTCATGCCGCGCAGGGTACGCGCCATGGCATGGGCAATGCTGCCGGCACCCAAAATAGCTATATTTGTCATCGATGAACACTCCTTTGATAGCAGTTGTAAAGATGATATTCACGGAATGATTTCGACACGAATCAGGAAAAACCTTTTTCTGATGGATGGAATGGTCAATATGCGGACGGATTCGCATCTTGCAGTGGAGGCGCGGGTGCGGTATAATCCTTCCCGGTTTTAATGAAATGGAGGAGAAGCCATGCATTACATCATGCAGTTCCTGATTATTCTGGCCATTTCCCTGGTGGGCGAAGGCCTAAGCGCGTTGATTCCCCTGCCTGTTCCAGCCAGCATTTATGGGCTGCTGATTCTGTTTACGGGCCTGTGCACAGGACTGATTCCTCTGAAAGCAGTGAAGGGCACAGGCAAATTTCTGATTGATATTATGTCCCTGACCTTTATCCCTGCAGGCGTGGGCCTGATGGAATCCTGGGGGCTTCTGCAGCCGATTCTCCTGCCTGCCATTGTGATTATTGTGATTTCCACCTTTGTGGTGATGGTAGTCAGCGGTCGTGTGACGCAGTTCGTTCAGAGAAAGGAGAAGAAGGAACATGCTTGAATTTCTGAGCAATTCATCTTTTTTCGGCCTGGCAATCAGTCTGGCGGCCTACGCGGTGGGTATGGCGCTGAAGAAGCGCTTCCGCATACCGATTATGAATCCTCTGCTGATTGCCATTGTGCTGACCATCGGCGTTCTGCTGGTGACGGGCGTGAAGTATGAAGACTACGAAGCCAGCGCAGGCATACTGGCCAGATTTCTGACACCTTCCACGGTGTGCCTCGCCATTCCGCTGTATGAGCGGCTGGACATGCTGAAGAAAAATTACCGTGCGCTGCTGTGCGGCATTCTTTCCGGCGTGGTGACCAGCGTAACATGCATCTTTGTTCTTTGCCTGCTGTTTGGCTTCGGTCACGAGGAATATGTGACACTGCTGCCCAAGTCGGTGACCACGGCCATTGGCGTGGGTATTGTGGAGCAGATGGGCGGCTATACCTCCATCACGGCGGCGTCCATTATCATTACAGGTATTCTTGGCAATGCGGCCGGCGAAATGGTGATGAAGCTCTTCCATATCACAGAACCTTTGGCTAAAGGTGTGGCGCTGGGAACAGCTTCCCATGCCATGGGTACAACGAAGGCCATGGAGCTTGGCGAAACGGAGGGCGCCATGAGCAGCCTGTCCATTGTGGTGGCAGGTGTGATGACTGTGGTGTTCGCCACTATTTACGCGAATTTCCTGTAAGCCTAAGCAATTGAATGCTTTTTCGGCTGAAGATTTCTCCGCAAAAGTTTCAGGAGGAGAGAAAACGCCTTTCAAAGTGTTTTCTTTCCTCTTTTTCTATTGCCACGGTGTCCTGCAATTTGCGCGGGTGCTTGACCAATCCTTGCACACGTCGTATAATCATAAAGATATGAAGGAGGGCGACCAATGGACGCGAGTGTTCTGCTGAGGGAATGCGAAAGAGTCGGAATCGACTTGTTTACGGGCGTGCCAGACTCCCAACTGGCAGGACTGTGCAATACGCTGTATGCACGGTTTGGCACAGAAAGCAAGCATCATGTGGTTGCCGCGAATGAGGGCAACGCCATCGGCCTTGCGGCAGGACATTACCTGGCGACAGGCAAGCCTGCACTGGTGTACATGCAGAACAGCGGCCTTGGCAACACGGTCAATCCGCTGGCCTCTCTGATGGATGAAGAGGTTTACGGCATTCCCTGCCTCATGGTGATTGGCTGGCGAGGCGAGCCGGGTGTGAAGGATGAACCCCAGCATGTGAAGCAGGGCAAAATCACCCTTGGTCAGCTGGACTTGCTGGGTATTCCGTATCGAATCATTGACCGCGAGACCACCGATGAGCAATTTTCGGCCTCTTTTGATGAAATGTACCATATCCTGCTGGCGGGACGCTGTGCAGCACTGGTGGTGCGCAAAGGCGGACTCACCTGCTTGAAAAAGCCTGTTTATGGGAATCCCTACACCATGACCCGCGAGCGTGCGGCGGAAATCCTGCTGGAAGAGATGGGTGAAAGGGATATCGTCATCTCCACAACGGGAAAATTGAGCCGCGAAATCTTTGAACTCAGAGAAAAGCATGGTGCGGGACACGGACGGGATTTCCTGACCGTGGGCTCTATGGGACACGCGTCATCCATCGCCATGGGTATTGCGCTGGAAAAGCCCGACCGCGCCGTGTGGTGCCTGGATGGCGATGGTGCGGCGGTGATGCACCTGGGCGCTATGGCAGTGCTGGGGCAGAGAAAAATCGCGAATATAAAGCATGTGGTCATCAACAATGGTGCCCATGAAACCGTTGGCGGCATGCCTGTATGCAGCCAGCAGGCAAACCTTCAGGCGATGGCGGAGGCTGCCGGATATCCGCTGACCCTGATGGCGGAGGATGAAAAGAGCCTTCGTCAGGCGGCGCAAGCCATGAAGGAAGCGCATACTTTGTGTTTCCTGGAGGTTCGCTGTGCTTTGGGCGCACGGGAAGACCTTGGCCGCCCGACCACAACGCCCAAGGAAAACCGTGATGCATTGATGCGCTTTGTGAAGGAGGACCTGTGATGATCGCATTGCTGCTGAATTCCGGTCGAGGCACCCGTATGGGGGATGAAACAAAAACGCATCCCAAGTGCATGACCCAGCTGGACGAGGGGGACACGATTATTTCCCATCAGGTTCGGCTGCTGGCTAAGTGCGGCGTGACAGAAGCAGTGGTGACCACGGGTCCCTTTGCTGAACTTTTGCAGGAGCATCTGGAAAGCCTGCATAGCGGCATCCGCTTCACGTATATCAGCAATCCACGCTACGAGGAAACCAACTATATTTACAGCATGTATGTGGCACGGGACGCGCTGAAAGGACAGGATGTCATCAGCCTCCATGGCGATTTGGTGATGACGGAGCACGTGATGAAGTCGCTGGCGGCTTCTCCTGTGAGCACCGTTGTCACGGATTCCACCCTGCCTTTGCCGGAAAAGGACTTCAAGGCGAGAATCACAGGCGGCCGCGTGAAGGCCATCGGCATCGATCAGTTTGGCGAGGATTGTGTTGCGTGCCAGCCAGCTTACAAATGGCTGGAAAAGGACTTCAGCCGCTGGATGGAGGAAATCACCCGCTTTGTAGAAAACGGCGAGGTGAAGTGCTACGCGGAAAACGCCCTCAATGCTGCATGGCAGGAAATTCCCCTGTATCCCATGGATGTGAAGGGACAATTGTGCGGCGAGATTGATAATATGGAGGACAAGGCGTACATCTGCGCACGCTTTGCCGGGGAAGTGAGGAACAACGCATGAAGAGCGTCTACATTTGCTTCAGCACGGATATTCTGCATAATGGCCATTTGAATATCCTCAAAAAGGCGGAAAAACTGGGCGAGGTCACTGTGGGCATCCTGACGGATGAAGCCATTGCGTCCTACAAGCATTATCCGCTTTTGCCGCTGGAAGAGCGGAAGGCCATGTTTGAATCTCTGAAGGGCGTTCATCGGGTGGTGGTGCAGGAGTCTCTGGACTACACAGACATTCTGCATCAGCTGAAGCCTGATATTGTGGTGCACGGCGATGATTGGCTGGTGGGCTATCAGGCAAACATCCGTCAAAAGGTGATTGAAACCCTCCGCGAGTGGGATGGCGAACTGATTGAGTATCCCTACACGGTGACGCCTACGGAAGAGACACTGTCTGCGCTGGATCAGCTGCTGAGCCTGCCGGAAACCCGCCGTTCCCGCCTGAAGAAGCTGCTGAGCTACAAGCCCTGCCTCAGCGTGATGGAAGCTCACGATGGCCTGACGGGACTTATTGTAGAGAAAACAAGGGTGGAAACGCCCCATGGCACCCGCCAGTATGACGCTATTTGGGTGTCCAGCCTCTGCGACTCCACAGCCAAGGGAAAGCCGGATATCGAGCTGGTGGACATGACCAGCCGCCTGAACACCATTGAGGAAATCATGGAGGTCACCACCAAGCCCATCGTGCTGGATGGCGACACCGGCGGGCAAATTGAGCACTTTGTGTACAACGTGCAGACCATGGAGCGCCTGGGTGTATCCGCGGTGATCATCGAGGATAAGAAGGGGCTGAAGAAGAACAGCCTTTTCGGTACGGGCGCAGGTCAGGTGCAGGATGACATCGAGTCCTTCTGCCAGAAGATTACCGCCGGCAAGAATGCCCAAAAGTCCAAGGATTTCATGATCATTGCGCGGTGCGAGAGCCTGATCCTTAACATGGGGCAGGAGGATGCCCTCAAGCGCTGCCATGCTTATGTGAAGGCAGGTGCGGACGGCATCATGATCCACTCTGTGCAGAAGACACCGGATGAAATCTTTGCTTTCTGCGATGCGTTCCGCAAGGACGACCCCAAAACGCCCATTGTTGTGGTTCCTACCACCTACAATACCACCACCGAAAGCGAGCTGGCAGCGCATGGCGTCAACATGGTGATCCATGCCAACCATCTGATTCGCAGTGCGTTCCCTGCCATGCAGAAAACAGCGCAGACCATCCTGGAACATGGACGCAGCTACGAGGTCAATGACCTGTGCATGTCCATTAAAGAAATTCTGGGACTGCTGCCCAATCAGTAAATCAATAAAAAATGTGCCCTGCCTGAAGAAAATGTCAGGCAGGGCATGTTTATTTTGTATTGGTGTGAAGCACGATGCGTTACAGCGCCGCTGGATAAAAGCCGCTGTCGTGAAGCTTCTTCAATTCACCGGCCACGTAGGCCTTGTCTTCATGATACGTGACGCCGAACCAGACCGCGTGGGTGTTCAGCACCTCGACGGTCAGGCCTGCGGTGTGCATCAGCGTGTCCACCAGCGTGGGAAGAGGATATTCCTTCTTCATGGGGTCACCGTCAGAAGAGGTGAGGAAGGCGGATAGACTTTCCCTCGCGGCATCGAAGAACCAGGGCGTGAATCCCCAGAAGTTCATGGAAACCAGGGCATTGGGATCAAGCACGCGGCCTGCGGGATCCGTGGCAAGGTCACGAATGGTGCCATCGGGGAAGGGCTTAATCTTGTAGGTCTCTGTCACCTTGACCAAATGTCCGCTGCTGCTGACCTCGCAGACGCCGCGGGTCACGTCGCCATTATCGGATACGGTGTTCTTCAGGTCATACGCCACCATGGACGCGGCATTGTTCATGCCCTGCAGGCGGTGCAGAGAATCTGCCATGGCTGCAAAGGCATCCCGTCCGTAGTAGTCGTCCGCGTTGATCACGGCGAAAGGCTCATGAATCATTTCAGCGGCACAAAGCACCGCATGCACCGTGCCGTAGGGTTTGGTGCGGCCTTCGGGGGCAACAAATCCGCCGGGAAGAGAATCGTATTCCTGATAGGCGTACTGGATCTCGACTTTCTGAGCCAGCTTGTCGCCAATCATGGCCTTGAAGGTCTCCTGCATCGATTGACGAATGACAAACACGACCTTGTCAAAGCCAGCAGCTACAGCATCGTGAATAGAGTATTCCAGCAGGATCTCGCCATTGGGTCCCATGCGGTCGATTTGCTTGTTGCCGCCATAGCGGGAACCGAGGCCGGCGGCCATAATCAAAAGAGTTGTTTTCATAGCGTACACCTCCGGTGCATGATCGATGAAGTTACATAGACGAATCGGAATCTGTGTCAGAAAAACCTTCTGTGGAATCAGACTTGAAGAAAACAGTCAGAGTGCGGAAAAGAAGCTTAATGTCCAGCCAGATGGAGAAGGACTCGATATACATCAGATCCAGCATCAGTTTATCCTCGGGGGTGGTGTTGTACCGACCCTCAATCTGCGCATAGCCGGTGAGGCCAGCCTTCATCTTTTCGCGATATACGAAGGCAGGCAGCTGCTGCTTGTATTTCTCCACGTTCTCCAGCATTTCAGGACGAGGACCCACCAGCGTCATATCGCCCTTCAGAATGTTCCAGAATTGGGGCAGCTCATCCAGACGGGTTCTGCGCAGGAAGTGTCCAACGCGGGTAATGCGGGCATCATCCGCGGAGGCGGAAACCTGGTGCTTGCTTGCGGAAGCGGCCTCACTCATGGTGCGGAATTTGCAAATGGTGAATACGCGGCCGTTGACGGACATGCGCTTTTGATGGAAGATAACCTTGCCGCCGTCCTCCAGATGAATGCACAGGGCGATGATCCCAAGCAGGGGACTGAGCAGCACCAGCACCAGCGCGGAGGCGACAATGTCCATGCCGCGCTTGATGACCCTTTGCAAAATGGTCATTTTGCGGTAGTCCATTGCCAGAAATGCGGCGTCATCCACAACGACTTGCCGTGCGTTGCTGATCATAATGTCTTCCAACTGAGCGCGGCACAGCACATCCTTTTGCAAATCGTAGCACATGTGCAGAATGTGCATCTGCTCGTCCGCGGGCAGTCCTGAGAGAATGACGGTTTCACTCCTGTAGATGCGATCCCGCAGATCCTCAGCGCTAAACAAAGCGACATCTTCTACATGCCATTGCAGGCGATAGCGGTCAATCTTCCGACGGGTGGATTTCTCCTCTGCCAGGTCAGAAAGCACCAGCAGGCAGCGGCGCGGCGGATTCATGCGGAAATAGGTGCTGTTGCCGATGCGCACGAAGAGGATAATTGCCAGGAACTGCAATACGATGCATAAAAGCAGGTACAGAAAATCTTCGCCAAAAAGAATGAGATGATCATTGTGGTCGCCGTTGACGTTCATGATTTGCAGCTGCAGATAGGTCACCAAATCAACAGCAATATTGGCCAGCGTCATGGAGGAAATGATGGGCTTGTTCTTCTTGCGCCCCACTTCAAATCCGCCGTAAACCATGGACATCACAAGCGTCATGGCAATAAAGGTCACCAGGGTGATGCCGGAGGTTCGGGAGGCATGACGCAGCGGCCAGTTGTTGATACCCATAATGCCAAAGAAGATGAGCAGCAGGCTGGCATAAACCGCCAGACTGATCAATCCCATAACCAGCGCGGAACGATGACGCTGGAGCGCACGGCGTAAATCTTTCATGCGAAGCATGCCTCTCTCTTCAATCATATACTTTCCTCTTGTGCATGATACCATGCAGGACAACATCTGTCAACCTTTGACAAAAAATGGGAACACACAACACAAAAATGAAATCATTTTGTAGCATTTTCAAAAGAATTTTCATTTTGGGGATGAAAAGCAGGAGGAGATGCGTTATAATGAATGTTGGCATGAGAATGCAAACATCAAAAAAGAAAAGGGAGGAATGAGCCATGAAGAAATGGCTGCTGACAGCGTTGATTGTTGCGCTGGTGTGCGTGGGCTGTACCTGCGCGCTGGCAGATCCCATTGTTACCAATGGTTCCTATGTCTCTTACCTGGGAGAGGAAAATCATCTTTTCCTGATCAATCCCGAAGGCACAACCCTGACGCTGCGTTCCACGATTGTGGATCTGGTGGGTATGGATGATACCCAGCTGTATTGCCTCACCGCTGAAGGTCGGCTGTACAGCATTATGCTGGACGGCAGCGCTACGACCATCGTTTCTGCCGCACCTACCGAGGCAGACCTGGCCAATGTGGCTTCCACGCCTGTGTATACCCTGGCGGAAGACGGCACCCTGAACGTCCTCACCGAGGACGGCAAGACCACGACCACCACCGTGACGAACGTGATCGCTGCCTGCCGCAATTCCACCCATGTGTATTTTATCACCAAGGGAGCTTCTTCCAACAGCCTGGCACGTGTTGCCATTGGCGGCAATGTGATGGAAGAGATCGGCAACGCACCTGACGCACCGCTGAGCATTTTTGCTTCTGATGATGCGGTAGCTGTGGTGGCGGGAGATCATTCTCTGATCCGCGTGGATCTCACCAGCGCCAACTATGACAGCACCTACTATGCTGCAACTTCCGAAAACACCATTGCGGCTGTGTCCATTGGCGATCAGCTCTATCGCTACACCAATGATGAAACCGGCAGCCATTATCTGCTGGAGGGTACGGTTGCTCTTAATGCCAGCGCTCAGAACAGCACGGACACCCAGAAGCCTACCGTGACTGCTGCTGCGGCAACCACTGCCCCGACTGCTGCACCCACTGCTACGGTGAAGCCTACCGCTACGGCAAAGCCCACTGCAACGCCTAAGACGACTTCTTCCACTGACGATGACGGTACCCTTCGCTATGGCGACACGGGTTCTGCTGTGCGTAAAATGCAGAAGCGTCTGATTGAGCTTGGTTATCCGCTGGACAAGGCTGACGGCGTTTATGGCGAAAAGACTCGCCTGGCTGTGAAGCTGTTCCAGGTGACCATGGGCTATCATGAACGCAACTACGCGACCAAGTCTTTGCAGAATAAGATGTATGCCAAGACGGCTCCTGTCTTCGACTATCTGGTTGAAGTGAAAGCAGGCGACAAGGGCGCTCGCGTGCGTCTGCTGCAGACCACTTTGAAGGAAAAGGGCTTTGATCCCGGCAAGATTGACGGCGTGTTCGGCCAGAACACCACCAATGCTGTGATTGCCTATCAGGCAAGCGTGGGTCTGGCTCAGACGGGCGTGGCAGATGTGAATACCCTGATTCTCCTCTATGAGGTCCCTGTGGTAACGCCTACGCCTGATCCTACCACTCCTGCAACCACGCTGAGCGGCACGGTGTCCATTGCCTCTACTGTTGAGGTTGGACAGACCCTGACGCCTACCATCAGCCTGAACGCAGCTTCTACCACGTATGTGTACAGCTGGTTCAAGGACGGCGTGGCTTTGGGCGTGAGCACCGCATCCATTACGGTGGATAGCTCCATGGCTGGCTCGAAGCTGATCCTGAAGGTGGAAAGCTCTGATGTCAACTTCACGGGCTATGTGTTCAGTAACGAGTGCACGGTGGCTGGTTCTTCCGAGCCCACGACCGAGCCTACGACTGAGCCCACGACCGAGCCCACGACCGAGCCCACGACTGAACCTGATCCTTCCACGGATACGAACCTGTAAGTTCATGACCATCAGCCCCAGTCGAGGAATCAACGCCTTGACTGGGGCTTTTCTTATGGAAAGATAGATTGCCTGTGTGCCGAACGCAGTGAAGCGACAGGCGGTACATCCCTGATGACATGCCTGACGGGATAAATCAATGACTTGGAAACAGGCAACAGATAGCGAGGGTGCACACTGCAAGGCAAACAAAAAGAGTGGAATGACCTTTGATCGGCCATTCCACTTTTCCTTTACAGGGCTTGTTTTCTTTTGAAGGATAAAACCATCATTCGGTGATGCTCAATACCTTTGCGTCGGCACTATAGTCGACAGTGAGCATCCAGAAATCCCGCAGGAAGGTGGTACGAACGAGAAGTACATCATCATCGGTTGCCAGGTCACCTGATACAACAGAAACAGGCGCACCGTTCAGCGTGACCTGATAGCCGCCTTCTACGGGTGTGAAAGCTACGATGTTATCACCAATGGTTACGGTAAAGCTGCTGTCATCGTTTGCAACCTTGCTCCATGCGGGCACGGAGGCGATCAGGTCATTCAGTGCCACATAGACATCACCATCTTCACTGGTATATACCTTCGGCGAAACGCTGGTGCTTACGTTCCCGTCGGTTGCAAGGAAGGTCAGACCCTGGTCATTCAGCGTGACGGAGGTACCTTCTGCCCGGGTTAAGACTGTATCCGGCATGACGTAGGGTTCAGGAGTTTCCTCTGCGTTCGCGACGGCTTGAGGCTCTGTATAGCCTTCAGGCAGGGCGACTGCGGCCGCGGTTTCCGTGGCTTCAGCTTCCGGAACGGGCAGATCATCATTTGCGGGTGCTTCTGTCACATTAGGAGCAGGCGTTTCCGTCACCACAGGGGTAGCAGTGGCCGCTCCGGGATAGGGAACCACATTTTCCTCTTCAAAGAGGATGGTCTGCGTGGCGCGACCGGCTACGCCATCCTGCTGCAAGCCGTTGTAATACTGGAAGCGAAGCACGGCGCGGCGTGTCTGACCGCCATAAGCGCCATCGGCCTCGCCTGTGAGATAGCCAAGCTCAATGAGCCGCTCCTGCACCTTTTTCACCTGATCACCGCGATCACCCTGTTTCAAATTTTTGTAGGACAGGTTCGGCGTGATGGTGGGCTGAGGAACAGGGGTCGCCGTTACCACAACAGGCACGCCGGCCACCGTAACGGAGGGTGTCTCTGTTGCGGCTGCTGTCTCTTCGGGAACAGGTGTCTCGATGACCACAGGCGTCGCCGTAGGGGTAGGCGTCGGCTCAGGCAACGCTTCACCCTGCATGGAGGCAGAAAGTGCCATGGTCATGTAAACCATCAGCGTTTTTAGAAAATCCATGGTGATTTCTCCTTTCGAGGGGAGATGATATCCTCTCTGCGGTAATCAGTCAGTTCCCTTACTGCTGAACACCGCGCGGCTGGAACAGCTGTAAAGCCCAAGCATGGTCGATGCAGATCTTCTGCCCGCGATCCGGCGGAAAGAAGGCAGAAAGCTGCTCCGCAATATGGTCATACAACTCCCGTGAAAAGTCTGCGTGATAAAGCGTTTTGCTGCCCTTGGGACAGATCAGAAACTCCATACCGGGCCCTCCGATGATGAGTGCCACACGGTAGAGCTCTTTCTCGGGAAACTGCTCGTGAAAGCTGTGAACGATAGGCAGCTTGCACAGCTCAATCACACGGTCGTCCAGGCCGAGCATGCTTAGACGAATCTTCTCGGCGAGGTCGGCAGGGAGATGCACTACGCGAATCCGATAATCGCTCATGGGGCCGATATCGCCCAGCGTTTTCAGCTGATCCTCCAGCAGCAGCCGAAAGAGCTTATTTTCATTTTCATCTTCGCCTTGCAGATAGAAGAGATACTTGTTCACCGGGTCAAGGTAGATCATCGGGAAGAATGTATCCTCTTCTTTATTGCAGTGAGGGCAGTGAAAGTCGAAGAACGTGCCGCGCAGAATGGCGCCCGTTGCCTCGGGCATCTCGGCGGAATTCACCACCTGACACATGGGACGGGTGTACTTTCCTTTGCAGCGCTCGCAAACCATCACAGCTTCAATCCCATGAAACTTGCTGGCTTCCATTCGGCACCTCCTTCACAGACAGGGCGGAAAGATTACTGTTCCTTAATCTTTTCCAGATATTCTTCGTAGTTGCACAGGTAATCAGCAATGGTGCCATCGGGCTTGATCTCAATGATGCGATCCGCGATGGTACTGATGAACTGGTGATCCTGGCTGGTGAAGAGAACGTTGCCGGGGAAGTTGATCAGTGCATTGTTGACAGCGGTGATGGATTCCAGATCCAGGTGGTTCGTGGGCTGATCCAGCATCACGAAATTCGCACCGGAAAGCATCATGCGGGAAAGCATGCAACGCACCTTTTCGCCGCCGGACAGCACGCTGACCTGCTTGTACACATCATCGCCGCGGAAAAGCATACGTCCCAAAAGGTCGCGCATGTCGCTTTCCAGCATGTTGGCGGGGCAGTACTGGGCGAACCAGTCCAGCATGTTCTTATCGCAGCCGTTGAAGTAGGCGGAATTATCCTTGGGGAAATAGCTGGTGGAGATGGTGACGCCCCACTTTACCGTGCCGGAATCGGGCTCCAGCTCCTCCGCCAGGATGCGGAACAGCGCCGTCTGTGCCTGTTCATTGGTGCCAACCAGGGCGATCTTCTGTCCCTTGGTCACCAGGAAGGAAACGTCCTTCAGCAGCTGCACGCCGTCCTGGGTGTAGTTGAGGCCGCTCACCTGCAGGATGTCCTTGCCAGCCTCGCGGTCGGGCGTGAAGCACACCCAGGGATAGCGGCGGGAAGAGGCAGGCATCTGCTCCATGGTCAATTTATCCAGCAGCTTGCGGCGGCTGGTAGCCTGCTTGGCCTTGGATTTGTTGGAGGAGAAACGCTGAATGAAGGACTGCAGCTCGCGGATCTTGTCCTCGTTGCGCTTCTTCTGATCCTTCATGATGGACTGCATCAGCTTGGAAGATTCATACCAGAAGTCGTAGTTGCCCACGTACATCTTAATCTGGTTGAAGTCGATATCCACGATGTGGGTGCAGATGTTATTCAGGAACCAACGGTCATGGCTGACAACAATCAGCGTGCCGGGGAAGTCCATCAGGAAATCCTCCAGCCATGCGACGGAACGGTTGTCCAGGTTGTTGGTAGGTTCGTCCAGCAGCAGAATATCGGGATTGCCGAACAACGCCTGCGCAAGCAGAACCTTGAACTTTTCGCCGCCCTTCAGGTCGGCCATGAGGGAATAGTGCATATCGGTGGGCAGCCCCAGACCGGTCAGCAGGGTGGCAGCGTCGCTCTCAGCATTCCAGCCGTCCAGCTCGGCAAACTCGCCCTCCAGCTCAGCGGCCTTTTCGCCGTCAGCTTCGGAAAAATCGGGCTTGGCGTACAGCTCATCCTTTTCCTTCATGATGTCATAGAGGCGCTGGTTGCCCATGATGACGGTGTCCAGCACAGGATAAGCATCGTACTTGAACTGATCCTGCTTCAGGGTAGAAAGGCGCTGTCCTTCGGGGATGACCACAGAGCCCGTGGTGGGTTCCAATTCACCGGACAGAATGCGCAGGAAGGTAGACTTACCGGCGCCATTTGCACCGATGATACCGTAGCAGTTGCCGGGCATGAACTTCAGGTCAGCACCGGAGAAAAGCTTCTGACCGCCGAAGGTCAGGGAAAGGTTATTTACTGTAATCATGGCAGCTCCTCAAAGTATTTATTCTTTGGCACATCCTATCATACCATAGAATTCGCAAAAAAGCGATAGCAAGAACGGAAAAACACTGCACAGAACGCACATAGATCCATTGCCTCTGCGCTTGCAAAAATCCTGCATATGCGTTATACTGGATAGGATGGCGGGGTTATCGCTGCTATTTGTGTGCAGGAAAATACGCCGTCAGAAGTGCTGAAAGGCACAGATCAGATCCAGCAAGGAGGGTTCCTGATGAAGCTGATCATTGCAATTGTTCAGGACGAAGACGCATCCCGCCTGGTTTCCAGCCTGATGAGCGGGGGCTTTAGCGTAACGAAGCTGGCCACGACCGGTGGATTTCTGCGCGCCGGCAACACTACCCTTCTCCTGGGCGTGGAGGATGATAAATTTCAGGATGCCATGAGCATCATTGAAAAGGTTTGCAAGTCTCGCAAGCAGGTGACGACCGCACCTGCTGATTTGACCAGCGTCGGCGGATCGTCCTATTCGCCGGTGCCCATTGAGGTGACCGTAGGCGGTGCAACGGTGTTTGTGCTGACGGTGGATCAATTCCTGAAGCTGTGAAAAGCAGCAAAGGGGAGGAAAAACAACTGTGACCGATGATCGGGAGAAAGTGCCCGCCCAGGTGCCCCTGCTGAAGGACTTTGCTCCGCAGGGTGCCGTGTATGATGGGCTGATGAAGACCCTGCAGGATGGCACCTTTGTGCATGCCTATCTCATTACGGGATTGAGCGGCATGGGCAAGAAAACCCTGGCCAGGCGCATTGCTCAGTACCTGATGTGCACAGGGGAGCACAAGCCCTGCGGCCGCTGTCCGGGCTGCATGCAGGTAATGGACGATAACCATCCTGACGTGATGACCGTGGAGGTTGAGAAGGGGAAAAGCACCATCGTAGTGGATACCGTGCGCGATGTCATCAAGGCTGTAGGCGAGCATGCCTACGAAGGCGGCTACCGTGTGGTCATTATTCCGCAGGCGGAGAAAATGAATCCTGCGGCGCAGAACTGCCTGCTGAAAACCCTGGAAGAACCTGTTCCGGGGGTGGTCTTTCTGCTGATTGCAGAGGCGCCGGAGCAGCTCTTGCCTACGATTATCAGCCGTTGCCGCGGATTGAAGCTCCACCCGTGGGACGATGCGGTGGTGCGCCGTGTATTGCGGGAGCATGGCGTCAATGAAGATCGCTGCGAGCAGGCTATTCGCGTCAGCGGCGGTTCCATTGGCAAGGCACTGACCGTGGCGGCGGACGAAGATTACTGGCAACGCCGCCAAAGCGTCATGCAGGATTTCTTTGCCCTGCAGGGACGGAGCGATATTCTGCGGGTATCCAACCAATGGAAGGATCGCAAGGATGACGCTGCGGAACTGCTGGATGACGTGGAGGATGTGATCCGCACCCTTTTGATGGTGCGCCTTGGCAGACTGCCTGCATCTGCGGTGAGTGATTTGCCGCAGGGATGGCAACGCATGGCACAGGAAGCTCCTTACGAAAATTTCTCGGCATTGATTGATGCCGTTTGGCAGGCGCGAAAGATGCGTCTGAGCCAGGTGAACTGGCAGGCAGTGGTCGAAAAACTGCTGTTTAGTCTGATGGAGGAAAGTGTCCGATGGTAAATGTTATTGGCGTTCGATTCAAGAATGCTGGCAAACTCTATTTTTTTGATCCGGGCCCCTATTGGCCTACCCCGGGGGATTTTGTGGTGGTGGAAACCACCCGCGGCATTGAGTTGGGCGAGGTCGTAACGGGCGTTCGCGAGCTCAATGATGAGCAGCTGTCTTCCCCGCTGAAGCAGGTGGTGCGCATCGCTACCGCACAGGATGTGCAGCATGCAGAGGAAAACAAGCAGCACGAGAAGGAAGCATATACGATCTGCCAGAAGAAGATTAGCGAGCATAAGCTGGATATGAAGCTGGTATCGGTGGAATATACCTTCGATAACAGCAAAATCCTGTTCTACTTTACGGCCAATGGTCGGGTAGACTTCCGTTCGCTGGTGAAGGATCTGGCGGCTGTTTTTAAGACACGCATCGAATTGCGTCAGATTGGCGTCCGCGATGAAGCCAAAATGCTGGGCGGTCTGGGACCTTGCGGACGTCCCATTTGCTGCGGCGCGTTCCTGGGGGATTTCCAGCCTGTTTCCATCAAGATGGCAAAGGAACAGAACCTGTCCCTGAATCCCACCAAAATCAGCGGCGTTTGCGGCCGACTGATGTGCTGCCTGAAGTACGAGGAAGATACCTACGAGCAGACCCGCAAGCGTATGCCGAAGGTCGGCAAGGAAGTTTCTACGCCTGATGGCATTGGCGTGGTTTGGGATCTGAATGTGATCAAGGAATCTGTCCGTGTGCGCATTCAGAAGGGTGATAGCAGCGAATTGAAAGATTATCCGCTGGATCAGATTCAGAAGCCCGGTGCTCAAATGCAGGCAATGGCGCAGGAAACGGCTGCAGCAGAAACTGTACCCGCGATGGATCAGACGGCCGAACAGGCTGCACCTGAGCAGATGATGGATATTGCCGTTGCACCTGATGAGACGACTGAACAGCATAACGCCGACGAGCAGGCTCAGGAGACATCCCGAGAGAAGAACTCGCCTGCAAAACCTCCGCGTCAGCCCCGTCAGCGTGACCGCAAGGGCGAACGTAACAGTGAAGCCGGCAAGCCTAATCGCCGCGAGAATGCAGAGCGTCGTCCTGCAAAGGATAAGAACGCCGTGCAGCAGAATCCTCAGGTTGCGGAAAAGCCCGCGGCTGCTCCTGCACATTCTCCTGCTGCAAAGCCTGCAGTGAGCCCCTGGAAGCAGGCGGTGGAACAGGCACTCCGCGCTGCAATGGGGGAAGAGAAGGACGAACAGGTCAAGCCCACGATTGATCCTGAGGATCACGAGGAAACCCACGTGTTTGCGGATGAGTCCGACGAGGACGATACCATTTAACCATTCTTGTTTTTTGTGAGGTTCGCCCCTTGAAAAAATCCTGCAGGCATGGTATCATAATGCCGTAGGAATCATGCGGGAATCCCCTGCATGAACATTTTATAGGAGGTGTAACATCATGGCATACAAGATTTCCAGTGATTGCATTAAGTGCGGCAGCTGCGAAGCTGAGTGCCCCATGTCTGCAATTTCTGAGGGCGCGGATCAGTACGAAATCGATTCTGAAAAGTGCATCGAGTGCGGCGCTTGCGCAGGCGTTTGCCCCGTTGGTGCCCCTGCTCAGGAATAATTCAAGCATGAAAAAGAGAGCCTCCTGAATTTTTCAGGGGGCTCTTTTCAGCAGTGTGGGTTACTTCCCGTATTTCAGGGTAATCACGTGATACTGTGGCTGATGGAACACGCGAATGGGGAGACCAATGGTGCCAATGCCGTTGGAAATTAGCAGAGGCGTTCTGTTCTCGCTGAGCCAGCCGGAAATGTAGCGCTCAGGGATGTCGGTGGTCAGCCCGAGCAGATTGCCCAGCAGAGGCGCCTGCCCGCCATGGGTGTGACCGAACAGGCCGAGGTCAAACCAGGAGGTAGAACCGTCAGAGCTGGTGGCTTTCAGTGCATCGGTGATCACACTGGGGGTGTGGCTCATCAGGATGACAAAATCGTCTTTTGTGACCTTGGCAGACACGGAAGAAAGACTTGGCGTGCCGGAATTGGCATCGTCCACACCGGCAATCCACACAGAACCGTTGCCGATGCGCACCTGCGTCACATCGTTAATCAGCGGCGTTACGCCGGCACTGATCATGGCGGCGCGCAGTTCGTTCAGGTTGTTGCTGGCACCGGCGCGGTCAGCGTCACCTACTACGGCACATACGGCGTATCGCGCGTGAAACTTAGTAGAATTCCTGAAAAATTCCACGGCGCTCTCGGCATCGGTTGCGTAGTCGCCGCCCAAAAGAATCAAATCAGGATTCAGCGCGTTGATTTGGCTGATGAGCTCATTCACACGGCTTTGACTGAAGTAATTGCTCATGTGAATATCGGAAACGTAGACGACACTTAAGGTGCCGATGTCGCTGCTAAGCGACGAAGTAGTGATGGTGTTTCGGTCAACCTGAATATTGAACGGCTCAAAGAAAGGATAGCCGACAATCACAATCAGAATGACGAAGGTGATCAACCGCGAAATCAGATGTGTGCGGCGGTACTGGCGCTCATTGGCGCGGTGCCTTGGGTGATAGCCCATGAAAAGCCCTCCTGAGATGTATGTTGACAGGTGAACAGAAACATTGTACACTAAAAAACAGACTACGTAAAGCAGTTGATTCATAAAGAAGGAGATCGATTGACGATGGAGAAGTTCCGCTCCTTGCAGCCCTGTACGTTTCTGAATCCTGTACCTGCGGTGCTGGTATCATGCTGCGGAAAGGAAGAGGGCGCTAAGCCCAATATGCTGACTGTCGCATGGGCAGGCACGGTGAATTCAGAACCGCCCATGGTTTCTGTAAGCGTGCAGAAGAAGCGCTATTCCCATGACATAATCAGGGATAGCGGCGAGTTTGTGGTGAATCTGGTGGACGCGGAGCATTGCAAGGCCATGGACTACTGCGGTGTCCGCTCCGGCCGTGATGGAGACAAGTTCGCGGCAACGGGACTTCATCCCATCGCTGCGGAAGGCTTGCAGTATGCGCCTGCCATTGAGGAATGCCCTGCTTATCTGGCATGTAAGGTGCGTCAGGTGCTGGAGCTTGGCAGCCATGATATGTTCATCGGTGAAGTAGTGAGCGTTCAGGTGCAGGATAGGCTGTTTGAGGAAGACGGCTCCCTTCGCATGGAGAAGCTGGGTCTCGTCTGCTATACCCATGGCGTTTATCAGCGGGCGGCGGATGTGCTGGGCTTCTTCGGCTATTCTGTGGCTCGGCCTGAAGTGCTGGAAAAGCGCATGAAGGTCTATCAGAAATAAGTGACAGGAGAGACAACGATGCTGACCGTACAGGAACTTTATGATTTGAATCATACCCTGGCAAAGGATTATCTAAGCCGGTTCACCTATCCATGGGAAGCCCTTGGGGGCATCAAGCAAATGATTGTTGATCTGGGCAAGACGCTGGATCCTGCGGAGTACACGGAAGTGTCGCCGCAGGTGTGGGTACACCGTACGGCCATTGTGGCACCGACGGCTTATCTGGGGGCACCCTGCATCATCGGTGCGGAAACAGAGGTGCGGCACTGTGCTTTTGTCCGCGGCTCGGCACTGGTAGGGGAACACTGCGTGGTGGGCAACTCGGTGGAGCTGAAGAACGTGATTCTCTTCGATAATGTGCAGACGCCTCATTACAATTATGTGGGAGACAGTATCCTGGGCTACAAGAGCCACATGGGGGCGGGCTCCATTACCTCCAATGTGAAGAGCGACAAAGGATTGGTGGTTGTTCACAACGGGGAAGAGCAAGCGGCAACAGGGCTGAAGAAAATGGGCGCCATGCTGGGCGATTTTGTGGAAGTCGGCTGCAACAGCGTGCTGAATCCCGGCACTGTCATCGGCCGCAACAGCAACATTTATCCCTTGAGCTGCGTGCGGGGTCTTGTCCCTGCTTATTCCATCTGGAAGACCGGCGGCGTTGTGGTAGAAAAAAAGTAAGGCAATACCGCACAAATGAAGTGGTACGATGAATCGTGAATTTTGTGGCAGATGACGCAAAAGGCGCATTCAGCGGCGCCGCCGAATTGTGCGGTGCTGCCTAAAGGTGTCCAAACAAAAACAGAGGCTGTGAAAGCGTTTCTCACAGCCTCTGTTTTAATGATGCGGCCTTTATTCAGCAGGGACAAAATCCTCCTCGCTGTAGCTGTTGCCTTCATCATCCACGATAAAGGTGTCCAGCACGCGCTGCAGCATGGCACCGTCTTCCTCGGGCTCGAAAGCTTCGTTGCCGTCCTCATCTTCATCCACACGGAAAATGAGCACGCCGCCGTCGTCTTCGTCCTCATTCAGGGCGACCAAAACCACATAACGGTTGTCATTCAGGGTAATGTCATCAAGAATCTGAAAGGGGACATCGTTCCCGTCACCATCGGCAAGAACAAGAATATTTTCATCTGCGTCCATAATAATCCTCCATGCGGTTACATTAGCCGTGCAGCGATAGCTTCCAGGAAAGTACGGCTGTTCACACCGGTTGCTCCGCCATCCCACAGCAGTGCCAGATCCTTCGTCATCACGCCAGACTCAATGGTGTCAATGGTAGCCTTCTCCAGCTTGTCAGCAAAGGCGCAAAGGTCAGGCAGCGCATCCAGTTCACCGCGCTTGCGCAGTGCACCTGTCCAGGCGAAAATTGTTGCAACGGGATTGGTGCTGGTTTCTTCACCCTTCAGGTAACGGTAGTAATGCCGCGTGACCGTGCCGTGAGCGGCTTCGTACTCGAAATTGCCGTCAGGGGACACCAGCACGCTGGTCATCATGGCCAGAGAGCCAAAGGCTGTGGCGATCATGTCGCTCATCACGTCACCGTCGTAGTTCTTGCAGGCCCAGATAAATCCGCCTTTGGAGCGAACCACACGAGCTACGGCATCATCAATCAGGGTGTAGAAGTACGTGATGCCAGCCTCTTCAAAAGCGGCCTTGTAATCACGGTCGAAAATCTCCTGGAAAATGTCCTTGAAGCGGTGATCGTATGTCTTGGAAATGGTGTCCTTGGTGGAGAACCACAGATCCTGCTTCAGGCTCAGGGCATAGCGGAAGCAGGAATGCGCGAAGGACTCAATAGATGCGTCCACATTGTGAATGCCCTGCAGGATGCCTGCAGACTTGAAGTCGAAGATCTTCTTGCGGGTTTCCGTGCCGTCAGCAGCGGTGAAAACCAACTCTGCCGTGCCGGGGCCGGGAACGGTCATCTCCACATTGCGGTACACATCACCGTAGGCGTGACGTGCAATGGTGATCGGCTTTTCCCAAGTACGCACGGTGGGATGAACGCCCTTCACCAGAATGGGCGAACGGAACACCGTACCATCCAGCATGGCGCGAATGGTGCCGTTGGGGCTCTTCCACATTTCGTGGAGCTTGTATTCTTCCACGCGCTGGGCATTGGGGGTAATGGTGGCGCACTTCACAGCAACGCCGTACTTTTTGGTGGCCAGCGCACTGTCAATGGTTACCTGGTCGCGGGTTTCATCGCGATGCGGCAAGCCAAGGTCGTAATATTCGGTCTTCAGGTCAACAAACGGCTCAATCAACAGTTTTTTAATATCAGCCCAGAGAATCCGGGTCATTTCATCGCCGTCCATCTCAACCAGCGGCGTTTTCATTTGAATCTTTGTCATAAAGCTGCTCCTTTGCGGTACTTCCTGTCTATTGTAGCGAAGGTGGGAGGATGTTTCAAGTGGCGAACATGAAAAGAACAGAAAAACTTTTCACTTTGTCTGAAAAGATACCTTGATCGGCGAATTTGAATCAAGGAAGAATCCCGCCTGGCGGAAAGAAATGACGATGATGACTGAATGGAGTACTTACTCATGACGACTGCTGCATGATGGAAAGTAAATGCGCTCAGAAAGGCAAATGCGAGGAAATCAGGGCACCGAAAAAGAGCCGAAGAAAAAGGGGGCGCTGAAGCACGACCCTCTCGGCGGTGATGCGCAATATGCGCTGCAATGGCTGGCCCTATGGTAGAACTGAAGACTGTATCGGGGGAAACTTGCGTGAAGCACAGCACCGATTGACATCGAGAAAGTCCATCCTTTATAATGAGTCCGACGGCGAAAGGCTGTCGGATTTTTTGTGATGAGGGAGCAGGCAGATGAAGCTGATTTCATGGAACGTTAACGGGATTCGCGCGGTCATGGGCAAGGGCTTTATGGAGAGCTTTCACACGTTGGATGCAGATGTGTTCTGCCTGCAGGAAACGAAGGTTCAGCCGGGTCAAATTACGCTGGATTTGCCAGGCTATCACCAATACTGGAACTACGCGGAGAAGAAGGGCTATTCAGGAACTGCCATTTTCACCAGACAGGAGCCATTGAGCGTCACGTATGGCATCGGTGTAGAGGAGCACGACCATGAAGGCCGCGTCATCACCCTGGACATGGGAAATTTCTACCTGCTGACCGTCTACACGCCGAACAGCAAGCGGGAGCTGACTCGCCTGAGCTACCGTATGCGCTGGGAGGATGACCTTCTGCATTATCTGAAAACTCTTGAGCAGACCAAGCCTGTGATCATGTGCGGAGACCTGAACGTGGCGCATCAGCCCATTGATCTGAAAAATCCTGATACCAACCAGAACAGCGCCGGTTTCACCCTCAGCGAACGCGGCAAAATGACAACGCTGTTGGAGAAAGGATTCATCGATACATTCCGCTTCTTTCATCCTGAGGAAACGGGAGCGTATAGCTGGTGGTCCTATATGTTCCACGCCAGAGACAATAACGCAGGATGGCGCATTGACTATTTCATCACGTCGGAAGCACTGAAAAATCAGCTCAGAAGCGCATGCATTCATCCTGAAATTTTCGGATCAGATCACTGTCCCGTGGAACTGGTGATTGAGAACCCCGCGTGTTGACAATCTGCCTCTGTTTGCTATAATGAAACCAGTGTTTACTTCGATCAATAAGGGGGAATCCCTGTGCTGGCACAGACATTGGGCTATGGATTAAGCGGTGTGAACGGCTTTGCTGTGAAGGTGGAGGTTTACGCCGCACCGGGTCTGCCTGTACTGGAGATCATCGGTCTGCCGGACGCCTCTGTGAAGGAGAGCCGAGACCGCGTCAGCGCGGCAATTGTGAATTCCGGCTTTGCCATGCCGGTGGCACGAATGACGGTAAACCTCGCGCCTGCGGATATGAAGAAAGAAGGCCCTGCCTTTGACCTGCCCATTGCAGTCAGCGTATTGATGGCGTCTTCCCAACTGGATCGGATGGATCTGACCAAAGTGCTGATGCTGGGCGAATTATCGCTGGATGGGTCCCTGCAACCGGTGCGCGGCGCGCTTCCTATGGTAATCAGTGCCAGCGAGCAGGGTATTACCGATGTGATTCTGCCCAAAGGCAACGCCATGGAGGTTGCCTGCATTCAGGGCATTTCTGTCCATCCTGCGGCAAGCCTGCGGGAAGTGGTGGATCATCTGAACGGCCGCGCACACATTCCTGCACAGATTCAGCGAACCTATTCTGATATTTTGCAGGAGCGGAAGCCGCTGTGTGATTTGGCACAGGTCCAGGGTCAGCTGGGCGCCAGACGTGCACTGGAGGTCGCTGCCGCCGGCGGCCATAATATGCTGATGATTGGCGTCCCCGGCAGCGGTAAAACTATGCTGGCCAGATGTCTGCCGGGCATCCTGCCGCCTATGACCTTCGAGGAAGCATTGGAGACGACTCGCATTCACTCCATCGCAGGAAAGCTTGCCCCGGGAAACGGACTGATGGTAACCCGTCCTTTTTGTGCGCCCCATCATAGCGCATCGGTGGCATCACTCATCGGCGGCGGTGCCAACGCCCGACCCGGCGAGGTTTCTCTTTCCCACAATGGCGTTCTTTTTCTGGACGAGCTTCCTGAATTCAGCCGTCAGGCGTTGGAAGCACTCCGTCAGCCCCTGGAGGATGGCGTGGTGTCTGTGACCCGTGTGCAGAATCAGGCACAGTATCAGTCCAGCTTTATGCTCATCGCCAGCATGAATCCCTGCCCTTGCGGATATTATGGAAGCAAAACCAAGCAGTGCCGATGCTCTCAGCGGGAGATTCGACGCTATCTGGATCGCGTGTCCGGCCCGTTGCTGGATCGTATTGATATTCAGGTGGAAGTGGACGCTGTTCCTGTGAAGGAAATCAACGCTTCGCAAGGCGCGGAGTCCTCTGAAGTGGTAGCAGCCCGCGTACGAAAGGCTCGGGAAATTCAGCAGCAGCGTTATCGCGCGGATGGAATCCACTGCAATGCCCAGCTGGACGCACGTTTGAGCAAGCGCTACTGTGCCCTGAGCAATGAGGCAACTCAGGTGCTGCATCTGGCGGTAGATCGCATGGGTATGAGCATGCGTGCCTACGGGCGCGTGCTGAAGGTGGCACGCACCATTGCTGACCTCCGCGGGGCGGAAAATATCGAGACGCAGGATGTAGCGGAAGCAATTCAGTTCAGAGAGCTGGACGGGAAGTATTGGCAGTAATATCAAAGAAAATGACGCTGAAGGGAAGACTTTCAGCGTCATTTTTTATAGCGGGAACGATCATTGCCGACATCGGCGGAAATAAGATGAAAAAAGCCGGAAAACGTCAGATAAAAAACGTGAATAGCACTTGACATGAAAGAGCTTACGTGTTATTCTTTAATCGAATTTGAACGCTGTTCATCATTATGAACGGAGGGGTGATATGGCAGAAGCGGCCAATCGTACATTGCAGCGCGGGCTGAATGTCCTGGAATTGCTGAGTGAGCATCCGGACGGGCTTGAGCTGCACGAGATTGCCACCATGCTGTCACTCCCAAAGTCCAGCGCTCACAACCTGATGCAGACCTTGCTGACCATGCGCTATGTGCGGTTGACGCCCTCGGCGCGGTACCAGCTGACGCTGAAGACCTTTGAGGTCGGTGCGGCGGTGGTGCAGGGGACAGACATCAATCAGGTGGTGCGGCAGTACATGATGAAGGCCTTCAATGAGTGCAATGAGACCATGCACTGCGGCGTACTCGCCGGGCGGAAGGTACTTTATATCGATAAGATTGAGAGTACTCGTTCCATCCGCATGGCCAGCCATGTAGGCATTCGGATGCCATTGCACGCTACTGCCATGGGCAAGGCTTTCCTTGCCGCCATGGACGAGAAAGAAGCCCGTACGCTTCTTACGAAGGAGCCTCTTGAACAGCTCACGCCGAAAACCATCACCGATGTTGACCTTTTGATGGATCAGCTGAAGGCGATTCGGAATCGCGGCTGGGCGCTGGAGGATGAGGAAAACACCGAGAACGTTTGCTGCGTCGGTATCACGGTGCTGGATCGGGATCAAAAGCCCGCTTACGCACTGAGTATTTCCGCTCCTTCCTTCCGCATGGATGAGCAAACACAATCCGATTACGGAGCACTGCTCATCACTGCCAAAAGGCGCATTGAGCGCGTCCTGCGCGCTCTTTGAAAACAAGAATTCAACCAATGCTGAACACGGAAAGGATGTTGGATCATGGATTTTCTGGAGAAGTTGTCCCTGGCCGGCCTGGTTCCTGTCATTGCCATCAATGATGCTGAAGATGCTGTGCCGCTGTGCAAGGCTCTGAGTGACGGCGGACTGCCTGTTGCTGAAATCACCTTCCGCACTGCCGCTGCTGAGGAGTCTATCCGCCGCGTGCATGAGGCTCTGCCGAATGTGCTGCTGTGCGCTGGTACTGTGCTGACCACCGAGCAGGTGGATCGTGCTGTGGCCGCTGGCGCTGCCGCCATCGTTTCTCCCGGCCTGAATCCTGAAGTGGTGAAGTATTGCCTGAGCAAGAACATCCCTGTGTGCCCCGGCACCGCCAATCCTTCCGATCTGGAAGTGGCACTGTCTCTGGGTCTGAACACGGTGAAGTTCTTCCCTGCTGAAGCTCTGGGCGGCCTGAAGCTGATCAAGGCAATGTCTGCTCCCTACGGCTCCATGAAGTTCATGCCCACCGGCGGCATCAACGAGAACAACATGCTGGACTACCTGGCCAACCCCAAGGTGCTGTGCTGCGGCGGCAGCTGGATGGTTCCTGCTGATGCTGTGGCTGCTAAGGACTGGGATCGTATTACCGAGCTGACCCGTTCCGCTGTGAACAAGATGCTGGGTCTGGAGCTGCGCCATGTGGGCATCAACTCCGGCGATGCTGAGACCGCTATGAAGGATGCACAGACCATCTGCAAGCTGCTGGGCTGGAACGTCAAGGACGGCAACAGCTCCACCTTCGCTGGCACCGGCTTCGAGATGATGAAGAAGGTTGGCCGCGGCAAGAATGGCCACATCGCCATCGCCTGCAACAACATCAAGCGTGCCCGTTGGCACCTGGAACAGCGCGGCTTCGAGTTCGATGACAGCAGCGCTGTGGTGAAGGAAGGCAAGCTGATCGCCATCTACCTGAAGGACGAAATCGGCGGTTTCGCTTTCCACCTGGTGCAGAAGTAATTCCCACATTCTGAATAGAAGATTGAATTTAAGGAGGGTTTTCCCATGGCTAAGGTTGTTACCTTTGGTGAAATCATGCTGCGTCTGAAGTCCCCTGCTTACGAGCGTTTCTTCCAGTCTCCCAGCCTGGAGGCTACCTTCGGCGGCGGCGAGGCCAATGTGTCCGTTTCTCTGGCCAACTATGGCATGGACACCGCTTTCGTGTCTGTTCTGCCTAAGAATGACATCGGCGAGGCTTGCATCCGCGACCTGCGCAGCTTCGGCGTTGACGTGAGCAACATCGTCCGCACCGATGGCCGTATGGGCATCTACTACCTGGAGACCGGTGCTGTGCAGCGCCCCTCCAAGGTCATCTATGACCGTGCCGGCAGCGCTATCTGCAATGCCAAGGTGGGCGACATCGACTGGAAGAAGGCCTTCGACGGCGCTACCTGGTTCCATCTGACCGGCATCACCCCCGCCATCAGCGAAGGCGCTGCTGAGCTGTCCCTGGAAGCCGTGAAGGTTGCCAAGGAAATGGGTCTGCATGTGTCCTGCGACCTGAACTACCGCAAGAACCTGTGGAAGTACGGCAAGCGTGCTGATGAAGTGATGACCGAGCTGGTCAAGTATGTTGACACCGTGATCGCTAACGAAGAAGACTTCCAGAAGTCCCTGTGCCTGAGCGTTGAGTCCTCTGCTGCTGTTGAGGAAGGCCAGATCAATGTAGAAAACTACAAGAAGATCGCTGCTCTGGCTATGGAGAAGTATCCGAACATCAAGCGTGTTGCCATCACCCTGCGTGAGAGCAAGAGCGCTAACCACAACGACTGGAGCGCCTGCCTGTACAACGGCAAGGACTTCTTCCTGTCCCGTAAGTATGCCATCACCCACATTGTGGACCGTGTTGGCGGCGGCGACAGCTTCGGCGGCGGCCTGATCTACGGCCTGAACAACTACGACGACGAGAAGACCGCTCTGGAGTTCGCTGTGGCTGCTTCCTGCCTGAAGCACACCATCAACGGCGACTTCAACCGCGTGACCGTTGCTGAGGTTGAGAGCCTGATGAAGGGCTCCGGCACCGGCCGTGTGCAGCGCTAATTTCCTCCTCTGACATTCAGCGATTCCTTCACATATCAAAAGGCGCAGTCTCTCCATTTGGGAGGCTGCGTTTTTTTCTGTTCGGAAGATGCTTGACGCTCTCAAAAAAGCAGACTATACTGGATGTATCGGGAGGGGAAACGTTTTGCGCAAAGGCGAGGAAAGAAAGCAGGAGATCCTGACCATCGCGGAAAAACTGTTCTGTGTCAGGGGCTATCAGGCAACCAGTGTGCAGGATATTCTGGATGAGCTGAAGGCAAGCAAGGGCGCGTTTTATCATCATTTTGAAAGCAAAGGCTCTGTTCTGGAAACACTGTGCACCCAGCGCGCGGAAAAGGCCGCTGAACGGACGCGGGAGAAGCTTGCCAAAATGGAAGCACCTATGGATCGCCTGAATGCGGCACTGCGCGGCATGTCACCATTGTGCCGCGAGGAAGCAGCATTCTTGGGTATGCTATTGCCGCAGCTGTTCACCCATGAGGGATGCACGGTGCGCTATGCGTACCAGGAGGCGCTGCGGGAAGCCTTTCTGCCGATTGTGATGCAGGAAGTTGATAACGCCACAGCAGCAAAAGTGGTTGCCCCTGCCGGCGGAGAAAATGTATCGGATATACTGCTGACGCTGATGAATCGATGCTGGCTCAGTGTGGCAGAAGCTCTGCTGGAGCAGCTGAACAATGCCAGAAGTCTTTCAGCTGGGGCAATGTTGGATATGCTGAATACCTATCGCGCCGTGTTTGAACGTCTGCTGGATGCACCCTTTGGTTCGGTGGATCTGGCGGGGCTTGATGAATGGAACGAGGTCGTTCAAAGCATTGAACGCCGCGTTGTTCTGCCGGCAAAGGGATAATTACAGCGACAAAACATCATAAAAAACGCGCGGGCAAAGCTTTTACGGCGATGTCTGCGCGTTTCTTGTATGATTGGGTTTATTTGCTGCGCTTGGGCTTGGCCCACTTGCTGCGCTGCGCCTGGGTGTGCTTGTCAGAGGAAGCATTTCGGCGGGTGCCTTCTCCGGAGGAAGCACTTGCTTTGCCGGAGTTTCCATGGTGGTTTTTCTGTCCACGGAACCGTGCAGCTCGTTCGGCTTCGCTAAGACGCGTGCTTCGTGTGGGATTGTCATCCGGCGGCACGAGGCAATGCCTGTCAAAACCGATGAGGTCATCACGACCAGCCAACCGCAGCGCCTTGCGCACCAGCGGCCTGTTTTTGGGGGAGCGGTATTGCATCAGTGCCCGCTGCATGGCTTTTTCCTCAGGAGAACGGGCAACGAAAACCGGCTCCATGGTTCTAGGGTCAAGTCCTGTGTAGAACATGGCGGTGCTTAGTGTACCGGGGGTTGGGTAGAAATCCTGCACCTGCTCAGGGTAGAAGCCGGTATCGCGCAGATAGCAAGCCAGCTCAATGGCGGCGTTCAGATCGCTGCCCGGGTGACTGCTCATCAGGTAGGGAATCAGGTATTGCTTCAGTCCCAACTGCTCATTAACAGCCTTATAGCGCTGGCAGAAGGCATCATAAACGTTCCGACCGGGCTTGCCCATTTTTTCCAGTACATAGGGGCAAACATGCTCGGGCGCTACCTTTAGCTGGCCGGAAATGTGGTGTGCGCAGAATTCCTTCAGGAAGGAGGGATCCTTGTCTGCCATGATGTAGTCATACCTGAGACCGGAGCGGATGAAGACTTTTTTCACCTTGGGCAGACTGCGGAGCTTTCGCAGAATATCGATGAGCTCCTGATGGGAAACTTCCAGGTTCTTGCATGGCTGCGGGAAAAGACACTGACGGTTTTTGCATGCGCCGCGCTTGAGCTGTCCCTTGCAGGCAGGCTCACGGAAATTGGCGGTCGGGCCGCCCACATCGTGAATGTACCCCTTGAAATTAGGCAGCTTGGTTAGCAGCTTGCCTTCCTCCACAATGGACTCTTCACTGCGGGACTGAATAATACGTCCCTGATGGAAGGTGATGGCACAGAAGCTGCACGCGCCGAAACATCCGCGGGTGGAGGCAATGGAGAATTCCACTTCCTGCAGGGCAGGCACACCGCCCAAAGCATCGTACATGGGATGCCAGCGCCGCGTGTAGGGCAGTGCGTAAACGTGATCCAGTGCTTCACGGCTCAGGGGCAGGGAAGGCTCGTTCTGAATCAGATAACGGTCGGTGTCCTGCTGCTGACACATCCGCTTGCCGCGGATGGCGTCCTGCTCTTCATACTGCACCAAAAAGGCGCGGGCGTAGGCTTCACGGTTCGTGCTGACTTCCTTATGGGAAGCAAGCTGGATACAGCGCGTATCGGGGGTTTTGCTCATGTAGCAAATGCCGCGGATAGACGAAAGTTCGGCGGGATTCATGCCCTGCGCCACCCAGTTGGCACACTCGATGATGGAGGTTTCGCCCATGCCGTACATCAGCAGGGTAGCGCCGGAATCCACCAGAATGGAGTGACGAACCTTATCGTCCCAATAATCGTAGTGGGAGAAACGCCGCAGAGAGGCTTCCACGCCGCCGATCAGGATAGGGACATCCCGATAAGCCTGGCGGATACGGTTGCAGTAAACGATCACCGCGCGGTCGGGACGCATGCCTGCTTTGCCGCCTGGGGCATAGGAATCATCGTGACGGCGCTTTTTTGCCACGGTGTAATGATTCACCATGCTGTCAATGACGCCGGAGGTAACCAGAAAGCCCAGTTTGGGTCTACCAAAGCGCTTGAACGCCTGTTCATCCTGCCACGGGGGGAGACAGAGCATGGCCACCTTGTAGCCTGCTTCTTCCAAAATGCGGCTGATAATGGCATGCCCAAAGGACGGATGATCCACATAGGCATCGCCGCAGACAAATACAAAATCAGGTGCATCCCAACCACGCTGAGCAACTTCCTCAGGGGTGGTGGGCAAAAATTGATGATTCATCGTACTCCTCCTGATGTTTCCACATGCTCATTGTAGAAGAAGCAGCAGGAGATGTCAAGCAAAGAGAAGCATATAGAATGCTTCATGGAGGAAAAAACACTGTACAAATTCGGTTTTTCCCGATATAATGAAGGTGAATCATTTTCCTAGGTGGAAAGGAGATATTATCATGAGCAATGTCCCTACGGCTCACAATACTGCTAAACTGGGCGATTTCGCCGATACTGTCCTGATGCCTGGTGATCCTCTGCGTTCCAAATTCATTGCAGAGACTTTCCTGGAGAATCCTGTTCTGGTGAATAACATCCGCGGCGTGCAGGGCTACACGGGCACCTATCATGGCAAGCGCGTGTCTGTGATGGCTTCCGGCATGGGTATGCCGTCTATTGGCATCTACAGCTATGAGCTGTTTAACTTCTACGATGTGAAGAATATCATCCGCATTGGCTCTGCTGGTATGCTCAGCGACAAGCTGAAGGTACGTGACATCGTTGCCGGCATGAGCTGCTACACCGATTCTCACTTCTCTCATCAGTTTGGCTTTGATGGCACCGTGGCGCCCTGCTGCTCCTTTGAGCTGCTGCGCAAGGCTGTGGAAGCAGGCGAGAAGCTGGGACAGCCCATTGTTCCCGGCGCCATCTATTCTTCGGATGTGTTCTACGATGAGTCTGGCAGCAATGCCAAGCTGGCTAAGCTGGGCGTGCTGGCTGTGGAAATGGAGAGCGCTGCGCTGTATATGAATGCTGCCCGTGCCGGCAAGAATGCGCTGTGCCTGTGCACCATTTCTGATAACCCCTTCACCGGCGAGGGTCTGTCTGCTGAAGAACGCCAGACTTCCTTCACCAAGATGATGGAGATTGCTCTGGAAATCGCTTAATGCAGGACATCAATCCATGGGCGGCAGGCAGCAAATGCCAGCCGCCTGTTTTGCATAGGAGGAAACATCATGAAGGTTCTTTTGCTGAACGGCAGTCCCCACGTGAATGGCAATACGGCCACGGCGCTGCAGGAGATGGTGAAAGTTTTTCAGGAGGAAGGCGTTGAAACAGAGCTTGTGACCGTTGGCAATCGTGCCATCCGCGGCTGCATGGCCTGCAACGCCTGCGGCAAATTGGGAAAGTGCGTCTTTGACGATGTGGTCAACGAGCTGGCGCCCAAGTTTGAAGCGGCAGACGGACTGGTGGTAGGCAGTCCTGTTTACTACGCTTCTGCCAACGCAACACTGGTGGCAACCCTTGACCGACTTTTCTATTCTTCTCACTTTGACAAAACGATGAAGGTCGGCGCGGCTGTTGCAGTGGCACGCCGCGGTGGATGCTCCGCGACCTTTGATGAGCTGAACAAATACTTCACCATTTCGGGCATGCCCATTGCGTCCAGCCAGTACTGGAACAGCGTCCATGGCCGCACTCCGGGGGAAGCAGCACAGGATGCGGAAGGCTTGCAGACCATGCGCACCCTGGCGCGGAATATGACGTTCCTGATGAAGAGCATCGCGTTAGGCAAGGAAGCTTACGGCCTGCCTGCAACAGAACCGCGCGTGAGCACCCATTTCATTCGCTGAAAACAAAGAAGCACGTATTCGCCAGGCGGGTGCGTGCTTCTGCTTTCTTCAGCCCTTGACAATCCCACGCATGATCTTTACAATGGTAAAAGGAAGATTATGCTGTGGACATCCCACGGCGTCAGATAAGGAGCGTTGACCATGGCAACCAAGTATGTGTTTGTAACAGGCGGCGTTGTTTCCTCTTTGGGAAAGGGCATTACGGCCGCATCTCTGGGACGATTGCTGGAAGCACGGGGCTATAAGGTTTCCATGCAGAAGTGCGATCCCTACTATAATGTGGATCCTGGCTTGCTGTCTCCGCTTCAGCATGGCGAGGCTTTCATCACGGATGACGGCGTGGCAGCTGACCTGGATCTGGGTCATTACGAGCGCTTCACGGATGTGAACCTCCGCGGCGAGGCCAGCGTGACCACCGGCAAGGTGCATAAGAGCATCATGGAACGGGAGCTCCGCGGCGAATATCACGGAAGTACCGTGCAGGTGATTCCTCACGTGACGGATGAAATCAAGAATCGTATTCAGCTGGCTGCTCATCACAGCGGCGCAGACGTTGCTATTATTGAAATTGGCGGCACGGTGGGCGACATGGAGTCGTCTCCTTTCCTGGAGGCTATCCGTCAGATGAAGTGGGAAGTGGGCGAGCACAATACCTGCTTCGTTCACGTGACGCTTCTGCCTTACCTGAATGCAGCTGGCGAGATGAAGACGAAGCCTACCCAGCATAGCGTAAAGACGCTTCGCGTGATTGGCATCCAGCCGGACGTGATTGTCTGCCGCACGGAAAAGCCGATTTCTACCGAGGCCAAGGATAAGATTGGCTTGTTCTGCAATGTGAAGACGGGCAACGTGGTGCAGAACACAGATGCGCCCACCCTGTACGATGTACCGCTGATGCTGGAGAAGGAAGGCTTGGCGGACATTGTGTGCCGCGAATTGGCGTTGCCTGTTACTGCGCCTGACCTGACCGAGTGGAAGGATATGGTGCAGCACTATACCCACCCTGACGGCGAGGTTTCCATTGCACTGGTGGGCAAGTATGTGGAGCTTCATGATGCCTATCTGTCCGTAGCGGAAGCCATGACCCATGCCGGCATTGCAAACACGACCAGCGTGAAGCTGGACTGGATCAATTCTGAAGACATTACGAATGAGAATGCAGCGGAAAAGCTGGCTTCTTACGATGGCATTCTTCTGCCTGGCGGCTATGGTGATCGCGGCGCAGAAGGCATTATTGCCACCGCCCATTATGCACGGGAAGCGAAAAAGCCTTGCCTGATGATTGGTTTCGGCATGCAGCTGGGCGTTGTGGAGGCTGTGCGTTCTCTGCTTGGCATGACGACTGCTAACTCCACCGAGGTGAAGCATGAGTGCGATCCTGCAGTGATTCGCATTCCTGATGACCGCGTGACCGCTGTGAACGACAGCCGTCAGGCGGCTCGGATGGGCGGTTTCGATGTTCGTCTCCAGCCTGGCATGATCCGTGATATCTACGGCAAGGACGTGATTCACGAGCGTCACGGCAATCGCTACGAGGTGGAGAAAGGATTTGTTCCCATGCTGGAGCAAAAGGGACTGCACTTCACCGGAGAAGCTGTAGAAGGCGACTATCCTGAGGCTTTTGAAATGGAAGGCCATCCCTTCTATGTGGGCGTCATCTATCATCCTGAATTCATTTCCCGCCCCAACAAGGCACATCCCCTGTTCGCAGCTTTCATCAAGGCTGCCAAGCACTGATATTGGAGGCAAACTATGGCATCGGCAATTCTCATTCCCGGCAAAGAAAAGCGCGTCTACAGCGGTCATCCATGGATTTTCCGCAGTGACATCGCCAAGGTAGAGGGCGATTTTACCCCCGGCGATATTGTGGACGTTGTGTCCTCCAAGGGACGTTTTCTGGCCAAGGCGTATTATAATCCACAGTCCCAGATCGCACTGCGCATCATGAGCCTGAAGGATGAGCCTATCGACCGCGCGTTTATCTTCCGCCGCGTTAAGGAAGCGGTGGACTACCGCCGCACCTTTGCAGACTTGCATTCCTGCCGCATGATTTTTGCGGAAAGCGACCGTCTGCCCGCCCTGATTGTGGATAGCTTCGGCGATGTGCTGGTGCTTCAGTGCCTGGCACTGGGCATGGAGCGCTTCAAACAGGATGTGGTGGATGCACTGGTAGAAGAACTGCATCCGGCTGGCATTTGGGAGCGCAATGACGTTCCTGTCCGCCGCCTGGAAGGACTGGAGCAGACAACTGGCCTGCTTTACGGTCAGGTGCCTGATCGGGTGGAGATGGTCGAGAACGGCGTGCATTTCCTGGTGGACGTGAAGGAAGGACAAAAGACGGGCTTCTTCCTGGATCAGAAGGAAAACCGCGCAGCTATTGCACCTTTCGTAAAGGGCAAGACGGTGCTGGATTGCTTCACCCATACGGGAAGTTTCGCCCTGCATGCCGGCTACTATGGCGCAGCAGAAGTAACGGGCGTGGACATCTCTGCCTATGCCTGCGAATTTGCTACGGAGAATGCCCGCCTCAATCATTTGGAAGATCGGGTGCACTTTGTGGAAGCCAACGCTTTTGACCTGCTGAGCCAGCAGAGCCGCGACGGCGTGAAATATGATGTGGTTATCCTTGACCCGCCTGCTTTCACCAAGACCCGTTCGGCTATTGCCAGCGCTACCCGCGGCTACAAGGAAATCAACCTTCGTGCCATGAAGATGGTCAAGCCGGGCGGATACCTGATCACCTGCTCCTGCAGTCAGCACATTTTGCCGGATGCCTTCATGGACATCGTCCGTGATGCCGCCCATGATGCACATGTGCAGCTTCGCCAGGTGGAATACCGCACGCAGGGCAAGGATCACCCGATTCTGCCTGCATCTCCCGAAACGCAGTACCTCAAGTGCGGCATTTTCCAGATTTTCGATTGATTCTTTTGCAAAATTCTTACGACAGGCGGTTTGCCTGTCGTTTTTTTGCAGGAGTACAAACAGAAAATGACCGAAATTTGCATTTATGTGGACATTTCAAGGGCAATATCGCCAAAACATAAGCAAACGGTCTTGCCAAAATGAAAAAAAGATTGTATAATTTCAGAGATATGTGAAATCTCTGTCCGTATGCGGTAACAGAACCGCATGGACAGACAGCAGGATTTTTATCCTGCAGAAGTGAACAAGGAGGAGTTTCCCATGGAGAAGAAGTATGTATACCTCTTCACGGAAGGCAACGCAAACATGCGTGAGCTGCTGGGCGGCAAGGGCGCCAACCTGGCCGAAATGACCAACATTGGTCTGCCTGTGCCTCAGGGCTTCACCATTTCTACCGAAGCCTGCACCCGTTACTACACCGACGGCAAGGTCATCGCTTCCGACATCGAGGAGCAGATTTACGCCGCACTGGCCAAGACCGAAGAAATCGTCGGCAAGAAGTTCGGCGATGAGAACGATCCCTGGCTGGTGTCCGTGCGTTCCGGCGCTCGCGCTTCCATGCCCGGCATGATGGATACCATCCTGAACCTGGGCCTGAACGACGTGTCTGTGAAGGGTCTGGCTAAGCTGACCGACAACGAGCACTTCGCATACGATGCTTATCGCCGTTTCATCGCAATGTTCTCTGACGTTGTGATGGAAATCAAGAAGAGCAAGTTCGAAGACGTTCTGGATGAGTTCAAGGAAAAGCGCGGCGTGAAGTACGACCGTGACCTGACCGCTGACGACCTGAAGGAAGTCGTTGTTCGCTTCAAGGAAATCTACAAGGCTGAAAAGGGCGTTGATTTCCCGCAGGATCCTAAGGAACAGCTGATGGAGGCCATCAAGGCTGTGTTCCGCTCCTGGGACAATCCCCGTGCTATTTACTATCGCCGCATGAACGACATCCCCGGCGACTGGGGCACTGCCGTGAACGTGCAGTCCATGGTCTTCGGTAACATGGGCGAGACCTCTGGTACCGGCGTTGCCTTCACCCGTAACCCCTCCACCGGCGAGAAGAAGCTGTACGGCGAGTACCTGCTGAACGCTCAGGGCGAGGACGTTGTGGCTGGCATCCGTACGCCTCAGCCGATCTCTCAGCTGCATGAGCAGATGCCTGAAGTGTACGATCAGTTCGTGAGCATTGCCAAGACCCTGGAAGATCACTATCGTGACATGCAGGACATGGAGTACACCATCGAGCGCGGCAAGCTCTTCATGCTGCAGACCCGTAACGGCAAGCGTACCGCTCAGGCTGCTCTGAAGATCGCTGTTGACCTGGTGGATGAAGGCGTGCTGAGCGAAGAAGAAGCTGTGCTGAAGGTTGAGCCTAAGCAGCTCGACAGCCTGCTGCACCCCAACTTCGATGCTGACGCCATCAAGAAGGCTCCCGTTATCGCAAAGGGTCTGCCTGCTTCTCCCGGCGCTGGCGCTGGTGCAATCTACTTCACCGCTGACGCTGCTGCTGAGCACGGCAAGAACAAGGAAAAGGTTATCCTGGTTCGTAAGGAGACCACCCCTGAGGACATCGAGGGCATGGACTTCTCCCAGGCTATCCTGACCGCTTTCGGTGGCATGACTTCCCACGCTGCTGTTGTGGCTCGTGGTATGGGTCGTGCTGCTGTCGTTGGCTGCGGCGATCTGAAGTTCGACGAAGCCAACAACACCGTGACCATCGCTGGCAAGGTGTATCATGAGGGTGACTGCATCTCCGTTGACGGCTCTACCGGCAATGTGTATGATGGCATGCTGCCCACCGTGGAAGCTTCCATCTCTGGCGACTTCGCTCGCTTCATGGGCTGGGCTGACAAGGCTCGCAAGCTGCAGGTTCGCACCAATGCTGATACTCCTCGCGACACCAAGCAGGCTGTTGCCTTTGGTGCAGAAGGTATCGGTCTGTGCCGTACCGAGCACATGTTCTTCGAAGCTTCCCGTATCGCTGCTGTGCGTGAGATGATCCTGGCTGACACCAAGGAACAGCGCGAGCATGCACTGGCTAAGATCCTGCCTATGCAGCAGGGTGACTTCGAGGCTATGTACAAGGCTCTGGAAGGCCGTCCTATGACCGTGCGTTATCTGGATCCGCCGCTCCATGAGTTCGTGCCTCACCTGGATATGACCGAAGAGATCGAAGAGCTGGCTAAGAACCTGGGCTACACGGTGGATCAGGTGAAGCAGAAGATCAACGCTCTCCACGAGTCTAACCCCATGATGGGTCATCGTGGCTGCCGTCTGGCTGTTACCTATCCTGAAATCGCTGAGATGCAGACCCGCGCAGTGCTGCAGGCTGCTATCAACGTGAAGAAGGAATGCGGCTATGACATCGTGCCCGAAATCATGATTCCTCTGGTTGGCTCCAAGAAGGAACTGGCCTTCGTGAAGAGCATCGTGGTTGAGACCGCTAAGAAGGTCTTCGAAGAGCAGGGCGTGACCCTCGACTACCACGTGGGCACCATGATCGAGATCCCGCGCGCCGCTGTTACGGCCGATGAGATTGCTGAAGAAGCAGAGTTCTTCTCCTTCGGCACCAACGACCTGACCCAGATGACCTTCGGCTTCTCTCGTGACGACGCCGGCAAGTTCCTGGGATCTTACTACGACAACAAGATCTTCGAGAGCGATCCCTTCGCCCGTCTGGACACCGAAGGCGTTGGCAAGCTGGTTGAGATGGCCGCTAAGCTGGGCCGCTCCACTCGCCCCAACATCAAGCTGGGCATCTGCGGTGAGCACGGCGGTGACCCGAGCTCTATCATGTTCTGCCACAAGGTTGGCCTGAACTACGTGAGCTGCTCTCCCTTCCGTGTGCCGATTGCACGTCTGGCTGCTGCTCATGCTGCTATCCTGGAAAAGATGGCTGCTAAGAAGTAATTCGTAACTGAATCACTGCCCCGCTGTGTCGTGAGATGCAGCGGGGTTTTTGCATACATTTCGTCTCTTAAAAGAAAAATGTTGACGCTTTGCAAAAAAATGGTATAAAGAGAGGCGGAGAAAAACATAAAAGGAGACGAAAACATGGAAAATGTCGGTGAAAAGGTGAAACTTCTTGCGATAATCGAACTTGTACTTGGATGCATTGCGGGCGTCGTGATGCTTTTTGCACTCCCGTACTATACTTCAATTTGGGTTCGCATCGGTGCACTGATTGGCTGTGTTCTTTCTGCCGGTATCAATGCTCTTGTGCTTTATGCAGTAGGTGAGGCGGCAGAAAAATCTGCTGCGGCCTACAAGATTGTCTATGAAATAAACAATAGGCAGAAACAGGAAGCTCGTGAACACGAAAAGGCGGAAAAGGAGCATGAAGGCGCAGCACAAAGCAGCAGGCCTGCTTTTGCAGCACCGCGCGCTGTTGTCCCTGCCAGTGAAACCTGGAGGTGCAAAAAGTGCGGAACGACGAATTTGAATTCTGCTCTGTCTTGCCGTGATTGCGGTGAATACAAATAAGAATATTTGCCTTGAAAAACTCACTCGGGAACTTCAGAAAACAGCAACACAAGATGGGAGAAGATGCCATGCAAAGCGTCTTCTCCTGTTTAGTTTGCAATGACATTCAGAAAAATGTCACAGCAAAACCCTCTGGAACTGCTTTTTCCCAGTTGCATCCAAGACGTTTCTGCTTTATAATTTACGGTGGTCTTTTCTCATCACGCAAGCAAAGAAAGGAAAGCACATGAAGGTTAAAATCATTTCCGACAGTACCTGCGATCTCTCTCCGGAGCTGGTGCAGAAATATAACATTGAAATTACCCCTCTTTCGGTATCCCTGGGCGGCGACTATCTGAAGGATGGCACAGAAATCAAGCCCGATGACATTTATGCATATGTCTCAAAGTCTGGCAAGCTGCCGAAAACCAGCGCGGTTAATACCGATGAATATCGCCGTGTGTTTAAGAACTGGCTTGATCAGGGCTATGCCGTTGTGCAGATTTGCATCAGCAGCCTGTTTTCCGCGTGCTATGCGAATGCATGCCAGGCAGCCGGAAATCTGGAAAACGTTTTTGTGGTAGACAGCATGAATCTATCCACTGGTCAGGGACTGATAACCCTTCACGCGGCGGAAATGGCCAATGCCGGTAAATCTGCAGAGGAGATTTACGAGAGCTGCAAAAACATGGTTCCGCGGGTAGAAGCCAGTTTTGTGATCAACACGCTGGAATACCTGTACAAAGGCGGACGCTGCAACGCTCTGGCCATGTTTGGCGCCAATCTTCTGCATTTGAAGCCCTGCATTGAAGTAAAGGATGGCACGATGCTCCCTGGCGAAAAGTTCCGCGGAAGAATCGGCAAGGTCATGCTGGATTACGTGGAAGATCGCCTGAAGAACCGCAAAGACATTGATACGCATCGGATTTTCATTACGCACACCGACTGCGACCCGGCGGATGTGCAGGCAGTGCGCAGCAAAATTCAGGAGCTGATGCCGGGATTCGAGGAAATTCTTGAAACCAACGCCGGATCAACGGTTACTACCCACTGCGGTGCAGGCACGCTGGGCATTCTGTTTGTCAGAAAAGAAATGCAGTAACTGTTAGAGAGGCATTATGGACAAATACACATTGATGCGCCTGTATCTGACCCTTGCATTGACGGTTGCGGTTGCTGTGCTGTACATCACCTGGGGGATCCTGCATCATTTCACGCTTTTTACGGGGAAATACGCTAAGCGTAAGATGCGCAACTTTGTGAAAAAAGCGCATGTTCCTCTGAATGTGGCGTTTAATTTGCTGATTGTGCTCTTTATTGGTATCCTTGTGAGCAACAGGGCTGTTCCGGCGGTAAAGGACTTGCCCAACGTTATTCACAAGCAATATGACAGCATCGAAGGCACCACCACAACGGACAGCGACCGTACAAATCACACCAAATTAAAGGAAAACACGGTTCAGGTTTCTGCAGATGATGGCGAGACGGTAACCCTGATTTACTTTGGAGAAAGCATCGATGATGGAACAAAGGTCAGAGCCGTGTATCTGCCGCATTCACACTACGCGACGGTGGTGGCGCAGGAAGAATGACTGAACCGGAAAGAAAGCCTGTAATTTTCTTGCGAAACAGAGCTGGATGTCGTATAATCAACATGGGACGATGTGTCCATGGCGAAATAATGGAGGGAATATTGTGCCGCTGAAGCCGATTTATGGGAAGACCCCCTTGACTGAAATGAAAGCTCTGCCCTTGTATCCTGGGCAGATTACCGTGAAGAATGATTGTCTGAAGCCGATGGATGCTCTTTTGAAGGGCGCGGCAGAGGCAGATATGTCACTATGGGCAAGTGCGCTGCGCCTGTCCTTTGCCTCCCGTGATGTGACGGGACAGACCAAGCTGAGCAGCTTGATTCGTGACGCGCTGGCAAACCAGAAGGAAAATGGCGAAATGCCGCTGTCGCTTTTGAAGGCTTTGCAGGTGATGAACGCTGCCTGGGCACTATACGAAGTGAAGCCTGATAAGCAGCTGCTGGAAAGCATGGTGCGCTGGTGCGCTTCCCTTGCTGCCGACTGGAGCAAAGTGGAGGAGTGCACGGAAATCCGCACTGCGGCAGGTGACCTGATGGCACTGATGTGCAACCTGTATCGCGTGACGGGACGCAAGGGTCTGACGTCCCTGTGCGAAAAGCTGCGTCAGCTGAGCATTGACTGGAGCGGCGCACTGCATACCTTCTCGGTGCAGCGTCCGATGAAGAAAATCATCGATGGTAAGGCACTGGAAGAAGGCATGGCAGAGGAAAATGGAAACACGGCGGGCTTCTATACCCGTCAGTATGTGCTTTGCCATGGCGAAACCCTGGCGGACGGCGCACGTGCCTGCCTGGAAAGCTCTGTGTATAGCGGCAACGGTCCGGAAGGCCGCGCTGCAAAGGATGGCTGGGAAAAGATCAGCCGCTGGCATGGCGCTGTGTGCGGCGGTGTGACGGCGGATGAGACTCTGGCAGGCCTGTCTGCCTCTGCAGCAGTTGACGCGGCAAGCCTTGGTGCCTGGGCAGAAACCTTCGCAAGGCAGCTTGAAGTTGAGCCTGACAGCGCCTGGGCAGCAACGGAGCTGGAGAAGCTGCTGGAAAATGGCATGCCTGCTGCTGTGCAGTCCGGCAAGCTGGTTTGCTTCCAGCGCGGCAACAGCCTGGATGCGGATTGCGGCACTCAAGATTGCTATCATGTGCAGCATTCAAGCGTGCAGAAGACGCGCGCCTTGGCTCGTTTGGCTCGCGGTTGGGCAGCGGCAGTGGAGCATGCTGTGATGGTTACGCCGAACGGTGCGCGGGTGAACCTGTACCTGGAAGGCGAATACAGCATGAAGATGGATGGTCAGGCTGTGAAGCTTACCATCAGCGGACATGACGGAGAGTATACCATTGCCTTTGCCGCGAAGGAAGACGTCAAGGCAACTGTAGCTCTGATGATTCCTGCCTGGACGGATGACGCCTGCGTTCGTGTGAATGATGAAGGCGCAGATGAAGGCCATGCAGGTACGTTCCTGACACTGGAACGCACATGGAAGAATGGCGACTGCATCCATGCATCCTTTGCGCGCAGCCTGAAGGTGAAGGAAAGCTATCATCAATCTGCGGTCATCAGCTATGGCGCGAAGGTGATGGCCTATGTACCGCAGAATGGCCAGTGGGCTGTTGCACTGTGCGGTGAACCGGAAGTGAAGGATGGCAAGGTCGTGGCCAAATTGGCACACGTTCCCGGCTGGACGGCTGTGGGCGCGGTACCGACAGATGTTCCTGTGCGCCCTGAAGTGAGCGGCGAAAGCTTTGAGGCAGAGCTTGTGCCTTACGCAGAAACAACGGTGCGCATGACCATGCTGCCCCAGAGTGCAAAGGCATGAAGACGGTTCGCCTGGCACCCCTTGCCGGGGTGACGGATTGGCCTTTTCGCGTGCTGTGTTTTGAACAGGGATGCGATTGCGCCTATACCGAAATGATTAGTGCCTTGGGCTATATCTACGCGCCGAAGGGACAGCCTGCCACGGAGCAGCTTCTCATTCGTGATGAGCGGGAACCGAAACTGATTCTTCAGCTGTTCGGCAAGGAGCCTGAAATGATGGCGAAAGCCGCCGCAGAGCTTTCACGTTGCGGCAGATATGACGGCATCGATCTCAACATGGGCTGTCCTGCGCGTAAGGTGGCAGGTTCTGGCGAGGGAAGCGGGCTGATGCGCACACCTGATGTTGCATCGGCCATTATGGAACAGGTTGTGAAGGCAAGCGCCTTGCCCGTAAGCGTCAAATTCCGCCTGGGATGGGACGCCAATTCCATTAACGTGCTGGAAATGGCACGTCGAGCGGAAGATGCAGGCGTTACGGAAATTGCGGTGCATGGCCGCACCCGCGAGCAGCAGTACAGCGGTGAAGCAAACTGGGATATGATTGGCCGGGTCAAGCAGGCTGTGAAAATCCCGGTGATTGGCAACGGTGATATTTTCACCGCGCAAGACGCAATTCGCCGCATGGAAGAAACAGGCGTGGACGGCGTCATGGTCGCCAGAGGAGCCATGGGCAATCCATGGATTTTCCGTCAGATCAAGGCTCGCCTTGATGGACTGGATGCGCCGATGCCCACGAATGAAGAACGTCTGCAGGTGATTTTGCGGCACTACCACATGCTTCTTGAATGGAAAGAAGAGCGTGTTGCGGTGCGGGAAATGCGTAAGCACATCGCGTGGTATCTGCATGGGCTTCGCGGCGCAGCGCAAATGCGGACGAAAATCAACACATTGACGGAGCCGGAAGCGGTTTTTGATGCACTGCGTGATTTCTGCCTGGGTAATCCGGAAGAAATCAACGAAGAATAAAGGAAAGTTTCTCTTTGCATGCCAAGGGAGGGCGGACACATGAAACAGCTGAAGAAATTTCTGTACATGCTGGTGCTATGGATGCTCATTGCTTCATCTGCACAGGCGGAGATTGCTTTGCTGCCGCAACTTGATAGCTGGCAGCTGGAAAAGCAGCCGTTGAGTGTTACCCTGACGGCAAACGTGAGTGCATGGGTTCCCCTTGATGACACGCGAACTGGCTGGCTGAATGACTTGGTGAAGCATCTGACGCTGAAGCTTGGTTATCAGCAGTTGGAAGGGGAGACGTGGAGCACCGTGGACGTGCTGGTGGATGATACCACGGCACTGAGCCTCTCTCAGCGGGCAGGAAGCGAGGAATCACAGCTTCAGCTGTCCGTCATGAAGGGAAAAAACTACGTTGCTTCAGCAGATGCAGACATTGCAGGTCTGCTTCTTGGTGACAGCACGTCGGTTTCCTTTGCAGGCATTGATAGCACGGAGCTGACTTGGCTGACCGATGCTTATGATTTGGCCTGCGGGTTGGATGTGGCACTGCAGGAGTACGGAACAGAAAAATCTGTAAGCACTTCTATTGCCAACATCGGCACGGCCAAAAAGAAAATGGTCTACACCGTTCCGGCGGAAGCGGCAGACAGTCTGCCTGCATTGCTTGGCGGACTGTGCGTGGAGGGCAAACTGCAAACGCTGGTGAAGGGACTTACCTTCAGCGGTAAGCAGGAATTCGCAGCGTTTTATTCCGCCGATGGAACGCTAATGAAGGTCAGCTATGCAGGCAGCTGCGGCGTGGATGCGGATCATCTGCGCAAAGTGACCATCAACTGGAGCATGAAGCGCGGAGATGACGAGGTTCGGGATAATTTCACGATGAAGTCTCCCGCCGTCAGCGGCAGGGATCGCAATACCATCACCTTTACCCGTGTGACCAAGGCAAAGAAAAACAACACAGTGGCACTGGAAAGCACCTTGAAGCACGTGTCCAGGCTGGATGGCGTGGAGAACACGTTAACGGTCGAAGCGGACCTGAGTGCTGCACCGCAGGACGACAAGACCGTTCTGACGGGTACGGTGAACATCAAGAATGTACCGGAAGAAAGCAGCGAAAAGACGCAGCTGATCCTGACACCTGCACTGACCATATCTGCTGCAGACGCAACGGATCATTATATCAGCGGTACGGTGACCGTAACCAGAAAAGCAGGCGAAAACCTGAAGCGGGTTGAGCGGAATGCAGAAATTACGCTAAGCGTTGATCGCGGCGATTACTTTGACTGGAAGCTAAATGATACTACGGTGAACCTGTCTGCACTGAGTGAAACTGAGCTGGAAAGCGTGCAGACGGAGGCATTGAGCGCCATCAGCACGGCACTTATTCGTCCGTTGGTGCTGCTGCCGGAAGAGGATACACAATACCTTTCTGCGGACCTGGATGAGGCGGTTTGGCAGAGCATTGTCGATGCCGCTAAGTCAGCCATGGAAGAGGAGGCTGCTCAATGAAGAAATTCCTTTGCTTGCTTTTGTGCCTGTGCATGCTTGTGCCAACCGTATCCTTGGCGGCGGACTACACATTGCCTGAGAAGATGGCTCGCCAGCTGGAATTTGGCAGCGGGCTCAAAGGAAGCATGACACTGAATGTCGCGGGCGACGCGGCATGGGCACAGATGCTGTCTGCCCTCAACGGGGCGGATGTTCAGCTGCGTGCCATCAGCGCAGATGGAAAGAGCCAGCTGCAGCTTTATTTGCTGGATGGGGAAGAACAGCGCGGCACGACGGTCGTTTATGCAGATGATGCATCTTTGGAAATTCAGAGTGAACTGCTGGAGCAGGTGCTGACGCTGCCCGTAGCAGGGGACGTGCTCAACGCCATGATGGGCATCGGGGAAACACAGAACCCCTCCCTGTATTCTGTCGCATCCAAGCTGCTGACCATCACCTCAGATGTGTGGGAAGCAAGCTGGACGCCTGCCCTGGAGCCTTACTATGCGAAATTGGAAAAGTGGTTCAGCGGTTTTGCAGCAGCGCCCAGCGTGATCAAAAGCGACGCAGGCGAAACCAACATGCTCATCCACTATGAAGTACCGGTCAGTGAAGTTAAGGAGGAACTGCTGGTACTCCTGGCGGATTTGCTGGGTGACGAATCGCTGCAGGCATTGCTGCGGGAGCAGATGTCTCAGGCACAGCAGGATGCCTACCTGAATCCTAACCTGATGTATTACTATGCGGAAATGGTTCGCGGTCTGGATGTAGATGGCACACTGGTTCTGGAACGCCAGCTGACCACATTGGGTGATGCGGTGCGCACAGAAGTGACCCTGCCATTGCCTGCAAATGATGGCGGCTATACCACCTTGCATGTAAAGCAGGAGAACAGTGAAACATCGGTTACCTTTTCCGGCAATGTGAAAACTCTTGGCTTTAGCATGAAGACCAATACCGAGGGCGAGCATGGCAGCTGGGAAGGCATTTTGCAGATGATTCCGAATGAGCCGAGCGAGGAAAACAAGGCGCTTTCCATCGGGTTTAAGGTGAACAGCACGCGCACAAGCAGCACGGATGCCGATGCCCGTGACCACGAAATCACCACCTATGATGTGACGGTTGCCCCTGACCTGACGCACCTAGACGAAAATGACGCGTCCCGTGCTTTCTATCAGGATTTTGCTACCATCACGGGCACTGTGACCACTCACTTCCGCAGCAAAAATGCTCAATCCAGCCCGACGACCCTGGAAGTTACGGCAGATTTGGACTTTGGCGACGAACAGCTGAATCTGCAGATGACCCTGAAGAGCACCTCACCTTGGACGGTGGAGGCAATTTCCGGTGCAAATGCCGTAAGCCTTGCCGACATGACGGCAGAGCAAAAGACCGAAATTGCAAGCACATTCTGGGCAAGCTGGATGACGCTGGCTGCAGAGGTTGCAGCACCTGTCAGCACGACAGAAGATCTGCCTCTGCCCAGTGAAACAACGGTAACCGATTTGGCAACTGCAACGGATGTAGCCTCTGCTACAGATGTGCCTTGAGGAGGGAAAAACATGCGAAAGCTCATGGCATGGGTCCTTGCACTGATGATGCTGTGCACGCCTTTGATGTCCCTGGCAGAAAGCTGCACAGCTGAACTTCAGCTGACACAGATCGATTTGCAAACGATTCTGTCTCCTGTGTTTGATGTCGTGGGCTTAGGCGATGTGTATACCAGCGTTGCGCAAAAGGCAATTGACTTTGCCGAAGAGCTGCTGAAAATCAGCACCTTTCGCCTGCAGTGGCAAGATAACGGTATTCGCCTTGCCTGGCTGATTGATCAGCAGGAAGCCGCGTCGATGACCGTGGTGGAAGACGAGGACACGCTGCTTGTGACCAATTCTTTCATGCCGGATTATGCCATTGTGCTGACGCAGGACGCAGACCAGATGACTTCACAGGATGCCGACTGGGAATCTTTCTATCAGGCGGCAGCCGCGGAACTTGCCGCATGGGTCATGCAGCTCTACGCGACCACGGAGACAGGCACTTTTGCAGGGGATACCTATGAAAATGGTGTCTACTGCGCCTACATAACCGTTACGGATCGCGACGTTGCACTTTTGCTGGAAGGGCTCATGCTGTGCATGGAGGAAAACGAGAGCGTATCTGCCCTGATGCAGCAGGAGCTGGAGGAAGAGGATCTCCTGACGATACGTCGAAAGATTCTGCGGATTGCAGAGTCCAGCATGTATCGCTATGAAGTGACCTTGGTGGGTGACCAGTCAGAAAACGTCATTGGTATCACGATGCAGGTCTATCAGGATGAAACCTGGGTTGGCGCGTTGTCTATGGGAAATAAAGATGGTTGGACAGGCGTCCTCCAGCTTCCCGCAGATGATGGCATGTGCTATGCAGATTTGCATGTGAAGGATAACACGCTTGCCATGAATGTATACCGGTGTGACAGCAGCACATCCTATCAGGAAGCCGCGGCGCAGGAAACATGGAAGACCATGAGCCTGACCATTTGCGCGGATGTTTCGGAAGAAAATGGCGCGTATGCAGGAAGCGTCCTGTGCACTTCCGCCTTGAAATTGGATGAGCTTTCCTTGAGCGATGAGCAGGCATGGAGCGGTAATTTGGCTGCTGATTTCACATCGGGCTCCGTTGAAATGACAGAGAAGTTCAATGGCACGAAGGTCATTCATCAGAAAATAACCATCAGCGAGTCGGAGCCGTTCACATTGCCGGCAAATTTGACCTGTGTGAACGTGATGACGGCTTCAGAAGATGAATGGGAAGCATTGCAGGAGTCCATGGCGAGCGGCATGGATGATGCCGCCATCAGCCTGTTCAAGATCCTTCCGCAGAAGCTGCTGAGGAAGTTCATTGAGCTGGAGACTGAAATGAACAATTTCCAGCAAACGATCCCAAATTGACAGCGATCAGTAAAAAACATCGGGCATCGGGTCGGCAGAGCGTCAGGTTTGTCGGTTCGGTGCCTGTTTTTGTCCAAAAACCTGCGGAATGTATGCGTTCATTTTGACATGAGTTAACTTCCATGATATAATAATTCAGTTAAAGCAGGAAGGGAGGACTTTGCGTGATTACGACGATTTGCATGAATCCTTCTTTTGATAAAACGGTTGAGGTGGATCACCTGACCTTTGGCGAAGTGAACCGCATCAGGAGCATGCGGCTGGATATGGGCGGCAAGGGCTTGAACGTTGCGGCTGTTGCACATCGGCTTGGCCTTGAAGCGCAGTGTATCGGCTGCATGGGAGAAAACGGTGCAGACCGTCTGTTGGCCATGATGGATGCGGAGGGAATTGCGCACACCTTTGTGACGTTCCCGGGAACGGTACGCACCAACACGAAAATCGTCAGCAGAGACGGTCTTGGCGTGACAGAGCTGAATGAGCCGGGAACAGCCTTGCAGGAAGATGCTCTGCAAAGCTTTAAGGAAATCGCCTGCAAATGCATTCCTCAGGGGAGCATAGCTGTGCTGACAGGCTCTTTGCCGCCGGAGTGTCCGCAAGAGATTTACGGCAATCTGATGAAGCTGCGTCCTGACGTTCGCTGGATTCTGGATGCAGAAGGAAAAGCACTGTCCCTTGGGGTGGCGGCACATCCCTTCTTGATTAAACCGAACCTGACAGAACTTCAGTCAACTTTGGGATGCGCACTAACCACCCTGACTGAAATCTGCGATGGTGCCATGGAGCTTGTGCATCGGGGTGCCGAGCATGTTGTGGTGTCCATGGGCGGCAGAGGTGCAATCTACGTGTCTGCCAGGCAGCGTCTTTATGCACCGAGCATACAAGTGGAGGTCAAGTCTACGGTTGGTGCCGGTGATGCCATGGTTGGAGGCATGCTGATGGGTCTTGAGACGTCGGGCGATATGGCACAGGCGTTCCGCTATGGTATTGCAGCTGGTACGGCGTCCGTTATGACGGAAGGAACCCAGCTGATTCGGGTAGAAGATTTCACGCATCTTGTAGAACGGGTGCGTATACAGGAAGTGTAACCTTTGTTCTGGAAAAAACGCAAACCCAGCATGACAGATGGGGTGATTGACCTGATCCCGCTGTCCCTTTATCCGCCGGATGAAGAAATGGGCTTCGGCGCGAACTATGATTATATGATCGTACCTCACGGGAGCAGACGGGAAGCAGGACGGATCAATCTTCGTCTGGGTGAGAGCGAATGTGTCTATTATTTCGGGCATATCGGCTATCACGTTGATCTTGGCTTTCAGGGAAATCATTACGCCCGCCGCGCCTGTGAACTGCTTCGGGATATGATTATTGCCAGCGGAAAGAGCAGCGTGGTTATTACCACCGATCCCGATAACTGGCCAAGCCGCCGCACATGTGAAGGCTTGGGCTGTGTACTGGAAAACATCGTGAATGTTCCGGAAGACATTCAGGAGCGGTGGGAAATCAGCGCGGTGAAATGCCGCTATATATGGCGGATGGACAGCGAGCAAAGACCCATCCCCTAAAATTTGTGAAAAGTCGGAGGCGTCGCATGGAAACAATGGCTTCGGGTGTCAAGGTACACTACACGCTGTGCGGACAGGGAAGCAAGAAGGTTGTTCTGCTGCATGGCTGGGGCTGTGAAATCAAGCTGATGCAATCCGTGGAGGACTCCCTCAAGCAGGATATGCAGGTGCTCTGCATTGATTTTCCCGGGCACGGTGAAAGCGGACGGCCGCCAGAACCGTGGGGTGTGCCTGAATATGCGGCATGTCTGAAGGAAGTGCTGACGCAACTGAATTTCATTCCCTGCGCGGCGGTTGCACATTCCTTCGGTGCACGGGTGGCTATTCAGCTGGCCAGCGATGATCCGACGGTTTTCACCAAATTGGTCTTTACGGGAGCGGCAGGCATTCGTGCACCGCAAAGTGAAGAGGGCAGGAAGAAGTCTGCACGATATAAGCGGCTGAAGAATATTTGCGAAGGATTGAAGAAAGCAAAGATTTTCGGCAGCCTTCCCCAAAAGGCAGAAGACGCCCTTCGCAGAAAGTACGGCTCGGCGGACTATAACGCGCTGGATGAGGAAATGCGCAAGACGTTCGTGAAGGTCGTGAATCTGGATTTGACGGATCGCCTGCATTTGATTCAGCAGCCGACACTTCTTCTGTGGGGCACCAAGGATACCGCAACACCTCTGTGGATGGGTAAGAAGATGGAAGAGCTGATCCCTGACGCGGGTCTGGTGGAATTGCAGGACGGCACCCACTTTGCTTACCTGGAGCAGAGCGTCAGGTTCTGCACGATTGTACGTCATTTTTTGCTGGAGGATTGACGGATGGTATTCGGTAAATGGCTTAAAATTCTGGGTATTGCAGTGGGTATGGTGCTGTCCATGCGCAGCCTGGTGCATTATTTTCAGCTGGAGAGCTATCAATTTGCAGGCTATTATCGTACGCTGAAGCGGAATGCACAGCGTGCCGCTATGCCGGGTCTTTTGCTTGGTGCTGTGTTGGGTCTGCTTGCAGTTGTGCAGTTTTTCTTTGAAAAGAATGCCATTGGCGGCATTGCCTATGCGCTGCTGGTGAGTGCGTCTGGTTGGCTGATTCGCTGCGGATTAAAGGACAAAAAAGCCAAGAAACCTTTCCATGTGACGGCACGCGTGAAGCGCTTTTATGCGGTTGCCCTTGTGGTCTTTGTGCTGATCACATGGGGATTCAGCGCGGCCTTTGGCATGCGTTGGATCTGGGTACTGCCTGTTTTGCTTCCTCTGTGGGTGGCAGTGGCGGGGCTTTGCGCCTGGCCTGTTGAAAAGCTGATCAGCGAAATGTACTTCCGTGATGCACAGCGCAAATTGAAGGAACGCCCTGATCTGATCAAGATCGGCATTACAGGCAGCTACGGCAAGACGAGCGTGAAGTTTATCCTTGGCACCATGCTGAGCGAAAAATATCAGACGCTGGTGACACCTTCCAGCTTCAACACGCCCATGGGTGTTACGAAGGTCATTCGCACAAAGCTGCAGCCGTCCCATCAGGTTTTTGTGGCTGAAATGGGCGCACGTCATGTGGGCGACATCAAGGAAATGTGCCGTCTGGTACATCCGACGTACGGCGTTCTGACTTCGGTGGGTCCTCAGCATCTGGATACATTCAGGACGCTTGACCGCATTAAAAAGACAAAATATGAGCTCATGGACGCGATCCCTGATGGCGGATGCTGCTTCTTCCAGAATGACGGCGCCATTTGTACGGAGCTGTATGAGGCAACGACCAAAGAAAAGCGTCTGTGCAGTATCCATGCGGATGAAAGAGCGGATGTGTGGGCAGAAGACATTTCTGTTTCGCCCGAGGGCAGCAGTTTCCTGCTGTGCACGAAGGACGGAAAGTCAGCCTGCACCACCAAATTGCTTGGTGAGCATAACATTCAGAACATCCTTCTGGCAGCTACTGTTTGCTTCCATTTGGGACTTTCCGCGCGGCAGATTGTCCGCGGTATTGCCAAATTGGAGCCTGTGGAGCATCGTCTTCAGCTGATGCCGCAGCGCGGCGGCATGACGGTGATTGATGACGCCTTCAACAGCAACCCGAAAGGCTCGGCGGCCGCATTGCGTGTGCTTGCTGGATTCAGCGGCAGACGGATCATTATCACCCCTGGCATGGTAGAGCTTGGCAGCGGAGAAGAAGAGTTCAATCGCGAATTCGGACGGCAGATTGTGGATGCCGCAGATATTGCCATCCTGGTAGGCAAGAAGCATACGGAACCGATTGTTCAGGGCTTGCAGGAGAAGCACTTCCCGCAGGAGAACATTCACGTTGTTGCCAGCCTGACGGAAGCCGCAGCGCTTCTGCGCCAGTTGGGACAAAGCGGTGATGTGGTGCTGTTTGAAAATGATTTGCCGGATAACTATTCCGAGCAGTAACAGCGGAGGAAATATGAGCAAGACACAGTTGGGCGTAATTTTCGGCAGCAGAAGCTGCGAGCGCGAGGTGGCCATCATCAGCGCCGTGCAGCTTATGAATGCGGTGAACACTGAAAAATACGACGTAATTCCTGTTTACATTGACGAAAAGGGCGTGTGGTATACCGGCTCCGCGCTGCGCAAGATTGAGACCTTCCAGCATTTCAATCCCGACATGGCGGGCGTAGAACAGGTCACACTGGACATGGCAGCAGGCAGCGGTGCTCTGCTGACGGAACGTCCGGGCAAGGGATTGTTCGGCCATCCCACTCGCGTGATGGTGGCACGGCTTGAGGTGTGTGTGATCGTGATGCACGGCCTTCATGGCGAGGACGGCACCCTGCAGGGCATGCTGGAGTTGGCTGACTTGCCTTACACGTCTACCGGCGTGGCAGGCAGCGCCATCGGCATGGATAAGATCATGATGAAGCAGTTCTTCCGCGGGGCTGACCTGCCGGTGCTGCCCGGCACATGGTATACCCGCTCAATGTGGGAGAAGGATCACGACGCCATTGCACGGGATGTGGAGGAGAAGCTTGGCTATCCCGTGTTCGTGAAGCCTGCTAATCTTGGCTCTTCCATTGGTGTCAGCCGTGCGGATGACCGTGCAGGATTGATGGATTCTTTGGAGCTGGCCTTTGACTACGATCGCCGCGTTCTGGTGGAGAAAGGCCTGGACAAGCCCCTGGAGCTGAATTGCTCTGTCCTTGGGTATGACGATGATGTGCAGGCATCGCCCATTGAAATGCCCGTGGTGGATGCTGGAGATAACATGCTGGACTTCACGGAAAAGTATCTTCGCAGCGGCGGCAGCAAGGGCATGGCAAGCCTTCAGCGCATTTTGCCTGCACCGATTGAGGATTCTCTGAAAAACGAGATTCAGCGCCTGAGCTGCGAAATTTTCCGCATGATGGACTGCAAGGGCGTGGTTCGTATCGATTATATGTTTGACCGTGCCAGCGAAAAGCTGTTCATCACGGAGATCAACACCATCCCAGGCTCTCTTGCCTTCTATCTGTGGGAGAACGCCGGCGTGAAGTACGCTCAGCTGATTGATCGCATGGTGGAAGCGGCAAAGCGCGCACATGAGGACAAGAGCATGTGTAACTACGCCTTCACGTCAAACATTTTGTCCAGCGTGAAGCTGGGCGGTGCTAAGGGAGCCAAAGGTGCGAAAGGAAGCAAGCTGTGAGATACCAGGGTGACCCGAACTACGATGCTTATCGCAGGCCGGAAGATCGGCAGACTTTACCATCTTACGGCAATGACCCGTACGGCGGAAATTCATCCAACGATGGCTATGGCGGATCATACCCAACGTACGGCAATGCACCGCAGGCAGATCCTTATGACGATCAGCCCTATGATGACGTTTACGAGGAGCAGGGGTACACCGGTGCCTATGACGAGCCTTATGCGCAGGAACCTGCCTATGGTGAGCATTATGACGAGTTGCCGCCTGGTTGGAGCGACGATTGGGCAGAAAGCCGCAGTGAGTTTGAACCGCAGATTATTGCAACCAACAGCACCGTGCGCTTGACCTGTACCCTGGCATCCATGATGAGCCTGTTTGGCTTGTTCCTCTGCTTTGCAGAGAAGAAGAGCAACGCCATTCGTCATTTTGCCCGTCAAAGCGCAGGGCTGCTGATTGCCCACGCGGTTTGTGCGTTGATTCTTTTCACGGTTGGCTCACTTCTGGGCGCCATTCCGCTTATGGGCTTTTTGATCAATCTTGTTTGCTGGCTGTGCTACATTGCTGTGCTGATTGCTGCCGTATGCATGAAGGTTCGAATGATGCTCTACGCATGGCGCGGCTGGCGCTTTACCCTTCCCGTGATTGGCAAGCGGCTGGAGAAAATGGACTGATTCTGCATCACGCAAGAAAGAAGGTTGGTTATGCACCTGGAGGATATTCATAGTCCGCAGGACATAAAGGACCTGAGCTATGAGGAACTCGATGGACTTGCACAGGAAATCCGCAAGGAGCTTGTGGACACTGTGTCCAAACGAGGGGGACACTTGGCTTCTAATCTTGGCGTGGTTGAATTGACCATGGCGCTTCACCGTGTGTTTGACACACCGAAAGACAAGATTGTTTTTGATGTTGGGCACCAGAGCTACGTTCATAAGCTGCTGACGGGACGCTATCAACTGTTTCATACGCTGCGCGGCTTTGGCGGACTGAGCGGATTTCCTAAACGCAAGGAAAGCGAATACGACGTTTTTGAAACGGGACATGCGTCTACGGCCATTTCGGCGGCATTGGGACTTGCTCGTGCCAGGGATCAGCTGGGACAGGACTATCATGTGATCGCGCTGGTGGGCGACGGTGCCATGACAGGCGGCCTGTGCTATGAAGCACTCAATGATGCAGGCAACTCCAAGACAAAGCTCATCGTGATCCTGAATGATAACGAAATGTCCATTGCCCAAAATGTAGGCGCCCTGTCGCGGCATTTGACGGATATCCGCATCAGCAAGGGCTGGACGAGCACAAAGAAAAACATTAAGCAGCATCTGGAAAAACTCCCGGCCGCTTATCGTGTGAGTCGTTGGGTGAAAAATACCGTCAAATCTTTTTTTGTGGATGAGGGATTTTTCAGCGCACTGGGTTTTCATTACTTTGGCCCCATTGACGGCCATGATTTGAAGAGCCTGGAGCATACACTGTCCCTTGCAAAGGATTATGAAAAGCCGGTTGTCATTCACGTGCTGACACGAAAAGGATATGGCTATGACAAGGCCGAAGAAATGCCCGAGGCTTTCCATGGCACTCCGCCTTTCTATGTGGAAACAGGTGACGTGCGCAAGACAGGCACCCTGCCATCCTTCGGCAAGGTCATGGCGCAGGAACTGACGGACATGGCACGGACGGATCCGCGCATTGTGGCCATTACGGCAGCTATGCCGTCCGGCACGGGGCTGAACATCATGGCGGATGCTTATCCTGATCGTGTGCTGGACGTAGGCATTGCGGAAGAGCATGCTGTAACGATGGCGGCTGGTATGGCGGCTGGCGGATTGAAACCCTACTTTGCTGTTTACGCATCGTTTTTCCAGCGCAGCTTTGACCAGATGATTCATGATGTGTGCATGCAGCATCTGCCCGTGACCTTCCTGCTGGATCGTGCAGGATTGGTAGGCGAGGACGGCGCGACGCATCATGGCGTTTATGATATGGCCAGTATGCTGCCGATTCCCGGAATTACCATCCTTGCGCCCAGGGATCTGAGCGAGCTTCAATGCATGATCCGCTGGTCTGGCACGTTTGAGGCACCATTGGCGATCCGCTATGGCAGACAGAGCGTGGATCTGTCAGAGCACTATCCCTGCAAAGCATATACGCTGGGCAAATGGGAGCAGATGGAAGCAGGCGGGGATTGCGTTTTGCTGGCTGTGGGATCCATGGTGGAAGCGGCGCTGGAAGTTCGCGAATTGCTTGCAAAGCACCATATCGATGCAGAGGTTGTGAACTGCTCCACGGTTAAGCCCATGGATGAAGATATGCTTCGCCGGCTGACCTCAAAGCCCATGATTACCATGGAGGAGCACGTGCTGGCAGGCGGCTTTGGCAGTGCTGTTTCGTCCTTTTGCGTCAGTGAAGAATTGCCGGGACCGATGATGTCCTTTGGTATCCCTGATATGTATGTACAGCATGGCCGCAGAGAGCAGCTGCTGAAATACCTGGGATTGACGCCCAGACAGATGGCACAGCGAATCTGTATCACACTGGAAGAGAGAGAAGAACATGAGCGATAAGCAACGCGCAGATGTGGCGCTGGTATCCAGAGGATTGTGCGAAAGCCGTGAGAAGGCACAGGCATGCATCATGGCAGGACAGGTATACATCGGGGAAAAGAAGGTGCTGAAATCCTCGGAAATGGTAAAGCCTGAGGACGAACTGATTGTTCGCGGCCCGTCACACCCTTACGCCAGCCGTGGAGGCCTGAAGCTTGAGAAGGCAATTGCGTCCTTTCACGCGGATGTACAGGATAAAATCTGCATGGATATTGGCGCGGCAACAGGCGGATTCACCGATGTACTCCTGCGGAACGGCGCCAAACATGTGTATGCCATTGACGTGGGCTACGGTCAGTTTGATTGGAAGCTGCGCAATGACGAACGCGTCACGCTGATGGAGCGCACCAATGCACGCTACCTGACGCCTGATATGCTGCCGCTGCATCCGACGGTTACGGTGATGGATGTGTCGTTCATTTCGATTAAGCTGATTCTGCCTGTGGCGGCAAGCCTGATGGGCGATGAAGGATGTTTTTATACATTGATTAAGCCCCAGTTTGAGGTGGGCAAGGATCGTGTAGGTAAAAAAGGCGTCGTTCGGGAAGCCTCCCTGCATGAGGAAGTGCTGAATGATATTGTGGCTTTCGCGCCCAGCTTTGGCTGGCAGGTGCAGGCACTGGATTTTTCACCCATTACAGGGCCTGAAGGAAATATCGAATTCCTCGGCAAAATCACCGTGAAAACCTCGGAAGAGGAGCCATGCAACCCCGAAATGATTCATGAGCTGGTGAAGCGCGCCCATGAAACAATGAAGAAATCGTAACATTTCATGCAAGAATGTATGAATATGCTTGCATGAATATTCGATTTATGTTATAATCATCTTAGCAGCGTGAAACGCATTTTTGAAACGCACTTTGATGAGGAGGACGAACATGAAAACGGTCCGTCAGGTAGCTATTTTGGATATTATTGCGAAGCAGGATATTGAAACGCAGGAGGATCTGGCGGAGGCTCTGCGCCGTCATGGCATTCGGGTAACGCAGGCCACTGTTTCCCGCGATATTAAGGAGCTTCGCCTTCTGAAGGTGTTGACCCCTGCCGGCACTTATAAATATGCTACGGCTGATAAGGCGGAAAATGGCCTGTCTGAACGGTTTGTACGCATGCTGGCAGAGTCGGTGCTTTCGGTCAGCAGCGCCAATAATCTGGTGGTTGTGAAGACGCTGTCCGGCAGCGCCAATGTGGCCGCCGAAGCACTGGACAGCATGCACTGGCCGGAGGTGCTTGGCACCCTGGCAGGCGACAACACCATTCTGCTGATTATTCGCTCCAATGAGGAAGTACCGCTGGTAACCTCCCGCATTAACGAAATGATGAAGTAATTGCCTCTGCGGAAAGGAGACGGCCATGATTCTGGCACTGAGAATACATGATCTGGCGCTGATTGAGTCGCTGAACATGGAGTTTCAGCAGGGTCTCCATGTGATGTCCGGTGAGACGGGCGCTGGCAAGTCCATTGTGGTGGATGCCGTCAATCTTGTGCTGGGCGGACGGGCTGACCGTGATTTGATCCGCACAGGGAAGGAACGCGCATGGGTGGAGGCCGAGTTTGACATTGCAGGTCAAACGGCGGTGCTGGATATGCTCCATGAGCAGGAAATTGACGCAGAAGGGGACACGGTCACCCTGTACCGTGAAATCAGCCGAAGCGGACGCAACCTGTGCCGCATCTGCGGTGTGACGATGCCCGTCAGCTTTTTACGGGAGCTGGCAGCGATGCTGATGGATGTGCATGGACAGCATGAGCATCAGTTCCTGATGGATCCCGACATGCATCTGGCGTTTCTGGATCGTGCAGGGGATGTGTCTCATCAGGAATTGATGAAGTGCGTGACAGACGCACAAGCCGCGTTTCTGGTGAATCATCGGCAGTATGCGCATCTGGTTCGTGAGAACGAGCAGAAGAATTATCACGTCAATGAAATAAAGCAGTCGCTGGAAGAACTGAAAAAGGTTGCGTTAAAGTCGGGCGAGGAAGAAGCGCTGTCGCTGGAACGTGACCGATTCCGTCACGCGGAGAAGATTATCTCTGCTGTTCAAGCGGCTTACGGTGCAATCTCTGCAGGTGAGGACAATGAGTCGCTCTTAACAAGGCTGAAAACAGCACTGGATTCCCTGAAATCGCTTACGGATTTGGGCGAGCCGTATACCTCTCTGGCTTCACGGTGCGAAAGCGCTTACTATGAACTGCAGGAGATTGGCTATGATCTTGCAGACATGGCGGAGAGCAGTGAGTTTGACCCGCGGCGTGCGGAGAAGGTGGAAGCACGGCTTGATCTCATCCATCGCATGGAGCGGAAATACGGCGGCACGGTCGAAACGGTGCTGAGCAAGCAGGAAGCCATGCAGCACGAGCTTGAGCATTATGCTTCCATGGATCAGCAGGTGGCGGAGATGGGACGCGAGCACAAGCGCCTTCTGTCGGAATACCGCATGCTGGCGCGTCGTTTGACGGATGCCAGACATGACCTGGCAACGGCCTTTGAGCAGCAGATGATGCAGCAGCTGAAGGACTTGGGCATGGAAAAGACTCGCTTCTCCGTTGCGTTCCTGGAGCATGAGAAGCAGTTGATGCCTCAGCCCACAGGCGATGACAAGGTCGAATTCATGATTTCGCCCAACCCGGGTGAACCCATGAAGCCCCTGGCAAAAATTGCGTCAGGTGGTGAACTGTCCCGCCTGATGCTGGCCATCAAGTCCCTTGAGGCTGAAAAGGGCGGCGTTGGCTGCATGGTGTTCGATGAAATTGACACGGGCATCAGTGGCCACATGGCGCAGGTTGTGGCGGAAAAAATGGCAGCCATCGCACGCAATCGCCAGGTCATTTGCGTGACGCATCTGCCGCAGATTGCAGCTATGGCAGATCACCAGTTTCTGGTGGAAAAGCGTGTCGAGAATGGTCGCACCAATACGTACGTGCACGCACTTTCTCACGATGAACGGATTGGGGAAGTGGCAAGAATGCTCGGCGGTGGTGATGATACGCTGGAGTCCGCCCGCAGTCATGCAGCTACCATGCTGGATAATGCTGAAAAATTGAAGCAGGAAAGATAATCTCTTTCGCCAAAGAAGGCCGTGCAAGCGTGAAGTTTGCATGGTCTTCATGATTTTTGGGCGGGACGAAACGAAAAAAGTTACTATATTAGAAAAAACACTGTACGGAATATATAAAAATATGCTATAATAACATGTGTGCTTTATCCTGATGAAGATCAGGCGTTTTGACATGCAAAACTGGAAGGGGGACTTTTGTCCGTGTTTGAAACGCGTCTGTTTCCCGGCGGAATTCATCCGCATGAGGGAGAGAACGGCAAGGCAGTCAATGGCGGCCATGCTATCGTGGAGCTTGCCGCACCGCCTCGGGTAACGATTCCGCTGTCGCAGCATATTGGTGCGCCGGCAAAAGCAGTGGTAAACAAGGGTGATATGGTCAAGGTCGGCCAGGTGATTGGCGAGGCAGGCGGCTTCGTGTCTGCACCCGTGCATTCATCTGTTTCCGGCAAGGTGGTGGCCGTGCAGAATTGCATTCTGGCCAATGGCAATGAAGCCCTTGCGGTTGTTATCGATAATGATTACAAGGATGAGTGGGTGGAGCTTCATCCGACCGATCATCCCGAATCCTTGACAGGCCCTGAGCTTGCGCAGATTGTGCGTGATGCCGGCATTGTTGGTATGGGCGGCGCTACGTTCCCTACCGCAGTGAAGATTTCTCCTGCCAAGGGCAAGACCATCGAGAAGCTGATCATCAACGGCGCAGAATGCGAGCCGTATCTGACGGCTGACCATCGTCTGATGCTGGAAAAGGCTGATAGTATCATTGACGGTCTGCATCTGATGATGCTGGCGCTGGACGTGAAGGAGGCCATCATCGGCGTTGAAAACAACAAGCCTGATGCCATTGCATCCCTGCGTTCTGCTGCAGCAAAGGTGGAAGGTATCACGGTAAAGGCACTGCCTGTTCGCTACCCTCAGGGTGGTGAGAAGCAGCTGGTGTACGCCCTCACCAAGCGGAAGGTGCCTTGCGGCGGCCTGCCCCTGGACGTTGGCTGCGTGGTGGACAATGTTGGCACAGTGTTTGCCATTGATGAGGCAATTCGCAAGGGTATGCCTTTGATTCGCCGTGTGACCACCGTGGGCGGCTTGGTGAACAACCCAGGCAACTTCCTGGTGCGCATCGGCACGCCTATTGAAGCCTTGATTGAAGCCTGCGGCGGTATGAAGGCGAATGTGAAGCAGCTGATTTCCGGCGGCCCCATGATGGGCATGGCCATCAGCCGCACCGACATTCCTGTCACCAAGGGCAGCTCTGGCGTTCTGTGCCTGGGCGAGGAAGCTATGGAGCCTGCAGAGAGCGCCTGCATCCGTTGCGGCCGCTGCATCAAGGCATGCCCCATGACGCTGACGCCTGCCCGCATTGATGCCGCTATCCGTGCTGAAAAGTATGAGCTGGCTGAGCAGTTCGGCGTTATGAACTGCATTGAGTGCGGCGCCTGCACCTTCGTGTGCCCTGCAAAGCGTTGCCTGACTCAGTCCTGCCGCACAGGCAAAAAGGTTATCACGACCCGTCGCAAGCAGGCGCAGGCGGCGGCCGCAGCAAAGAAGGAGGGTTGACCCTATGCAGAAATCTCTGGCTGTATCCTCCTCGCCGCATCTGCGCGCAAAGGCATCGACGAGACGGATTATGCAGGATGTGTGCATTGCTCTTGCTCCTGCAGGCATTGCAAGCATCATTCTCTTTGGCTATCAGGCAGCTGTGCTGATCGCTGTTTCTGTGATCACTGCCGTGCTGGCTGAATTCGTGTACGAAAAGCTGACCAAGCAGAAGTCCACCATTGGCGACTGGAGCGCTGTGGTAACGGGTCTTTTGCTGGCTTACAACCTGCCTGCCACCGCCCCTTGGTGGATTGCCATGATCGGCAGTCTGCTGGCCATCATTCTGGTGAAGCAGATTTTCGGCGGCATTGGCAGCAACTTCATGAACCCCGCTCTGGCGGCTCGTGCCATTTTGTTCATTAGCTGGAGCAGCATCATGGCAAGCTATCCCGCAACGAAGTTTGCTGTGGATGCCACCTCTACTGCAACACCTCTGGCAACGCTCGGCAACGGCACTGTGGGTGACCTGAAGCTGATGGATCTGCTGCTGGGCAATTGCGGCGGTGTCCTTGGCGAGACTTGCAAGCTGGCCATCATTGCCGGCGGTATCTATCTTCTGCTTCGCGGTGTTATCGACTGGCGCATTCCTTTCTCCTTCATCGCAACGGTTTTCGTGTGCTATCTGCTGAAGGACGGCGCTGAGGTCGCTCTGTATCAGATTCTGTCTGGCGGCCTGATGCTGGGTGCATTTTTCATGGCGACCGACTATGCTACCAGCCCTGTCACCAATACCGGTAAGCTCATCATGGGTGTTGGCTGCGGCATTCTGCTGTTCGTCATCCGCGCCTTTGCTTCCTATCCGGAAGGATGCAGCTTTGCCATCCTGTTCATGAATGTGGTAACGCCTACCATCGATAAGTTTACCATGCCGCGACCCTTTGGGGAGGTGAAGAAGCATGCCTAAGGAAAACAAAAGCTTCTTCAAGGTTTTCTTGAATGGCTTGATTACGGAAAACCCCACCTTTGTGCTGATGCTTGGTATGTGCCCTACGCTGGGCATTACCACCGCTGCATCCAGCGGCATTGGTATGGGTCTGGCTACCACCGCTGTGCTGGTATGCTCCAATCTGTTCATTTCTTTGCTGCGTCACGTGATCTCTGACAAGATTCGCATTCCGGCTTTCGTTGTGGTCATTGCTTCCTTCGTGAGCATTGTAGAAATGCTGCTGAAGGCGTATTTGCCTGACCTGAGCCAGACGCTGGGTGTGTACATCCCGCTGATCGTGGTGAACTGCATCATTTTTGCCCGCGCTGAGTCCTTTGCTTTCAAGAATCCGCCGCTGCTGTCTGTGGCCGACGGCCTGGGCATGGGTCTGGGCTTCACCTTTGCTATTACCCTGCTGAGCTGCATCCGCGAGTTGCTGGGCAGCGGCACCATCTTCGGTGCGCAGATTATGCCTGCAGCTTATCAGCCGATGGAGATCATGCTGAAGGTTCCTGGCGGATTTATCACGCTGGGTCTGCTGCTGGTACTGGTGAATGCCATTAAGAAGTCCGTAGCCGCGAAGCGCGCTGGAAAGGAGAAGCTGGCATGAATACTTACTTGACCATTCTGATCGGCTCCCTTCTGGTGAATAACTACGTCATGAACAAGTTCCTCGGCATTTGCGCTTTCCTGGGCGTTTCCAAGAAGATGGATACCGCCTTTGGCATGGGCATGGCCGTGACGTTCGTGATGACCATTTCTTCGCTGGTGACCTGGCTGGTGGAGCATTACCTGCTGATCCCGCTGGATCTGATGTACATGCGCACGATTGCCTTCATCCTGGTTATCGCTGTGCTGGTGCAGGTTGTTGAGATGGCGCTGAAGAAGTACAGCTATTCTCTGTATCAGGCTCTGGGCGTGTATCTGCCCCTGATTACGACCAACTGCGCTGTGCTGGGTGTGGCTGTGCTGAACTCTGACAGTGGCTATGGCCTGATCGAGAGCGTACTCAGCGGCTGCTGCGCGGCACTGGGCTTCACACTTTCTATCGTGCTGTTCTCCGGTATCCGCGAGCGCCTGGCAACAAGCCGTATGCCGAAGTGGATGGACGGCTTCCCTGGTGCGTTGATTACCGCTGGCCTGATGGCCATTGCCTTCTCCGGCTTTGGCGGACTGATTAACTAAGGCATCGAACGGCGGCATCATCATTGGTAGGACAATGTTGGTGCCGCTTTGAAAACTAACTGAATAAGGAGGACACTTCATGGAAATTTTGTATGCCGCTCTCGCGCTGGGCGGCATGGGACTTTTGTTTGGCGTCCTGCTGACATACGCGTCGAAGATGTTTGCGGTGCCTGGCAATCCCACACGTGACGCTGTTCGCGAAGTACTGCCCGGTGCAAACTGCGGCGGTTGCGGTTTCCCTGGCTGTGATGGCTGCGCTGATGCGATTGCTGCCGGCAAGGCACCTGTGAATGCCTGCCCCGTTGGCGGCGCTGAGGTTGGCGCTAAGGTTGCCAAAATCATGGGCGTTGAAGCGGCAGATACGGGTGTGAAGAAGGTTGCTACCGTGCTTTGCCAGGGCGACCTTGAGCACTGCGGCAATAAGTTCAACTATGTCGGCATTCAGGACTGCGTGGCGGCTTCGCTGGTCAATGATGGCAACCGTATGTGCAAGTATGCTTGCCTTGGCCTTGGCACCTGTACCCGCGCCTGCCCCTTTGGCGCGATTCACATTGACGAGAATCGTAAGATTGCCGTGGTGGATGAAGAAAAGTGCCAGAGCTGCGGTAAGTGCGTTGCTGCTTGCCCGAAGCATGTACTGGAGCTCCTGCCTGTCCGTCAGCCTGTGCAGCTGCGTTGCCGCGCTGCAGAGCGTGGTAAGCTGGTATCTGACAACTGCAAGATTGGCTGCATTGGCTGCACCCGCTGCGAGAAGACCTGCAAGTTTGGTGCCATCACCATGGTCAACAATCTGCCTGTGATTGATCGCGAGAAGTGCCGCGGTTGCATGATGTGTGCTGAGGCATGTCCCACGGGTGCCTTGACGGCCGACTGGGATCATCGCAAGCAGGCTGTCATTGATAAGGACGTTTGCGTTGGCTGCGGCATGTGCAAGCGGACTTGTCAGTTTGAGGCGGTGGCAGGCGAAGTTCGCCATCCCCATGATATTACCGATGTTTGCACGGGCTGCGGTGCCTGCGCTGAAAAGTGCCCCAAGAAGTGCATCTCCATGAAGGTTCGCGACCACGTTCGTGACGCGAATGCCAAGGTTGGCACCACACCTGAAAAGGTGCTGGAAGCAACGGAAAAGTAAATAAGCACACAAAAAGCGCTGCTGCAGAATGTTGATTCTGCAGCAGCGTCTTTTCTTTTTGTAGAAATCGCTTCACAAAGACAGCCCCATGTTTTTGCCTGTGAGCTTTGTGCACTTTAAGCGTTCAGCTTTTTCTCAATGAGTTTTGCCAGAACATATACATCCTGATCCATTTCCTTCTGATCCGGACCCTCAATCATGATGCGCACAAAAGGCTCCGTGCCGCTGGCACGAACCAGTACGCGGCCGCGGCCTTCGTACTTTTTGTCCAGTGCCTTAATGGCCTCAACGATCTCGTCATCCTTGTCGAAGTCATATTTGCGAGCATCGGTCACCTTGGCAGCATACTGGCTCTGGGGAAGAATTTCCATGATCTGCGCCAGTCTGGACAGACTCTTCTTGCTCTCAACCATAACGGTCAGCAACTGTAGCGCGGTAATCAGGCCATCGCCTGTGGTGTTATAATCCAGGAAAATCACGTGGCCAGACTGTTCGCCGCCCAGGCTGTAATGATTCTCCAGCATGTTTTCCAGCACATAACGGTCACCGACCTTGGTCTTCACCTGCTGGATTCCAAGCTTCTTCAGGGCAAGATCAAGACCCATGTTGCTCATGATGGTGGTTACCAATGTGTTGCCGCGAAGGCGTCCCTGATTTTTCAAATGATTGGCGCAGATGCACATAATCTGATCGCCGTTCACCAGCTTGCCGCGCTCATCCACGGCCATCAATCGGTCTGCATCGCCATCAAAGGCCAGGCCAATATCCGCACCAAGCTCACGCACCAGCTCGCACAGACGCTCGGGATGCGTGGAGCCGCAGTTCTCGTTGATGTTGGTACCGTCAGGCTCGTGATAATAGACGCTGACGGCGGCGCCAAGCTCGGACAGAACCGTAGGCGCAACCTGATAGCTGGCACCCTGAGCGCAGTCCAACACGATGTGCAGACCATCCAAACGGACGCCAACGGTTTCTTTTGCAAAGTCGATGTAGCGGCGCTGAGCGTTCCGCTGACGCACGGGACGGCCTACATCAGAGCCGATGGGCAGCGGACGGTCTTCAGGCAAACCGTTGCGAATCAGTTCCTCGATGCGATCTTCCACTGCATCGGGAAGCTTGTATCCCTTGCTGTCAAAGAACTTGATGCCGTTGTATTCCACCGTGTTGTGACTTGCGGAAATCACGGCGCCGGCATCAGCCTGATAATAACGGGTCAGATAGGCGATGGCAGGGGTGGGAAGCACATCGACCAGCACAGCCCGCGCGCCCATGGAGCAGATGCCTGCCACCAGGGCACTTTCCAGCATTTCGCCGCTGATGCGGGTATCACGACCCACAAGGATGGTAGGCCGATGCACATTGCTTGCAAGGACGTATGCGCTTGCCTGACCCAGCTTGAATGCCAATTCACAAGTTAAATCGCGGTTTGCAATACCGCGTACACCATCGGTACCGAACATTCTGGCCATTTCAAAAACCTCCATTTGATTCAATTGCTCACGGTGCGTCGTTGCACGCGTGACGGACGGGCAGGGTTATGAATCATGAACGACCACGTTTTGCGCCCCAAAAGCTTCCTGCAATTCTTTGATAGCGTCGTTTTCGGTCTGGGTTTGCGTTACCGCTTCAACCTTACCGTAAACCCTGGCTTCAAAGGTGCAGGGGACACCTGTGGCCTGGGTCAATGCATCTGTAATGACCTGACGGTTGCTGTCCTTCATGACCATGTTGTAGAAGACATCCATGCCCTTGTTAATTTCCCAGATAAAATGATTTTCGTCGCTGCTGATGAGCTTACCGTTGGCTGCGAGAATGCTGTAAGTGCCTGTAGAAGCCTTCTTCAGGATATTCAGGGCTTCCTTCCAGGCATCCTGAGCAACTTTTCCAGTGGGTCCTGCAGGGCGCGGCGCAGGGGCTTCCTGGGTGGGTGCGGGTGCAGCTTTTTTAGCGGGGGCAGCAGGCGCGGCGGAAACAAATGCGCCGCTGCTTAGCTTCTGGGTCAGCTCAGCCAACTGATGCTCCAGCTCGCTGATGCGGTCGTTCAGGGCGGCTGCATCGGTTTCGCCTGTGCGAAGGCAGGCCTTCAAGGCCGCATTTTCCAGCGAGATTCTGGGCGAAGAAGCAAAGCGAAGATCAGTTTCCACCGCCATGAACAGCTCCAGCATGTTCATCAGTCGGGTTTGCGTCATGCCCTGCGCCTGGCCGATGTACTCTTCTGCATCCTCCTGGGTAAGATCCAGCAGGGAAGCAAGATCATCGGGGCAGGCTTTGGCGATGAGGAGCGCCCGCAGGTGTCTGCTGACATCCTTGGCGAAAACCATAGGATCCCGCCCGGCACGCATCAGTTCATCGATGAGACCCATCAGGGTGGAAGCATCTTCGTCCCGAAGCGCGTCTGCAAAGTGGAAGAGGAAGGAACGATCGGCCGTGCCCAGCACATTGCGCACCAGTTCCTCTGTCACGTCATTCTGATAGCCGAGGCACATATCCAGAATACTGAGCGCGTCTCGCATGCCGCCCTCGGCTGCACGGGCAATCATCTGCAGTGCCTGGTCTGCGGCCGTGGCGCCCGCACCATCCACTACCTCACGAAGGCGTGCTGCAATCTGATGCGCGGGGATGCGGCCAAAGTCGAACCGTTGGCAGCGGCTGAGGATGGTTGCGGGAAGTTTCTGCGGCTCCGTGGTGGCGAGAATGAAAATCACATGGGCAGGCGGCTCCTCCAGCGTTTTCAGCAGAGCATTAAAAGCTGCGGTGGACAGCATGTGCACCTCGTCGATGATGTAGACCTTATACTTGCCGTGCTGCGGTGGATATTTCACGGTTTCACGCAGGTCACGGATCTCATCAACGCCGTTGTTGCTGGCGGCATCGATTTCAATCACGTCAAGGCTTTCATCACTTAGCAATCTGCGGCAGCTTTCGCATTCACCGCAGGGGTTACCATGATCGGGATGCTCGCAGTTTACAGCTCTGGCCATAATTTTGGCGGAGGAAGTTTTGCCGGTGCCGCGGCTTCCGCAGAACAGATAGGCGTGGGCAATGCGCCCTGCAGCCACCTGGTTGCGAAGCGTTGACACAATGGCTTCCTGACCCACCATTGCATTGAAATCCGTTGGTCTCCATTGACGATAAAGTGCCTGATATGCCATGCTGTTCCGCCTTTCAACCAAAGAAAAATTGAAAAATGATTCGACTGCCTGCTACTGCGCAGGAGAAAGATCAAGCCAGTCGATCAGTCCGCTCAGCTTTTTGTCGCCGACACCGCGGACAGACAGAAGATCCTCCGGATAAAAAAACGCACCGTGGGTTTCACGCTCATCCAAAATGGCCTGTGCCAGAGTTTCACCGATGCCCGGCAGGGTTTGCAAATCCTCCAAATCAGCGGAATTCACCTGAACGGTTCCGCTTGTTTGCAAGGGGATGGCCGTCACCTCCGGGGCGGGAATAGACCTAGCTGTGAAGCCGTCAGGTTTTTTTCTGCCCTCGGGCCAGGAAGTGATGACCAGCACCGCCACCATCATGATGGCGAAGATCATGCCGATCATGCCTTGCCTCTTACGAACGGTCATCACCCTGCACATCCTTCCTGTCTGCGCTCAGGTCTTCCTTCAGCTGGCATCCATCCTTGCATTCGTGACAGTTCTGCTCCTGCCCACGGGCGGAGAGACATTCCTCCAAATGCTGCATGCGCAGATACAGATCCTGCATCTTTTCCAGCATCGGGTCGGGGAGGTTGACCTGATCCAAATCCACCTCGTTCTTCTTCGGAGGCTGCTTTTTATGCACAATACGTCCAGGATTGCCCACCACCGTACAGTTCGGCGGAACATCCTTCAGCACAATGCTCCCTGCACCGATTTTGCAATTATCGCCGATGGTGATGGGACCCAGCACCTTTGCGCCTGCACCGATGGTAACACCGTTGCCGATGGTGGGGTGACGTTTGCCCGTTTCTTTGCCTGTACCGCCTAAGGTGACACCCTGATAGAGCGTTACGTTGTCACCAATGATGGTCGTTTCGCCGATGACAACGCCGTCTCCGTGATCGATGAAGAAGCCCTCACCAATGACGGCACCGGGGTGAATCTCAATGCCTGTGCGGTGCCGCGAACGCTGGCTGATGATGCGTGCCCATACGATGTGACCGCGCTCATACGCACGGTGAGCTCGGCGATGTGCACGAATGGCACGAAGTCCAGGGTAACACAACAGCACTTCCAGCTTGGATTTTGCCGCGGGGTCTCTTGCCAGAATTGCTGTCATGTCGGCCTTCAATTGCTTAAACATCGCCATACTCCTTCCGCACCTTCCACAAGGAGATTATTGCTTGCCGTCTCCTTCTGCGTGTGCTTCTTCTGAATGCTCATCCTCAGCTTTTTCACCGTAGGGAACGAGTTTCTCCTGAGAGTTGAGCCGTTCGCCCTCGACATCATCGCGGACGGGCGTCCATTCCGTGCCGTGGAGCAACCACGCCTTGGCCGTATCCTGCTGTTGGAGATGCAAAATTTCCAGCACCCTGGCCTTCACCTGAGGATCCAGCACGGGGAACATAAGCTCGATACGGCGGTCAAGGTTTCGCGGCATCCAGTCCGCACTGGAAAGATAGGTCTCGCTCTCACCATCGTTATAGAAATGGAAGATGCGGGCATGCTCCAGAAAACGTCCCACAATGGAACGCACGGTAATATTCTCCGAAACACCCGGAATCCCTGCCTGCAGGGAGCAGATGCCGCGAACGGTCAGGTCAATCTTCACCCCTGCCTGGCTTGCCGCATACAATGCCGCAATCACTTCAGGATCCAGCAGAGAATTCATTTTTGCTTCGATTTGCGCCTTGCGGCCAGACTTGGCGTGATCGATTTCACGCTGTATCAGGCGCATCAGCTCAGGGCGCAGTGCCTTGGGCGCCGCCACCAGGAAATGCATGCCGGGGGTTTCACTGTATCCCGTGACCATGTTGAAGAAGTTCCCGGCATCTTCACCGATTTCCTCACGGGCGGTCAAAATGCCCATATCGGTGTACAGCCGTGCCGTCACATCATTGTAATTGCCGGTGCCCAGGTGGGTATAGCGGCGAACGTGACCATCTTCACGGCGGATAACCAACGTAATTTTGCTGTGGGTCTTCAGGCCGGGCAAGCCGTACACCACGTGGCAGCCAGCCTTCTCCAGCTCATGACCCCAGTGGATGTTGTTTTCTTCGTCAAAGCGTGCCTTGACCTCCAGCAGCACAGTAACCTGCTTGCCGCGTTCTGCAGCCTCCGCCAGAGCAGCGACAATAGGGGAATGACCTGATACGCGGTACAGCGTCTGCTTAATGGCCAGAACCTGATCATCCCGCGCAGCATCGCGCACAAAACGGACGATGGGGTCAAAGGAATCATAGGGATGGTAGAAGAAGCGATCCTTTTTGCGAATGGCATCGAAAATGTTGCCAGTTTCCATCTCTGGATCGATATGCGCCGTAAAGGAAGGGAAACGCTCGTGATCGAAGCCTTCCAGACCGGAAAGCTGCTTCATAAAGAAGTCGAGATTCAGCGGGCCATCCACCTTGAAAAGCTTCTCGTCGTCCACATCAAGTGCTTTTTTCAGAATGTCCAGCAGACGCTTGTCCATGTCAGGGTTGCACTCCAGACGAACCACGGCGCCCCACTTGCGCTTCTTCAGGCTCTTCTTGATTTCCTGCAGAAGGTCTGCCGCCTCGTCCTCATCATAGGTAAGGTCAGCGTTGCGGGTAATGCGGTAAGGATGGCAGACGAGCACCTGACGTCCGGGAAACAGGCGATGAATATTCATGCTGATGACCTGTTCCAGCAGGAGGAACGTCTTCTCGCCGGACTGGGTCGGCAGAAACACAACACGGGGCAGTACGTTTGGCACCTGCACGGTAGCAAAGTCGTTTTTCTTCTCATTTTTGCCTGCCAGAAGCACGGCCAGGTTCAGCGACTTGGACAGCAGAAGGGGAAAGTGATGACTTGCATCCACCGCCATCGGAGTCAGCACAGGATAGACCTCACGGCTGAAGTAATCCTCCAGATACAGGGCCTGCTCACGCGTCAGGCTTTCGGGGCGAGCCATCCGCACGCCGCACCGAGCCAGGGCAGGAATCAGGTATGCATTCATGATCTCATACTGACGCTTCACCTGGGTGCGAATGCGCGCAGTCAGTGCACGCAGCTGCTCCTGCGGCTTCATCCCTGCAGGATCCTTGCCTTTGGCGCCGGACAGCACCAGGTCACGCAAGGAGCCGACGCGAATCATAAAAAATTCGTCAAGATTTGAAGACACAATCGAAAGGAATTTCATCTGTTCAAACACAGGATTGTCAGGATTGCAGGCCTCCATCAGGACACGCTCGTTGAATTCCAGCCAGCTGAGTTCGCGGTTTGTGTAGTGTTCCATGTCGATGACTCCTTTCGTACCAAGCGAGTGTTTCGCTCATGAAATTATACCAAATTGCAGATCTAAAATCAACGGCGGAAGGCGGCAGGAAAGGCTCATGCGGAGGATTTTACAGCATGTTTCTATCCACTCACCTTCACTTGTTCCCTTGACAATTTGCCTCATTTGATGGATACTTAAATTGGAGCAGATTTTGTGCGGTTTCGCGCATACAACGTGCGGAATGGAGGGGAGCGTATGAGCGTTTTTCGAACCGCATCCATTGAGGATTCGGGTTTGATCAGCCATATCTTCGCCACCAGTTGGCGCCATGCCTATAAAGGACTGGTCTCTCAGGATTATCTTGAACGTTTGCCGGATGATTATTGGGTTCCGTCTTTGCCTGCATGGTTATGCAGCAACGAATTGAATGGCCTGCTGATTTATGATGGAAAACAGCCGGCAGGATGCTGCATTTATGGCCGTGGCAGAGACGCAGATCACAGCGACTGGGGAGAAATTGTTTCCCTGTACCTTTTGCCTGAATATATGCAAAAAGGGCTCGGCGGCGAATTGCTGGATGAATGCCTGAGAATCATGCGGGAGGACGGCTATCACCGCTTTTATCTGTGGGCCATTGAGGGAAGCAGGGCTACGGACGGCTTTTATGCCAGACACGGTTTCCATCCCACAACGGACTTCATTGACTATTCTATCGGCGGTGAGGCTGTCCGCGACAGGCGCTATGTCCATGTGGAAGATGGCCGAAAAAGCCGATAATAAGCTTTTCTAAAGAAAGGATGATATCATGCTGGATCAGAACATTGCACGGGAGGTTTTGGCAGAGGCTGTCCATACAGGCGGTGACTTTGCGGAAATCTTCCTGGAGGATCGCGTCAATCACGGCCTGTCCATGCGTTCCGGCGAACTGGATGAGGTTAACAGCCAGCGTCTGCATGGCGCAGGTGTCCGCGTGTTCAACGGGACAAAGGCCATTTATGTTTATACCAATGACACCAGTCGTGAGGGACTGATGCATTGCGCGTCCCAGGCGGCTGCGGCGATCCGAAGCGGCAAGGGTACAACGCCTGTGGGTTTTTCTTCCTGGACGGCTGCACGGCCGGAGGAAATCCGCCTGATGCCTACCGACATCAAGGCCGCTGTGAAGGCGGAAAAGCTCCGCGCGGCAGACGCTGCTGCACGGCAGTATTCCCCTGAAATCAAGCAGGTCATCTGCACTTATTCTGACAGCGTGCAGGATGTGCTGATTGCCAACACAGAGGGCACCTTTGTCACCGACCGCCGTGTTTACAGCCGCATGCGTGTCAGCGCGGTTGCCAGCAACGGCACGGAAAATCAGAGCGGTACCGACAGCCCTGGCGCCATGATGGGCTTTGAGCTGTTTGATGAACGGGTGAATCCTGAGCGCAGCGCCCGCATTGCCGCGGAAACGGCTGTGACCATGCTCCACGCGCCCGCTTGCCCTGCCGGCGTCATGCCTGTGTGTATTGACAACGGCTTTGGCGGCGTTATCTTCCATGAAGCCTGCGGACACGCACTGGAGGCCACCAGCGTAGCTTTCGGCACCAGCGTGTTCTCCGGCAAACTGGGTCAGCAGATTGCTTCTCCTTTGGTGACCGCTGTGGATGACGGTACCATCATGAACGAGTGGGGTTCTCTCCATGTGGATGATGAAGGTATGCCCACCACCAAGCTGGTGCTGATTAAGGACGGCATCCTGACCAACTACATGATTGATAAGTTGGGCGGACGCCGTATGAACATGGCGCCGACTGGCTCCGGCCGCCGTCAGAGCTACGCTTTTGCACCCACTTCCCGTATGCGCAACACCTACATCGCCGCTGGCAATGATGACAATGACGAAATGATCGCCACCATGGGTGACGGTCTGTACGCCAAGAAGATGGGCGGCGGCTCGGTTAATCCGGCTACGGGTGAATTCAATTTCGCTGTCAATGAAGGCTATCTGGTGAAGGATGGCAAGATTGTGCATCCCGTGCGCGGCGCATCCCTCATCGGCCGCGGCAATGAAATCCTCATGCACGTTGACCGGGTCGGCAAGAACATGACCATGGGACAGGGCATGTGCGGAAGCATTTCCGGCAGCGTCCCCACCAACGTGGGTGAACCCATGATTCGTGTCACCAGCATCACCGTTGGCGGCGGCAAGTAAGGAGGCAGAAGCGATGGATAAGAATACATTTGTGGAGCAACTGCTCCTACGCGCCAAAGAAAGCGGACTGGACACGGCTGAAGTGCTGTGCACGGAAAGTGAACGTTTCAGCGTCCGCGCACAGGCTAATGATATCAGTGACTATCAGGTCAGCTCCTCTATGGGTCTTGGCCTGCGCGGCACTTACAAGGGCAAGATGGGCAACGCTTCTACCCAGGCGATGGATGAAGCGGCCATTGAACAGCTCATTGAGGGCGTGAAGGAATCCGCTGAGCTGAACGAAAGCACTGAGCAGGATGAAATCTTTGCCGGTGAAGAAAGCTACCCTGAGTTTGCAGACCCTGAGAGCGATCTGGACAACGTCAGCGCAGAAGAAAAAGTAGACTCCGTGATGAAGCTTTATGATGCCACGCTCAAGCAGGATAAGCGCATTGAGCAGGTGATGTACTCCGTTGTGTCTACCACCAAGCAGACCACCATGCTTCGCAATTCCTTTGGCCTGAATCTGAGCTTTACGGATCGCGCGTGGTCCGCCATTACGTCTGGCATTGCATCCCGTGAGGATGGTACCAAGGCCTGCGATGGATACTTCGCCTTCGGTCGCAATTTCGCATCCTTTGATCCTGATGCCATTGGCAAGGAAGCGGTCGCACGTACGCTGCTGAAGCTGGATGTTGCCCCTGCCACCACAGGCGAATATCGGGTGATCTTCTCCAACGAGGCCATGTGCGATATGCTGGCAACCTTCTGCGGCATGTTCTCCGCAGAGAATGCCCAGCAGGGTCTTTCCTTGCTGGCTGGCAAGGAAGGACAGCAGGTGGCTTCTGACAAGGTGACCCTGATGGATGACCCGCTGCTGAAGGGCGGCTTTGAATCCTGCCCCTTTGACGCGGAAGGCAGCGCATCCCGTACGAAGGCTGTTATTGAAAACGGCGTGCTGAAGACGCTGCTGCACAATCGGAAGACGGCTCGCAAGCAGGGTGTGGAAACCACCGGCAACGCTTCACGCAGCTACGCTTCCGGCATGACCGTTTCGCCGACGAATATGTTCTTTAAGCCCGGTGAATCCAGCCTGGATGAGATGATGGCGGAAATGGGCAATGGCCTCGTGATTACCGACGTCAGCGGCCTGCATGCAGGTGCGAACACCATCAGCGGTGATTTCTCTCTGATCAGCTCTGGCTACACGGTGGAAAACGGCAAGCGCGGACACTGCATTGAGCAGATCACCGTGGCGGGCAATTTCTACAAGCTGCTGAAGAATGTCCGCGCTGTGGGCAGTGACCTGCAGTTCCCGGGCAGCGGCATTGGCTGTCCCTCCATCGATGTGGGCACGCTGATGATTTCCGGCTGACGAACAAGGATACTTCCATTGAAAGGTGATGACGTTCATGGCAGAGAATGATGAAGTCTGCGGTTTTCTGTGTGTTCATGAGGATTTGGTAGCGCAAGTGCAAGCGTCTCTGCCGAATGATGAAACCCTGACTCGCCTTTCAGAGCTATTCAAGGTTTTCGGAGATTCAACACGCATTCGCATCCTTTATGTGCTTTTCGAGGCAGAGGTTTGCGTATGCGATTTGGCCAAGCTGCTGGGGATGACGCAATCCGCCATTTCCCATCAGCTGCGTCTGCTGAAGCAAGCACGGCTCATTAAGAGCCGCCGTGATGGCAAAACGGTGTTCTATTCTCTGGCAGATGACCATGTGGCGACGCTGCTTCGGCAGGGCACTGAGCACATTGCAGAAGACTGACGAATACTTGAATTTTCAAAATGCACAAAAAGGGGAAGGAAACGCCGATCCGGCGAATCCTTCCCCTTGCTTTTATGCTTACTGATGAGCAGCTTCCTTCAGCGCATCAACGTAGTCGAGGCGCTCCCAGGGGAGCTCGATGTCTGTGCGTCCCATGTGGCCGTAGGCAGCCGTCTGGCGATAGATCGGGCGGCGCAGATCAAAGCGCTTGATGATGCCATCGGGACGGAGGTCAAACAGCCTGGACACGATGGATGCCAGCTGATCATCCGGCAGGACGCCCGTGCCCTTGGTGTCTACCAGCAGGCTTACAGGCTGAGCCACACCAATGGCGTAGGCCAGCTGAATTTCGCATTGACGTGCGAGGCCAGCGGCCACAATGTTCTTTGCTACGTGACGTGCGGCGTAAGCGGCAGAACGGTCAACCTTCGTGGGATCCTTGCCGGAGAAAGCACCGCCGCCGTGAGGGGCGTATCCGCCGTAGGTATCTACGATGATCTTGCGGCCAGTCAGTCCGCTGTCACCGGCAGGGCCGCCAAGAACAAAGCGGCCAGTGGGGTTGATGAAGTACTTCGTTTCATCAGTCAGCAGTTCCGCAGGAATGACAGCACGGATAACCAGCTCCTTCATGTCCTCGGCCAGCTTTTCCTGCGCCACATCGGGATTGTGCTGAGTGGAGATCACCACGGTATCAACTGCCACAGGGCGGCCGTCTTCGTAAACGACAGTTACCTGGCTCTTTCCATCAGGACGGAGATAGGGCAGGGTGCCATCCTTGCGGAGCTGTGCCAAACGGCGGGTCAGGCGATGTGCCAGCGCGATAGGCATGGGCATGTACTCGTGGGTCTCATCACAGGCATAGCCGAACATCATACCCTGATCACCGGCACCCGTCTCTTCTTCAGCAGAACCGCGGGTCTCCATGGCTTCATTCACGCCCATGGCAATGTCAGGGCTCTGGGTGTGAATGGCCGTCAGCACGGCGCAGCTGTCAGCGTCAAAGCACAGGTCGGGGGAAGTATAACCGATGTCACGCACAACACCGCGCACCACATCAGGGATGGATACCTGGGCGGTGGTGGTGATTTCACCCATCACCATCACCATACCAGTGGTAGCGCAGGTTTCGCAGGCCACACGGGCATTGGGATCCTGCGCCAGCATGGCGTCCAGCACAGCATCACTGATCTGGTCACACACTTTGTCAGGATGGCCTTCGGTAACGGATTCGGAAGTAAAGAGTCTTCTCATTTTCTTGCTGCTCCTTTTCATAGGTCGCATAGGGGATACAGAGCCGCAAAAAACCCGCCTGGTCTGCACACATACCAGGCGGGAATCAATCTTACGATCGTCCTTATCTGTCAGCGTTTCATTCAGGTGTGCAACGCTGTGGGAATTGGCACCAAGCATTCAGCCGGTTGCCGTGACGTCATCGGGCCCATCCCTCAGCCACTCATGATAAGGTATTTACTTTTGCGGGGAACATTATAGCACAGAAGAAGTCGGATGTCAAGCCTAAGCCATTATCGCGTCACGCGTTTGCAGGCACTTCTTCTTTCTCGAGAATATCCCGTGCAACATGCACGCCGCTGGCGGAGGCATGGGACAGGGAATGGGTAATGCCGCTGCCATCGCCGATGATATACAAGCCGGGATAGCGGGATTCTAGACGATCGCTTACCTGAACTTCCATGTTGTAGAACTTGACTTCCACACCATAGAGGAGGGTATCCTCGTTGGCCGTGCCAGGGGCAACCTTGTCCAGTGCGTAGATCATTTCGATGATGCCATCCAGAATGCGCTTGGGCAGCACAAGGCTCAAATCACCAGGGGTTGCGCTAAGCGTAGGCGTGATGAAGGCTTCCTCGATGCGGCTTGCGGTGGAACGACGGCCGCGAATCAGGTCACCAAAGCGCTGCACGATGACGCCGCCGCCCAGCATGTTGCTCAGGCGAGCGATGCTTTCGCCATAGCCGTTGGAATCCTTGAAAGGCTCAGAGAAATGCTTGGCCACCAGCAGGGCAAAGTTGGTGTTCTCCGTCTGGCGGGAAGGATCTTCGTAGCTGTGGCCGTTCACGGTGACGATGCCGTTCGTGTTCTCACTGACCACGGCGCCCTTAGGATTCATGCAGAAGGTGCGTACCAGGTCACCGTACTTCTCGGTGCGATACACGATCTTGCTTTCGTACAGCTCATCCGTCAGGTGCGCAAACACAGCCGCGGGGAGCTCCACACGAACGCCAATATCCACGCGGTTGGACTTGGTGGGGATGTCCAGATCCTTGCAGACCTGCTCCATCCACTTGCTGCCGCTGCGGCCAACGGAGATAACGCACTGCTTGCAGGTATAGTCACCCTTGGCACAGTGAATGCTGTAGCCTTGCTCCAGCACGGAAATGGACTGGACAGGAGTCTCGAAGAAGAAGTCTACCTTCTCCTTGAGCTCTGCATAGATGTTTTCCAGCACAAGATAGTTGATATCCGTGCCCAGATGGCGCACAGAGGCATCCAGCAGATGCAGGTCATTCTGGATGCACAGCGTCTTGAAGCGCGTACCTGCGGTGGAATACAGCTTCGTACCTTCGCCGCCGTAGCGCAGGTTGATTTCATCCACATAGTGCATCAGCTCCAGCGCGCGCTTTTTGCCGATATACTCATACAGGGTGCCGCCAAAATCGTTGGTGATGTTGTACTTGCCATCGGAGAAAGCACCTGCGCCGCCGAAACCGCTCATGATGGAGCAGCTCTTGCAATTCACGCAGGACTTCACTTTCACACCATCAATCGGGCAATGACGGCGATTGAGGGCGTGGCCTGTTTCAAACACGGCGATCTTGAGAGAAGGCTTGCGAGTAGCCAGTTCATAGGCGGAAAAAATACCGCCGGGGCCAGCACCGATAATGATGACATCGTAATTCATGATGATTCCTCCTGAATGGATTGCGCGATCCGCTTGAAATTGTGTGCGATTCTCTATCCAATGATGTGATCCGTCATCACATCATGAAAACACGCCTTTCCCCGTTTTGCAAATGCACTCAACAGGAAACGGCGCGCAACAACAAACAACAAAACGTTATTGCAATTAAGCATATCATTTCTTTACGCAAAGGTCAAGAGATGAAACGGGAAAAATCGCACTTTTTTAATGAAAATTTGCAGATGATTCGGACTTTTACGCCTTGCCATCAGGCATGACCAACACCATGCACACCGCAGTTGCGCTAATGCCTTCTTCCCGTCCTTCAAAGCCCAGATGCTCGGTCGTTGTTGCCTTCACGCTGACACGATCCTCCGGCAAATGAAGCACTTCTGCCACATTCTTTTTCATCAGAGGAATAAAGGACGCCAGTTTGGGCTTCTGTGCCGCAATGGTGATGTCTGCATTGGTGACATGTGCACCGTGACTGTCCAGCAAAGCAGTCACATGATGCAACAGCTCCATGGAGGAAATGCCCTTGTACTGCGGGTCGCTGTCAGGGAAATGCTGACCAATATCACCCAGGGACAACGTACCCAGCATGGCATCCATCAGTGCATGGAGCGCCACGTCTGCATCACTGTGACCAAGCAGTCCCAATGTGTGCGGAACCTGAACGCCGCACAGGATAAGATCCCGTCCTTCCACGAGCCGATGTACATCAAAACCGTGCCCGACACGGAAATCAGGGAGAGAAGCAGGGAAGAAAGATTCAGCCATTTTCATGTCCTCCGGTGTGGTGAGTTTGATGTTGCGCCTGTTGCCTTCTACCAGCCTGACAGGATGCCCCATGTGCTCCAGCAGGGACGCATCGTCAGTGCCGCGATAACCGTCCTGAAAGGCCTGCTGATGGGCTTTCACCAGCAGATCAGTCAGGAAGCCCTGGGGAGTCTGTACGGCCCTCAGAGAGGCGCGTACGGGGGTGGAAGACACAAATTCATCGTGGTCTGCCACCTTGATGGTGTCCGTCACCGGAATGGCGGCAACACCGGTTCCGCAGGCATCCACAGAGGCCATAACGCGGAGAATTGTGGCTTTATCCACCAGGCAGCGTGCACCATCGTGTACCAGCACCTGATGGCAGCCTTCCGGCATGGCCTGCAGCCCATTCCATACGGAGGCCTGACGATCCTCACCGCCCTCAGCGAAGCGCAGGGCAGAAGGATCAATCCCGCTTGAGTGCAGCGCATCCATGATGGCTTGCTGATCATCAGATCGTGTCACGACCACAACGACATCCACCAGGGACAGAAACGCACGGACGGAGCGGCAAATGACAGGCTCACCAGCTAGCGGCAGCAGCACCTTGTTGCATCCGGCACCCATACGCTGACCAGAGCCGCCAGCCAGAATGATCGCACACCACATAAAGAAAGCCTCCTTGATTTCACAAACATGCTGAAGCGAAAGTTTAGGGAAAAGAGGTGGGTTCTTTTCTCCCCGGAATCAGCTTCGCTCCGCGGCCATGCCTTCATCCTCAGAAAGGATGCGGTACATTTCGGCGGCACCTTCCTTGCGGACGGTTTCAGCAATGCTCAGAATCTCATATTTGCCGTAGCGGTCGCCAAAGCGGATGGTCATCACGTCGCCAACCTTGACTTCAGCGCCAGGCTTGGCCACTTTGCCGTTCAGGGAAACGCGGCCGCCGCTGCAGGCATCATTGGCCACGGTGCGGCGCTTGATAATGCGGGAGACCTTCAGGTATTTATCCAGTCGCATGATTTATCTCCTTTACGAAAAACAGCCCGCAGGCAAATAAGTCCTGCGAGCCGTTGCGAACAAAAGCTGAAATTACTTGTTCACAGTGTCCTTCAGAGCCTTGCCGGCCTTGAAGACAGGAGCCTTGGAGGCTTCGATCTTGATTTCCTCGCCAGTGCGGGGGTTGCGGGCGGTGCGGGCAGGACGATCCTTCACTTCGAAAGAGCCAAAGCCAACAACCTGAACCTTGTCGCCATTGGACAGGGCATCGGTCACAACATCAACGAAAGCGTTCAGAGCCTTCTCTGCGTCCTTCTTGGAGAGGCCAGAATTTGCGGCCAGAGCTGCGGTCAATTCGGTCTTGTTCATGGGTAATTTCCTCCTTGTTTTTCCATCATGCACAAAGGCAAAATATGGTCTTTCTAACATCGATGCTCGATGTAAGCCAAACGGCCATCAGCTGTTCTGCGCCGATTTGACTCTTTTCCAGTATACATCCATTTCGCTTAAAGTCAAGTGTTTCAGCGCTTTTCCGTCGGAAATAATCAACTTTTCCATGGCGTCAAAGCGATTGATGAATTTTTTGGTCGCATTTCGCAACAAAATTTCTGGCTCTTTTTGGCTCAGTCTGGCAACGTTGACACAGGAGAAGAGCAAATCGCCAAGTTCTTCACCGGGATCACGGCCATTTTTCATTTCTTCCAGCACCTCTTCGGCTTCTTCGTGCACCTTGGGGAGAGCCTCTTCAGGGGTATCCCAGTCAAAACCTACCTGTGCGGCCTTCTTCTGCACTTTGGCAGCATGCATCAGGGAAGGAAGTGCAATCGACACATCCCGAAGCACATCAGATTGCGTGTTCAGCCCCTTTTCGGCTTTCTTCAGCTCCTCCCAGTTGGCGGACACTTCACCCGGGGTGTGACACTGAGCATCACCGAAAATATGGGCATGGCGATAGATCATCTTGCGGCAGATGGCTGTTGTAATGTCCGACAGGGAGAAGGTGCCGTGGCTCTCTCCGATGCTGGCATGAAAAACAACCTGCAGCAGTACATCACCAAGCTCATCGGCCAGGTGGTCAGGATCCTGCTCGTCAATGGCGCCGACAGCTTCCCAGGCTTCCTCAATGAGATATGGACGGAGAGACTCGTGGGTCTGGGCACAATCCCAGGGACAGCCGTTTTCGCCTCGCAGAATGCTCATGACTTCCTTCAGATCCTCAAAGCAGAAGCGCTGACGCTCACGGAAGGGGGCGGCAGGAATGTAGACGCAGCAGGTGTGGTCGTATTTCTTCTGACGATCCAGGTCTTCCAGCGGAAGGAGCTTTGCTTTGCGCAGCGCCTTTTCGGTGGGGGCAAAGAAGACGACCTGCATGTCATCAGCGTACAGGTCATCCAGCCAAAGCTTCACGTCGCCGGCGAGGATGCGATCGTTGATTTCGGTGATCATCAGCGGTGTACGGGGGTCGGGAGACGCATGCAGACAATCTGTCGCGGAGAGAATGCGCAGACCATCTCCCCGCAACCCTGCAGGGACGTTCGCCAGGCAGACATCCGCACTGGAAAGTCCTGCGTAGCACGTCAGCACGGCATCTTCGGGCTTTGTTTTGGCCAGCGCCGTGACGGAACCATCCGTGGAGGCGTCCATCACGGCATAGGTCAGGGAAGAGGACGCGGCCATATCCCACAGCTTGCGTGCCATGGCTTCATGCATTTCAGAGAAGTCTTCATACTGGTCGTAAAAGCTGTCCAGCGTTTCGTAGCTGATTTTCTTTTCCTTCAGCCAGTCGGACACGCCGTGACGCTCTGTGCGCAAAATGAGATGCTGAGCATTTTGCAGCAGCTCGGCGGTTTGCAGGGTCATTAAAGAGGGATCACCGGGGCCAAGGGTCACAACAGAGATGGTGGCTTTCATGATGCATCAGCCTTTCTTTTGACGGCGGAAGGAACGGAGATCCTCAGGAGTCAGCGCCTTGAGGAGAATAGCGGCAACGAAGTAAACCGCAACGCCCAGCAACACTTCCAAAATGGTGAACAGATGATTGATGGGCAACAGGCGGCTTACTGCAAAAACGACAACGCCCATGATCAGTGTAGCCAGACCGGGACGAACCACCCATCCCATCCAGTTGAAGCGCAGATGACCATACTTGCATACGCAAATCAGGTTGGGAATCATGGCCACGGAGTAGCAGACGATGGAGGCAATGGGGCCGCCGTAAATGTTGATGCCGGGGGTGCCTACCAGAATGTAGTTCAGCAAAATCTTGCATCCAACGCCCGCCACCAGCGTGTACATCGGGATACGCTGCTTATGCAGTCCCTGCAGAATGCTGCTGGTTGCCTGTACCACGGTAAACAGCACCACCGTCAGGCTGGACATGCTCAACAGCTCACTGGCAATACGAAGATGTTCTTCACTCAAAGAGGTTGCATAGAAGAAGGACATGATCTGCTTGGACAAAAGACTCATGCCGATGGAGCAGGGGAAACCGATGAGGAAAGCGAAGCGCAGACCCAGGTTGGACTGATGGGCGACAGCCTTCTCGTCATTGGTAGCCTTAGCGGCGGAAATGGCAGGGACAAGGCTCATGGCCACAGCCAGTGCCAGAGCAGTAGGCACATTGATCAGGCGAATGACCAGACCGGAGAAAAGGCCATACAGGGGACGTGCTTCTGCCTGCGTCAGTCCCGAGGCGATCATGCGATTCACCATCATGGCGGAGTCAACAAACTGTGCCAGCGGCACAATGCAGGCACTGATGGTGATGGGAATGGAAATGTGCAGCAGTCGCTTGCCCAACACGCTCGTTGCAATGGGCTCGTCATTGCTCAGCTGAGGGATAGCGTCAAAGGTGCCGCGGCGGCGGAAATAAAGAATCACCATATACAGAAGAGCAATAGCCTCCACGATGGTGATGCCAAGCAGGGCACCTGCCGCACCTTCTGCCAGGCTGCGCTGACTGCCGAGGTAGGCCAGCGGCAGAGAAATCAGTACCTTGCCCACCTGCTCAATCAGCTGTGAGGTAGCCGTCGGCACCATGTTCTGCTGACCCTGCATGAAGCCGCGGAAGGCAGAAAGCACACACACAATGACCACACAGGGAGCAATGACATAGAAGCCCAGGGAAGACTGAGGCTCATTGACACGTGCCACCAGCAAAGGATTGCATACCAGCATGATCAATGTGCAAATGAGACCAAGTGCCGTTAACAGCCACAATGCTGCACGGAAGACCCGTTTGGCATTGCGTGGGTCATTCTTTGCCATGCAGTGGGAAACCATGCGGCTAACGGCCACAGGAAGACCTGCGGAAGAAATCGTCAGCAACAGATTGTACGTAGGGAAGACGGACTGGAAGATGCCAAGACCATCCGCGCCGATGATCCACGTTAACGGAATCGAGTACAGCACGCCGATCAGCTTGCAGATGATGCCGGTAATGCCCAGCACCGTCATGCCGCCAAGAAGAGATTTTGAGTTCTTTGCCATTGCTTCTCCTCAATTATCTGCCCATACAGGCAATTATTTTTATGCTGCGGCACGAAACACGCGCCACATTCATTATAACCTTATTCTGCTGAATGAACAACCCCATATGGCTCGTTGTGTCACTCATCCATGAGTTCCACCAGAATGGCATTCTGCACATCCATGCCGCGGCGGGTGAGACACCAGCGGCCGTCTTCATGCAGAAGCAGCCCTTGCCTGCGCAGCCGCTCCAGGGTTGCACCATAACGCGTTACCATAGGGACACCATGCATGGCAAGGTAGTCCGCCTCACGGACACCCTTCGTGGTGCGAAGGCCAAGCATGAGCGTCTCAAACTGCGCGTCTTCGGGGGCAATAGGCGTCCTTTCTCTTGCGGAGAAATCCGATGATTCCATCATGTGTAAATAATCGTGGATGCCAGCAGGGTTGCTTTGGCGAATGTAGGCAATGGAAGAATCAGCAGATGGAAGCATGGAGGCCGAAGAAGAACCGAGCCCCAAATAGGGAACCTGCCGCCAATAGCCAAGGTTGTGCCTGCAAGCGCGCCCAGGCAAGGCAAAGTTGGAAATTTCGTATTGTTCGTAGCCGTTTTCAGATAACAGGCGCAGCGTCATATCATACATGGCGCGTTCTGCTTCTTCATCAGGCAGGGAAAGACGGCCGCTGTCCAAATCACGCTTGAGAGGCGTGCCGTCCTCGGGAATAAGTCCGTAACAGCTGAGATGCTCAGGCGCAAGACGCAAGGCTGCGTGGAGGGTCTCCTTCCAGTCTTCAGGCGTCTGGGTGGGAAGGCCAAACATCAGGTCAAGGTTCAGATTGGTGATGCCCGCATGACGTGCCATTTCCACAGAACGAAGCACGTCAGGCATGGTGTGAATGCGTCCCAGCAGATGAAGCAGCTCGATTTGCATGGCCTGCATGCCCATGGAAAGGCGGTTGATTCCAGCCTGAACAGCGGCGTCCAGCCAGGAGGCTGTCAGGGTGCCGGGATTCGCCTCAGAGGTAAATTCAATGTTTGAGGCAAAAGGGAAAAGCTGCTTTAGCCCATCAATGAGCCGCGTCAGCTCCTCCTCAGGCAGCAGAGAAGGCGTACCACCACCCATGAAGATTGTTTCGACTTCCGGATGATGGAGAGCCTCTGCCTCGATTTGCGCTTCCTTCAGCATGGCGTCGATGTAAGGATGCATGAGGGAAGCGCATCCGGCGTAGGAGGCAAAATCACAGTAGCGGCACTTCTGCAGGCAAAACGGAATATGAATATATAACTCCATGCAAATCTCCAAAAATAGTACGTGCAAAATCGTGCAAAATCGTGTACAATGTAGGAAAGGATTTTACCAAAGAATGATGACCCGAAAGAAATTTCGGGTCGGGAGGAATGTGTATGGATGCTGTTGTGGATTTTCTGGAAGCATTGGTCAAGTACACAGCGGAAGTAGGTATTCGCCTTGCGGAGCTGTCAGGCATTATGGTGCTGATCATCACCTGCATTAAGGGCGTGATTGGCTATTTCCGCAAGGATCCCCATGAACGGCTGAATCTGGCACAGGGCATCGCGCTGGCTTTGGAATTCAAGCTGGGCGGCGAGGTTCTGCGTACTGTGCTGGCGCGTGATTGGAGTGAGCTTGGCATTTTGGGCGCCATCATCGTTCTGCGCGGCTTGCTGACTCTTTTGCTCCATTGGGAAATCAAGAACGAGGAGAGTCATCTGGATCTGATGAAGCGTCAGTAACTTCATCCACGGTTGCACAACGGGCGGCATTGCTGTCCGCCATGGCTACGTTAATGACAGGGAGCTTTTCACGCAAAGCGTAAGCCACGGTGGACATGGTGCCGCCTTTCATTTTGTTCAGGTAGCATACGCAGATGGAAGAACGATCCACCATGAAACGGTTGCGAACCATCATGCACCCATTGTAATAGGCAGGGGAAAGCACGTGGGTTTCGTCTGCCGCATAGAGAATGCGCTCGTAACGCCTGGTATCCTCGGCATTCCATCGCTGAGCTTGCGTACTGCAGGGGATGGCCATGATGAGCCGCACATCCCCATGCTTTGCCTGCAGACGAATAACCGCCTCTGCAGCTAACGTGTCAAAGCCCAATGCGCCGCCGCAGAAAAAACGATGGTATCCTTTGGTATACAGCTGCTCAAGCAACTGATCCAGCCTTGCAGAAACGATCGCTTTCTCTTCTGCAGACAGCTGTCGATGGCCTGTGAAGCACACGGAGGACTGACGTTCCTCAGGAGAAATGCAGGAACGCCGCACGTGGACGGCTTGCCGAATGGAAACGCTGCCCGCAGGCCGATAAATGAGCGCACTCATTGATCCATCTTCAGGACGGCCAGGAATGCCTCGCTGGGTACCTGCACGGTACCGAACTGGCGCATGCGCTTCTTGCCTTCCTTCTGCTTTTCCAGCAGCTTCTTTTTACGGGTAATGTCACCGCCATAGCACTTGGCCAGCACGTCCTTGCGCATGGCCTTCACCGTTTCGCGGGCAATGACCTTGCCGCCAATGGCTGCCTGCACAGGAATTTCAAACATCTGCCGCGGGATAACATCCTTCAGCTTTTCACAGATGCTCCGTCCGCGAGCGTAAGCCTTATCGCGGTGCACAATGATGGAGAACGCATCGCAGATATCACCATTGAGCAGAATGTCCAGCTTGACCAGGTCACTCTCACGATAGTCCTTCAATTCATAGTCGAAGGAGGCATAACCGCGGCTGCGGCTCTTGATCTGATCGAAGAAATCAAAGATGATCTCATTCAGAGGAATGTCATAATTGAGCTTGACGCGATTGCCTTCATACTGCATGTCCAGGAAGATACCGCGCTTGTCCTTGCACAGATCCATCAGGGTGCCTACGGAGTCCTGAGGCGTGTAGATGGTAGCGTGTACGAAGGGCTCCTCCATGGAAGCAACCTCGGTGATGGGCGGTAGGTTGGAGGGGTTGTCAATCTCCACCATGGAGCCATCGGTTTTCATCACATGGTAAATAACGCTGGGGGCAGTGGTGACCAGGTTCAGGTCAAACTCCCGCTCCAAACGGGTGGTGATGATGTCCATGTGCAGCAGACCCAGGAAGCCGCAGCGGAAGCCATAACCCAGCGCAACAGAGGTTTCCGGATCAAATGAAAGGGAAGCATCGTTCATGCGGAGCTTTTCCAGTGCATCTTTCAGGGCAGGATAATCCGCACCGTCAGCAGGATAAATGCCGCAGTACACCATGGGGGTTACATGACGGTAACCGGGCAGAGGCTCGGCGGCAGGGCGGGCAGCATCGGTGATGGTGTCGCCTACACGGGTATCACGCACATCCTTGATGGAGGCAGCCACATAGCCGACATCGCCGGGCAGCAGACAGTCACAGGGCTGATAGCCGGGGGCAAAGGTGCCCACCTCAACAATGTCAAACTCGCCGCCAGTGGCCATCAGGCGCATCCGCATGCCAGCCTTCAGGCAGCCCTGCTTCACACGCACAAAGCAGATGGCGCCGCGGTAATTATCATAGAATGCATCAAAAATCAATGCCTGCAGGGGAGCACTATCATCCCCGCCAGGTGCGGGAATGAACTTTACGATGGCCTCCAGCACATCCTGCACATTCAGGCCGGTTTTGGCGGAAATGCAGGGGGCTTCGGAAGCATCCAGACCGATCACTTCTTCGATCTCGTTCCGCACCTCTTCCGGCTGTGCGGAAGGCAGATCAATCTTATTGATAACGGGGATGATTTCCAGGTCGTGATCCAGCGCCATGTAGCAGTTTGCCAGAGTCTGTGCCTCAATACCCTGCGTAGCATCAACGACCAGCAAAGCGCCTTCGCAGGCAGCCAGTGCACGGCTGACCTCATAGGTGAAGTCCACATGACCAGGCGTGTCAATCAGGTTCAGCGTATAGGTTTCGCCGTCCTTGGCCTTGTAGTTCATGCGCACAGCCTTACTCTTGATGGTAATACCACGCTCACGTTCCAGCTCCATACTGTCGAGAATCTGCTCGACCATTTCCCGCTGCTGGAACACACCCGTCAGTTCCAGAATACGATCTGCCAGGGTAGACTTGCCGTGGTCAATATGGGCGATAATGCAAAAATTGCGGATTTTGCTCAGTCGGTCGTTTGCCAAAATAAATCCCTCCATCAGCCTGTTGGGAAGAGTTTTCATCACTCTATCATAGCCGATTTTGCGGCAATTGACAAGCATTTTCTGCAGGAGGATGTCTTAGCGCCTGCGCTTGTTGCGCAATTCCTCGCGAAGCTTGTCTTCACGATGCTTGATATCCAGACGAATCTTCTCCTGCTGCGCCTGCATTTCCTTCTGTATGGCTTGCCGCTGTGCTTTCAGACGTTCCAACAGCTTTCGGTTATACAGTCTGGCATAGGGGAAGGCGCGCAGGGTACGCCGCATGAGGATGCCGCCCTCTGCTAGATGCGCTCGCACTGCGGCAGTGATGGCCTCGGTGCTGTCACCGGCAGCATTGGCGGCGTGATGGCGAATCTGTCCAAGCACACAGGTGGAAAGAATCGTATCTGCTGCGAAAACTACGCACAGGCCGATACAAAGGCCGTTAAGCCAGATTTCAGGCAGCCAGGCAAACTGGCGGAACAGGAACGGCTTAACGCAATAAATCATCGCCAGTCCCAGCAGACCGAAGGGAATCAGCGTATCCGCGCAGATGCGGCCATTCAGGTTAAAACGCTTCTGGCTGTAATCCCACCATCGGGCGTGGAAAAGCTTCTCGAGCACAAAGCTGGTCATGTATTCCAGCGTGCCGCACACCACCATACCCAGGCAAAACACTGCCAGCGGACGATCCGCATAGTGGGACAGCAATGCGGTAACCAACACCGAGCCAAATCCGTAAATGGGACAGATAGGGCCAAGCAGAAAGCCGCGGTTGATGAAGCGATGGAACTGAATCAGCTTGCAGACAACCTCCATCACCCAGCCTAAAAAAGCGGATGCAAAGAAAAGCAGAATGTAGTATTTGATCTCAATGGGCATGAGACCACCTCCCTCAACCTAACATTACGGCAAAGAGAAGCCTGCGTCAAAGGACAAATCCGTCCTTTGCCTAAAAATAAGAATCTTCCTATAGGAAACGTTGACATCTGCCTCACTTCATGGTATGATGCAGGAGAATCAAATAACGATGAATGAACCAGAGGCGCATCTTTCATGATGTACCGCAGCGGAGAAGACGGTTTTCAAAGATGCTGCGGGAAAGGGGACGATGCCGAAAGTCACCGTGTACCGTGAACGGTGCTCTTGGGCGCAGGGCAAACAGGTCTGCGACTGTCATCAGGCAAAGCGGCCTGGCGGAGCGCTGGTTCACTGATGGATGCACGTCTTTAGGCGTGGATCGGCAGTTGCGCACCGCAGGAAGTCCTGGGGTGTTTTTCTGTTTATCGTGATTCATTATTTTGAAACTGGCAATGAATAAAGGAGTGGCAAGCAGATGGAGAAGCAATATCGGGTTGGTATTGTCGGCGCAACGGGCATGGTTGGTCAGCGTTTTATTTCCCTGCTGCAGGGACATCCGTGGTTCCATATTACCGCACTGGCGGCATCTGCCCGCAGTGCCGGCAAGACGTATGAGGAAGCCGTGGGTGATCGCTGGGCCTTTGACTGGGAGATTCCTGAAAGCGTTCGCCATATGACGGTGCTGGACGCGCAGGACGTGGAGGCCATGGGAAAACTGGTTGATTTTGTCTTTTGCGCGGTTGACATGAAAAAAGATGAAATTCGTGCCCTGGAGGAAAATTACGCTCGTCACGAGATTCCTGTGGTCAGCAATAACAGCGCCTGCCGCGGTCTGCCCGATGTGCCCATGGTAGTGCCGGAAATCAACGCGGATCATATTGCTGTGATCGAGACTCAGCGGAAGCGGCTGGGCTGCAAGCGCGGCTTTATCGCCGTGAAGCCTAACTGTTCCATTCAGAGCTACGTCCCTGCTTTGACACCCTTGATGGAGTTCGGCCCCGAGAAGGTCAGCGTGTGCACCTATCAGGCAATCAGCGGTGCAGGAAAGACCTTCAAAACCTGGCCGGAAATGGTGGACAACGTCATCCCGTACATCGGCGGTGAGGATGAGAAGAGTGAAAAGGAGCCCTTGAAGCTGTGGGGCAAGGTCGTTGATGGTGAAATCGTCAACGCACAGAAGCCCGTGATTAGCGCTCAGTGCCTGCGTGTTGCTGCTGCGGATGGCCATATGGCTGCTGTTTCCGTGTCTTTTGCTCATAAGCCCACCATGGAGCAGATTCTGGAAAAGTGGAACAACTGGGAAACGGAAGCCCAGCGGCTGGAACTGCCCAGTGCGCCCAAGCCCTTCCTGCAGTATTTTGAAGATCCTTCCCGTCCTCAGACCCGCCTGGATCGGGATTTCCAGGGCGGCTTTGGTGTATCCATTGGCCGTCTGCGTCCTGATGTATTGTTTGACTATAAGTTTGTATGCCTGAGCCACAACACGGTTCGCGGTGCCGCAGGCGGCGGCATTTTGACAGCTGAACTGCTGTGCCGGAAGGGATACATCGAACCCCGCACTTAAGCAAAGGAGAATCGCCATGAAGAAGCCACTGTTTACGGGCTGCGCGACAGCCCTCATTACCCCCTTCCACAATGGAGAAGTGGACTATGCTGCACTGGATCAGCTGGTAGAAATGCAGATTGCCGGCGGCGTAGATGCCATTGTCGCTGTTGGTACGACCGGTGAACCTGCTACCATGACCTGGGTGGAGCACCTGAATGTGATTCGCCGCATTGTAGAAAAGGTGAATGGACGGATTCCCGTGATTGCCGGCACAGGCAGTAACAGCACTCAGGAAGCCATTGGTGCCGCCAAGAGCGCCAAGAGCTGCGGCGCGGATGCTCAGCTGGTGGTGACGCCCTATTACAACAAGACCAGTCAGGAAGGCCTTGCAGCACATTTCAACGCCATCGCGGATAGTTGCGATCTTCCGATGATTGTGTACAATGTGCCCAGCCGCACGGGTATCAATATTCTGCCCAAAACGCTGGAGAAGATTTGCAATCATCCCAACGTGGTGGCTGTGAAGGAAGCCAATGCAGATGTGGCACAGGCGTTGGAAAAACTGCGGCTTTGCGGCGATCAGGCGGCTTTCTATTGCGGCAATGATGATTTGACGGTTCCGCTGATCTCCTGCGGCTTCCAAGGCGTTATTTCTGTGCTTTCCAACATGCTGCCTAAAGAGACGACTGAGATGGCCAAAGCAGCACTGAATGGCGAGATGGCCAAGGCCGCACAGATGCAGCTAAAGTATCTGCCCCTGATCAATGCCCTGTTCTGCGAGACCAGTCCCATTCCCGTTAAGGCTGCCATGCATGCCATGGGACTGTGCGATGAGGAATTGCGTCTGCCGCTGATTCCTATGCAGACAGAGAATCGCCGCAAGATGTATAGCGTGATGCAGGAATTGGGGATTGCCATGCCTCTGGCGGAGGTGTAACGCATGAAGATTATCATCAGCGGCGCCATGGGGCATATGGGAAAAACCGTGGCCGAGCAGGCGATTCAGGCTGGGGAAGAGATTGCCTTTGGCGTAGACGTTGTGCCCGGCAACGCGGCCTATCCAGTCTATACCGGTTTTGACGCGGCTCCTGCCATGGAAGACACGGTGATCATCGACTTCTCCAAGCCTGATGGCCTGACGGCATTGCTTGCTTATGCGGTGCAGCATCATGTACCCTGCGTCTTGTGCACCACGGGTTACACTGCGGAGCAGGAGAAGCAGGTGGACGATGCCGCCAAAGAGATTCCCGTTTTCCGTTCTGCCAACATGAGCATCGGCATTGCACTTTTGCGGCAGCTGGCACGGAAAGCAGCTAAGGTACTGGGGGATGCCTACGATGTAGAAATCGTGGAGATGCATCACCGCCGCAAGGTGGATGCTCCCAGCGGCACAGCCCTCATGCTCTATAACGCCGTGGCAGATGCCTACGACGAGCCTCGCAACATGGTGTGCGGACGCAGCGGCAACCACTGCAAGCGTACCCACAACGAGATTGGCATGCATTCGGTTCGGGGCGGCACCATTGCTGGCGAGCATGAAGTGATGTTCCTGGGAGAAGCAGAACGTGTGACAGTCAGCCATAGCGCCGAAAATCGCAGCGTTTTTGCGGTAGGCGCGCTTCGTGCCGCGTGCTTCCTTGCAGATAAGCCTGCAGGGCGCTATGATATGGATGATATGCTTGCCGATTGATGGCAAAAAGGCTGTGGAGGGACGTGATCCCTTCACAGCTTTTTTCGTGGAGACAGAACCGCAGCCGAAGACGGTTGCCGAAATCGCTGTACTTTTACAGGTTTTCTCTTGAAATTCTGCCATCAAGGGGATACAATATAGAAACCTGATTCGGAGATCAGGCAGAGTAGCCTTAAGCGCGTTAAGTGTTCATGGACGGGGAGTTGCCATGGAACGAAATCGGCGTCTGTCGATGCGGTGCTTGGGGCGCATCCCGCTGCTGCTTCGGCTGCCTCCTGCGAACAGGAAGTTTCACCGCATGCTCATGTGCGGTACATTCTGAACGACAGGGGGCTGTTTTGATGCATCAAAAATTTCAACTGACAACGAAGGCTGTGTGCATGCTGGGCATTCTGACCGCAATGAAGATCATTCTGGAGCGGCTTTTTTCCATCAGCATGGGGGACTATGTCCGCATTAGCTTCAGCTTTATCCCTGTAGCAGTGTCTGGCATTTTGCTGGGGCCTGTGGGTTCCACCATGGTTACAACGGTGGCGGATCTTCTGGGAACGGTCATTTCCGGACAGACGCCTTTTCCCGGGCTGACTGCAGTTGCAGCTCTGACAGGCTTCTTCTATGGCATTTTCCTGTATCGAAAGGAAATAACCCTGATCCGTGCGGCGCTGTGTATGCTGGCGGTAACGGTGATTTGCAGCATCATTCTCAATAGCCTTTGTCTGTACTGGATGGGGATTTTGCCTCATGCTCATGATGCATTCTGGATTCGCATGGTGCCACGGCTAATTCGCAGTGCTGTTCAGTATCCTATCAATGTGGCCATCCTTTTAGGCGTTGGCAAACTCATGAAACGACTGCCTGCTTCTGTTTACAGGCTTTGAAGAGGGGAGCAAGATCCATGCCTGCATCCAGCAAAACGAAAATCCTCGCGGAATTAAAACGGTTGTATCCCAATCCGCGGCCAGAGCTGAACTTTACCAATCCCTACGAGACCTTGGTGGCGACCATTCTTTCGGCGCAATGCACGGATAAGCAGGTCAACAAGGTGACTCCTGCCGTTTTTGCACGCTATCCGGATGTCGTCAGCATGGCTGCGGCTTCTGTTGAGGATTTGTATCCCATGGTGAAAAGCTGCGGCTTTAAGACCAAATCGGATCATATTATTGATGCCTGTCGGATGATTGTTGCCCAGTATGGCGGTGAAGTCCCTTCTACCATGGAAGAACTGACGAAGCTGCCGGGCGTTGGACGAAAAACAGCTAACGTGGTGATGGCCTTCGCCTTTGACATACCTGCACTCCCAGTGGATACGCATGTTTTTCGCGTCAGCAATCGACTTGGCCTTGCGGATGCCTCCACGGTGGAAGAAACTGAACGACAGCTTATGCGCGCAATCCCCAAAGAAGACTGGCGTGATGCACATCATCAGCTGATTTTCCATGGCAGGCGTGTGTGCAAGGCACAGCGTCCGCTATGTGAAATGTGCACACTGCACGACTTGTGCAAGCATGTCAGGCAGCCCAAATAACACGAATAAGAGCTTCATGAAAAAGAAGAGGGAAGGAAACGTTCCAATTGCGTTTCCTTCCCTCTTACTTATGCGCGAAATGGTGTTAGTCCCAGAATAGAAGCTCAAAGCCAGGGTAGGTGACTGCGTTTTCACCATCGGTGGTTTCATAGGCACCTGTGCAGCGGCCATACATGGTTTGCTGACTGTCCATAGAGAAGTTGGGTTCTTCGGTGGTGGTTACCACAACAAAATTCTTATAGACGCCCTTCTTCGTCTTGTCCATAGCCATGGTGATGACCCACTGTTCGCCTTCTTTTGCAATCTTCACGGCATAGAGCTTATATTTCATGATGCGTCCCGTGTAGCCGGAAAGCTTTTTCGTCAGGGTAGAATAGGCCGGCTTAATGGCTTCTTCAATGTATCTGGCGCGCAGGTCGCTTTCTGTCAGGGTGCGATTCGCTGTGAAGGTATAGCGGCGCGTTTCAAAATCTTTTTTCTGGAAGGTGATGGTGATTTCGTAGTCGCCCTCGGTTGCAGTATCAATCTTGAAAGAGAAGGTGCCGTTGTTGTTGGTGCGCACCTGCTTATCATAGGTATCATTGACAATGCACTGGATGGAAACGCCGGAAATGGTTTTACCGGTGATGGTCAGCTTGTCGCTGGTCAGCTGGGCAGGAATTTCTTCATCAAAGTTGACAGGAAGCAGTGTGGACTCGTAGGTGGTCGTTTCAAAAACTTCTTCCTGTGTCACGGTTGCACCATTTTCCACCGTCACAGTCATCAGCCACACGCCCTCGCTGGGCAGCTTCATTTTCAGGGAGAATTCACCGGACTTGTTGATGGTGTCTTCAACCATGACCTTGTCATTGGAAGACATGCGCATCATGACGCCTGTAACCTTCAGGCCGGCTGTGCCTGTGCCGGAAACGGTGAAGCTGCCAGTGTTCGTTTCGGACGGCGGCGTAGACGTGAAGACCACCTTGCCAACGGCTTCGCTGGGCTTGACGGCAATGCTGGTGAAGTTGAAACCAGACATGATTTTGTCCAGAGCCTTGCTGTCGGCGGTTTTCAGGGAACGACCATAAACCTGATAGTCCAGCGTGATGGTGTATCCGTTGCGAACGGTGCGGTAAGCATAGCCGCGATAAGTTCCGCCTTCGGTGGTGCGCTTATACTTCAGTGTTAAAAAACGGCCGTTGGTGCTGAATTTCTTCCATTCAGCGGATTGATATGTATAGCCTGCTTCCTGATAAGTTGTCCCTTTCAGATGCTGCTTGCGGAAGTTGCCTCGGCAGGTTGTATCCTGCTGATCCAGATCGTAATACTGGGTAGCATCCTCATCCTGCACAGCGGTGAGCACGAAACGGGTTACGCTGTCGGAAGAATCAGCAACCAGCAGGGTTCCATCTGCTTTCCATTGCGCGGACAGCTCTTCCGGCGTGGATCCTTCCGAGGCGACCCATTCAGGATGCTGATCAAGATTGTCCGGAGTGAGCAAAATATAGCTGTCATCAATTTCCAACGTAGCAGCAATATCATCGAAGGTGAAAGTCTGCGCACAGGCGCAGGCGCAAACGGCCAGCAGGCAGGCAAGCAACAGCGCAAAGGCAGCTTTCTTCATGCGAGTCACATTCCTCTCTAAAATCAATAACAGGGATAATCCCTGACTTCATCCTATCCCACACTATTGTATCATAGGAAAGAGAAAAAACGCAAGCGTCTGGGGAAATATAAAGCGGCGGCAGTGAAAAGAGAATTCTCTTCACTGCCGCCTTGCTGTTATTACAGGAAATCCTCAGCACTCCTGCAGCACATCGGCGTAGAATGCATCCATTGCCTCACGAGTGGGGAACACGGCCAGATACATCTGGTTGCCCATGGCGCCGGAAAGCGCGTCCGGAACACGGCCAGCCACGCGAATTTCCTTGGCGTAGCGGTTCATCAGATCATCATGGTTGAGCACAAAGTTGTGTCCGTCACGACGGCCACAGAACGCACAGAAGCCGCGCTCACCCACGCCCTTTTCAGAATGGTCGAAGGCGATCATGTCCGCCCAGATCTTATACACATCGGTGCTGTTGGCATAGTTCATCATGTCAGGGGAAATACCGCCGCAGGGGCGCATATTGACTTCCAGTGCTACAACCTGACCCTTCTTGCCAAGGCTCGGCTGATCCTGCGTCAGGCGGAAGAATTCAAAATGGACAAAGCGGCTCTTCACGCCGAAGCTCTTGACCGTGGCGCGGCCTGCTGCGCGGACATCGTCCGCCAGTTCCTTCACAATGTAATAAATGGAGTTATCGCCGCTGTTAACGATGTCCATGATGGAATTAGGCGTCACGTTGCCCGTTTCAAACAGCGGGTTGCCGTTGGAATCAATAATGGCATCGTAGGAATTGACCTCTGCGAAGACATACTCTTCCATGATGTAGCTAACGCCTTCTTCACGTTCGCCGAGGAAACCGTGCAGGTCATCATCGCTGGTCAAACGATAGGTGTGGGATGCACCAACACCGTTATCGGGCTTTACGACCACGGGATAGCCAACTTCGTTGATGAAGGCCTTGCAGCCGTCAAAGTCATCCACAATGTGATACCGCGCCGTGGGAATGCCGACCTTCTGGTAGTATTCCTTCATCTTGGACTTGTACTTGATGCGCGGAATATCCGAGCTGCGGAAGCCAGAGGAGATGTTGAAGTCGTCACGCAGATGGGCATCGCGCTCCAGCCAATATTCGTTATTGGATTCAAGGAAGTCGATGCGGCCATACTTGAAGATGAAGTAAGCCACAGCGCGGTATACTTCATCATAGTTTTCAAGACTGCTGACCTTGTAATATTCATGCAGACTTGCACGCAGGTCGGGCAGCAGCTCATCGTAGGGCTGGTCACCGATGCCCAGCACGTTCAAACCATTGTTGGTCAACTCACGGCAAAAGTGCCAGTAGTTCACAGGAAAGTTCGGGGAAATGAAAACAAAATTCTTCATAGCAGATCGTTCCTTTCTTCTATTTAACCAAGCAGCTTCGGCACGAAATACGCGACCTGCTTGTACCACCAGTCCCAGTCATGGGCACAGTCATACCCCCAGAAGTCTACCCAAAGGTTGATGCCTTTCTCACGGCAGATGTCTGCCACGCGTCGGGTTGTTTCAGGTATTTCCCAAGCGCCCTGACCCACACAGATGATGCCGCGATGACGGTTATATTCTGCAATGTAGGGATGGTCACCAGGCATGCCTGCGAGATAGTCCACAGGGGAATTGCGGTAAACCACCTCATCCATATAGTCACCGAAACCATAGGAGGCGGTATAGATGCCGCTCAGAGCCAGCAGACCATCGAAGACATCCGGGTAGCGGAAATAGAGGTTTGCCGCGTGGGTTGCACCAAGGCTGCAGCCGAAGGCGATTATGCCCGGGTAGCCGTCCCAGCCATTGCGAGCATTTGCCATTTCGCGAATGAAAGGGGACAGCTCATCCACAATAAAGTGAATCCACTGCTCATAGCGGCGGGCACGCCAATAAGCATCGCCGTTTACGTCGGACCAGGTTTCTTCATCAATGGTGTCGATGGAAAAGACCATCACCTGACCAGCATCGATGAACGGTGCCCATGCGTCTGTCATGTGGAAATTCTCGAAGTCAAAGAAACGGCCATTCTGGCAGGGGATGAACAGCACAGGACGGCCGGCATGCCCATAAACCTTTACTTCCATGTCGCGCCCAAGCGCAGGACTATATTGCTTGAAATACTGCGTTTCCATGCTGTTCCCTCTTTCTTACGTTACGTTCATTATTCCCGCTCATACATCAGGGTATCGATCACCCAGGGCAGCTGTTCTTCCCAGCAGGCTTCACAATGATCGCCATTGGGGACAATTCTGCTGGTGACGCAAAGCCCTTTGTCCATCAGCTTGCCGGTCAGCGCGGCAAAGTGGTGGCAGATGTCGGGGTGATTTGCCATTTCACGGGAACCATAATCCATGTAAAGAACGGTTCCTTCAGCGTAGTCCGCGTGCATCATCAGGCTGCTCAGCTTCTTAGGGGAAACCCAGATGGAGGGCGACAGGGCAGCGGCACGCCCGAAAACCTGCGGATAGGCAGCCAGGGCATACAGGCTCATGAGACCGCCCATGCTGCTGCCGCCGATGAAAGTGGCTTCCCGCTCAGGAAGCGTGGGATATTTTTCATCAATCATGGGCTTCAGGGTATTAACGAACCAATCCATGGTGATCTTACCGCGTCCGCGAACCCGACCGAAATGCTCATCGGTAAAGGTAAAGGGCGAATACTCGGACAGGCGGCCGTTGTTAGGCTCGTGGCTGCACTCTACAGCTACAACCATCAAGGGAACTTCGTGCTCATCCAGGTATTTCCCAAGTCCCCAGGACTTGCCATAAGTTGCGTCTTCATCGAAGAACACGTTGTGACCATCAAACATGTAGAGTACCGGGAACCTTTGGTCAGGATCTTCCTCGATGCTGTCGGGGATATAAACATAAACGCGTCGCTGATGCTTTTTGCCAGTCAACCGTGGAATAGCGACGTTCCACTTTTCGATCATTCATCAAGCCTTCTTCAAAGGAAAATTAAAAATGGAACCTTCCACAGTTTACCACATGGGCGGCAGAAGGACAAGACCAGATTGCATAACCAATTGCATTTTTTCTGGATTTTTGCATGGAGAAAGTTCAAAAAAGGCCGCAACCCTTTCTCGGGCTACGGCCTTGGGATATTTGCTTATTCCAGGTTTGCTGTAAGCATATTCAAAATGCCATACTGATCCAGCAGGGTGAACAAACTTTCATAGGTCGAAAGCGGCAAATGCTTCAGCAGCGGAATTGCACCTTTAATGAAGGGCTCTGCCACATCGGCTACGAAAGTCTTCAGAGACGCATCATTCAGGGAGAACACATTCAGTCCATTCAGCATTTCGTCAGAATAGGAAGGAACAGCAAGTGCCTGCTCTGTCAGCGTGCCATGGATGGTCAGCATGGCTGCGTCTGTTTCTGCATCCATCTGGCAAAGCGTCACCTGACCATCCTCTGCATGATAGGTGAAGTGAGCATTCACGGCGTCAGGTACCATTTCACCGGAAAGGCTGACATTCAATTCTGCATCGCCGTTCATGGGAAGCGTATCCGCCCAGCCGGTCAGCGTAACGGAAGCGTCCAGCATGGTGGTCTCGTCTTCCTCATTGGCAATGAGCACCGTCAGCTCCATGTTGCCATCTTCATTGCTGCGCTGATAGCTAGCCTCCACGATATTTCCATCAGGAAGCATGGGGAGCGTCAGAGAGAAGGACTCACCTGACTCGTCTGCTGTCTTGGTAAAGAAGGTTTCTTCTCCGCTGGTCCAGGTTTCTGTATCACCTTCACAGGTAACGGTGATGCCGTCGTCATCCAGCAAGCCATCCAGCCAGTCGGGCAACTCGGTGATGGTTTCCAAAACCATGTCACTGTAGCCGCTTTCCAGGGCTAACGCCGCCAGCCAGTAGTAGAAAGCACGATCCTGCTCAGCATTTTCTGCGGCGTAAGCGGCCAAATCGATGATGTCATCACGGGAGATGACGCGGTCGCCTTCCTCCGCCTGCATGACCGCATTCCACTGCTCACGGATCCAGTCAAATGCGCTGGTATGGGCATAGGTGGAAATGAGCAGCGCAGGGTACTGAAGCGGCATGTTCAAATGGTTGTAAGCCTTGATGGCAAACTCCAGCAGCGCCAGATTGTTCAGCAAAAGTTCCTGATTGCCAAGCAGACTGCTCCCAATCTGGTAGTGCGTTTCCGTTCCGTAGATATGCACGGCAGTGCGGGTGTCCTCATCGTTCTCCAAAAGAAGCTCGCAGGTCAGGTCAAAGCTGTTGTCCTCTTTGGCGAACGTGCCGGAGAGCGTCAGCATGTTGAGCGCATCTGCAATGCCCTGCACCAGTGTCCGGTCGCTTTCCGGATAAGACGATGCATCCATGGAGAAACCAAGCTCAAAGCCATAGCCGATGGACGCCGTATCCGCAAAGGACGCTGCGGGCAGCAACATCAGGCAAAGTAGGAGGGCGGACAGACGGCGCAAATGATCCTTCATGTTCATTACCTCGTGCATTTCTTCTTAGCCCCACAGCAGAGCAAGTGCGGGAACAATCTGCTTCTTTCTTGAAACGACCTTCGGCAGGAAAACGTGATGATCCTGCACGTCCCCTGTATTGAAGGCAGACTTTACGGCGTCTTCTTCACCGAGGAAAATCAGCTCTGTGCCTTCCAGCAGCACATTTGTCAGCATAAGAATGACAATATCGTACTGCTTGTCCCCCTTGAGCTTCTCCATGGCAGGCAGAATCTCGGGCAGACGGTTCAGAATCTTGTCCGTATCCAGGCAGGTGACCTGCGCAATGCCAAGGCTGTGACCTGCAATGTGGAACTCCTTGAAGTCCATGTTCAGCAAGGTTTCAATGGGCTTATCAGCGCATTGACCCGCGGCGAAAATTTCATGACCGAGCTGCTCCAGGTCAATTCCTGCGATGCGGGCAAGGCGATCCGCAATGCGGCGATCCCGAGGCGTGCAAGTGGGGGACTTGAACAGCACTGTATCAGACAGAATGGCAGATGCCATGAGGCCGGCCATCTTTTCGGAAGGCATGAGGCCGCGCTCCTGGAACATGGTGGCGACAATCGTTGTGGAGGAGCCCACAGGCTCGTTTCGCATGAAAACAGGATTGGCAGTCTGTACGTCCGCCAAACGGTGATGGTCAATAATGGCCATGATTTCCGCCTGATCCAATCCAGGCACGGACTGACTCCGCTCGTTATGATCGACCAGCACCACACGCTTGCGGCGCGGGCGCAGCAGGTGATAGCGGCTCAAGGTTCCGACCACATGATCGTTTTCATCCAGCACGGGATAAGAGCGGTAACGTGACTGCAGCACGACTTCACGAACGTCATCAATAAAATCATCCAGATGGAAAGAAACAAGGTTCTTCGTTTGAGCAATACGGCTAACAGGAATCGCCTGATAGATCATGCGCGCCGCGCGATAGGCATCACAAGGAGTGACAATCAGGCATGTTTTGGAGGAATGGCCGCGATACTTTTCGGCCAAATCGCTCTGGCACAGAATGACACAGCTGACGCCGATGTCCAGTGCGCGCTCGACCACGTCCTCCTGCTGACCGCAGATGACAATGGTGTTCTTGTTAGCGCCCTTCAGACATGCGCCGTTGGAGGGAAGAGCGATCATCACCTCGCCGGAAATCTGGTCGAACACGTCTTCATCATCATTGATAATTCGGCCTTCCAAAGCGCTTAACAGATTGAACACGGGCACGTTTTCCACCACGGGATTCTGAGTAGAATCCATGTCGCTTTCTGCGATGCTGCCCGCAGTGACCATGCCGTAAAGGCCGCCTGCTTCGGTTGTGATGGGCAGGGCGGAAACACTGCTGTTTTCCTGAATCATTTTCCAGGCATGGCTGATAGCCACATTGGCACTCACAGCTGGCGGACGGTCAAAATCGATGTCACGCACCTGGGTGCGAACCGTAGCCAGATATGCAGGGGACTGAAAGCCAAAGCGATCCAGCAGATAGGTGGTTTCATCGTTCAGGTGACCAAGGCGGGCGGCAACATATTCATTTTCGCCCAGGGCGTTCATGAGGGCAGCATAGGCCATAGCGGATACGACAGAATCCGTATCCGGATTTTTGTGACCAAAGACATAAACAGGATCCATAATTCCTCCTAAAAATCAATCGTCGTCAACAACTTGCCATGTAGCCGGGTCGGCGTCCACGGCGGCATCGTAGCGCTTTTTCAGCGCATCTTGCATGGTTTTGTTGGCAATGCCATGCTCCTTCAGCCCTTCATTATGCTGAAAGGATTTGACTGCATCCACTGTGGCAGTGCCAAAGGTACCGTTAACCTTGCTTTCATCCAGATAACCCAGGTAGGCCAGCTTTTCCTGAAGCTGACGAACCTTTGTGCCGCTGTTACCATAGCGCATGGTGACCTCTGCTACATCATGCACTGTGCCATAGCCAAGAATCCGCGTGTACGTCAGGGGATAAACCGTGCGCTTGACAGCAACGGGTGTGTTACCTTCAATGACGTGAACGTTCACATTGCCATCGGCATCCCGTGTGCAATATTCCACCATGGCCACGTGATCGGTATCCCGGTCTTCTGTCCAGGTGAAAAACACCCAGTCGCCGGGCTGGGGAATGTAGGTGCCTGTAGTGATGTATTCATCATCGCCCTGCATCCATTGATAGCCCCAGTCTTCCAGGTTTCCCCAGCGAACAATATAGCGCCCCTGCGTGATGAACCAGCTCCGTCCCGTGTTTTGCCCGGAATACAGAGGATAAGTGTTTTTCAGCAGGCTGGTACCGTATTGCTGATCCACCTGATCTACACACCAGCAGAGAAACTCAGCACACCACTGGGCATAGGGATCGCCTGCCCATTCGCCATATTTGGTGTAGCCATGAGCGCCTTCTGTGTAGCCGACCTCGTTGCCGGCAACCTCCAGCAGCCAGGTGACATAATCAGGCACTTCCCATGCAGGGGCGATAACTTCGTCCTCTTCCGCATGTGCGCAGGAGCAGAGCAGCATCAGTACCATAAACACTGCGAGAAAACGTCGAAGCGGCATTACACGTGCCTCCTGTCAAGTACAACGGGAATGGTGTGCGTAATCGTCATTTCTTCCGGTGTCACACGGCATACGGCAGCCATGAGATGCACACCGGCAGCAGCGGCTTCTTCCAGAGCGTCACCAAATGCAGGATGCGTCAGGTCGTTTGGTGAGACGCTTTGCACATGCTCACGCTGCACCACAAAGCACAACACGGATTCATATCCCGCGCGATGCGCAGCAATCAATTCATGCACGTGCTTGACCCCTCGCTCGGTGGGTGCGTCCGGGAAAAAGCTTCTGTTTTCATCATCAAAGAGTGTTACGCCCTTGATTTCGGCAAAGCCTGGCCGACCCTCATGCACAAAGGAAAAGTCAAAGCGGGACGCGCCGTAGACAACCTCACTTTTCAGCGCGGTTATCCCGGGAAGGAATCCGCCTGACCGTGCCCATTCGGCAAATACGGGATTGGGCGCCTGACTATCCATATTGATGATATACCCGCGGCTTTCCACGCAAACAAGGTCGTAGCGTGTTTTTCTCTCGAGACGATCCGACTCGGCAAGATAGACTGTGGAACCAGGCAGAAGCAGTTCCTTACACCGCCCTGTATTTTTCACGTGGCAGACCACGGTTTCGCCATTCAGCCGACACAAGGCAACAAAGCGATTCGGGCGCTCAACGAACTCTGCTTTGAGCACCTTCCGGTAAAGGATCACTCGGACACCTTATAGATGACCATCAGCAATGCACCATCATCGCTGGTATGGCCTTCTATGCGAATGGGGAAGTCGTAGTTATTGCGGAAGCGGAGATTCAAATTGCTGTTACCGACAGCAGCGTCCACACCGTGGGGCAGATAACTCGCACCGCCGGGGCCATGAGGACGGCGCTGAAGAATCTCAACACTGGGCAGCTGGAGCAAAGCGTTGTACAGTGTGGAAGAAACCTGACAAGTGCCGCCGCCGTAGCCGGGACGGCTGGTGCCCTCAATCAACACAGGTGCTTCCTGATATCCCAGAGACTTCTTATACGGGCCAACGTCCTTGTTGAAGTTCAGAGATTCGCCAGGCTGCATCACGCGGGTCAGGCGTTCGCAGGCCACCTTAATATTGTTGATTCGGCTGATGTTGCTCTTCGTCTGCACCATCTTGTAATAGGAAGTGTAGGCTGCAATGGGCGTGTCATCGCTCAGCGGTTCATCCGTAGGGGACACGGGGATGAAATCTGTCAGCTCGCTCAGGTGAATATAGCCATAGGTGCGCCAGTAGGGAACAATGGCCCACTCGCCTTCAATGCGCCAGATGCTCAGCATGGTGCCTTCATTCAGCACTACCCAACTGTCGTCTTCATCGCTCATGGACTTGCGCACATGACAGGTGCCTGCGGTGGTGGCAATATAAATAGACTTCTGCGTGCCATAAGGCGGTGTGTTGACGGTATCAATGGCCTTTACATCGTAAATACGCTTGCGGTTGATGTAGCCAATGTGCTGCTTGTAGCGAACGATGACCCAGCTGCTGCCCACATACAGCACTTCAGCAGAAACGGCACTTTCATTATAAGTGACCTTTGCGGCATCGGTGGAGCGCTCAGCAAACAGGCTGGACTTGGCCAGAATGTGGCAGGTATACAGTGCAGTAGAATTCAGGTCAAAGTCACTCAGTTCTGCTTCTTGATATGTAGGACCTGCATGAAACTCTGCTTCTTCATCCTCATCCACAGCATCCAGTTCTTCCACTTCACGCTCTTCTTCGGCTGAGATGGTTCCTTCTTCAGCATCGTCGGAAAGGGACTCCTCTTCAGCCAGAATGCCAATGGGCAACAGGCAGCAGGCCACAAGCAAAGCAAGAAAACGTTTCATCTTCAAAAGGATATCCTCCTTCATCTATTGCAATATGCAAATACATTCCTATTATAGCATTCTGCACCCCGCGTGGCAAGGGTGGAGAAGAGTTTTACAATTGATCCTGTTTGAAGGTCTTTTTTGTGCAAAAGCATGGAAAAACGGGGCTGTTTCTTCCCGTCATGTACATTGTGAACAACGTAAAATCAAAATGCTTGTCAATTCGGCCTATTTCATTTTTTTGCGAAAATCGCTATAATAACAGTAATCGAAGGCGTTGCAGAACGCACCCGGCAGGTTCAATCCTGCTGAACAAAGAGGAGGAAGATTAGCAATGGCAAGTGTATCCCTTCAGCACATTTACAAGATCTACGCCGGCGGCGTGCAGGCCGTCAGTGACTTCTGCCTGGACATCGAAGATAAGGAATTCATCGTTCTGGTTGGACCTTCCGGCTGCGGTAAGTCCACCACCCTGCGCATGGTCGCCGGCTTGGAGGAAATTTCCGATGGTGAGCTGTACATCGGCGACAAGCTGGTGAACGACGTTGCTCCTAAGGATCGCGACATCGCCATGGTGTTCCAGAACTATGCTCTGTATCCTCATATGACCGTTTATGACAACATGGCTTTCGGCCTGAAGCTGCGCAAGACCCCCAAGGAAGAAATCAAGCGCCGCGTGGAAGAAGCCGCCAAGATCCTGGATATCGCTCACCTGCTGAACCGTAAGCCCAAGGCTCTGTCCGGCGGCCAGCGTCAGCGTGTTGCTCTGGGACGTGCTATCGTTCGTGAGCCTAAGGTCTTCCTGTTCGACGAGCCTCTGTCCAACTTGGACGCTAAGCTGCGTGTGGCCATGCGTACTGAGATCACCAAGCTGCATCAGCGTCTGCAGACGACCTTCATCTATGTTACCCACGACCAGACCGAAGCTATGACCATGGCTTCCCGTATCGTGGTTATGAAGGATGGCGTTGTGCAGCAGGTGGACAGCCCCCAGAATCTGTACGACTATCCCACCAACCAGTTCGTTGCCGGCTTCATCGGCAGCCCTCAGATGAACTTCTTCAATGCCAAGCTGGAGAAGGAAGGCCAGGACGTGGTGGCCAAGTTCGGCGACAACAAGATCGTTGTGCCTAACAGCAAGGTTTCCAAGTTCGTGGACGAGAGCTACATCGGCAAGGAAGTTGTTCTGGGCATCCGTCCTGAGAACATCAGCGATAAGCCTGCTATCATCGAGAGCCTGTCCAACGCCACCATCGATTGCGACGTGGAAGTGACCGAGCTGATGGGTTCTGAGACCTATCTGTACCTGAAGACTTCTGGCAAGGATGACAACATCATCGCTCGCGTTGATCCTCGTACCAGCAGCCGCGCAGGCGAGAAGATCAAGGTGGCCTTCGACGTGAACCACCTGCACTTCTTCGACAAGGAGACCGAGAAGACGATTCTGGGCCGCTAATTGTCCGAATGAATATCAAGGAGCTTCCTCTTTTCGGAGGGAGCTCCTTTTTTACCCCAAAAATCGCTCAAAGTGACTGCACGTCATTTCGACTTTTTCCTTGTCATGCATTGAAACGAAATCGTCTGTGTGATACAATAGGATACGGAACAAAAGCGAGGGAGAATCGGAAAATGACCGATAAGGAACATTCTTCACAAAAGAAGCACTGGCAAACTGCCGCTCTTGTGCTTCTGGATGTGATCCTGACGAACCTTTCTATGATCATGGCCTTGCAGATCTATTATGATATGCACCCGCCGGAAGGACATCTGCTTCACGTCCTTCACGTTGCACCGGTGCTGACGCTTGCAACGGTGGGCGTTCTGTGGGGGATGGGCTTGTATAAGAACCTTCTGCGCTATGCGAGCATTGATACGGTAGTGCAGATTGTGACCGGCACACTGATTGGCACCGGCATTACCTATCTTGTATCTCTTGCAACCTATACGCTGTACCGCAGCGCGAATATCTTCCTGATGCCGCGACCCATTTATCTCATCCAGTGGTTACTTCTGGCGTTCATGCTGGGGGCAAGCCGTTTCAGCTTCCGCATTGCCGGACAGGCTGGCCATTCAGGCTTGTGGTTTAACAAGAAGCATGCGCGCCGCGTGATGGTGGTTGGCGCAGGTTGGGCAGGAGCGCAGGTATTGAGAGACTTGCTGGCAGGACGGTACGGCGATTGTGCAGCCGTGATTGCTGTGGACGATGACCCTGGCAAGAAGAACACGCGGATTGGCCGCGTTCCCGTCGTTCTTGGCACGGAAAATGTTGCGGAGTACGCCAGACAGTACGCCATTGACGAAATTATCGTTGCCATTGCTACACCAAAGCACGACCTGACACCGCTGATTCACCAGTGCATGAGCACGGGATGCCGTGTGCGTGTTTTTTCCGCACCGCAGGATCTTTCGGGTAACGGCGCCGCAGGACGCGTGCGTGATGTCAACATTGCGGATCTTTTGGGACGTGCGGAAACTCATTTGGATATGACTGAGGTTCGCAGCTACTTTGCAGGCAAGCGGGTTCTTGTTACAGGCGGCGGCGGATCCATCGGATCAGAGCTTTGTCGGCAGATTATGAGCTTCATCCCCAGCAAGCTTGTACTGTACGATATCAGCGAAAACTACATTTACGACCTTTTCTTTGAGCTCAAGGAGCAGTACGGCGAGATTGTCAAGAACACGGTAGAACTCCGTGTGGGTTCGATTCGCGATCAGGAAACGCTGAATCGTGTTTTCGATGAATTCAAGCCGCAGATTGTGATCCATGCTGCGGCGCACAAGCACGTTCCGCTGATGGAGGATAGCCCCGAGCAGGCGGTAAAAAACAACGTTTTCGGCACTTACAATGTGGCAACCTGTGCCATGGAGCATGGTGCGGAGCGCTTCGTCATGATTTCAACTGACAAGGCTGTGAATCCTACCAATGTGATGGGCGCTTCCAAGCGCATGGCCGAAATTATCATCGAAGCACTGCAGAAGAAGGGCAAGACGCAGTTTACCGCCGTCCGCTTTGGTAATGTGCTGGGCTCCAATGGCAGCGTTGTGCCGCTGTTCAAGCGTCAGATTCGCGCTGGCGGCCCCGTAACGCTGACCCATCCTGATATCATCCGCTACTTCATGACCATTCCTGAGGCCGCAAGCCTTGTGCTGCAGGCCGCGTCCATCGCCAAGGGCGGTGAGCTCTTCGTGCTGGATATGGGCAAGCCTGTGCGCATTCAGGAATTGGCGGAGCGTATGATTCAGCTTTACGCCGACCCGGAGAAGCCGCCGGTGGAGATTATCTACACAGGCCTCCGCCCAGGCGAAAAGCTCTATGAGGAGCTCTTGCGTGATGAAGAGAACTCCACCGCTACCAGCAAGGAGAAAATCTTCATTGCAAAGCCTGAACAGGTGGAATGGCCGCAGGTGGAGCACATGCTGGCAGAACTTCAGAAGTGCCTGAATGAGCATGGAGATATGAAGGCCTGCATGCATCGCATTCTGCCGTCCTTCAGGGAACCGAATGAAATTAACGGTGACAGAGGAAATCTTCCTGCAGATGCAAAGCAGGAGAGCACCGCCACCGCTGAATGAATCGTAATGAGAGAGAGGCGTTTGGAAATGGAATGGTCGGAAAAGGTTTCAGCTGCGTTGGAATCTCTGCTGATGTACGCACAGCGCAGGGGACTCATTGAGCAGGTTGATATGCCGTACTACCGCAATCTTCTTCTGGATGTGATGGGGCTGGATGCTCCCGCTGCAGTAGAAGCCGCTGATCTGGGTGAGGAGACGGCAACGACGCTGCTGAATCAGCTGACGGATCTGGCACGGGAAAAAGGCATGATTGGCGACATGCAGTATGAGAAGGATCTGTTTACAGCGCGTATCATGGGTCTGCTGACGCCTTCTCCCAAAGAAGTTCGCGAGAGCTTCCTGACCAGCCTGCATGAGGGCAAGCCTGACCAGGCTACGTGGCATTTTTACGACATGTGCCGCGCCTGCGACTATATTAAGGTGGATGCCATTGCCCAGAACGTGCGCTATTTCGCAGATAGTCCCTGCGGCGAGCTTGAAATCACCATCAACCTGAGCAAGCCGGAAAAGGATCCCAAGGAGATTGCCAAGCTGAAGAACGCCCCTGGCGTGGGCTATCCCAAGTGCATGCTGTGCGTGGAAAACCCCGGCTATGCTGGCCGCAGCAATTTCCCTGCACGCCAGAATCACCGCATTGTGCCCCTGACGCTGGACGGTGCCTCCTGGTACATGCAGTATTCGCCCTATGCTTATTATCCCGAGCATTGCATTGTGTTCAATGGAAACCACACGCCCATGAAGATCGACCGCGGTACCTTCTGCCGTCTGTTCAGCTTTGTGGGTCAGCTGCCTCACTATTTCCTGGGCAGCAATGCTGATCTGCCCATCGTGGGCGGTTCTATTCTGAACCACGACCATTTCCAGGGCGGCTGCTATCAGTTCCCCATGGACAAGGCTGGCGTGCGTGCAGAGATGACCTCTCCTGTTCAGGGTGTCAAGGCCAGCATTCTGGATTGGCCGCTTTCTACCATCTGCCTGGAAGGCGAGGATCCCGAAACCATGATTGACCTGGCTGATCGTGTTTTGACTGCATGGCGCGGCTATAGTGACCCTGCCTGTGAAATTTACGCGGAAACAGACGGTGCGCCTCACAACACCATTACGCCTATTCTGCGGAAGGTGGGCGAGAAGTATCGCCTCCTGCTGGTGCTGCGCAATAACCGCACCAGTGATGAGCATCCGCTGGGCATCTTCCATCCGCATGCGCCTCTCCATCATATCAAGAAGGAAAATATCGGCCTGATCGAAGTGATGGGTCTGTTCATTCTCCCTGGCCGCCTCAAGCAGGAGCTGAAGCTGCTGGAAGGCTACCTGACAGGCGAGAAGCCCCTCGTGTGTCCTGCCGAGGATGACCCCAGCTACAAGCATTACGCTTGGGTGGAAGAGATTGTCCACAGTAACGGTCTGTGCGCTGCGGCAGAAGACGCGGAGAAACTCCTGCGCAGCGAAGTTGCCAAGGTGTGCGCTCAGGTGCTTTGCGATGCTGGCGTGTATAAGCTGGACCAGGCGGGACTGGACGGCATGAAGCGTTTCATGCACAGCGTAGGCTTTGAAGGCTAATAACGAATGACAAAAACAGAGCCAGATTGCTCCACAGCATTTGCGGGCATCTGGCTCTGTTGTGTTTATGGGGAAAGGGGATTTCCTGTTCCATGATGAAACGCACGGTAACTGCCATGGAGGACAGCATGAAGCTGCGCGATTTTCTGCGCCGCGTCATGGGCATCAGCTACACGGCCATGAAATCGGCCAAGTGGGAAGGACGCATCCTCGTCAATGACGCGATGCGCACGGTAGACCAAGCGGTACACACGGGCGAAATAGTAACATTTCTGGATGAAACCGCCGCGCCTGTCTACCAGCTGAAGCCCTGCAACCGCCCCTTAAGCATCGCCTACGAGGATGAATTTCTGTGGGTCATTGATAAGCCTGCGCCGCTGGCAAGCCAGTCAAGCGAGCGTCAACCGGATGATACCCTGGAAAATATGCTCTATGCGCATCTGTCGTGCCCGAAGGACTTTATCTATCGCCCTGTTAATCGGCTGGACAAGGGTACCAGCGGACTGATGGTGGTGGCAAAATCGGCGCACGTGCAATACCGATTGCAGAAAATCCTGCATACAGCGGACTTTCAACGCGTGTACCTGGCGGTTACGGAAGGCATCCCGTCGCCCCTGGAGGGAACAATTGATGCGCCCATTGCCAAGGAAGATGCCGCCAGCATCCGCCGCGTCATATCGCCGCTAGGCAAGCCCAGTGTGACGCATTATCAAACGCTGGAGCACACCGCAGCACGGAGCCTTATTCGACTTCAGCTGGAAACGGGACGCACGCATCAAATCAGGGTGCACCTTTCATCAATACAGTGCCCCATCTGCGGCGACTTCCTTTATGGGACAGAACTGCCAGAGCTTCCGCAGCGGTTCGCCCTGCATTCCACCTCCGTGACGCTTCGGCATCCCATAACGGACAATATGCTGACGGTCACTTCTCCTTTGCCGGAGGAACTGCGGCGCTTGCTTGACTGAGGGCATCCCCAAGCCACTTAAGTCCGCTTTGACGCAAGGCCGACAAGCGCTCCTGAAGGATTTCGGGAGAAGGTGTTTGCCCATCGGTCACGCCGAGATTCCGATGAAGCTGATCAATGCGGCTGTTTCTCGATGCGGGATCCCCTTCACGATAGCGGCGAAGCACCGTAACAGGCGCGCCCGTCAGGTAGGAAAAGGCCGCGCCGTGGAAGGAATCCGTCACCACGGCAGACGCGTTAGCAATCAATCCGACCCATTCTTGCGGCGAGGCACTGCCGTACTTGACGCCATCCTGCTTCCAGGCTTCGGCAGTGGCAGGCAGAATTACGATTTTGAGATGAGATTGCTCGGCAAGCGACTTGACCGTCTGCCAATAGGAAGGATTTTCTCCGATAAAGTAGCACAGCAAATAAGGCTCGTCCATCGACGGCTTGACGGCAAATTTCAGCCATTCCTCACGGCTGAGCAGAAAAACAGGGTCAGGCATGACTTCTGCTTTGCGTCCTGTAAGCGTCTGCAGAAGCCTGACACCTTCTTCTTCACGGATGCTGACGTGCTGGAAAGGTGCAATCAGCTCGCGCATCATGCGTGCCTTGCGCTGATTGGGCATCTCTGCCACGCCGAAGGACGGAGCGTAGGCAATGCGCGGCTTGGAGGCATCTGCAAAGGAGAAGAAATAGGCAGGATTCAGCCAGGTAGGGGACCAGATTTGGTCACTTCCGGCCAGCAGAAGATCGCACACGTCAGACGCTGCGCGCAGGGACGCCGCATCGTGACAGACGCTGGACAAAGGCAGGCATTCCTTGCGGAAAGCGGCCAGGGCGGAGGCTTTCATTCGTGCCTGTGCCTGCTCGGCTTTCACAAGACGCTTGCGGAGACCATCCAGCAGCAGCTTGGGCGAATTGCCGCAATGCACAAGGTTCCTGATCTTTTCGCCCATGCCGGGGGCATAATCCAGGTGAATTGCCTCATAGCCAAGGCTTTGAACCGCCTTTGCCAGCGCCCATGCTTGCAGGGTTGAGCCGTAGTTCTCGTTATGCAGGAATGTGATGATACCCACCTTTGCCAATGTGATCACCCTTTCTGCCACCATTGTAGCATGGCAGATTCTTTTTGAAAAGGAATAGGATACAAAAAGAGCTCCGAAATGCTTCGGAGCTCAGCTGTGTGCGACCGACGGGACTTGAACCCGTACCCATTGCTGGACACGCCCCTCAAACGTGCGCGTATGCCAATTCCGCCACGGTCGCAGGTCAAACAGCAAGATATATTATAGCAACGCAAGTGCTGCTTGTCAACCCCAAATGCGAAGTTTTTGCAAATTCTGCGGGAGGAAACTTTGACATCTCCTCCCGCAGCCAATGATTATGACTGGATCATTCGATTAGGCTTCCGCCATGTTCAGAACAACATTGGTTACGCTGTCAAAATCCACGGTGAAAGTGACCTCGTCACCATCGGCGGTAACCTCCACATCCTCCACGGTGCCGTCCGCGTGAACGAGCTGCAGCGTGCAGCCATTCAGCAGCGTCTTCGGCAGGGTTACCTGCACCTTGCCGCTGTGCTTGACCAGCTTACCATTGCGGGCAAAGGCAACTGTCATGACCTTTTCGCCGCTGGAAAGGGTGGTAACACGAACAATCAGGCTGCCCTTGGGCAGCTTGCCGGTAACCGCCTTTGCAGATGCTTCCACGCGCTCCACAGCGGCGCCGTTGGTGGCCGTTTTGCACACGGGGCAGGAGAAGAAAGTCACATCACCATTGGCCGTGGTGACCACGTATTCAAGCTCGGTGCAAGCTACCGTGGCAGACTCGCTGCAACGGCTGCAGACAGACTGGTGGGAGGAAGCGCCGTCA
>CAVEUM010000001.1:48973-138293 GCA_963618735.1 bacterium | reverse complement strand
CCGGCGGTCACTTGGCCTGCACCCTGGGCACGCTGTGGAATGACCCGCTGTTCCATCATGTTATGGGTGAACCTGTGGATTGGCGGCCTGATGCACAACTTCTCTGCTACCCCGTTGTCACCATGGGCGAGTTTACCCACGAAGGCAGCCGCGACCACCTGTTGGGCGATGGTGCGCCGCAGGAAATGCTGGATGCCCTGTCGCTGGAAAAATGCGTGACTGCAGATACCGTCCCTGCCTTTTTGTGGCACACGCAGGGGGATGCGGCCGTCCCGGTGGAAAACTCTTTGCAATATGTCTGCGCCCTGCGCCGCAGCAAGATTCCCTTTGAACTGCACGTTTTTGAGAAGGGATCTCATGGCATGTCTCTGTGCAATCGTCTGACGTCCAATGTTCCTGAAAAATCCAACCCTGACAATGCCGTTTGGATTGACATGCTCATCCGCTACATTGAGCGGAGAATGTAAAACCGTTCCTCGCCTGTCATCATCGACTTCACAGGCACGCATTTCCCCATAAAAGTACCGGCAGACAAGGCTTTCGTCCTGTCTGCCGGTGTTTTGTTTATTTGGTTGTCGTTTTACCCGCCCAGGAAACCGTCACCAGCATTGGTGCGGTAACGCTAGTGACCAGGTAATCTCTGGAATACATGATCGCGGAGAAATCCACCGCATTCAACTCTTCAGGCATGAAGGGCTCCACGAAGGTGCTTTCCAGTGCGGAGGATTCATAGCCATCCTCCGTCTTTTCCACCGCATACAGCGCCACATCCGTGGCAAAGGTTTCTTCCTTGTAGTTGTTCATGCTCTGAAGCAATTCTTTGGTGTCCTTCATGTCTACCGTTACCTGCAGGCTGGGAATCAAATCCGTCACGTCTGTTTCCACACGGTTCACCGTCAGGGTGACGGACACGCGCCAGCCGCGAGTCAGGGGAGACAGAGCATCCACCGCAGCCGCTTCCTCCGCTTGATCAGACTCTTCCACAGGCACAATCGTCACATGGTAGTAACTGCTCTGCAATGTTCCGCCCTGCTCCTTCGCGTAGGCGATCATGTTCTCACTCAACAGATCTTCAAGGCGGAGCACCACCGATGCGCCATGGCAGTTCAGGCTAATCGCATCCACACCCACCTTGTGCATCTGGCTGAGACCTGCCCAGCCCATGCTCAGGTAACGGCCGCTCCACACAGGCTTGCCGCTTCTGTCCGTAACATAGCCGCCATCGGTGTTCAGCTCAGCTTCTGTGCGGAGGCGCAGCAGCACCTCGTCCGTCTCTTTGTTCCAGCTCAGGGACGGGGTGAAGGGACGCGCCTGGTTATCTTCTGTAGAGAAGATGATCTGGCCAAAGCGGCTGTGGGTTACGATGATGCTGTCCTGGGTCTTTACCTCCACGGACACTTCACGCTTGTCATTGCGCACAATGGTCTGCTTGACAGGATGAAGCACCTCGCCGCCACCGCCGGTGATATCATCGCCAATGGGGACAATGGTGAAGGTATAGGCATCCTCCGCCAGCTGCAGCTCGTAGTAATCCGGTGCTGATAGCAAATCCAGCAGGAACGCGTAGTTTCCGGCCTCCTCGCCCTCTTCACGGGTCAGGACGCCCTCCACCTTGTCCTTGTTGATCAATCCGTCCGTTGTGAAGGTGAATTCCTCAGGATCGTCCTCACCTTCCAGCTTTTCCTGGTTGGGATCGGGGATGATGGTCAGCGGGATTTTGGTAATTTTGAAATCAAACTCGTACACACCGGGAAGATACGTGTCATTTCCCTCAGGAATGGTGATCTTCATGGTGTAGCTGCCCACCTTCACAGGCATGCCGTCCTTCAGGCTCTTTCCCTGGTAGGCAATTTTCGCGCCCCTGGGCAGCGTAATCGGATTCTTATAGGCTTTACCCGTGTACTCCTGGTCAAGCTCTTCCTCGTCGTCCACCGTGAACAGGCCGCGATGCTTGATGGTCTGCACTTCGCTGAAGGAGAAGCCGTCCACCGTATCCGCCGTGAAGGGTGCGTTCTCATCCGCCGCAGCCACGACTCGCAGTGTCACCGTCTGTCCGGCCTTCACATTCACAATGTCCGCCTGACCGCCGTATACCGTGATGTAGAAAGCTTCAGGGACGTAGGTATCCGACAGGTCCGCCGCCGTGTCCCCCACCGTGTACATGATGCCTGTGGTGCCTGCGTCTGCCGTGAAGGATACATGAATCGTGTCCGCGTCCACATCTGTCACGGTAACATTTTCAATATCGATGCGCTCCGTAGCCTTGCCGCTTCCGCCCACAATCGCCGCAGCATACACATGGGTTCCATCCGTAGCGGCCAGGTCGGTGGTGTCCATCTCACCCTGTCCCCACAGGTAGATCATGCCGTTTTCATGGGTCGTAAACTGGTAGGATGTGCCGTTCACCGTCAAGGTCAGATCCTTGCCGTTAACCGCATTGCCGTCTCCATCCGTCACCATGATGGCGGTATGCGGAATGGATGATTCAGGCGTTACCTGCACATTGCCTTCCAGCGTGATGCCCGTCAGGTCTGTCTGCTCCAGCACGGTACGTCCGCTGGTGGCTTTCAGCGTCAGGGACGCGCCTGCTTCCAGATGAATGGCATCGCCGCCAAGGAGCTCATTGTTTCCCGTCATTTCCGCTGTCAGATTGCCTGCAACATTCAGCACGTTGCCGCCTGTCAGCTGCACATTCCGCAAGATTGCTTCAGCCTGGCTGGCTGCGGATGTGATGGAACCGCTGATTCTGCTTGCCGCGCCATCCACGGTGAACTGCGCGGCGTCCGTGGTCACCTGGGGCGTATCCTTCAGGTTATAATGGTTGCCGTTCACCGTTTCGCTGACGGCAACCAGGGTAGTCTCGTCTCCGGTAATGTTCCAGCGCCTGCCCGCTTCCAGCTCCGGCAAAAGCAGCTTGCCGTCTGCCGTTTTCATCAGCGTTGCGGCCGTTCCGTCAACCGTCAGCTTCTGCTGATTCAGCTGAACAGGTGCATCCACTGTCCCATAGCCCGGGATCGCCTGTTCCACGGTCACGGTGCCGCTGCCATTGATGGTCAGCTTGCCGCTGCCTGCAAAGAGGACACCATTCACCACGCTATTTCCCTGTGCGGTCAGCGTCAGCGCTTCCTCGGAGGTGATCAGCGCATCCGCAGTGGATGCGGTCACATCGCTCAGAATCAGATGCACACCGGATGCATTGACCCTAACCTGCGTTGCGGCATCCACCTGACCGCTCAGGCGATAGACACCAGGTGCTGTGATTTCCGTTACCTGGCCAGTGGTAATCTCCGTGGCGGTGCTGCCATGATCGGTTGTTTGGCGGGTCACAGCCAGGTTCGTGCCCTCCACAGCGGCGGTCCACGTCATGCCCTCACCGGGGTTCCTCAGCCACAGGTAGAAGCAACCGTCATCATCTGCACAGTCAGCAGCGTAACTTTTCCCGTCCACCGTAACAGACGTTACACCCTGTGCCGCAAGGGTCAGCATGGTACGTCCATCAGCCTCTGTAAGTGCCGCGTCCACACTGCCGCCTGTAATCGTCACCTTGCTCTTGTCGTCCGTTTCCGGGCGGGTTACCTTTTCAATCTTCACCGCACCGCCAGAGGTGAATTTCGTCTGGCTCTCCTGACCGATTTTCCATTCTCCAATGGTATTCTGCGCGGTGGTTTGCACCGTCACAACGCACTTGCTGCCAACCGTCAGGGTGTCCAGTGCTGCTGCACGCATGTCCAGCACCACCACACGCTCGCCGGCAATGGTCAGTTTGGCGTTCGTGCGGGCATTTCCCTTAATGATATAATTGCCGCTGCGGTAAATGGTCGCATCGCCCTTGTCCAGGTCAATGGTCACAGGACGTGCCGCTGCACGGAGCATACCGTTGCCGCTTTCGCTGCGCTCCAGTTCGTCTTCACGATCCAGCACCCAGCGTCCCCTAGCGCACAGAGGAATGGTCATACCATGCACATCAGTGCCCAGGTGCTCACAGGCGGGATCATCACAGGCAGGAGCCTGTGCGCAGTTCAAATTGGCGTGGTCGCACTGGTTTTCGTCCCAGGCTTCCTCCGTTGCCTCTGGCTCTGCGGTTTCTTCTGCCGCAGGAGTTTCCGTGGGTTCTTCTGTTTCCGTTATGGAAGGATCCTCCGTCGCAGAAGGTTCCTCCGTAGGCGCTTCCGTCACTTCAGGCGCCGTTGTCGGTGTTTCTGTAACAGGAGCTTCTGTTGCAGGAGCTTCCGTCACTTCAGGTGCTGTTGTCGGCGTCTCCGCTGCGGGAGCCGCTGTCGGTGCTTCCGTCTGCACAACCTCCCTGGTTGCCTCCGGTGTTGTCATATCAGAGGGCGTAGCATCTGCTATGGCCGTCAGCGGAAGCATCAGTGCCAGCAGCAATGCCACAAATCTGGTCAACCTACGCATTTTCCATCCTCCATTCACACTTTAGAAAAAAGAGCGAACCGCAGTCCGCTCCATTTGGGTCACAATCTGCCGTTCATAATGGCCAGCACCATGCTGCCATTGTTAAAGAAAGGCGCAAAGGTGCTCTCGCTCAGCAAATCAGAGATCATCTGCACAGGCACCATGGTCAGGATAATAGGCGCCACTGCCAGCACCACATAGCAAATCAGTACGCCGCGTGCAAAGCCCAGCACGCCGCCTGCCAGCCAGTCCAGCTGCTTCAGCAGCGGGAAACGGAACACAGCCCGCAGGAAATTCGCCACAATGGAAAAGACCAGGAAGATCACCACAAAGCAGACGATGAAGCAGAGAATATTGATGCACGCCGTCAGAATCGTCTGGCTCACGTAGTCCGATACAGAGGTCAGTCCCGTGGCGGCATACACCTGATTCTCCAGGTTGGATTGCAGCAGCTGGTCAAAGGGCGCGGGCAACTCCACCTTGCTGATGATTTCACTGATTTTGTCCGCTGTCAACTGACCCACGTTGGTGATGGCCAGTTCCAGGTCGCCAATGCGGCTGGATGCGTCCGTATAGTGCATCAGTGTGCGGAGAAGATTTTCATTGTTCTGGATAGCGTCTGCCAGCTTGGGATACAGCACAAAGGACAGGCCGAAAGAAACCAGACATCCGCCTGTGTTCAGCACGGTACTGACAAATCCGCGATAAAAGCCCATCAGCAGGCTCAGGCCTATGACGGCCAGAATCGCGTAATCAACAATATTCATCCGACACCCACCTTTTCCTTAGTTTTCCGTATTTTCTGCTTGGCTGTCAATCCATTTCTGCCGTGCCGCGGTCATTACAGGATCGTGATCGCCGCCTTCGGCATAGGTCGCGTTAATCGCCTCAATTTCGCTGATTCGCAGTACAGGTGTGCACCACTCGCAACGTTCAAGGTCAGCGTATTCACTTTCTTCCAGCTGACCATAGGTGAAAGCCGTAAAGGTCTTGCCCTTGGCGGAATAGCAGGTCTCCGCGCTATGGTATTTCTTGCCGCCATTGGGATTGTAGTACAGCACGGTGTCATCAGAAGGAATCTGCACCTGACGACCCTGCCAGTCTTCCCAGATGATGATCTTCACATAGCCATTGCCCTTGGTAGCGCGGATGTTTTTCCACAGCCAGGACATGTTCGTGCCCTTGGGCGTCTGCCGCCGCTGAACGCGAATGCATCCATGGCTTGCTTTCTCGCCCAGCTTTCCTTCGCAGGTGGAATAGTTCTTCGAGCCATCGCCATTCACCGTATGGGGCACCTCGTGCAACAGGTCGCCATCATTAAAGCGAATACCCATGTCGCACACCAGATTATCGCTCTTGAAACCGCCCACTGCAGGCAGCATCAGCAGGAACTCGCCGGAGCGTGTCTCATTGTAAGGCTGCCTGGTGTTGGCCAGGCCTGTAGAAACCAGCAACGTGTCATACAGTTCGCCGTCCTGGAAGATATACAGGCGCTGGGTCAGCTTGTCTACCACCAGACCCAGGTGCTGATTGGGGGTGGACTCCTTCAGATACTTGGTTTGCACATATCCCTGCACCAGCATGTTCCAGGCTTCATAGTTGGTATCATGGAAGGAGGAAGAATAGGTTTCCACCAGCGACCAGCCATTATCCAGCGTTTCAATCACGCGGACAGACTGGCTGATGCATGTTGCTACACCGACGCCATCGCTGTTCTCATCCGGTTCTTTACGGAGAACAATCTGCTGTTTTTGAGCGTTCTTCTTGCCGTTGTCCAACACGGTAACGGTGGACGTCAGCATGTTCCAGATGGTTTCCGTGTCGGTAATATCCATGGGCGTCGTCCAGTAGTCGTACTCTTTTTCGGACTCTGTTGCGCCATAGGGACTGCCGTAGCTGGGCGTATAGATTACTTCGGTGGTCTCTACACCTTCCACCTCTGTATCGGTTTCGGTTGCCTCCTCCGATGTTTCCATCAGGGTCAGGTTTTCCACCGTTTCTTCTACAGTAGTTTCTTCTACCGCTTCTTCTGCATCTGTATCATTTGCTGAATCGTCTGCGGTGCTTTCTTCCACAGGCTCTGCATCATCGGGATTTACATTCTCCGCATCCTCTGCAGCAAAACCCGTCACCTGGATATTGATGTGTTCCACCGTGGAGGAAAGCCCCGTTTCATCCTCCAGCCAGAGTGCCAGTACATACTCGCCGTCATCCATGGCTTCCTCAGGGCTCCAACTGATTTCACAGCTTTCACCCGCAGCAGCCGCCATGGTCTCCTGCGCTGCAATGACGCCGTCCTGCAAAATACCCCAGTACAGCGTTCCAGCCTGACTGGGTGTGCAGTACAAAACAGCAGGCGCATCTTCCGTAACGGCCGCATTTTCCGCCGTAATATTAGACAAGTACGGCGCATAGCTGCCGATGGTCACCGCTGTTTCAGCCGTTCCATCTTCCATGATAAGCACCAGTTTGTAGTTTCCTTCAGGCGCAGGGACGCCCTGCCAGGTGCCATTCCAATAAACCGCATTGGCACCCTTCTCCACCTGATGATCTTCCACCACCACGGAGACGTTTTCTCCCTTTTCATCCTGCACATAGAGGCTCACGGTTCCATTTGCCGGCACTTCAAAATGCAGCAGAATCGCCTTACCGGGACGCACAGTTTCGGTGATAGTTTCGATCGAAAGGGTGGTGTCTGCCAATGCCACTACAGGCAAAAAGGTTAAGCACAGCAATATCGCCAGGAGCTTCCGCATACGTACCTCCGTACTGATCTTTGTTCTCATCCGCTTTTCGTCAAAGCGGCTCATCTTATTATACAGGTTTTCACGGCAGAATGCGAGTATCTTCGCCGTCACAAATGTAAATCTTTCAGGCAAACAGGCATTCCCTGCAAAATGGCCATCAGGGATGGTACGTCTTTGGCGTACAGCTCTGCAGGATCCTGTGCAAATCGCCCCGATGTATCCAGCATGCAGGTCATTACCCCTGCTCTTCGGCCAGATTCCGTATCCAGCGGACGATCTCCGATCATGATGGTTTCTTCGCCCTTCAAGCCATATTCATGCATCACGTGCAGAATCATATCAGGCGCGGGCTTGCGCGGCAGATGATCATCCCGTGTGACGCCGCCTTCAAACAGTTCCTTCAAGCCGTGCCAGGTCAGGTATTCCCATGCATCTTTTCCCCGATGGGTAACGAGAAAGTGACGCCCGCCTTGCTGCTTCAAAATGCGCAGTGCCTCTGCCATGCCAGGCATCACATGGATGGCTGCCGGCGGAATCGCCGCCTCTTCCCTGCGGTAATCAAGATAGAGCTGTTCTTCGTCTCCGCCGTTTTTCTCAGCAATGGTGTGCACGCAGTGGCGGAGATCATGCATCATCAGGCTGGTCACCTCATCCGCAGAAGGATGTATGCCTTGCTTTTCCGCTGCGTGAATCACCGCCTGTACCATGGCGGGATACGTGTTCATGATGGTTCCATCGAAATCCCACAGGAAATTTTTCAGCGGCGGATCGCTCAGCGCCATGCGTCTGGCCACATCCGTATCCGCAGGGCAGAAGGTATAGCGAAACATTTCCCGCGGCGTTACCCAAGCCATCGCCTCGTGCTCGGTCAGGGTGGGTTCACTTTCCGTTTCCGCCTGCACAAAGTCGAAAACAATGCCCTCTTTCTCTTCCGTGCAGAGGATGTCGCCTGTCTGTACTGTGAGAAGAAGTTCTTCCTGCAGTTCGCGTTTCAGGCACATGGAAGCATCTTCGCCGCTTTCCTGCTTGCCGCCGGGGAATTCCCACAGGTGAGCGTTCTTTCGGCCCTCTCCCCGTTTGCAGATGAGGATTTTCCCATCCGCCCGACGTATCACGCCTGCCGATACACGGATCATGACCATTTCTCCTTCAACATTGCGATTTCCCGTGCATAGCCTTCCAAATCATTAGGCGTTTCCAGGGCAAAAAGCTTGTCACGCAAAGCAGGATGTTCCATCACCCGAAGAATCGACTCTGTACCAATGGTGCCAAGGCCAATTTGCTCATGCCGATCCTTGTGAGATCCCAAAGGATTCTTGCTGTCATTGATGTGCACGGCATGGATTCTGTCAAGGCCAATCACCTTGTCAAACTGTGTCAGCACGCCGTCCAGGTCATGCACGATATCGTATCCTGCATCCGCCACATGGCAGGTATCCACGCATACGCCCAGCTTTTCCTTCAGGGTGACACGGTCAATAATCTCCCGCAGCTCCTCAAAGCGGCTGCCGACCTCGCTCCCCTTGCCAGCCATGGTCTCCAGCAAAACGATGGTGTGCATGTCTTCCCAGAGAATACTGTTCAGCATTTCTGCAATTTCTTCAATGCCCTGCTCAACGCCTTGTCCTACATGGCTGCCAGGATGGAAATTGTACAGATTGCCCGGCACAAATTCCATGCGCCGGAGATCATCTGCCATCGTGCGTTTGGCAAAATCGCGGATTCCTGCATCTGCGGAGCATCCGTTCAGCGTGTAGGGTGCATGGGCAAGAATCTGGCAGATGCCGTTTTCCTCCGCAAAGGAGCGATACGCGGCGATGTCTTTCTCGTCCAGCGGCTTCGCACTGCCGCCCCGCGGGTTTCTCGTAAAGAACTGGAATGTGTTTGCACCCAGGGATATAGCTTCCCTGCCCATATGCAAATAACCCTTTGAAGCCGATAAATGACAGCCGATTCTGAGCATTGCTTTTTCTCCTTGCTTGTGTTACTCCGCCGTGTCTGCCAGGCGCTGTACCAGTTTTTCCACATGCATGCGAGCCTGACTTGCCGCTGCCAGTGCTTCCTCCTGGGATACGGGTTGGTCGCCCATCAGTCCCACAAACTGGCTGACCTTGAGGCCGAGCGCCTCCTGCATTTCCGCATCGCTTCCCTGAGGGCTCACCAAATAGTAGCACAGCAGCGAATCCTCCTGGCCGATGCGATGGGCGCGGTCTTCTGCCTGCGAATGCACCGCAGGGCTCCAGTCAAGCTCGCCAAAGACCACGCAGGTAGCACGCTGCAAATTAAGTCCGCTGGCTGCGCGAAGGGAAATGCATAACACATCCGTCTTGCCCGACATGAAGCGTTCTACGGCCGTCTCCTTGGCGGAGGATGTTTCCCTGCCCGTGATGAACCCCGGTGAGAAACTCTTCAGTTCCTGCTTGTAGACATCCATCACCGCATGATGATGAGCAAAAAGAAGAACCTTCTCGCCGCCATCCAGCAGCATCCGAACAAACTGGCACACGTAAGGTGCCTTGGCAAGTCCTGTTGCCTGGCGCGCCTGCTGGGAAATACTTTCTTCCAGCAGCGCCCGCTGAGAGGGCGTCAATTCCGCATCGGTCCGCCACTTTTTCAGCAATGTCTGCACAGGAGCCATCATCTGGGCATAGAGCTTGTCGTTCCAGTCCAGCTCCTGCACAAGCCGACGTTTGGGCGGCAGTTCCTTCAGCACTTCCTGCTTGGTGCGGCGGAGCATGAGTCCTTCCCGCTTCAGGTAGGCGCCAAGCACATCGGGCTTAATGACCACAGCGCTGCCATAGCCATAGCACCATTCTCTGGAGAAGCTTTCCCAATCGCCCAGAAAATGAAAATCAAGGATATTGATCACATTCCAGATTTCGCCGCCCTTATTATAAATCGGCGTGCCGGACAGGCCAATCACCCGTTCGCATTGCTCAGACAGGATGCTGGCGGCAGAATATTTTTCCGTCCCCGCATGGCGAAGCTCCTGAATTTCATCAAAGATCACCGCACGGACAGGAAGATCCTTCAGCACGCTTTTCCAGCCCCGCAAAAGCAAATAATGCATGATGTACACATCCGCTTCCGGCAAATCGTAGGGTTTCAGCCCATGAATCACATGAATGCGTGGAGCGCGTCCCTCCACCCGCAAAAAGCGTGTTGCTTCCTCCTGCCAGTTTCGCGTCAGGTGCGCCGGCGGAATCACCAGCACCGGCAGTGCCCGTTCCGATGCAATGCATGCCAGCGCCTGCACCGTTTTGCCCAGACCCATTTCATCGGCCAAAAGGCAACGGTCGTGCTGGATGAGAAAGCTCAGTCCCTCCTGCTGGAAGTCCATCAATGCACCTTCGAAGCTGCCTTCAGGCGGATTGACCCTGGACGGCATCTGCGCCGCCCGTGCCTGACGGATGGCGTACTGCCTTGCTTCCGCCACTGCCTTATCCCACAGAGGAAGATCACTGAGCTTAACCTCCAGCGGGTAGCGCATCATCAGCCAGCAAAGGTCGCCCACAACCCGACGATGGGCAGTGAACCGTGCTTCTCCGCGCTTGGAGCCTGCAGAGCCGGGAAACAGTCGCTTGCACATTTCCGTTACCGCAGGGTCACCCTTCACCACCCAGCAACGGCTGCGGCGGTTGTAGCTCAGCGTTCCATAGGTCTGTCCCACTGTTTCTGCATTTCGCAGGTAGGGAGGCAGAAGTTCTTCATCCCAACCGTCATCTTCCTGGTGGATTGTTTCATCGGTCATGCCTGCTTCTCTCCCCATTGCTTACAATGCGATGCCCCACAGACGATTGAGACACACGAGATAAATCGGTTTCCCTGCCAGGGTGCGAGGCAGATCAACACTGCGTTCCGCCACCACCACTACGGCTGTGATTTCTTCGCACTGGGCATAGCGGCTCACCTGGCGAATCAAGCTGCTCCGCACAGGCTTGCCGCGTTTCATTTCAATGCCCACATGGCCGCACATGAGATCAATCCTGCACCTTGGTGCCAGGGATACCTCATGGCGGCAAGTGATGCCCGCACCCTCCAGTGCTTCCATCACCAGATGATGCAGGTCGTACTCTCCTTGCTGAATCGGCACACGGAGAGACTGCAGGGCCGACACAACGGCCGACACCTGCACTTCTTCATTCATCTGCATCAGTTTAGTCCCGCCATGGCTCTCGTCAATTGGCTCATAGCCGCCATCACATCACTCTGGCTGGGCGAGCTGCTGCTCAACACGCTTTCCATGTTGCTGATTGCCAGGGACAGGGAGGTGTAATTCGATGCGGTGGAATCCATGCTGTTCAGCTGGGTGTATGCCTGCTGCAGCAAGGTTCGTGCATCAGGGATCAGCGTATTTTCGGTCACGTAATCCGTTCCGCTGCTGCTGGAGCTAGTGTGATATGTGCACACCTGTCCGCCGCTGATCACATTGCCGCTAGAGTCAAACTTCACCGTTGCCCACGCGCCCAGGTATTCCTCCAGCACATCATCGTATTCCGTGCCGATCAGGCTATACAACGGGTGACCGCTGGGAATGACGATCACGCTCTTGGAAATGACATTCGGGCAATAGTCGCTGGCAATCTCGCCGCTGTCAGCGCACACGTTTTGCGTGCGGTGCATCTGGCAATATACCGTGGGAACGCTGCCCTGCGCCCAATAATCCGTGACCGTGCCGTAGGTCGTATCCGCGTAGCAAGCTTCTGTTGCCAGTTGTCCGGACACGGCGCAGGTCGTCACCTTTACCACGCCGTACTGGCTGGCATCGCCATCCAGAATGTCCTTGTTCGCCAGGTTGGCGTGAATCTTGGACATATAAGCCTGCCACAGGGGCGCAGCGGCGCTGGAGCCGGTAGCCTTGCTGGCCAGTGCCTTGTAGTTATCATGACCAACCCACACGGCAGAGGCATAGTAGCCCGTCATGCCTGCGAAAAATACACCCTTCTGATCCGAGTTGGTGCCTGTTTTGCCGGCCACTGTCTGTCCGCTGATTTTCGCATTGGTGCCAGTGCCGCTCTTCACAGCGGTCTTCAGCATGTCAACAATCATGTACGCTGTGGATTCAGAGAACACGCGCCGACGTGTCTGGTTGGCATGGCCATCCCACACCACATTGCCTTCGCTATCCGAAATGCCCAGCACTGAAATCGGTGACTGATACACACCGCCGTTGGCCAGCACGCCAAAGGCCACCGTCATCTGCATGGGCGTAATACCGCTGGAGCCCAGGGACAGACCAAAGGGTGTAGCGTCTATATGGTCATCATCAATACCCAGACGGTGCAGGAAATCCACCGAGCGATCAACACCCACCATGGTCATCAAGGTCTGTGCCGCAGCAGTGTTGTAGCTCTTCATCATGGCCGTGCGCAGGGTGATGGGGCCTGTGTAGCCGCCGCCACCGTAGTTCTTCGGCCAGGAATCCTCACCCTTGCTGTTCTTCCAGCCTGAAATAGGAACAGGCATGTTGTACACAATGCTCGCGGGACTGCCGCCTAGCTCAATGGCAGGGGCGTACACAGCAATCGGCTTGATGGACGAGCCCACAGGCATCTTCATGTCCGTAGCGCGGTTCATCGTCTTCCGCTGGGTCGGTGTCGTGCGGCTGCCAACAATAGCCTTAATTTCCCCTGTACGGTAATCCAGCACCACCGCCGCGGCCTGGGGCTGAATGACCTCCGTATAGGTACCGTCCGAATTGCGAGAGCGGTATACCTTGTCAGAAGGATCGCGGAGGGACGGATACTTCGTCCAGTTTTCCAGCGTTTCCTGCACGGTAGTCTGAATTTCGGTATCAATAGCCAGCTTCACGCGATAGCCGCCGGTGCGGAGCTTATTTTCCATCGCATAACGGTTGGCAGTGGTATCCTCCAGGCCGTTCAGCTGCAGCAAGATATCCACCACTTCCGACACCGCGTATTCCACATAGTGGGGATACTCATACATGCCCGAGCCTTCGCTGGGATCTTCCTCCAGCACATTGGCCGTAGAGGTATTTAGCGCCTCCTGGTACTGTTCATAGGTGATAAACTGATTTTCATACATGCAGCGCAGCACGTAGTCGGTGCGATCGTTGGTGATGGCTGCATAATCCACGCCCTCTTTGGAGCGGGTGTAGAAATTTCTTCTGGGATTATAATAATAAGGGCTGTTGGTCACGCCTGCCAGCATGGCGCACTCCCGCAGGGTTAATTCGCCCAGGCTCTTGCCGAAATAGCCCTGTGCTGCCACCTGCACGCCGTAATAATTTTCACCCAAGAAAATGGTATTCAGGTAGCTTTCCAGAATTTGATCCTTGGTATATTGCTGCTCCAGCTGCATGGCCAGATAAGCCTCCTGAATTTTACGCTTATAGCTTTGTTCAGAAGACAGCAGGGTATTCTTAATCAGCTGCTGGGTAATGGTCGAGCCGCCCTGGGTGCTGGAGGATGTCAGGTTGGACACGAAGGCGCCCACGATACGCTTGATGTCCACGCCGTTATGGGTATAGAAGCGGGCGTCCTCCACGGCGATAAATGCCTGCTGAAGATAGGTGGGCATGGCCGCCAGGCTAACGCTGACGCGATTCTCCGTGCCCTTGTATTCGGTAATCAGGTTGCCATTGGAGTCATAAATGAAAGACGTCTGCGCCTGATCATCCAGTGCCGTCAAATCCAGCGTGGGAGCCGTTTCCACATAGCCCTTAGCAATGCCAATCACTGCGCCTACGCCGGCAAGGCCCACCAGCACCACCAGCAGCGCCAGCATGCGCACCACATTCACCAGCACACACAGGATAAAGGCAGGCTTCTTGGTGGCAGGCTTGAAGATGGAATGTGCGTACGTCTTTTCCTCCTCCATGGGAAGATCATCCCCGACATCATCTTCATCATAGGTATCGTCAGGATTTTCCTGCCAGTCATTTTCCCCGTCCTCCGGGGCAAAGTCATCGCCGTTCATTTCATCATCATAAGGCGCGTCATATTGCTGATCATCATAGCCATCATAACCATCGGACTGACCCATTTCATAAACATTGGTCTGGTCGTCCACATAAGACTGATCATCCGTGCGGAAGTCATCATCGTACATCGGGGAATCATCACGATTGCGCTCATTCCTCCGGTCTCGTCTGAATGCCACGCAGTTCGCCTCCTTTGTGGAAAATCGCCATGCAAACATAGCTACACAGTCTATTATATCACATGATGCAAGCGTGCGCTACGTTCATACAACGTTCCGAAGCCCCGAATGCGTGCATCCAATCAAAAATTTTCTGTAAACACGAAAAGAGGGACGCCTCGCGACGTCCCCCTTGAGATTCCCTTATTGTCCAACATAGTTAGGGCTTCTGACTTCTGCCGTAGGCTGCTTGCTCTCCCTGATGGAGCGGCTGTAGCCTTCATCCGTGCGATAGCCCGTCAGCGTCATCACCACGCGGCCGATTTCTTCGGCAGGCTGCACATAATTGTCGAAGTTGAAGCGGCCATGCTGGGTCATTTCGCCTTCGGCCAGGGTTAGGCGATAAGAACAGCTCATCACGTTGCTGCCATCAGAGGTTACGACCAAAGGATTGCCGTTGACATCATAGCAGGTCAGGGTGAAGTAGAAGCGCGTGATGCTCATGTTGCTGACATTGCGGACATTCAGCTTGATCTTGTTATTCTGCAGATACAGGTCAATGATCTTCAGTGCCTTGTCATAGTTGCCAACCTTTACCGTAAAGGTGGTGGTATAGCCGCCGTCCTCGGTAACACCGGTGACGGTGGTTTCGCCCCAACGCTTGCCGGTAACCGTCGGGCGATTCTTCGTGCCCTTTACGGTGGCAATGGTGGGATCAGCACTGGTCCAGGTCATGGCCAGGTTGCTGGCATCAGAGGGCTCCAATACCGCGCGGGCGGTGACGCTCTCGTTCACATCTGCATAAATGGTATCACTGTACATGTGCACGCCGGTCACAGGCTGAAGCACATTCACCTTCACCGTGCCCTTGCGTCCGCTGCCGTCATTGGCGGTGGCGGTGATGTTCACCGTGCCGCGCTTGATGCCGTGAATGGTGCCATCCGCATCAACCGTTGCAATATTGGTGTTGGAAGACTTGTATGTCACGCTCTGGTTCGTCGCATTCGCGGGAGAAATCTGCAGGAACAGGATGGTGGTACTGCCCACGTTCACATTAGCCGAGGATGTGGTGAAGGACACACGCTCCACCAGCTGATTCACCATCACATCACAGGAAGCGTACACTTCAGGGAAATTCGTGCTGCGGCAGGTGATGGTGCACTCGCCGATTGATACAGGAGTCACGCGACCGTCGCTGTTCACCGTAGCCACAGCAGGATCACTGCTTTCCCAGGTGACCTTCCTGTCATCCGCATTGTTAGGGCCAACCGTAGCGCGCAGGGTCTGCGTACGACCCATGTTCACCGTCAGCTCCGTGTTGTTCAGCGTGATGGACGTGGGCTGCTGCTTGACACGCACAGTCACATTGCCTACGCGGCCGCTTCCGTCCACAGCAGAAGCTACGATATACGCAGAGCCCTTGCCAACGGCGGTCACAACGCCGTTTTCATCCACGGTGGCAACATTCTCATTGCGGCTGCTCCAGGTGACGGTTGTGATGCTGGCATCTGCAGGGGTAATGGTTGCCGTTGCCTGGGTGGTTTCGCCAACCCACAGGGTTTCTTCTGCCAAAGCAGGCTTCACAATACGTGCAGGGGTTACCACCAGCACGTGATACGCGGCTGTCACTTCGGGATTCTGCTTGCTGGTAAGGGTCAGCTCGCACTCGCCTGCCCTGACAGGGGTCAGGCTGTGTCCCTGCACCCGCAGCACATTGGAGTCACTGCTTTCCAGGATAACCGAGCGGTCATCTGCCGTGGTAGGCTCTGCCAGTGTCGGTGCAGACATGTTCTGCCCCATAGGCACCACCAGCACGCGTTCCGTGGTAGACTGCGTCAGAAGCGCGGCAATCTGCGCTTCTGTAGCATCGTGGAGTGTCACGCGGGTTTCATCCAGCGAAATCTTCTCCACACGCTGCTTAATGCTCAGTGTAATATTTGCGCGGAAGGAGCGTCCATTGTTCTCCAGAGTGGCGGTAATAGTGGTCTGACCCTTCTTCAATCCCGTCACCACGCCGTTTTCATCAACGGTCGCATTCTGCGTCGCGGAGGACTTATAGCTCACCGTGCCCTCCGACGCATTGCCTGCACGCTCCATGGTCAGCGTCAGGGTATCTCCAACAAACACCTCAGTCACACTGCGGTCGAAAGCAAATCGGTCACCTTCCGCCAAAGCGAAGGCGGTGATTGATGCCACCATGATTGCCAGAACAATCAGGAACGACAGCATCTTCTTCATAGCCATAACCTCCTAATGGTCTTTGTACACATAGAACGTTTTTGTCCCGCGCTTTCTTCCCGTTGTTTACAGGAAAAAAGCCAATATTTTCAGCCCATCGGGCAACGCGAACGGCTGGCTCCTTCACGGCCGGAAACATACCTCGCGTTGAACTCCATGTTCACCTCACGGAGCTCCTTTTCTCCATCGATATAGGCCTGATACATTTCTGCCAGGCCGGCACTGCAGCCATCACAGGCAGCTTCGATATTTCCCAGCGATTCCGCCACAATGGCTTCCCTCTGTTCCCTGGTCGTATCCTGAATTAAATAGCTGACCGGTTTTTCCACAGTCTTTACCCCTTTCTCGTTATCTCTGTGGAGTATTCGACATCCCTCCGATTTTTCCTTTTTCAAAAAGCATTGCATTTTCCTGCAAGGATCGTTATACTGTTCCTGGCATCCTACAAAAATAGAGGGAGGAAACATTGATGGATCTGCAGAAGGTTATCAAGCAGGTGCTGGAGCTGCTGAACAACAACGAATCTCTGGTGAAGGAATTCCTGGCCGACCCCGCCAAGGTGCTGGAGAGCAAGCTGGGCATCGACCTGCCTAACGAGCAGGTAAACGCCGTGGTAGAAGGCGTGAAGACCAAGCTGAAGCTGGATGAGGCTGCCAGTGTGCTGAATGCTGTGCAGGGTCTGTTCGGCAAGAAGTAATCAGACTTTTCCAGGCATACGTACAGTAAAAAGCACTGTGAAACCTGCATTTTGTGTTTCACAGTGCTTTTTTTGCTTCACTTTCCGCCCAGCAGGTTGCCCACCAGTTCAGTAACCAGATTGCTTCCGATAGAGGACAGCACGTCGCCGTCATCGCCTGTGAGAATCTTCAGCGCCTGCTTCTTGCGGTCGCTGTCTGCCTTGCGATAGGCTTCCACCAGCTTCTTTTCTGTAGCGGTTAGCTTCACGGAAGTGGTGGTTGTGGTCTTTTTGGTGGTCGTCGTTTTCGTGGTGGTCTTTTTCGCTGTCGATGTTCCCAGCAAAGACGCCTGCGTTACACCAGTGACCTTCGCAATTTTCTTGATCGTATCCGTCGTCAGCTCTGCTTCACCGCGTTCTGCCTTGCTGATGTCAGATGCGGTTATGCCGCCGCCCAGTTTCTTCGCCAGTTTTTCTTGGGTCAGTCCTGCATCCAATCGTGCCTGCTTAATCAATGCGCCAGTCCGTTTTCCCATGGTGAACCCCTCCCGTTTTTCTCCTTTTGCTCCATTGTATCGCATTTTCCCGTAAAACAAAAGTCCTTTGATTTTTTTCTTGCCCGATGAAAGCCACTGCTGGTATAATATCCGTAACAAAATCAATTTACAGCCAGTGAGGAGGATGCCTAATGGGTTCTTCCATGGAACTACTGCAGCAAATGATCGATGAAAGTCGGCGAATCGTTTTCTTTGGCGGTGCAGGTGTCAGCACGGAGAGCGGCATCCCTGATTTTCGCAGCGTGGATGGCCTCTATCATCAGCATTACGAGTATCCGCCTGAAGAAATCCTCAGCCGAACCTTTTTCGAGGAACATCCAGTGGAATTTTATCAATTCTATCGTGCCAGGATGCTTCCCCTTGACTGCGAGCCCAACGCAGCGCACAGAAAGCTTGCTGAGCTGGAGCAGGCAGGACGCTTGCAGGCCATCATCACGCAGAACATTGATGGATTGCATCAAAAAGCAGGCAGTCGGTGCGTGCTGGAATTGCATGGCAGCATATGGCGCAATCACTGCGTTGCCTGTGGGAAAAGCTACACCGCCGAACAGGTGCGGGACGATCCCCGTTCCGTGCCCACCTGTGACTGCGGCGGCATCATCAAGCCCGATGTGGTTCTCTACGAAGAAGAGCTGGACGGCAATACCCTCATGGCCGCCATTCATGCGCTGCGCCAGGCGGATTTGCTAATCGTTGCCGGCACAAGTCTCACCGTTTACCCCGCCGCTGGACTGCTGCGCTATTTTCACGGTCAGCATCTCGTGCTCATCAACCGTGACGCCACGCCCATGGATGGTGCCGCGGATTTGGTGCTGCATCAGCGTGTAGGTGAAATACTCGGTCAGCTCCGTGCCACCCCTTTGGAGGATGAACCATGAACACACCGGAAACGCTCTTCTCCCCCAATCGCCGCAAAGCCCTGGCAGAAAGTATCCCCAAGCGGTATTCATGCCGTTCCTTCGGCGATCCGCTGAGCATTGCCGACTGGGCGGCCATCAGCTACGTCATGGGACGCTACACACTTCCCGGTGCGCGGCTTGTATTGCTGCATGTCGCGGAGGATCTGTTTACAGGAACCCTGCTGAACATGGGTCGTGTCAGCGGATGCACTGCAGTCGCTGCCGTCGTTGCGGATACCGCCGTGCCCAACAGCGCCATGCATGCCGGGATTCTTGGAGAAGCTCTGTGCCTTGAGGCGACGGATGCAGGCTTTGCAAGCTGCTGGATTTCCTCCACCTATCGTAAAAAGCAACTGAACGTGGCTCTTCGTCCGGGGGAAGCCGTGCAGGCCATCATTGCCCTGGGACATGCCGCAGACCGTGCCGCACCTCAGCGCAAGCGCAAGAGTGTTGAGCGTTTCTGCAAGGGTGACTCGTCCTTGTGGCCTGAGGAGCTTCGCCGCGTGGCGGAAGCTGTACGCCTTGCACCTTCTGAGCAGAACGGGCAGCCCGTTACCATGCACATGGGAAACTATCGGTTCTCCTTTGACGCGCCGCCTCAATCCATGCTCGACCTCGGCATTGCCCTCTGTCATGCGGAATTGGCGCTTGTGTCGCCCCATCGCTGGCGCACAAAGCAAGGCATCAACGACCCCATTGTCTGGATGGAACTAACGTAAAATCACGCTTTCAATAATGGCATCAAAAAGAGGAGAGAACCAGCTTCACAAGCGGCTCTCTCCTCTTTTGGTTGTGTTCTTTGATTTACGCGTCCCGCTGCGCCATCATGTCCTTCACTTTCATCAGTCGAGTGGTAGCACCGCGTTCGTTTTCCTCCAGCTTCATGGAGATTTCCCGAATGGTCGCCTCAAACTGCGGAATCATCACGTATTCCAGTGCATTCACGCGGCGACGGGTTTTCTCAATCTCATCAGCCAGCATGTCGCAGGTCTTTTCGATTTCAGCCAGGCGCACCATTTTCGGCAGAAGATCCGCCAGCGTTGCAATGGCACCATCCAGCTGGGAGGAAGTTTCTGCAAAGCCATAAGCCTGCACCGTTTCCTCCAAGGAGGCTTCATTCACCTCAATGGTTGGCACATGGACGGACAGAATATTCTTCGTGCCAAGCTCCAGCTGTGCCTGCCTTGCGGGATACAGCACGGCTTCCTCCAGCGCCTGAGGATCCATCACAGCACGCGCCATGGCGAAATTCTTCAGTGCTTCGGAAAGCTCCTGCTCCACTTCCTGCCGCAGGGTGTAATTTTCGCGGATAATGAGGATGAACTGGCGAACCATCTCATCTCGCTTATCCTTGAGCAGCTTATGTCCGCGGGTGGCGGTGACAAGGCGCTTCTTGATGCGGGTCAGCTCCATCCGCGTAGGGTTTACGCGAAGTGTGGCAGGCATCAGACACCCTCCTCTTTCTTAGGAAGATACTCATCCAGCATATCGTCGCGGATACGCTTCAATTCCGTGCGCGGCAGCATGGCCAGCAGCTTCCAGCCCAAATCCAGCGTTTCTTCGATGGAACGATTGGTGTTGTAGCCCTGCGCCACATATTCCTTCTCGAAGGCATCGGCGAAAGCGGCATAGAGCTTGTCAATATCGGACAATGCGGCCTCGCCCAGAATAACAGCCAGCTCCTTAGCTTCCTTGCCGCGGGAATAAGCAGCGAACAGCTGATTCATGGTGGCAGCGTGATCCTTGCGGGTCTTGCCTGCGCCGATGCCCTTGTCCTTCAAGCGGGACAGAGAAGGCATAACGTCAATCGGCGGCTCAATGCCCTTGCGATACAATTCACGGCTGAGGATAATCTGGCCTTCCGTAATGTAGCCCGTCAGGTCAGGAATGGGATGGGTCTTGTCATCCTCAGGCATGGTCAGAATCGGAATCTGCGTAATGGAACCCGTTTTGCCCACCACACGGCCTGCACGCTCGTACATGCTGGCCAGGTCGGTATACAGGTAGCCAGGATAGCCGCGGCGGCCAGGGACTTCCTTGCGGGCAGCAGACACTTCACGCAAAGCCTCAGCATAGTTGGTGATATCCGTGAGGATGACCAGCACATGCATTCCTTTTTCGTAGGCCAGGTATTCCGCAGCCGTCAGTGCCATACGAGGGGTTGCGATACGTTCAATAGCCGGGTCGTTGGCCAGGTTCATGAACAGCACCGCACGCTCAATGGCGCCCGTGCGGCGGAAGTCGCTGATGAAGTAATCCGCTTCCTCAAAGGTAATGCCGATGGCGCCAAAGACGACGGCAAACTTATCGTCCTTCCCCAGCACTTTGGCCTGACGCGCAATCTGCGTAGCCAACTGCGCATGCGGCAGACCGGAACCGGAGAACACAGGCAATTTCTGTCCGCGAACCAGCGTATTCAAGCCGTCAATGGCAGAAATACCCGTCTGGATAAACTCGCTGGGATAGTCACGTGCAGCAGGATTCAACGGCTCGCCGTTAATATCCATGCGCTTTTCAGGAATCAGCTCAGGGCCATCATCCTTAGGGCGTCCCATGCCGTCAAACACGCGACCCAGCATATCCATGGAAACGCTCAGCTCAATGGAGCGCCCCAGGAAGCGAGCCGATGCATCCGAAATGCGGAGGCCATTGGAAGATTCAAACAGCTGCACCAGTGCCTTATCGCCGTTGACTTCCAGCACCTTACCAGAGCGCTTTTCGCCATTGCTCTGGGTGATTTCCACCAGTTCGTTATAGGTGACCCCGGAGACGCCTTCCACCAGCATCAGAGGGCCTACCACTTCTTTGATTGTATGGTATTCCTTGAGCATCAGGCCTGTCCTCCTTGGTCAATCAGAGCCGCCGTCTGGCTGCTCAGTTCGCTTTCAATCGCATCGAATTCCTTCAGATTTTCTTCCAGAATGTACTTGCTGCGGCCGATCCGCTCCCGAACAGGCAGATTCAGTACATCCGACAGATTGGCTCCTGCATCCAGTGCCTGCTGTCCTTTTTCCTGATACGTCAGAATCAGGCGCAGCATAGCAAACTGCTTGGGCAGGCTGGTGTAGGTATCCACCTCATCAAAGGCATTCTGATGGAGATAGTCCTCACGAATGGACCGCGCGACCTCCATGGTCAGCCGATCCTTCCAGCTCAGGGCATCTACGCCAACCAGCTGGACAATTTCGTTCAGCTCAGCCTCTTCCTGCAGGATGCGCATAGCCTTGGCACGCAGCTCGTTCCATTCCGGGCTCACGTGATCAGAGAACCATCCGCTCAGGCGATCAATGTACAAAGAATAGCTCTGCAGCCAGTCAATAGCCGGGAAATGACGCTTGTAGGCCAGTGAGGCGCTCAAGCCCCAGAAAACCTTCACAATGCGCAGCGTTGCCTGACTGACAGGCTCGGAAATATCGCCGCCAGGCGGTGACACAGCGCCAATGGCAGAAATCATGCCGTAGCGATCTTCCTTGCCAAGGCACTTCACATAGCCGGCGCGCTCGTAGAATTCAGCGATACGGGATGCCAGATAGGCCGGGTAGCCTTCCTCACCAGGCATTTCTTCCAGTCGGCCGGACATTTCACGCAGAGCCTCTGCCCAGCGGCTGGTAGAGTCAGCCATGATGGCCACCTTGTAGCCCATATCCCGATAATACTCAGCAATGGTAATGCCCGTGTAAATGGACGCTTCACGAGCGGCCACAGGCATATCGGACGTGTTGGCAATCAGCACAGTGCGCTTCATCAGACTCTCGCCCGTGCGGGGATCGTGCAGCTCCGGGAACTCCATCAGCACGTCCGTCATCTCATTGCCGCGCTCGCCGCAGCCAACGTACACAATGATATCCGCATCTGCCCACTTGGCCAACTGATGCTGCACCACCGTTTTGCCCGAGCCGAAGGGGCCGGGAACAGCTGCCACGCCGCCCGACGCAATGGGGAAGAAGGTATCAATCACGCGCTGACCCGTCACCATGGGCATGGTGGGTGCCAGCTTTTCACGATAAGGACGGCCGCGGCGGACAGGCCACTTCTGCAGCATGGTCACGTTGTGCATTTCGCCCTTCTCGTCACGGATCACCGCAATGGTGTCTTCCAGCTTTGCCGTGCAGTCTTTGATGCTTTCTACCGTTCCGCGCAGGCCGTAGGGCACCATAATACGATGCTCCACCACAGCGCTTTCCTGCACTGTACCCAGCACATCGCCAGGCTCCACCTTGTCACCCTTCACAGCCTTTGCCATGAAGGCCCACTCTTTTTCACGATTCAGGCTTGGCACTTCCACACCGCGGGTAATGCGCTCGCCGCACTTATCGCGAATCGCGGTCAGCGGGCGCTGAATGCCATCAAAAATCGACTCAATCAGGCCAGGTCCCAGCTCTACGGAAAGGGGTGCACCTGTGGATTCCACAGGCTCGCCCGGGCCAAGGCCGGAGGTTTCCTCATATACCTGAATGGATGCACGGTCACCGCGGAGCTCAATGACTTCGCCTACCAGGCGGCTCTTGCTCACGCGCACCACATCGTACATTCGGGCATCGGCCATGTTTTCCGCTACAATCAAGGGGCCGGCAACCTTTACAATGGTTCCCTGAGCCATGGTCATTACCCCTCTTTCTTGTTATTGAACAAAATATCCGCGCCGATGGCCTTCTCCACATTGGCCTTCACGCGCCCCAGGCCGAATCCATTGACGCCCTGGCTGCCGGGAATGGGGATTACCGCCGTGCCCGGCATGGTCTTATACTTCTGCAATGCTTCCGGCACAAGCTCTGCCATGGTTTCCGTGATGAAAATCACAGGTACACCCTCGGTGGACAGCTTGTGCAAGGCCGCTGTGGTCTCCTCTGCGGTGGAAACGTCAATCACGCGCATGCCGACTGCCTTGAAGGCAAGCACCGCGTCCCGCTCCCCGACAACACCCATCCGCTTCGTTTCAGCCATACAAATCACGCAGCCTTTCCCGGATGGCTTCCATGGCAAAACCGTTAGCCTTGCCTGCCATCACCAGCCGCACTGCCGCCGCTTCACGTTCCGTGGCCAGCAGATAGCTGAGGATGAATTCCAGATTCATATTGTCGTACTTGTAGGGCAGAAACAGCTTGAGCAGTTCGTTATCCATCGCCTTTTCCAATCCAGGAAGACGGGCAAAGTCCGCCACGGCGCGATAGGCCGCATCCTGCACGGAAACGCCGTACTTCGCCAGAAGCTTTGGCAGCTCTTCGCTTTCGGCATACGCCTTCTGCCATTCCTTTTCGGTAATCGTTCCGCCTTCCAGCAAAACGGCCATAAAGAAGGCGCTATCCTTCTTCATGTGCTGAGCGCGCAGCATGGTCAGCGCATTCAGCAGATCCACCCTTGCCTGAAAGTAGGTAACCGCCGTGCGGCACTTTGTCTTCTTCAGGTTCAGGAAAATCCAGCGAAACATCGCCTGATCAAGCTTCACGTCAATCACCATGGGATCCACATGAATCACAAGCTCTTTCTCCAATTCGTCCATTGCCTGGGCAATTGGCGCAGGAAGAAACTTGTAATTGTGATCCGTCACAGCGTGCCGCAGAGCATCCACAGCCATGGTGCCGCTTTCCGACAGGTAATCTGCAGAAATGCCCAGGCACCGTGCCTTCAGCAGCATTTTCAGGTTTGCAATATCATACTTCAGCAGGAAACAATCGGTAACCTTTTCATCGGTGGACAGCTGACGCACAATGCGGCTCGCGTTTGCCACGCGCTCCATGGCCAGCTGTTCATAATCCGTCTCTTCGGCGGCCGTCCATCCGATTTCCGAAAGGGTTCGCTTTGCTTCCGCATAGCTTGCCGTGGAAAGCAATCTTTCCAGGCGACTGGCGTCCAGCGCGTCACGGCGCAGCATGCTGATGCGTCCTACGGCGTAACCTACGCTTTCCTGTGGCATGGCCAGCCCTCCCTTCTTTCCATCAGATCCATTACGGGAAAAGTACCTGTGCAACCTCCGCTTCCATTTCCAGGCGCCTACTGTCCAGAATGGAGGCATAGCTGCAGTTGATTTCCGTATCATCCCTGGTCAGGATCAGACCGCTGACACCTGCGCGTTTTTCCGTTGCAAGGGTCAGCTCTGCCTTGCGTCCTGCCTTTTTCATGGCCTCGTTGGCTTCCGTGACAAACGCATCATCGAACCACGCGGCATCCTCCGCGCCAACGACAACCTGCTCGTCTCCTTCGGCCACCTCGGTAATCATCCCCAGCAGGAATGCACGGGCATCCTTTGCGGGCATCTTCTTCATTTTCTGCAATGCCGCATCAAAGGCACGGTCAATCAAACTGCGCTTGGCCGCCAATACGCGCTTGCGCTCATCCAGCTCTTCCATACGGATCAGCCGCTGTTCCTCCACCAGACCATCTGCCTTGGCCTTCTTTTCCATTTCATCCTTGGCGGATGCAATCTTCGTGTCAGACGCAGTGCGCAGCTTTTCAGCGCGATCGTTGGCCTCTTGGAGGATGGCGGCGGCATTTGCCTTTGCTTCCTCGTGGATTTTTTCCAGGATCGCAGTTGCATTCATGAGCGTTCGCTCCTTAACCGATGTTGATGGCATTCACAGCCAGGAAGGAAACCAGCAGGGACAGCACGGCGTAGGTCTCGACCATAACCGTCATGGTGATGCCCTTGCCGCTCATTTCAGGACGCTTGCCGGTCATCAGCATGCCAGCGGAGGCAACCTTGCCCTGCTTCAATGCGGAATAATAGCCAACCAGTGCGATGGGCAGTGCGGCAACCACCAGCTCAATGCCCTGCGTCAGGGTCACATTGGCCAGAGAGCCGGACAGGATACCCGTCTTGATCATAATAATCACAGCAATCAGGAAGCCGTAAATGCCCTGCGTTGCGGGCAGCAGCTGCAGAACCAGCAGTTTGGAGTTCACTTCAGGATTTTCCGTGGAAACACCGGAAGCGGTCTCACCGCAAGCGCCAACAGCCTTGGAAGAACCCATGCCGGGCAGAATCACCGCAATCGCGGCCGCCACAAAAGCCAGAACCAGTCCCCATTCCATGTTTCATTTCCTCCTTTGATGTTGATTCAAACTTCCTTGAAATTGACATACCGTGTGTTGTAGTTCAGCGGTCTGAACGCCACGCCGCCTTCTTCATAGAACTTTCCGAAGAACTCGATGTACTGCAGGCGGCAGGAATGGACGTATGCGCCCAGGGCATTGATGCCCAGGTTGAACGCGTGAGCACCCACGAACAGCACGCTGCCGATGATTTTGCCCACAATACCCGCATCGAACACCATGCCCACCAGCTGGTTAATCACCATGCCGATGACGCCCGTAGCCAGACCCATGCCGAACAAGCGCATGTAGCTGAGGATGTCCGAAATCCAGCTGGTTGCACCATACAGGGCACTCAGGCCGCCCATCAGGCGGGCAAAAGGATTCTTCTTCTCACGTCCCGCGAAAAGGATAATGAGTGCCACGCCCGCAATGGCCATCCACTTGCCGATTTCAGCAGCTACGCCGCCGAGCACCAGCATAATGGCACCCGTTACCAGAAGCATCCAGCTGAGCTGATCGTACACCGCATCCAGCGGCTTTCCCTTGCGGATGTTGGCATAGCCGCCCACGCACAATCCGGCAAAAAGGTGAATCACGCCAATGCCCATGCAGACAACCATCACCGGCATAGGATCATTGATGGGATCCAGAATGCTCTTGATGGGCAGGTTGAAGCCAAACCAAGTGTTGTACACCGCGCCGCATAGCACGGTTGCCAACGCACTAAAGAACAGTACCCACAGCAGCTTTTGATTGCTCTTGCCTGGCTGTTTCAGCTTTACCAGCAGCGGAATGGCAATCGCCATCACCAGGCCATAGCCTGCATCGGAAAGCATCATACCGAACAGCAATGCGTAGAACGGAGCCATTACTGCAGTAGGATCAATGCTGCCGGGTGCAGGAAGCGCAAATCCTTCAATGATGGATTCAAAGGGTGTCACATACTTGTTGTTGTGCAGCTGCACAGGCGGCGGATCATCCTCATCAGGGTCGGTAATTTCAACCGATGCCGTCGGGGACAGTTTGATCAGCTCTTCCTGCACTTTTTCTGCGAGTGCTGCCGGCACCCAGCCGTGCATCAGGAACGTTTCCGCAGTGCCCACGGTGCGTTCCGCGGCCTGCAGGCGATCCCTTTCCACGCACAGCATGTCATACCAGATTTTCAGCCTTGTCAGGCTGCCCGCCATGGACTTCCATTCCGCATCCAGACCTTCCTGATTTGCCTTGACCTGCTTCGCGCTTTCCGTTAAGGCGTCATAGTGGTCGCGGACACATCCTGTGCTGTCACCAAAGGACTGGGGCGCATATCCCGCTGCCTTCAGGTCGGCAAGGAATTCTTCCTTCACCGAAGCATGGGCGGCAATCCAGATGTAAGCACTTTCACGGATTTCACTGAGCACTTCAAGAACAGCTTCCCTCTCCCCCCATTTTTGCTGAATGGCGGGAATAGCCGACTTATTCATGGTACCTGCCTGCTGGAAAACATCCTTGCTGCTCCTGATCTGTTCCACGGGAATATCCAGGTTAAGCCAAGGCGTCAGTTGTTCCTGCTCTGCGGCAATTCGTGCCAGCTGTCCCTTGTACTCGCCGCTTCGTTTTTCCAAACGATCTGCGTGCGCAAGGATATCCATCAGCTCCGATTCATGGCTGGCAATGTACGCAACTTCCTCTTCCGGAGCCTCGGGACGATTTCCCATGAAGGGTGCCTTTTGCTTGTTGTACTTTCCCAGGCGCCCCATCACCCAGGTCAAGCGATTCAGCGTATCCTCTACCTGGCTCAGTCTGCCTGAGTCCTTGACGCGGTACGTTTCCGCTTCTTCCCCCTGAATGGTTGAAACCTCTACGCAGCCCATACGTTGCATAGCTTTCAGGAGCTTGCGCTGATCCTGCCGCATGGCCAGCAGGTTGATTCGCTTCATTTCAACAATTGCCATGCTTCACGACCCTTTCGAAGATCAGACTTGCCGCCTGATCCAGCCGTTTTTCAGCCTGCTTCATTTCGGAAGAGACCTTTGCATCAGCAGCCTCGCGATTTTCCTTCAGGTGCAGCATCACTTCCTGACGCTTTCCCTCCATCATCTGCTGATACATGCCGCGATGATCCACGGCGGCGGAACGCTCAGCAGACGCGCATGCAGACTCCACGGATTTGATGATCTCCCGTGCTTCACGCTGTGCATCCTGCCTGATGTTTTCCGCCTTTTCCTCGGCCTCACGGATTTGACTCAACACCTCCAGCGACAAACCAATCACCACCTTTCCGTTGGGGATGGTTTGGGATTCACCGCGCCGGCACCGCTACCTCTGACGCGGTGAATCCGCTTGTCCCCTGCGTTATTTTGTGCCAAACAGGCGGTCGCCTGCATCGCCCAAGCCAGGTACAATATAGCCGTGCTCGTTCAGATGATCGTCCAAGCCGGCAACGTAGATATCCACATCGGGATGATCCTTCTGAATGCGTGCAATGCCCTCGGGTGCAGCAATCAGATTGACCAGACGAATATTGTGGCATCCGCGCTTTTTAATGAAAGAAATAGCTGCGCTGGCGCTGCCGCCGGTTGCCAGCATGGGGTCAACCACCAGCAGTTCACGGTTCTCGCTGTCCACAGGCAGCTTGCAATAATACTCCACGGGTTCCAGGGTCTGAGGATCGCGGTACAGGCCAATATGACCCACCTTGCAGGCAGGAATCAGCGCCGTCACGCCGTCCACCATACCGAGGCCTGCGCGCAGAATCGGCACCACAGCCAGCTTCTTGCCAGACAGCATACGGGTCTTGCACTTGCAGATAGGGGTTTCAATTTCGACTTCTTCCGTAGGCAGATCACGGGTCACTTCATAAATCATCAGCATGGCGATTTCGTCCAGCAGTTCGCGGAATTCCTTCACGCCGGTGTTCTTGTCGCGCATAATGCTCAGCTTGTGCTGAATCAGGGGATGATCAAAAACGTGTACATTGCTCATTGTTTTTTCCTCCTCCATGAGTATGGAAGACGCTGTCCGCAACGATGACGAAACCGCAATTGTGAAAAAGCGAATAAGCACTGTATCACAGCCTTATTCGCCCCGTCGTTTCACACTCGCATTGTTCCGCATCATGACGATGTACGCCCCCATCTGCATGTTTCTCATGTTTCATTATACAAGATAGATGGCTTTCTTGCAATCCCCTTTTACACAAAAAATGCACTCTGTGGGATGTTTCCTTCCTGCTTTGTACATTGTTTAACAATTCGCACCCCAAAACATAAAGCAGCGGAAAAGATGCCGCAGTCAAAGCGCATTCTTTTCCGCCATGGGATTGTCTTCTGGATTATTCTGCCAAAGCAATGGTTTTCTTTTCTGTATTCATACGGTACCGCCGCCCCAGCGGGATGGTCAGTGATTCATCAATATGACCTGCCTCCAGGCCCGCCATGACAGGGACATGCTCATCCCCGAAAACATCCCGCAGCACATCCTGCAAGGTAAAACCCCGGCCGTCTTCTTCCGCCGGGCAATGGGTGAACTGCCCCAGAATCACGCCCGCACAATCGCGGAACTTGCCGGCCAGCTTCAGCTCATACAGGTAGCGGTCAAGGGCGTAGACCTTTTCGCCCACATCCTCCAGAAAGAGGAGCTTGCCGCGAGTATCAATTTCATCAGGCGTGCCAAGGGACGCCGTAACCAGTGACAGATTGCCGCCTGTTATTTCGCCCTCCCCCACACCTGCGCAGAGAACGTCAAGCGCCGGCGTTTCCATTGGATTCAACCTTTTTTCCGGCGTACCAGCCAGCGCCTGCATCAGGCTTTGTCTGGCCCAGGCTGTTTCCGGGATATTGCCGGGCATCGGCCCATGAAAAGTGCCAAGGCCGCAGCGCTGGTTGATGGCAATGTGCAACGTGGTAATATCGCTGTACCCAATGAATGCCTTGGGATTGGCGCGAATCACATCCCAGCGAATCAGCGGCAGAATCCGCAGGCAGCCATAACCGCCGCGGATGCACCACACGCCATCTGCCCCATCATCATCAAAGGCACGCATCAGGGCTTCTGCCCGCTCTTCGTCCGTGCCGCAAAGGTAGCCGTAATGCTTATAGCAGCTCTCGTCAACTTTCACTCGAAAGCCAAGCCGCTCCAGCATTTCTGCCCGTTCTCGCACTTCCTTTGGGATATCCTCACCATAGATGTGACTGGCAACGCCAATCAGTCGTACCGTATCCCCAGGGCATAGCGGTTTGGGGAAAACCATGTTCATCACCTCACAGGCAGAAGTGGAAGAAGATGAGCGCATCATTCCAATCAGTGCAGTCGAAACACACCGTGCGGTCATTCATCTGCTTTGCGCCAGGATACCAGCTTGCCCGTTTGGCAGACTCATGACGCACGTATTCCACTTCCACGTGGAACGCGTCCGGCATGGGGAACATGCACTTTTCTTTCGGCAAGCGCATCGCTTCCGCCGCCGTGTCTTCAATCAATCTTGTTGCTTTCTCCGGGTGAATGGAAATGCTGCCGTTGCCCACGCCGCGGTTTACAGGCACCGCCAATGCTCCGGGCACATGGCGCAGGAACCAGCTGCAAATGCCTTCGTCACCCGTCACCATGCGTGTGGGAACACCCAGCATAGCCGCTGTGAGGCAGTTCATCATCAGCTCCGGGCAGTCTTCGCCGTTCACCTTCAGGCTATGAATATCCAGATTCATGGTATGGCTCAGCGGATTGCTCGCCCAACCGGCACCCGAATGATAGCCCGTGAAAAAAACACCATCGAAAGACTCATCCAGTCCGCTCATCATGGCATAAGGGTCACGTCCCCAGCCGCGGAAGAGGCAGGTGTTTTCCGGCAGATACCCAGGACGAATGTTCCGTGCGGAATCATGAGCGTCCCGCACCAGAATGGAGTCCGCTCCGCCATCCGTTGCGCCTTCGCAGGCGGCAGACACTTCAAGGCTCATCTGCATCGCAAAGGCAGCATAGGGTGCCTTATCTTTTTCCGTTTCATCCCACGCGGCAATACCGCAGGTTCCTTCAATGTCTGCAGAAATAAACAGCTTCATGATTCTGCCTCCTTCAAAAGTGCCAGCACCGACGCGCATTGCAATGCGACACCCGGTGTCAGGCACGCCTCATCCACCAGGAAAGTTTCCGTATGCAGTGCCGTGCCGATGCCGCTGCCAATATCGTAATACACGCCCGGCGTCTCACGCACAAAGTAATAAAAGCTTTCCACGCCAAGGCTCGGTGCTTCCCGATGCACCAGCATATTTTCACCAAGGATCTCCTTCGCCTCACGCTCAACGATGGCATAGTATGCATCATCATTGTACACCGCGCCATAGCTGGGAATCATCTGCACTTCACAGCTGCCGCCCAGTGCTTGCGCCACGCCGTCAGCCGTGCGGGCGATCAGCATTTTCATCTTCTTGCGGGTTTTCTCTGACAGGGTGCGCAGGGTGCCCCGCATCTTCACCTCACCGCAGACGATGTTATTCGCCTGTCCGCCTTCGATGGTGCCAATGGTGACCACTGCCGGGTCAAAGGGCGAAAGGGTGCGGCTCACCAGGGTCTGCAGAGCAGATACAATCTGGCCAGACATGACGATAGCGTCTACGCCGCTTTCAGGATAGGCGCCGTGACAGCTTTTGCCGCGAACCGTCAGGCGGATTTCGTCACTGGCACCGCTGACAAAGCCTGGTTTGGCAAAGAATTTCCCTGCTTCATAGTGAGGATTCATGTGCTGGCCGATGATCACATCCACGTGAGGATTTTCCATGCATCCCTGCTCGGTCATCATCTTGCCGCCGCCAACAGTTTCCTCTTCCGGCTCAAAAAAATATTTCACGGTGCCATGCCACCGGTCTTTATGCGCCGTAAGCCACATGGCGCTGCCCAATGCCAGTGCCATATGTGCATCATGGCCGCAGGCGTGCATGGTGCCTTCCTGTGCTGATGCAAAGGGAAGCCCCGTCTTCTCAGTCACAGGCAGCGCATCCATATCCGCGCGGATGGCCACGCAAGGACCGTCTCCATTGCGGATGATGCCCATCACCGCATGGCAGTCAGCAAAGCGGTGGCTTTCAACCCCCAGCTCTGCCAGCTTTTCTTCAATGTAAGCCTGCGTCCATGCTTCCTCGCCGCTGCGTTCAGGATGATGATGCAATTCACGCCGCATCCTGATGACTTCAGGCATAACATCCTTCAGTTCTTCCTGCCAGGCTGCCAAATTCATGCAAAGTCCCTTCTTTCACGCAGAAGATCGTCCGTCACCGTCACAACGCGTCCGCCCTGACGGTAGACACGCACAGGCCGTGCAGACAGAATCGACAGGCACTCATTGCGGTTTGTTTCCGCCCAGTCGGCCATTTCGCCATAGCCAATGCCGCCGCCCAGAAGTTCTGCCGTATCCCCAGGTGCAACGTCAGGAATGTCCGTCACATCCACCATCATTTGATCCATGCAGACAAGCCCAATGACCGGCGCACGCTTGCCCCGAATGATCACCTGTCCCTTTCCGTTGGACAGGTGTCTCGGATAGCCGTCCCCATAGCCTGCGCACAGTGTAGCAATCATGGAAGGCCTGGTAAGAATCTGATCATCCCCATAGCCCACAATTTCGCCTGCCTCCACGTGGTGCACCTGTGCCACGGTGGTGCGGAAGGTCAAGGTTTCGAAGCATTCAAAGGGCATATGCTGACTCCGTGACGGGCGAACGCCAAACAGCAAGGCGCCCACGCGCACCCTGCTCATGTGCCACTGGGGATAACGCACCAGGCCGATGCTGTCGCACAGGTGAACATCATCGATGCGGACGCCTTTTTGCTCCAATAAATCCCTGATTTTCATCAACTGACCATACTGCATTTCGTCCCGCTGCTGATTGATGAGGCCAAGATGGCTGTATAATCCTGCCAGATGCACATGGTGCAGTTTCTTTGCGGTCATCGCGATTTTCTCCGCGTCTTCCTCGGTGCATGCGATACCCAGCCGATGGAATCCCGTGTCCGCCTTCAGATGCACCGCCGCGTCCATGTTTGCTGCCTCGCAAGCGTGCTCAATGGTCAGCAGATCCTCCGCAGAGGCCGCAGTCAGGGTCAGCTTCGCCTGAATGGCATCCATGAGTCCCTCTTCCTCGGTGAGGCCCATGACCAGAATTTCGCCGTCAATTCCTGCCCTGCGCAATTGCAGTCCCTCACGCAGGCAGCTGACTGCAAAGCTCTTGCACCCATCTTCCTGCAAAGCCTGTGCCACGCGGGGCGCGCCGTGTCCGTAGGCATTCGACTTCAGCACACACGTCACGGTACTGTCGGTCAGCGCTTTAGCCGTGCGATAGTTTGCAATCAGCTTGTCCAGATCAATTTCAATCCATGTTCTGTGCAGAAATGGTTCTGTCATCGTTTCAGCAGCTCCCGTATTTTTTGTTGACAGCCTCTCAGCCCTTCTTGGCTTCTGCCTTGGCCACAAACTTTTCTGCCTTTACACTGACACGCTCGTGCTTTGCCGTGCCGATTACGCCGCAGGCATCATAGGCCGTGATTTCAAAGGAATAGCCGCGGCCTTCCTGCTTCACCAGGGTCGCTTCTGCCCACACTTCCATGCCAACGGGCGTTGCGGCCACGTGATCCACATCCATTTTGGTGCCAACCGTTGTGATGCCTTCATCCAGCGAGCCTGATAGTGCTTCGCATGCGGCATGCTCCATCAGTGCCACCAGTGCAGGGGTTGCCAGCACAGGCAGAGAACCGCTGCCCATGGCCTTGGCCGTGATATCGTCCGTTACCGTGGTTCTCCAGGTGCCCTTCATATTTTCCATATTTTCTACATCCTTTGCAAACAATGTGGCGGCGATCCTTTTCCAAAGACCACCGCCACGATTATAGCACATTTTCTTATGGAATAGTTGTTTTTCCGAGAAACATCGTTCACAATTTACGCTTCGCCCACGCGGCGCATCAGCTCTGCCTCGTCAATGACCTCGATTCCCAAAGCCGTTGCCTTGTCCAGCTTGCTGCCGGCGGCTTCACCTGCCACCACAAAAGCAGTCTTTTTGCTCACCGAGGAAGATGCCGTGCCGCCATGACGGCGAATGAGCTCTTCCGCATCCTTACGAGAAAGATTTGGCAGCGTGCCTGTGACCACCACCGTTTTGCCGGTCAGCACGCCTTCTGCCTTGCCCTGCATCTCTCGAGGCTTCACGCCTGCCTTCAGCAAACGGGCAATCATGGTGCGGTTTTCCTCAAAGGAGAAGAATTCCAGCACACTTTGCGCCACAATATCGCCCACATCAGGAATGGCCACGAGCTGCTCCATGGTTGCTTCCTGTACCTTTTCCAAGGTGCCGAAATTTGTAGCAATATCGCGAGCAGTCTTTCTGCCAACATTCGGAATGCCAACGGCAAAGAGGAATGCATCCAGCGCGCAGTCCTTGCTTTTTTCCAAGGCGTTCAGCAGATTGTCAGCTTTCCTGTCCTTGAAGCCATCCAAGGACAGCACATCCTCACGAGTCAGGTGATACAGGTCTGCAGGATCCCGCACGCCCTTCTGGTCATAGAGCTGCTCCGCCGTTTTTTCCGAGAAGCCATCAATATCCATAGCATCCCGTCCTGCGAAGTGATCCAGCCGAGCCACTGCCTGCGGACGGCAGCTGACACGGTTCATGCAGAACAGGTGCGCTCCGCGCTCTGTCAGTTTCCCACCGCAGGCTGGACAATGGGTTGGCTTCTCAATGAGCGTTTCGCCTTCTTCTGCCTCCCCAACGCGTCCCATAATTTCCGGGATCACATCGTTGGAGCGGCGAATCCACACAGGGGCATTGATAGCCACCCGCTTCCGCTGGATGTCGCCCCAGTTATTCAGCGTGGCTTTGCGCACCGTGACGCCGTAGAAATCCACGGGATCAAGATGTGCCAGGGGCGTCAGCTTTCCTGTGCGGCCAAGCTCCCACGTCACGCGGCGCAGAACGGTCACACTTTCCTCCGCTTCAAACTTATAGGCCACTGCCCAGCGAGGGAATTTTTCCGTGAATCCCATTCGCGCACGCAGCGCAAAATCGCCAATCTTGATCACCACGCCATCAATCAGGAAATCCAGATGAGGACGCTGCTGCTCAATATCGCGGATGCAGTCTTCAATTTCCGCCTGATTATGGGGTGTTCCCAAATAGGGGCTGACCTGAAAGCCATTCTGCCGCAGGAACTCCAGCATTTCCGGCTGGGTGGAATACGGCGGATCCTCGATGGTACCGATTTGGTAGAAGAACACATCCAGCTTTCTTGCCGCCGTTACCGCGGGGTCAAGATTACGCAAGGCGCCTGCCGCTGCGTTACGGGCATTCTTCAGGGGTTCCGCTGCAGTTTGATTATACTTTTCCAGGGTGCTCAGGCGCATGATGCATTCGCCCTGCACTTCCAGCAGTCCCTGGTATGGAATGGTCAGCGGCACCGTGCGGATGGTCTTTGCCTGAGGCAGAATTGCCTCACCCGTCACACCATTGCCACGGGTTGCTGCCTGAATCAGTTGACCGTGATTGTAGGTCAGGTTCAGTGTCAGGCCGTCAAACTTATACTCCACATAATACTGGAGATTTTTTTCTCCTGCCAGCTTTTCCGTGCGGCGGATCCAGTCTTCCAACGCGCCGATGGACTGCACCTTATCCATACTCCACAGGCGATGGAGATGCGTATGCTGCTCAAATCCCTTCAGCGGTTCGCCGCCCACACGATGGGTAGGCGAATCCGGCAGAATAATGCCCGTCTCCTTTTCCAGCCTGGTAAGCTGATCGTACAGCTGGTCCCACTGCATATCGGAGATTTCCGGCTGATCCAGCACATAATAGGCATACGCTGTCTCATTCAGCCGATCTACCAGTGTACGCATTTGTGCTTCCCGGTCGGTCATTCGTCATCCCCCAATTTCACAATGGGCGCAATGGACAATGAGAATTCCTTCACGCCATAGGCCGTAAATTCAATGAGAATGCGGGCATCGGCGCCCTTGCCGCGAACCTCTACCACATTGCCCTCGCCAAACTTGCGGTGCATCACACGATCGCCCTTCCGGAACAGGCTCTGCATCACGTTAGGCGCAGCCGTCTGCACCTGGGCAAAGCCTTTGCTGACCCCAGGGATGTTCAGCGACTCGCCGTGGAGCGTCAATTTCGGCTGACCCAGCTTTGTCACATCAGGAGAAGATTTCAGGCCATAGCCGCTGCCGACCGTTCTCGTGCGGGTAGGCTGCGGCACATTGCGGAAAGCTGCCTGCTTCTTCTCTGCCCAGTCGTCCTGCAGCAGCCGTTCAGGAATTTCCTGCAGGAAACGGCTGGGAGCATTATGGTTGACCTGGTTATACAGCATGCGCTGGCTGGCGCGGGAAAGGAACAGCCGCTTCTGGGCACGGGTAATGCCCACATAGCACAAACGGCGCTCCTCTTCGATTTTCTCTTCATTGGAAAGACTGCGGCCGGAAGGGAACACGCCTTCCTCCAGGCCGGGGATAAACACATCCGGGAATTCCAGACCCTTCGCAGAGTGCAGCGTCATCAGCGTCACGTAGCCACGTTCATCCTCCGCCTGATCCAAATCGGTTACCAACGCCACGTTCTCCAGGTAATCCTCCACCGTAGCCTTCGGAGCCGCCTTAGCGAACTCCTCCACGGCGCCCAGGAATTCCTGAATATTCTCCACGCGTGCCAGTGCGTCATCGGTCTTTTCGCGCTCATACTGCGCCATCAGCCCCGTGGACTCCACCATCTGCTGAACAAACTCGCTCAGGGGAAGGGATTCCTTCAGTGCCATCAGGGTGGTCATGAGCATCATGAAATCCCCAACGCACTTCTTCGGGCGGGCAGACAGGCTATCAGGAATGTCCGTCAATGCGCTGAACAGCGGCATCTCGTTATCCCGTGCATGGCGCACCAGCTCCTGCACCGTGCTGTCACCAATGGAGCGCTTGGGCACGTTGATGATGCGGCGCAGGCTCACGTCATCCGCAGGGTTGACGATTACACGCAGATAGGCGATTATGTCACGAACTTCCCGGCGGTCATAGAACTTTTGTCCGCCGAAAACCTTATAGGGAATGCCGGAGCGCATAAGCATTTCTTCCAGCACACGGCTTTGCGCGTTGGTGCGATACAGCACCGCCATATTGCCGTAAGGCTCATGCTGGCGGGACAGCTGGCGGATACGGTCTGCCACCCAGGCCGCTTCTTCACGTTCATCCCCCGCGCAGAAAAGCTTGATAGGCTCGCCCTCGCCGGCATCCGTCCACAGGGCTTTTTCCTTGCGGCCTGCATTGTGGGCAATCACCTGATTGGCGGCGTCCAGGATGTTCGCCGTAGAACGGTAATTCTGCTCCAGCTTGATAACCGTCGCATCGGGATAATCCTTTTCAAAATCCAGAATGTTTCGAATATCCGCGCCGCGCCAGCCATAAATAGACTGGTCATCATCGCCCACAACGCACAGGTTATGGCTTTCCGCCGTCAAGAGTCGCACCAGCTGATACTGCGCATAGTTCGTGTCCTGATACTCGTCCACCATAACGTAACGGAAACGCTTCCGATAGCTTTCCAGTACCGGCGGATGGTCTGCCAGAAGGGTCAGCGTTTTCAGCAGCAGATCGTCAAAATCCAGTGCATTCTGTGCCCTCAGGCGGGTTTCATACTCCAGGAATACGTCATGAATCATCTGGCTGCGATAGTCCCGTGCGCTCTGCTGGAACCACTCATCAGGTCCCATCAGCTTGTTCTTCGCATCGGAAATGCAGGCACGGACTTCCTTGTGCGGCAGCGTCTTTTCATCCACATTCAGGCGCTTAAAGATTTCTTTGATGGTAACAGCCTGGTCATCGTCATCATAAATTACAAAAGAACGGGAATAGCCCAGTTTTTCAATATCACGCCGAAGGATCCGCGCGCAGGTAGCGTGGAAGGTGGAAATCCATGCGTCTTCCGCCTGCTCACCCACCAGTTTTTCAATGCGCTCCCGCATTTCCTTTGCAGCCTTGTTAGTAAAGGTCAGGGCCAGAATCGACCAGGGTGCCACCCCATGATCCATCAGGTTTGCCACGCGATACGTCAGGGCGCGGGTTTTGCCGCTGCCTGCACCTGCAAGAATGAGCACAGGTCCTTCCAGTGTTTCTGCTGCAAGCCGCTGCTCTGTGTTCAGCATCGAAAGATCCATTTTTCTTCCTACCTTTTCTATATCATAAAGGGCAATCTATATACAGGTAAACAAACGGTGCTTATGCATCGCCTGTTTGATCTCGATATATCGTTGCTCACTCCGGCAACTCGTTTTCCTTTTCCAATGCGTCCAGGACACGGTGATAGCCATCAGCGCCATAGGTCAATGCGCGGTTGACCCGACTAATGGTTGCGGAAGAAGCACCCGTTTCCTTCGCAATTGCCTGATAGGTGATCTCCTTGCGAAGCATGCTCGCCACTTTGAGCCGCTGGGCAATGCTCTTCAGCTCCGGAATGGTACACACATCTTCAAAAAAGCGATACGCGTCCTCTTCATCCTTGAGCTCCAGCACTGCTTTCATCAGCAAATCGGTCTGCTCATTCTGAATCTTTGGCGTAAACATCCTGGTATCCCCCGTTCATCGCACAATTTCGCACTTTACCGCATGCTAATAAGAGTATACCACATTTTCAGGATTTTTTCCAGTATAAAGCGAAGGTGAAAAATGAAATTCGGCGATATTCGTGAACATCTCGTAAAATTGCATTTCTCCCCCTTTCAGGTCTTGATTTATCCTTTTCCTTCACTATAATAGAAATTGGAGCATATTCTTTTCTGCACACGTCCGTGCCAAAGTAGACATGATGTGTCGCTTCAAATACGCATTGTTTCGGAGGTTTCATTTATGTCCCACGACCGTTATATCAGCCCCTTTTCCACCCGTTATGCCAGTGCTGAAATGCAATACGTTTTTTCAGAGGATAACAAGTTCCGCACCTGGCGGAAGCTGTGGATTGCCCTGGCCAAGGCCGAAAAGAAACAGGGGCTGGACATTACTGACGAGCAGATTGCTGAACTGGAAGCTCATCAGGATGACATCAACTATGAAGATGCCCAGCGTCGTGAAAAAGAATGCCGTCACGATGTCATGAGCCATGTATACGCTTATGGTTTGCAATGCCCCAAGGCAGCAGGCATTATCCACTTGGGCGCAACGTCCTGCTACGTGGGTGACAATACGGATGTCATCATCATGCGTGAGGGACTTCAAATCGTGCGCCGCAAGCTGCTGAATGTGATGCGCCTGCTGGCAGACTTTGCAGAAAAGTACAAGTCCCTGCCTTGCCTGGCGTACACGCATCTGCAGCCTGCTCAGCTGACCACAGTCGGTAAGCGTGCTGCTCTGTGGCTGAACGAGCTCTACATGGACTACGGCGAAATCGAGCATCGCCTGTCCACCCTGGCGCTGCTGGGCAGCAAGGGTACCACAGGCACGCAGGCCAGCTTTATGGAGCTTTTCGGCGGTAACAGCACGAAAATCGCCGCGGTGGAAAACGACATTGCGCAGGCCATGGGCTTTGACAGGGTGGTGCCTGTTTCCGGTCAGACCTATTCCCGCAAGGTGGATTACCAGGTGCTGTCCTGCCTGTCCGGCATTGCACAGTCTGCCAGCAAGTTTGCCTATGATATGCGTCTTCTGGCCAGCTTTAAGGAAATGGAAGAGCCCTTCGGCAAGAGTCAGATTGGTTCCTCTGCCATGCCCTACAAGCGCAACCCCATGCGGTGTGAGCGTATCGATTCTCTGGCGCGTTACGTCATGGTGGACGTGCTGAATCCCGCCATCACCACAGGCGTGCAGTTTTTCGAGCGCACGCTGGATGACAGTGCCAACAAGCGCATCTCCGTTGCTGAAGCGTTCCTCGGTGTGGACGCCATCCTGAACATCATGATGAACGTGTGCGATGGTCTGGTTGTGTATGACAAGGTCATTCGTGCCCGTGTGATGAATGAGCTTCCCTTTATGGCCACTGAGAACATTATGATGGACGCCGTGAAAAAAGGCGGTGACCGTCAGGTGCTGCATGAAAAGCTCCGTGTGCATTCACAGGCCGCTGCCCGCGTGGTCAAGGAAGAAGGCGGCAAAAACGACCTGGTGGATCGCATTGCCGCGGATCCTGCCTTCATGGTCACCAAAGCGGAAATCGAAGCCATTCTTCAGCCTGAGCACTTTACGGGACGCAGTGCCGAGCAAGTGGATGAATTTCTGGCCGCCTGCATCACGCCCCTGCTGGAAAGCAACAAAGAGCTTCTGGGCGAAAAGCAGGAGCTCAGCGTTTAATCCCCTTCAAATATGAATTTTTTGTAACGCCGCAAGTTTTTTCTTTCATCAGTCGTTGTATTACGGTGCTGAAAGACCTTCAGCCGAATCGATCAGGAACCGTGCACTAGGCACAAGAAAGTGGGGAGAGGCCGCGTGACTTCATTCTGGAATACGATCCAAACCACGCTATGGAACGTGTTTCATCGGCCGAGTCTGACTGATATTCTCGACATCCTGGTGGTGGCAGTCATTATCTATGAGCTGCTGATGCTCACCCGTCAAACTCGCGGCAGTGCTGTGCTGAAAGGCCTGGTGCTGCTTCTGCTGGCCACCTGGTGCAGTCAGCTATTGGGACTCACCGCCCTGAACTGGTTGCTCACAAGCGTTATCAACAATGGTGCTTTGGTGCTGGTGATACTTTTCCAGCCTGAGTTGCGCAAGGCACTTGAACAAATCGGCCGCGGCGCCCTTTTTGAGCATCGGGACAACGAAGGGGACGACCGCAGACGCATTGTGGATGAAATCATCCAGTGTCTAATGGATCTGAGCCGCCGCCGTGTTGGTGTGCTGATCGTATTTGAGCAGAAAACAGGCCTGAAGGATATCAGCGAAACCGGCACCGCTGTTGATGCGCGTATTTCCGCCCCCTTGCTGGAAAACATTTTCGAGCCCAATACGCCCCTGCATGACGGTGCTGTGGTCATCCGCGGTACCCGTGTCATCGCCGCTGCCTGCATCCTGCCCCTGACAGATGGCCGCGGCGTCAGCCGTGACCTCGGCACCCGTCACCGCGCCGCCATCGGCGTCAGCGAAACCACAGACGCCACTGTGCTGATCGTTTCCGAGGAAACGGGCATTATTTCCATGGCAAAGGGCGGCAAACTGACCCGCCATCTGGATGCTAATTCCCTGCGTGAAATTCTTGAGGGCATGTACGCCCAGCCGAAGCACGATCTCCGCAGCCTGATGAGCCGCGTGAAGCTGTTCGGCAAAAAGGAGGCTTCCAAATGAGTCAGCAGACGCCTTCTAATAAGAACGAAGCCCAGGATCGCGTGACCGTGTCGGAAGTGTTTCGCCACATCGGCCATGTCATCATGAAAAACTGGGGCTTTAAGCTTCTGGCGTTGGTGATCGCCATCGCGCTATGGGCAGGCCTCATTACGCAAGATCCGACCCTTACCCGTGAGAAACTCTTCACCGATGTTTCCGTTACAGTTTCCGGTGCTGACACGCTGAAGCGCAATGGCCTGATTGTTACTTCTGACCTGACGGACGCACTTTCCAACGTCCAGTTGAAGGTTGACGTTCCGCAAATGCAGTATCAGTCTGCCACCGGCAGCAACTACAACGCCAAGGTTGACCTGAGCCGCATCCGCGAAACCGGCACGCAGACGGTGCGCATCAGCACCACCAATTCCACCACTTATGGCAACGTAACCGAGGTCTACCCGGAAAGCGTTGAGGTCACTGTAGAAGAATACGTGACTCGCTTCCGTATTCCCGTAACCCTTGAGGTAACAGGCACCGCACCAGACGGCTACTATGCTCCGACCGCCAATCTTGACCCGCCTATGGTGACCGTTTCCGGTCCGAAATCTCTGGTGGATCAGATCGTGCGTGCGGAGGCAATCCTTGATCTGTCTGCTCTGCCTGCTCGGGAGGGCATCATCCGTACCACCGCTTCTTCCTTTTCCTTGCTGGATTCCAACGGTGACCCCGTGGAAAGCAGCCTGCTGGAAATCACCAGTGAATCCGTTCTTGTAGACACCGTGATTGTGGAGCAGGAGCTATATCCCAAGCGCACCGTATCCCTTTCTGCTACAGGAATCATCTCCGGTGAACCCGCTGAGGGCTATGAAGTCAAGTCTGTCACCATCACGCCGTCCGTCATCACTGTTGCCGGCAGCTCCAGCAGTCTTGAATTGGTCGATACCCTTTACCCTGATGGTCAGGTAAGCGTCAGCGGCAAAACCGAGTCCTTCACCCAGCAGCTGAAGGTGAAAAAGACCGGTGAAATGGCCTACATCAGCAACGACACGGTGACTGTATCTGTGGAAATCGGTACCGTCACCCGCAGCCGCACCATTGAAAATGTCCGCGTAACCCTGACCAATGTTGGCAACGGCTTGAACGGCGCCATGAGTTCCAGACAGGCCAGCGTCACCATTACGGGACCCCAGCTGGTGGTTGAATCCATTTGGAGCAGCAATGTCACCCTCACCTGTGACGCAAGCGGCCTGACCGCCGGTACATACGAACTGCCGATCACCTGCAAACTGACAGGGGATGACGACAACAAGTGCACCACGGAAGTGACTCCCGCAACCATCACGGTTACGCTCACGGATCGATAATCATCCAAAGAAAATTCACTGTGGAAAGGAGGAACGTCTATGGGCAGTTTTGCCAACACGGTTTTCAGCATGATGCTAAGCTGGGTTCGCAGTGCTGTATCCAGCATATGGAATCTGTTCACCTCATCAGACGGCAATAGTTTGCTGACGTGGATTGGTGCTCATTGGGTGAAAATCGTGGTTATACTGTGCATTGTCGGCACCATAACGGACATTGTAATTCATCTTTTCCGTTGGCGTCCGCTCACAGTGTGGGCCTCCTTCTTCCGCAGACTCCGTCATCATCATACGGATGAGGATGAGCTTGTACAGGATCGTCCTTCCCGCCCGCGTCAGAAGCGAGTTCCCCCGCAGGTGCAGCGACAATTGGTCTATGCAGACGGCAACACCGAGGTCATTGACACCGATGACTGGCACGAGGATGCTTCTGACGGCATGAATGACTTTGACCAGACGCCCTATCCCGCCTACACAGAGCCGGCGCCGACGGTAGCCAACATGTCTCATACCCAGTATCGCAGGGACAGCTATGCCGCCGCCGCACCCGTCGGGTTGGAAGATTACCCGCAGGCACGCCGCGCGTCCGTTTTTTCTGCGGCAGAGGAGGTTCCCCCTGAACCCATCAGCCGTGACGCTGTAGAAATTCCAGAAGACACACGCCGTTCCCGCAAGATGCTGAGACGTGTAGCCGAGCTTCCCAAGACAATCTGGCAATCAGATGACGATGATGAGCTTCAGTTGCGCTATCAGCCTGCAAAACCTGCAGTGGATAAGGACGCAGCCTATCATGCGCCCGTGTATCCCCCTGCCTGGAAAAACCCGGAAGGCAAGCATCGCAAGCAGGAACAATAACACTCGGAGGGCATGATAAGCATGTACGATTGGCCCGAAGCATTTCTGAACCGAATGGCTGGGCAGCTTGGTAACGAGCTGCCTGCTTTTTTGCGCGCGCTGGAGGAACCCAGCCAGCGTGGTATTCGCCTGAATCCGTTGAAGCCCGCCGCTGCTTCCCCCAACGGTCTTGGCTGCCCCGTTCCCTGGGCTGAAAACGGTTATTACCTTTCTGCCGAGTCCGATGCCGGTGCCGTGCCGCTGCATGAGGCAGGTGCCTGGTATCTGCAGGAGCCAAGTGCCATGCTGCCTGCCGCTGTGCTGAATGCTCAGCCAGGCGAAACGATTCTGGACTTGTGCGCTGCCCCTGGCGGAAAGAGCACCCAGCTTGGCGCCGCCCTGCATGGTCAAGGGCTGCTTATATGCAATGAGCCCGTGCCCAAGCGTGCCCTGATTCTTTCCCGCAATATAGAGCGCATGGGCATTACCAATGCCGTTGTCATATCCGCCATGCCCGATCAATTGGCAAAGCGCTGGAGCGAAGGCTTCGATGCCATTCAGGTCGATGCCCCCTGCTCTGGCGAAGGCATGTTCCGCCGCCATCCCGAAACGAGGGATGAATGGTCTCCGGAAAATGCTGCCGGTTGCGCGAAGCGCCAGACTGAAATTCTCGATGCCGCCGCCGGAATGGTTCGCATGGGCGGACGCATGGTCTACTCCACCTGCACCTTGAATCCCATGGAAAATGAAGACGTTATCGCTGCTTTCCTCGCGGATCATCCGGATTTTTCTCTTGAGCCCTTTCATTTGCCCGGTGCCGATGGATCGTCTGGCATGCTGACCTGCTATCCCCACAGGATGCAGGGCGAAGGTCACTTTGTGGCACTGCTCCGCCGCCAGGGTATTGGCGTGGCCTGCCTGCCTGCGGACAGCAGTCTGTCCAAGCCAACCAAAGAGCAATTGCAGGCTTACCGTGCCTTTGCAGGAAAGGACGCTCCCATGCCGACGCATCTGCTGGGTGAAACGCTGGTTTCCATGCCCGATTGCCCTGACGTGCGTGGCTTGAAGGTGCTGCGCTGCGGCCTGCATCTTGGCAGCGTGCGCGGCAAGCTTTTCATGCCGGACCACGCCTGGGCTGTCGCATCCGCCGTTCCTTCCTTTCCGCACGTGCCCCTCGCCGCTGAGGAAGCCAGATGTTACCTCAAGGGTGAAGCCCTCGACCTTCCGCAAGCGCCCAAAGGTTGGGTGCTCGCCGAGTATGAAGGGCTTTGCCTCGGATGGGGAAAATGCTCCGATGGACAGATGAAGAACCACTATCCCAAAGGTCTGCGGCGGTAACCGCTGCGCAATGCAAAATAAAAAGAGCTTGATCCGAATCCACGGATCAAGCTCTTTTGCCTTCTCTCGTTTAGACTTCCCACAATTGATGCGGATACAGGCCGCTCTCCGCCATGCTGCGAACAGCCTCTGCCACCACAGGCTTATCTTCGTGATAAGTAACACCATACCAACGGTCGTGGCTGGAAAGCACCTTTACCTCGGCCTCGCCATTGCACAGCAGATGGTTCACCTCGGTCGGCAGGAAGAATTCCGCCTTGTTCGGATTTTCCGCCAGAGACCGATCCAGGAAAGCAGGGAAATCACGCTCCAGCGCGCGTACAAAGTTCGGCGTGAAGCCCCACAGGTTCATGCTCACCAGGGTGCCATTAGGGATCAGATGATAGGTTTCACCATCTTCTGTATACAGAGGGCCATCCGTCGTCTTGATGATGTGCGTCCGCTCGCACACGTCAGACAGATTGCCGTGCTCATCCATCGTGCACACGCCGCGGGACACATGACCGTTATCGCTCAGCGTGTTTTCCACATGATATCCAACCATGATGTAATGGGCGGGATTTTCATCATCCTGCATAGCGGACAGCGCATCATAGGCCGTTTGGAAGGCAGATACGCCATAGTAATCATCCGCATTGATAACCGCAAAAGGGGCATCAATGAGATCCTTGCAGCAGAGCACCGCATGTCCCGTTCCCCACGGCTTCGTCCGCTCAGCGGGTACTTGATAGGGCGCAGGCAGCATGTCCACCTGCTGGAATGCGTAGCGCACCTCCATGAAAGGCTCAATGTGCTGACCCACAATACGGCGGAAGTCGTCCTCAATCTCGTGCTTAATGAGGAAGATAACCCGCTTAAAGCCTGCACGGCGAGCGTCAAAAATGCTGTAATCCAGAATAACCTCACCGTTCGGACCCACGGGATCCATCTGCTTTAATCCGCCATAGCGGCTACCCATACCAGCCGCAAGAATCAGCAGGATCGGTTCTTTCATGCTCAAATCTCCTTTATGAGGCGCGGTAGCCTCCACACAATCTCTTTCGTCTGATCAGGCATGCGAAAATGCACGCCATCCGCAGTAGTATATCAGATTTACGCAAAAATTTCCACTCTTCTACAAAAATTCCGCAGGACACATGCATCGATGCTCCTGCGGAATTCGCTGCTATCTCTTTTTACCATGGATCGTCCACCGCTGCTACCTGAGAAGAGGTGCCGATGCCCAGAATCTCCGCCGTTTTGCGAGAGGACGCCTTTGCGTTATCCTTCTTGCTGCGGCACAGCTGATGTCCCATAAACACAATGCAGGACGTTTGTCCGCCATCCAGGTTAAAGGCGGTTGTGCAGCCCTTTTCCAGCAACTTTTCTGCCAGGAAGGAAATGCCTGCGCCCTTGCTTCCGCTGTGACGGCCTTCCAGCATCATCGCGAAGTAGTGGCCTTTTTCCACCATGCCAACGGCCGTGCGCTGCGCGGCGCTCGTTCCGTACTTCTTCAGTGCCGCGGTATTCAGTTCACCATCGCGGATGAGCCATGGGCCAAAGGCCAGCACATCCGTTGCACCCATTTCCACGTATTCTTCAGCCGTTTTTTCATCCGACCAGAAAACCTGCATATCCCCATCAGGGAAAAGCGCCAGCGTATCCAGGTTGGGGAAAGTGCCCTTATTTTTAGCCAGTGTGCGCTCCGAAATAATCTCCCCGTCACGGATGATGATGCCCACCCGCTTCTTTTGGGTGATGCGCAGCTGCGCGTAGTCGCTGCTCAGAGCAAGCACCGTCTGATTCTTGCGGGCAATTTTATAAGGCCATTCCTGGCTCTTCATCCGCTTTTCCGAATTATTGGGAATCATGTGGAAAACTTCTCCATCGCGGCTCCAGACCTCGGCTTCATACCAAATCTGCTTGGTGGGCGTCGTCTGCGTGCGGCGGTAAATTTCCACCTTCAGTGTGCTGCTGACATAACGCCAAATGCCTTCATCAGCATTTTCATAAACGAATTCGCCCTCATCCAGAAAACCTTCATCATTCAGTTCAGGGAATTCGCCTTCCGCGCTTGCCAAACCACACAGCATAAGCAACGCGACAAGGAGTGCCGTGAGGCACCCGATCATGCGTTTCATCATTTCTCCTTACTCATCGCCCATCATGCGATGCAGAACTTCCTGATAGGCCTGCTCCACATTGCCCAAATCTCTGCGGAAACGGTCAATATCCAGCGGCTCGTGCGTGCGGGAATCCCAGAATCGCGCCGTGTCAGGGGTAATCTCATCAGCAAGAATAATCTTCCCGTGATAGCGGCCGAACTCCAGCTTGAAGTCAATAACCTCAATGTTGATTTCCTTCATGTATGCAACAAGGATTTCGTTAACCTTGCGAGCCATGGCAACAATTTCCCGCACTTCATCCTCGGTAGCCAGCTTCATGGCCAGGATATGGGTTGTATTCACCAGCGGATCTTCAGAATCATCATTGTTCTTCAGCACACACTCGATGACCGTCTCATCAAGCTTGGTGCCAATGGGATAGCCAATTCGCCGTGCCAGACTGCCTGCCACAATGTTGCGCACCTTCACGGCAAAGGGCACGATTTCCACCTTTTTCACCAGACTCTGGCGAGCATCCAGCTGGCGGATATAGTGGTTCTCCACACCTTTTTCCGCCAGCATCTCAAAGATATGCTTGCACACAGCATTGTTAACTTCACCTTTGCCAAGGATGCGTCCCCTCTTCAACCCATGGAACGCCATCGCTTCATCCTTGAAATAAACGACGCAAGCATCCGGATCATTGGTAGCGTACACTCGCTTGCCTTTGCCTTCCTTTAGCAGCTTACCAACTTCCAGCATTGAGCATATCCCTCCATTTGTTGCAGTTACGACTGCAGGAACTTGCAAGTATTCTATCAGAAAATTTGCATTCGTGCAAGTCATGGCACCATCATGGTGTTATTCATTCCCGGATCGATCCATCGAATACAGCAAAATCAGCGCGCCATCAGTAAACTTCAGGTAGATTTCATCCTGCCTCGCCTCATTGCTAACACCGAGGGGATCACGGTTCGTAAGTGTCGCGTTTTCAAGCTCCCACTCCGTGCCTTTCAGGCAAATGCCCGTCACTTTCGGCGTAAACGCCAGCAGGGACACATGCCGTCCTGCCATAGGATGCAAAGTGTGTTCCCCCGGCAGCAGTACCGTCACGCGATTCTGACGGTCCGCCATCCATGTCGTTTCTCCTCGCATGGCGCAATCATAAAGGCATTGCAAATTGCTGATGGTGTGATCCAGCCTGCCGCCAATGCACCCAAGCATGTAGAATTCACGATAGCCGCGCCTGCGCCCCTCATCCAGGCAGACTTCCATATCCGTATCGTCCTTATGGACAGGCAGACGGCGCATCGGTGTGCCTTTCACATGATCGACAGGCATGGAATCAAAATCCCCAATGACAAGATCAGGTTGAATGCCATACCGAAGTGCGGCATCATATCCCCCATCAGCGCAGACGACAAAATCCTCCTCGCCATGCGCAACCAGTGCAGGCTCCTCGCCCTCGTACAGCGGTGCAATAATGACGCATTTTCCCATGATGTCACATCCCTGTTGCCCATTCCCTGCGTTCTTCAAAGAACATGCGGAAGGTTTTTTCGTCACACAGACGGTAATTCCGGAGAATTGGAAAAAGGAGACAAGCCATTGGCCTGCCTCCTCTATATTGATCAAACTTACGCCTGAGGAGCGTCCTCAGCTTCTGCCTGAGGCAGATCTTCCACAGGAGTCTCATCGGTGGCAACGAGCTCGAACTCAGCGTCGCCGGGGATCTCATCGCTGTAGTTGAAAGCTTCCTCTTCCAGCACCTGACGGATGCTCAGAGAAATGCGCTTCTTCTCAGGATCCACGCTCAGAACCTTCACGCGAACGGTCTGACCCACCTGCACGGCGTCTTCCACCTTAGCAACGCGGTTCAGAGCGCACTGAGAAATGTGCACCAGGCCATCCAGGCCGGGCTCCAGCTCAACGAAGGCACCGAAATCGGTGATGCGCACAACCTTGCCCTCAACGATGGAACCCTCGGGATACTTCTCCTGAGCGTTGTCCCAAGGACGAGCCTGCAGCTGCTTGTAGCCCAGCTGGATACGGTCGCGGTCGCGATCCAGAGACAGGATCTTCACGTCCACTTCCTGGTTAGGCTGCACAACTTCGCTGGGATGCTTAATGCGGCCCCAGCTCAGGTCGGTGATGTGGATCAGGCCATCAACGCCGCCAACATCAACGAAAGCACCGAAGTCGGTCAGGCGGCGAACGATACCATGGATCACGATACCTTCCTCCAGCTTGTCCCAAGCTTCCTTCTTCTTGGCAGCAGCTTCTTCAACGACAACAGCCTTGCGGCTTGCAACGATGCGCTTCTTCTGCTTGTCCACTTCGATGATCTTCAGCTTCATGTCCTTGCCCACGAAGTCGCCGATCTTCTCGACATAACGCTGGCTCAGCTGAGAAGCGGGAACGAAAGCGCGCACGCCGCCAACATCAGCAATCAGGCCGCCCTTGACAGCTTCCTTGCCGACGCCTTCCACAACCAGTTCACCGGCGTCATACTTTGCCATCAGCGCGTCCCAAGCCTTGCGGTTTGCGATATTACGCTGGCTCAGCACCACATCGCCTTCACCGTCATTAATCTTGATAACCTCAGCTTCAATCTCGTCACCAACTTTGACGTCAGCCTGCATGAGGTCAGCGCGCTTGATGCGGCCATCAGCCTTATAGCCAGGAATGCTCACGCATACGTCGTCGTCGGATACGGTCAGCACCTTGCCGGTAATCTGCTGACCAGGGCGAAGCTTGGTCTGCTCTTCAGCAGCCAGCAAAGCGCCAAAGTCCATGGATTCAGTGTCAGTCATGTGGGTTACAACCTCCTTAAGTGAACCGTCCGGTGTGGAAGCACCAGCGGTTATTCCTATGATATCGATATTGATATTTGCAAAGCCCGCCGGTATTTCCGACGCACGCTCCACCAAGATCGTCCGCGGACACCGTTCTTTACAGGCCGCGTAGAGCTTTTTTGTGTTGGCGCTGTTCCGACCGCCGATCACGATCATCGCATCCGCCCTGGAGGCCAGCTCTTTAGCCTCTCTCTGGCGTGTTTCCGTTGCCGAGCAGATGGTGCAGTGCTTATCAAGAGAGCGAATCTTCTTTTCAAGCACAGACACAATCGCTTCCCATTTTTCAGGGGGGAAGGTCGTCTGCGCAGCAGCCAAAGCCTTCTCCATCGCGGGAAGGGATTCAGCCTCTTCCACGGAATTCACGGCATAAACCTCGCCGTGTGCCCAGCCTGCGGTTCCCCGAACCTCCGGATGCTCCTTCTCGCCCACGAGAATCACAGGGGTGCCATCCTTTGAGCCTTCTGCAACAATGCGATGGAGCTTATCCACAAAGGGACAGGTCAGATCCTGAACAGCACAGCCGTTTTGCTTCAGTGCTTCCAGCGTTTCCGGGTCAACACCATGGCTGCGAATCAAAACCTTGTACCCCTTCGCTTCAGCGATGTCGTGCACAGGAGAAACTCCCTGCGCGGCCAGCTCGGCGACCACCTGCGGATTGTGAATCAGCTCACCCAGTGTACAGGCTTTTTCATCTGACCGGGCAACCTGCATAGCAGCCTGAACGGCACGCTTCACACCCATGCAAAATCCAGCATGTTCCGCAATCTCCAGTGGCATACCTAGCTCCTTTCACAAAGGCTCTAGTTGATTATCGTTCGCCGTGAAATTCAAAATTCCTTCTTTTTTCTAAAAAAAAGAGAAATTCTTTCAGGAACGCTTCGCTTTCTCCGCCATATCGGCATAGGTCGCCGTAATGCGCGCCAGCAATTCCGCGCAGGTATCCTTGTTGACACCCTTTTCACGGATGTCTGCCGTAGGAATCGGCTCGCCAATATAGCAGTCCGTGCGATGGAACATGCGGAACTTAGGCGTGATGTACATAGGAATCAGCGGAACGCCGCTGCGCAGGGCGATCATGGCCGTACCGCCCTCGATCTCGTCCATCAGTCCCTCGTGATGGCGTGTGCCCTCCGGGAAAATGCCCAGGATTTCCTTGTTTCGCAGGGCAGCAATGCAGTTACGCATGGCGGCCATATCTGTCGCATGGCGATCCACGGGGATGATGTGCATATTCCGCAGGATGAACCGTGCCGCCTTGTTCTTCACCAGTTCCTTCTTGCCAAGGAAAGTCACATCATGCTTTTTAATCGCATAAGCCATGACAATCGGATCCATAAAGGAACGATGGTTGGCAATAATCATGTAAGGCAGCTCTGTGGGGATGTTCTCTTTGCCATGGTAGAACACAGGTGCCAGTGTGTGAAACACAATAGCGGCTAAAATCCTCGCCAGAAAGTAGAAAAATGACCACTTCTTCTTTGGCTTTTCCTGTGCAGGTGCCTTTGCATTTGCTTCGCTCATGCCTGTTTCGCCTCCACAATGCCGACAATTTTGTCCACCACTTCATCAAAGGACATGCCCGTTGTATCCACAATAACTGCATCTTCCGCAGGGCGCAGGGGATCCACAGCACGGTTCATATCCTGTGCATCACGCTGCTTCAGATCCTCCAGCACCTGCTCAAAAGTATCATTCGTCCCCTTCCGCTGAAGCTCTTCAAAGCGGCGGCGCGCCCGTTCCTCCGGTGAAGCCGTCAAATAAATCTTCACCGCGGCATTCACCAGCACCTTTGTGCCAATATCCCTGCCGTCCAGCAGCATATCCTGCTTTGCGGCAAGCGCCTGCTGCAATTTTACCATGCTCTGACGAACGTGGGCATATCGTGCCACCGTGGATGCCGCCATGGAAACCTGCTCGGTGCGGATTAATCCTGTAACATCCTCACCATTCAGCATGGTGCGCTGTCCGCCGTTTTCGTGCCTGACATCCAGTGCCAGCGTGTCACATACAGCGCCCACGGCCGCTTCATCGGACAGGTCAACCTTCTGTCGCAGCACTGCCAGACCAACCGCACGATACATCGCTCCGGTATCCAAATGCAAAATATTCAGTCGGCTTGCCACCGCGTCTGCTACGGTTGACTTGCCGGCACCTACAGGGCCATCCATTGCCAAATTCAACGGCATAAATACTGCACTTCCATTCTACAATTATATGGTACGGTGTCCCATACCCACGCACACTTCGTTCAAATGGCCAAGACCAATGCCAAAGAACACAGCCACGGCCACATGCTCTCCGCGCCGTGCGACGCCAATTTTGCCGCCGACGCTGAGCCCCAGTGCTTTCGTTGTAACCTGGCTGAGCGCCTCGCGTGCCGCGCCGGCGATGGTTCCCTCTTCGTGATGGGTATCGCCTATGAGTCCCTCTCGCTTTGCGCAAACAACCGAGCGCTCCACCATTTTCATAATAGAAGGAACAAATTCGCCGCCATAATCTGCTGCCGCCGCAAGAATATTTGCTTCCGCCAGAACTGCCTTCTGTGCGTTTTCTTCCTGCCTTGAAGAAGACATTGCCATCAGGATTGCCGCGCGTGCAACTTCACGGCTATCCGTTTCTCCGCCTGTCACAATTGCTCACCTCCAAGCCCTTACAATGAACCTATTATAACGTACTTTCATGTTTCAGGCAAGAAATTTTCGAGGCATACCCCAGACGGAAGCATTTTTTCAGGTAAATATTCTGAAGAAGATTTTTTGAAAAAAGGTATTGACTTTTGGCATGAAATCGTGTAATATATCTCTTGTCGCCGATGAGACGGCAAATGTCGCGGGGTAGAGCAGTTTGGTAGCTCGTCGGGCTCATAACCCGGAGGTCGTAGGTTCAAGTCCTACCCCCGCAACCATGTGGCTCCGTAGCTCAGTTGGCTAGAGCATTCGGTTCATACCCGGAGTGTCATAGGTTCGAATCCTATCGGAGCCACTATCACACCTAAGAGTTCATCTCTTAGGTGTTTTTCTTTGTTCTCCAATGAAAATAGTCGTTCAAAATTTCTTGAAACTTTTTTGCGCTAAAGTGTTGACACATTCGCTTTTTTGTGTTAGTATGATAAAGCGTTGAAGGCAATAAGCCATCTCGCATCAACATGATTATGATTAACGGAGGCGTTTCCCCATGAAAAAGATGTTCGCAATGCTGCTGGCACTGGCTATGTGCATGATGACTGTTTGCGCGTTTGCTGAAGATTCCGACATGGCATACGTCAAGGAAAAGGGCAAGCTGGTAGTCGGCATCACCGATTTCGAGCCTATGGACTATAAGGATGAAAACGGCGACTGGATTGGCTTTGATGCCGATTTGGCCAAGGCTTTCGCAGCATCCCTGGGTGTGGAAGTCGAGTTTGTCGAAATCGACTGGGACAGCAAGGTGCTGGAGCTGAACAGCAAAAACATCGACTGTGTGTGGAACGGCATGACCCTGACCGATGAGGTCATGAGCGCCATGAACTGCACCAAAGCCTACCTGAACAACGCGCAGGTCGTTGTGGTGTCCAAAGATGCGGCCGATCAGTATCAGACCGTGGAAAGCCTTGCGGGACTGACCTTCGCCGTGGAAGCCGGCAGTGCAGGCGAAGCTGCCATTGCCGCCCTGGGCTACGCTGCCACCCCTGTTTCTTCCCAGGCAGACGCCCTGATGGAAGTTGCCGCCGGCACTTCTGATGCCGCTGTGATTGATGCCCTGATGGCCGCCGCCATGGTTGGTGAAGGCACCAGCTATGCATCCCTGACTTACACGGTCAGCCTCACCACCGAAGAATACGGCGTTGGCTTCCGCACCGGTTCCGATTTGACCGACGCGCTGAATGAGTTCCTGACCACCGCCTATGCAGACGGCACACTGGACACCATCGCACAGACCTACGGTGTGCAGGCCGCACTGATTGAGCAGAAGTAATCCCTATCATCTCATGGAGGAGCCTTTCGGAAGCGGAAGGCCCCTCTGCCTGTCTCATTGACTTTTCATGGAAGGGCGGTTTTGCCATGAATTCCTGGCTGGAGCAGTTACCCATCGTTGTCAGCGCACTGAATGAAGGCTTCCTGCAAACGCTGAAGCTCTTTTTCGTGACCCTTGTAGGTGCTGTTCCGCTGGGGCTTGTGATTTCCCTCGCTTCCATGTCCTCCTTTAAGCCGCTGAAGTGGCTCAGCCGCGGCATCGTTTACGTCATCCGCGGAACGCCGCTTATGATTCAGCTGCTAATCATCTTCTATTTCCCTGGTTTGATTCTTGGCAACAACATCTGGGGCGGCGGCGAATCCGGACGTTTTTTTGCCGCGGCCATCGCCTTCATTATCAACTATGCCTGCTACTTTTCTGAAATTTTCCGCGGCGGTATCCAGGGCATTCCCACCGGACAGGAAGAAGCCGGCCTGGTGCTTGGCATGACCCGCCGACAGATTTTCTTCAAAATCAAGCTGCTGCAAATGATCAAGCGCATCGTTCCGCCTATGGCGAACGAGATCATCACCCTGGTGAAGGACACTTCTCTGGCGCGAATCATCGCCTTGCAGGAAATCATCTGGGCAGGATATTCCTTCATGAAGGGTTCCCATGGCATTTCGGGCGTCATCTGGCCGCTGTTCTTCACTGGCGTATACTACCTCATCTGCAACGGTTTGCTGACCCTGCTATTCAACTGGGTAGAAAAGAAGCTGGATTTCTTCCATTAAGAAAGGAGATGGCACCCATGGCTTTGTTAGAAGTAAACGGAATCAGCAAATCCTTCGGCACGACCCATGTGCTGAAGGACATCTCCTTTACCATGGAAAAAGGCGATGTGGTCTCCATTATCGGATCCTCCGGCAGTGGAAAAACAACACTGCTTCGTTGCCTGAATTTTCTGGAAACACCGGATCACGGTACGGTTCGTCTTGGTGATCAGCTGCTGCTGGACGCATCAAGCAAATCAACGCTCAGCGATGCAGAATTGCGTCGCCGCCGTCTGCACTTCGGCCTTGTATTTCAGTCCTTCAATCTCTTCCCCCAGTATACCGCGCTGGACAATGTCGTGTTGGCCAAAGAACTGCTGCTCCGTGAGCAGGTGAAGGACAAGGCTCAGCGCCGCCGTATTCATGAGGAAACCGTTGAGCAGGGAAAGCAGCTTCTGGCGCAGATGGGTCTTCAGGATCGGATGAGCAATTATCCCCACCAGCTTTCCGGCGGACAATGCCAGCGCGTCGCCATTGCCCGTGCTCTGGCGCTGGAGCCGGATATCCTCTGCTTCGATGAGCCAACCTCCGCGCTGGATCCCGAGCTGACAGGCGAGGTGCTCCGCGTCATTCGCTCCCTGGCGGATCGCGACACCACCATGATCATCGTGACCCACGAGATGTCCTTTGCCCACGATGTAGCCAGCAAGGTAATCTTCATGGACGATGGCGTTATTCTGGAGCAGGGTACGCCGCAGGAAGTGTTCGAGCATCCAACGGCCGAGCGCACCCGCCATTTCCTTGCAAACTACACGAGTCTTTAACCGTTTCCGCAGGATTTTGCAGGCGTCATGCATTTTTATTTTCATTTTATTCACAGCTTGCTTCAGCTTTATCCGACCGTGCCGTCAAAATTTCCGCTGGCACGGTCTTTTTTTGCGGGGAGAATGCACCGATTTCGTGCATTTTTTTTGCCTTTTTGCATGACGGGCGTCAACTTTGCATTTTTCGTGTACTACACTTGCATTTCCAATCTCTTCAGTGTATAATCGCTTTATTCTATTAAAGGAGGCATCTACCATGAAGAAACTAGCTGCACTTACTCTTGCGATTGTTCTGGCACTGAGCTGCCTCTCCTTCGCTTCCGCTGAAAATACCGTGAAAATCGGCGTATTCGAGCCTTCCTCCGGTGATAACGGTGCTGGCGGCAAGCAGGAAGTTATTGGTATTGAGTATGCTCAGTCTTTGACTCCTACTGTTGAAATCGGCGGCGAAACCTACAATGTTGAGCTGGTGATTGTTGACAACCAGTCTGCAACGGATAAGGCCGTGACGGCCGCCCAGTCCCTGGTTTCTTCTGGTGTTTCTATCGTGCTTGGTTCTTATGGCTCCGGTTGCTCCATGGCTGGCGGCGACGTATTCGCGGCTGCTGGTGTTCCCGCCATTGGCGTAAGCTGCACCAACCCCAACGTTACCCTGCTGTGCGATTACTACTGGCGCATTTGCTTCCTGGATCCCTTCCAGGGCAGCGTGATGGCAAACTTCGCTTCTGACAAGGGCTGCAAGAAGGCCTATGTGCTTTCCATGCTGGGTGAAGATTACGGCAACGGCCTGGCCCACTATTTCGTGCAGGCCTTCAAGGCTCTGGGTTGCGAGGTTGTTGAGGATACCTTCCCCGAAGGCACCAGCGACTTCTCTGCTTATCTGAACAACGCTGTGAACGCCGGCTGCGATGTGATCTTCGCTCCCTGCGCCACCACCTATGCTTCCCTGATCATTGACCAGGCCGCTTCTCAGGGCGTTTCCTTCCCGCTGATGGCTGGTGACACTTGGGAATCCTCCGTTATCCTGGACGCTGCAAAGGGCAAGAACATCGACGTGTACGTGTCCACCTTCTTCGCTGAAGACGAGAGCAATCCCGCCGCTGTGGAATTCGTTTCCGGCTACAAGGCTTGGCTGAATGCCAACCCCGACAAGCTGAACAACAACGGCGGCAACGACATCGTGGCAGCTGTGTCCGTGCTGGGCTTTGATGCTTACAACGTGGCCATCGAAGCACTGAAGGCCGCCGGCTCCACCGATCCTGCCGCTGTGGCAGCTGCTCTGCCTTCTGTGACCTACACCGGTGTCACTGGTTCCATCTCCTTCGATGAAAACGGCGACGCTAACAAGGATATGGCTTACATCAAGAAGGCTAACACCGAGACTGGCGAGTTTGACTTTGAAAAGACTCAGTCCGTTTCCGCCCTTGCTGAGTAATCCATCTCCGTAAAAGAATGAACAGCGAACCCGTGCCCGTGAAAAGCGCGGGTTCGCTTTCTTATTTTCCACAGAGTATCCACTTTCCAATGGAGGAATGACGTATGTTCGACTCGCTTCTCCCCTATCTGCTGGCTGGCATATCGGTCGGCGGGCAATACGCGCTGATCGCTGTTGGCTACACCATGGTCTACGGCATTCTGCGACTGATCAACTTTGCCCACGGCGATATCTTCACCGCAGCCGGTTTCTTCATGGTGTACCTGACCGCTGCCCTTCCCCTGAGCATTTCCGTTCCGCTGGTCATTCTGCTGACGGTGATTCTGGGCTTCCTGGTGGAGCGTGTGGCCTACAAGCCGCTGCGTACCGCGCCCCGTATGTCCATCATGATTTCCGCCATCGGCACCTCCTATCTGCTGCAAAACCTGATGTGGTATGTCACGGGCGGTCTGGCCAAGCAATATCCCGTGCTTCCCTGGATCTCCGACACCATCACCATCGGCTCTGCCAGCACCAAGGTAGTCACCCTGGTTACCCCTGTGCTGACGGTGATTCTGGTGGTGGCGTTGGTGCTGCTGATCAACCACACCAAGATCGGCATGGCCATGCGCGCCGTATCCAAGGACTTTGAAACAGCGCAGCTCATGGGCATCAAGATCAACAACGTCATTTCCGCCACCTTTATCCTTGGTTCCGCATTGGCTGCAGTAGGCTCCATGCTCTACTTCACCAATTACTCCACCGTCACCCCCACTGTTGGCGCCATGCCCGGCCTGAAGGCCTTCGTAGCTGCAGTGTTCGGCGGTATTGGTTCCATCCCCGGTGCTGTGATCGGCGCCTTTATTATCGGCATTTGTGAAAACCTGATCAAAGCCGCTGGCTACACAGCTTTCTCTGATGCTTTCACGTTTGCCCTGCTGATCGTTATCCTGATCTTCAAGCCTAACGGACTGTTTGGCGAAAAGACAGCTGAGAAGGTTTGAGGTGATTCAGATGAAAAAGCAACCCCTTTGGAAGACCCTCTGCTGTGTGGCCGCGGTAGCGCTCATCTTTTTCCTTGCCTGGCTGGCTGAAGAAACGCAGGGCGCCAGCTCCATGCTGGTCACCGTGCTGAAGAAGGGCGCCGTCTATGCCCTGATTGCCGTTTCCATGAACCTGCTGAATGGCTTCACCGGCTTGTTCTCCCTTGGTCAGGCTGGTTTCATGCTGGTCGGCGCATACACCTATGCCGTGCTGACTATCCCGCTGGCCAAGCGCCAGGCTGTGTATCAGTACTACGCTGGCGGCTGCGTCACCGTTGAACTCAACTTCATTCTTGCACTGGTGCTGGCTGGCGTAGTGGCCGCCATTTTCGCCGCACTGATTGGTCTCCCCGTGCTTCGTTTGAAGAGCGACTACCTGGCCATTGCTACCCTTGGCTTTGCGGAAATCATTCGCGCCATTGTGCAATGGGACAGCCTTGGACCTATCACCAATGGATCCAACCTTTTGAAGACTTATCCCACCTTCAACTCCCTGATGAGCGGATGCACCGTGCTGTTCCCCTTCATCGTGTCCGGCATATGCATCGGCATCATTCTGCTTTTAATCAACTCCACCTACGGCCGTGCCTTCAAGGCCATCCGTGATGACGAAATTGCCGCAGAGGCTATGGGCATCAATCTGTTCCATCACAAGCAGATGTCCTTCGTGATCAGTTCTTTCTTTGCCGGCGTGGGCGGTGCCCTGCTGGCCATGTATCAGGGTTCCCTGCAGGCCAATGCCTTCAAGTCTTCCATGACGTACGAGATTCTGCTGATTGTGGTCATCGGCGGCATGGGCAGCGTTTCCGGCAGCGTCATTGCTTCCTTCCTGTTTATTGCCTGCAGTGAATGGTGGCTCCGCTTCCTGGACAACACCACCTTCATCAATGATTTCCAGGTACCGCTGCTGGGCTCCGGCTTCCGCATGGTGGTGTTCTCCATCGTTATCATGATCGTTGTGTTGTTCTTCCGTCAAGGCCTGATGGGCGACCGCGAGTTGTGGAACCTGAAAATTCCCAAGCGTAAAAACAAGCAGGAGGTGACGAAGGCATGAGCAGTGTATTGCGTGTAGAAAACGTCACCATGCAGTTTGGCGGCGTGGTTGCCATCAACAACCTGTCCATGGAAGCCAACGAAGGTGAAATCGTGGCCCTGATTGGCCCCAATGGTGCCGGCAAAACCACGGCTTTCAACTGCATCACCGGTGTTTACGAGCCGACCAACGGCGCCGTGTATTTCCGGGATAAGCCCATTGCCATGAATCACCCCACGGGAAAGATGAAGCGCGACTATGCCGGGCAGAACAGCGATATGTACCTTGGCAAGCACATCCGCATGACGCCCGACAAAATCACCGCGCTGGGTATTGCCCGTACCTTCCAGAATATTCGGCTTTTCAAGTCTCAGACCGCGTTTGAAAACGTGCTGATTGCCACGCATCTCCGCCGCACCAGCAATGTGTTCACTGCTACCTTCCGCCTGAACTACCGTGAGGAAGCAGCCATGCGGAAAAAGGCCATGGAGCTGCTGGACGTGGTTGGTTTGGCCGACCTGGCAGAAGAAAAGGCCACTTCCCTCCCCTACGGCAAGCAGCGCCGATTGGAAATTGCCCGTGCCCTGGCTACCGACCCCAAGCTGCTGTTGCTGGACGAGCCTGCCGCTGGCATGAACCCCCAGGAAACTGAGGAGTTGGGTGATTTTATCCGTACCATCAAGGATCAGTTCGGCCTGACGATTTTCATGATTGAGCATCATATGAATCTGGTCATGGACATTTCCGACCGCATTTATGTCATTGATTTCGGCAAGCTGATTGCCCAGGGAACCCCCGCTGAGGTGCGGGATGATCCCGCAGTCATCGCGGCCTATTTGGGGGTGGATGAAGAATGAGCCTGCTGAAAGTAACAGATCTGCACGTCAATTACGGCGGCATCGACGCCCTGCGCGGCATCTCCTTCGATGTAGAAGAGGGAGAAATTGTAACCCTGATTGGTGCCAACGGTGCCGGCAAGTCCACTACCCTTCGCACCATTTGCGGTCTGGAACGCGCCAGCGGCGGACGCATCCTTTATGACGGACGCGACATCACCAGTCAAAATACGCAGCGTACCGTATCGGAAGGCATTGTGCTGGTGCCTGAAGGCCGTCGTGTTTTCGATAATCTGACCGTGAAAGAAAACCTGCAGATTGGTGCCTATCTCCGCAAGGATAAGGAAAGCATCGAGGCAGACATCGAACATGTCTACACCCTCTTCCCCCGACTGAAGGAGCGCAACTGGCAGAAGGCCGGTACGCTTTCGGGTGGTGAGCAGCAGATGCTGGCCGTCGGCCGTGCCATGATGACCCGCCCCCGCATTCTGATGATGGACGAGCCTTCTCTGGGTCTTGCGCCGCTGATTGTGAAGGATATTTTCTCCATCATTCGTCGGCTGAACGAAACAGGCATGACCATCCTTCTGATTGAGCAGAACGCCAACGCCGCCCTGCGGTGCGCCCATCATGCCTATGTGCTGGAGACGGGACGCATCACCATGTCCGGCACCGGTGCCGAGCTTCTGGCTGACAAGCGTGTGCAGGACGCTTATCTCGGAACGAAGTAATCCTTTCACGAAATGCAAAAAGGAGAAGCCGCAATGGATGTGGCTTCTCCTCTTTTTGTTATGCAGCTTTCACCGCAATTTCAGAACAAATCCAGCATGGCATCCAGATAAATGGCTTCCCGCACCTCCAGCTGATGCTCAGGCTTGACCATATAGTAGAGCAAAAATTCCAGCACCATGGCACTGCCCAGGCCGCGTCCTTCAATCTTGAACTGGGTAAAGCCCATAGGCAAATAGGTGTGTTGGATGTCCTCGATGCTGATAAACCCGGGATTCCGCATGGCTCTGGAAAAGCGGTATCCTTCTGCCGCATCAGGTGCTTTGCAGTGGTGTTCCCGGGTATCCTCGCCAAGATTTTTCAGGCTCACCGCCTCGTAGCACTGCTTGCGCTCCCTGCAGCCAAAGAAGCAGCATTCGTTGCAAAGAAATTCCGTCTTATCCTTCAAGGGTTGAGGCAATTCGCGCAGACTGTCAAATCTCTTGTTCAGCCGAAAATCAGGCACCACATAGCGAAATTCCTTTCGTTCTGCTTCCTGACGGAAATCATGAAAGTCCGTCAGCACCTTCGTTGTAGACGACACCAGATAGAGCTTCGGATAATGCTCTTGCAGATAGTCCGTCAACAATTCCGAGTGCACAATCACGCCATTCTGCCCAGGCTCGTCTTCTGACAGAAGGGCACATAGCGCATTGCACCGATGATCCTGCAAATGCTCAGGGCGCAGGAGTGAGTTGCTGAAGGTCAGTCGTGCGGAAATGCCGTACTTCCGTGCCAGTTGCACCGCTGCACGAGGGTTGCATTCACTGTCACTGACCCTTCCGCCTCCCCAAAGGCATCCCGCAGGTGCGCCATAGAGCGAGCCAATGTCGCACCAGTCATAGAAGAACTCACGGTGCTCCTGAAAAAGCGGCAGATACAAGCGATAAAGATCGTAAAATTCAAAGAGTCCCGGAAGATGGTAGGTAGCCCTGGGATGCCCCGTATTCATTGACGTTTCCGCCTTACTTTCGATTTCTGCGGAATCCTGCTTCATCCACATATTCCTCATGCCCTGCTATGGCCTTCGTGTCCCGGTCTCCCGCAATGCAGTAATCACAGCATGCACAGTCCACGCAGGTTCCTGTGCGAATCAATCGGGCATGCAGCTGCTGCAGGCAGACATAGTCCACATTGCACAGCGCCGCCACAATATCCGTGTAGCCAAACTGCTTGGCAAACTCCGCCGTAGGGCAGGAAGTGAAATCATACGCAATGGGCTTGTCTGCATCATAGGGCTGGACATGCATTTCGTAATCATGCCAGGCATCGCAGCGGGATTTTGCTTTCAGAAAAGCTGTGTGCATGAGCTTTTTCCAGAAGGGGCGATTGATGTTCACGAAACGCAGCTTGCGGAAGGAGGGCATCATGAGATTTTCCTCCATGACTTCCACATCCCGAAACGTAACCTTTTCGCGGCACACGTCGTAAAAGCACATCATGGCAATGCAATCGTACGTCCCGCCCTGACCGTTGTGGAAGTTTTTTGCTCCGCCCAAATCCGTTCGCCACGTTTTGAGGCACTCAACAAACTTCATTTGGAAGGCTTCCCACATCTTTTCCTGTTCTTCAGGCACGTAGTACTTCTCCAGCATTTGTCGCATCTGCTTCTTGCATGCCTTGGTGTAAACAACGTGACATGTACGATCAATCGGAAGATCCTTTTCCAGCATGGTGCACCTCCTGCAGGTCGAAAGAAGAACAATCTTATGATTTCATTATACATGAAAACCGCATGCAGCGCAAACTGTTCGCATATGATAAGTTGTCTTCTTGCCATAGCAAAAAAGCGACCTGTGAAGGTCGCCTTTCGCTTTCTTTATTGGGCATGAAATTCCTCTGAGCGGCTCAGCATGGCAAGATCCAGAAGAGCATTACGTGCAGGAAGTTCCACAGGCTCAAACCAGTCAGGCAAATCATGAAGCATCTCCTGCCAAAGCTGTGCTTCTTCAGGCAGCGTATGCAGGACACGCAGGCTTTCTTCTGAGCGGCGAAGAACCTCCGCGCAGAGATCACTCAGCCGCTTTTCCGGCACGATGAACATGGACGGATCAACCTTATCATTCACTGTAGCGATAACGATTCGATCCGAACAGAGTTCCTCCCAGTCAAGGGCCGCACGTTCATACACGGGATAGCGCAGATAGCCGAAATCAATCCACGCGTAGTGGGTGTGGTTCAGGAACTTTTCACGCCCCTGTGACAGAAGGAAAGACTTCGACAAATCTGTCAGCCTTCGTGCCTCCGACCCCTGTGCTTCCACACGCACAGGCAGGCCATAGCGCGCCTTGTACTCCAGCACGTTGGGAAGCATATGGATCAGTCTCCGCGCCATATCCCCGTCTGCAAAGCACAGCAGCGCAAGATTCTTCAGCCCTGCCAGTCGCCCAAAGCGGCAGAAATCCTCTTCCGGCAGGCACTCCCCCGGCTCTGAAAGCGTGCGGTATGCCGTGATGAACAGCGGTGAAACCGTGCTCTTGCGGGCAAGGCCATTATGCCACGCCTCTTGCAGGCGCACCATCACGGGAACGTGTGTGGCAAAGCAAAGGTCAGGACTGAAAATTCCCGTTCGTGCCATGCCCGTCAATTTTCTTTCTTCCAGTTTCATGGGAAATTTCGTTTGAAAGCGTGCCAATCCCATGGCTCGGCCTTCCTCTGCCGGAATGACACACGGCGGTATGGACGTATTCCACGCCATATGCAAAAGCGGCTTATGCAGGGTAAACAGCGCCCATTTGCTGCGAAATGCCGCCAGGAAAAGCGGCGGTTCCTCTTCGGCCATGGTGTTGAAGAATGCTGCAGGGCCAAAGCAGAAAGCAGGATTCAGGAATGCGGCCTTTTCCGGCGTTTTGGCGTACCGAAGCGGCGTTCCTTTATGAAAGCACAGGCAGCCTGCGGCGTCAAAGCCTTCTGCCGCCACAGGGGACACCGCATCCACCGGGTCATCCGGCGTTGGCGGAAAGCCTGTCAGCACGCACTGCCAGTCGCTATCCGAACGGCAGGCGCGAAGAGCATTGAGGAGCATCATATCCCAATGACGGGTAAAGCGCATGGCAGGATGGGACAAAAGCGCATAGCCTTCTCCCTGCCACAGTGCAGGAAAGCTGGACCATGGATCATCCGCAGGCGCCAGAAAAAGCAGTGTTCCCATCTCGCGCATTGCTGCCAGTGCTTCTTCATTCGGTTCCTCTCGCAGAACAATGCCATAACTGATCCGCTGAGCAGAAAATGCATTTTCCCTGGCGGATTGCAATGCCGCAGCCGCATCCTCATAGCAGTCTGCAGGCATAATGATCAGGATTCGTTCCATGCGGAACCTCCTTGTTGTTTATTATCCGCGGCGAACACGGCGCAGTGCCAGCGAAACAGCATAGCAGGCCGCAGCGTACAGCACAATAGCCGCACCCGCAGAGGTATCCCAGGCATAGGCACTCATGAGTCCTGCAATGCCGCAGACGAGGGCGATCAACACGCTGTAAACGGCATGCTGACGGCTGTTGCGTGCCAGGTTGCGTCCGGCAGCGGCCGGAAGGATTAACAGTGCATTGATCAGCATCACGCCCACCCAGCGGATCGCCAGCATCACGGCCACTGCCACCAGCACCACAAACGCCATTTCACTCAGTCGGGTATGAACGCCGCGGCTGCGTGCCAGGGACGGGTTGATGGACGTCAGCAGAAGGTTGTTGTACATCACCATCCACAGGATCACCCCCGCAACCAGTGCACACAACAGCCACAAAAGATCAGACGGTGTCACCGCCAGCACATCGCCAATCAGCAGGGAAGAATATTTGGCGAAACCGCCGCCGCGTGAAAGGATCACCAGACCAAGTGCGATGCTTGTGGACGAAAACACGCTGATAATCGTATCCGCCGAAGCTGTGCCCGTGTGCTTGATCAGGCAGATCAGGATCGCCCAGATCACGCCAAAGATCAGCATGGCAGCCAAATCATTGTTCAGGCTCAGCAGAATGCCAAGGCCAATGCCTGTTAGGGCAGAATGTCCCAAAGCGTCAGAGAAAAAGGCCATCTGCTGATTCACTGCCATGGAGCCCAGAAGTCCCAGCAGCGGTGTCAGAAGAAGAATCGCCAGGAAGGCATTCTTCATGAAGGTAAATTGCAATGCCTCCAGCGGCAGAATCGCATCCATGAACTGATAAATGGCTTCCATCAATTTTCCTCCTCTCCATCGCCTGAGCCAAAGACCCTGTCAAACTCAGGAGTGGCAAAGACCTGCTCTGCGGGACCCTGACAGAGCACTGTCTTATCCAGCAGCACCACATGGTCGGCATACTCGCGCACCAGGCGCAGATCGTGGCTCACCAGCAGAATTGCCATGTGATGGCTTTTCTTCAGCCGAACCACCGTATCGAGGAACAGCTTCAAGCCATTCTGGTCAACGCCGGAAACAGGCTCATCCAGCACAAGAAGATCAGGGGCGGGATGAATGGCCAGTGCCAGCAGCACGCGCTGCATTTCGCCGCCGGAGCATCGTCCCAGAGGACGATTGGCCAGCTCCTTACCATCTACTTCTTCCAGGGCAGACAGCACTTCTGCCTTTGTCTTCTTGCTCACTCCCGTCCATACGGGACGGCGAGAAAACGCTGCCGCCATAAAATCCATGACCGTCACAGGCATTTCCCGGTCAAACTGCAGGTGCTGGGGCACATAGCCCGTGCACAGATGAGAAAGGTCCCGTCCTTCCCCGTCAACGTGGCGGATGCTGCCGCCGTGGGGCAGTTCCCCCAACAAAGCGCGAATCAATGTGGTTTTACCGGCACCGTTCTGGCCGATCAGCACCGTTAACTGTCCGCAATGAATGTGCATGGATACATCATGCAGCAGCGTCTGTCCACCGCGCACGACAGAAACATTCTCCAACCCAATGTGGCAAAGAGAGCAGGCGTGGTCACTCATCGTCATTCGATCTCCTCATAAAATAAAGCCGTGAAGGCCATGGCACAATGCACCATTATTAAGTATAATCCGCGCTTTCCCATGCGTCAAGGTGATGAAATCATTCAAATGCATACCGCATATGCAATAAGTACAGTGAAAAAGCAAGAGGTTTTATAACATCATGTCTTTTTCGGCCATTCATTTCCCTTGCGTTCTATTTTTTCAATGATACAAAGCAAAACATGTCTTTACAATTCATTCACAATCGTATATAATAAGGTTAGTGAAGGCAGGTTCTGCCTGAGATAAGAGGAGGAAAGAGCTCATGAAAAAGTTTGTCGCACTGTTTTTGGCGCTTGCTATGGTGCTCTCCTATGCGTCCATCAGCTTGGCTGAAGACGAGATCACCTTGGATGTCATCATTTGCCAGTATGGTCCCAACACCAATGACTGGTTCACCGGTACCGGTATGAATGGCACAAGCTTTGTAAAGAAGTTTGAAGAAGCCAACCCCGGCATTAAGCTGAACCTGGAAGTTGTCTCCTGGAACGATGTGTACACCGTGGTGTCCACTCGCATCAGCAACGGCAACGCTCCTGACATTCTGAACATCGATACCTTCGCTGACTACGCTAACGAGAATCTGCTGCTTCCTGTGAGCGATTACTGCCCCGAAGAGCTGCTGAATGATTTCTTCCCCAGCTTCATCGAGCAGTCCGTCATCGATGGCACGGTTTGGGCTGTGCCTGACCTGGCTTCTGCCCGTGCCCTGTACTACAACGTGGATCTGCTGACCGAAGCAGGCGTGGAAGTTCCCACCACCTGGTCTGAGCTGGAAGATGCCTGCCAGGCTCTGCTGGACTACTACGGCGGCGATGTTTATCCTTGGGGCATTGACATGACCACTGACGAAGGCCAGGCTGCTTTCGCATACTATGTGTGGGGCAACGATGGCGGCTTCGTGGATGCTGACGGCAACTGGTCCCTGAACTCCGCTGAAAACGTGGAAGCTCTCGAGTTTGCTATCGGCCTGTACAACAAGGGATACACCAACCCCAACCCTGCTACCCAGACCCGCTATGACCTGCAGGACATGTTCGGTGCCGGCAAGCTGGCCATGGTAATCGCCCCCAACTCTCTGCCCACCTACATTGCTGATAAGGGCTACACCGGCGTGAACTACGCAGTGGCTAACATCCCCAGCAACGATGGCAAGACTTCCAGCAGCGTCGGCGTTATGGACCGCATCATGGCCTTCCGCGATGATTCTGCTCCCGACCAGGCTGCCCGTAACGAAGCGATCGGCAAGTTCCTCACCTTCTTCTATGATCCTGAGAACTACGTTGGCTGGGTCAGCATGGAAGACTTCCTGCCCGCTGTAAACTCTGCTGTGGAAGCACTGGTTGCTGCCAATCCTTCCTACGAAGCATGGCTGAGCGTGCTGGACACCTGCAAGTTCTACCCCACTGCCAAGGCTGAGTGGATTGACGTCAAGCAGGGTGCCGCTTCTGTTGAGCAGAGCGCACTGACCGGCGGCGACGTAAAGACCTTGCTGGATGAGCTCCAGGAGAAGGTCACCAAGTAAACCATAATCTATAGGAAGGAGGTTGGTCCGTCCGACCTCCTTCTTTCGCGTATTTTTGGCCTTGCGCCCATGGACATAGAGTAAAGGAGGATGTGCAGTGAATTCTGTGCTTGTCCGCCATAAGTGGGAACCTTATCTGTGGCTGCTTCCCAGCATTCTGCTCATGACGATTTTTGTCGTCTTCCCCATTGCCATCGTTTTCAGGCTATCCTTCAGTGAAATTTCAAAGGCAGGCGTCGTAGGCGGCTTTATCGGGTTTGACAACTTTGTGGAAGCCGTGTCTTCTCCTGTCTTTGGCACAGTGATGCTGAACACGCTGATTTGGGTTGTCTCCGTTGTGGGACTTTCCACCCTGTTCGGCTTCATCATCGCCATGGTTCTGAATCAAAAATTTCATGGCCGGAAGATTGCCCGCTCCATCGTGGTGTTTCCCTGGGCAACCTCGCTGGTCATTCAGGCATCGGTATGGAATTATATTATCAAATATGAGTATGGTAATCTGAATAACGTTCTGCTCAACCTTGGCCTGATTCAGGATGCCATCAACTGGCGCGCTACCTATCAGATTGAGTTTGCTTGGGAATGCTTCGTCGGTATTTTCGTAACTATTCCCTTCGTGACCTTCTGCGTCCTGTCTGGTTTGCAATCCATTGACGCTGCTTATTACGAAGCCGCCACCGTGGATGGTGCCACCTTCTGGCAGAAGATGCGGAACATCACCATTCCGCTGGTGCGTCCTTCCCTCACGGTAAGCACCGTGCTGAATGTGATTTACGTCTTCAACTCCTTCCCCATCATCTATACCATTACCAAAGGCGCGCCTGCCAATAAAACAGATACGCTCATTACGTACCTGTACATGCTGGCCTTCTATGATCAAAAGAAGGGACCCGCAACTGCGCTATCTGTCATTGGTTTCCTGATTCTGTGTGCGGTGGCAGGGCTGTACATGTCCATCTCCATGCGGAAGGAGGATCAGTAATGGAAGCAAAGAAAAACGTTTCCGTCCTATGCCTGTGTCTCCTTTGCGTTGCCATCATTTTCGCCACGATGGCACTTCCGCTGGTCACCTTCAACACAGACGTGTATACCAAGCGCAGTGCCAACACCTTTGTCGGGGACGAAAAGTACACCGAGGTCAAGGCAGAGGTAGAAGCCGTTGCCGCCCAGTATGAGGGCGCCGCCATTGAGGAAACAGTGACGGAGCGTGTGAACTCCAAAGGTGTCACTACCTCCATGGTTGTCTTCACGGTTAAAGAGACCATCACCCGCAACGGTTACGATTTTCTTCTGGCCAGCTTCGGCCATGAAGAAGGCATGTCTGGCATCGGTTCCACCGTCAGCATTCGCCTTATGGTCATCATGCTGCTGCTTACTGTGGTGCTTCTGTTCGTGGCCAGCCACGGTACACTGGCTACGCCCCGTGCCAACCTGTCCAAGCAAGCGAACGTCACCTATCTGTTGGCTGGTGTCGCCGCACTGATTGCCGGCATTGCCGCCCACTCGTTTGTCCGCTCCATCAACTACACTTTCTCCCGCCAGGTTGACCTGCTGGTCGGCGGGCAGATCACCAACGATGGACTCCTCGCTAACCTGAACACGTTCCTCTACAATGGCACTGCCGGCGATTCCCTGCTGGAGCTCTTGAAGGGACTGACCGTGAAGGTTCGCTGGCTGATCACCCCCATTTTTGCCTGCACTCTCATTCTGCTGGGTGCCATCACCTATCTGCGCTGCGGCAAGCTGAAGAAGACAATCACCCGTGGTTTGCTGTACCTGTTTGTCATCGCGCTGTGCATTTTCATCCTGTATCCCTTCTACGTGATGCTTGTGACAGCTTTCCGCAGCAATGCTGAAACCACCGACATGTACTTCCTGCACATGTTGCCCACCGAATGGGTCTGGAGCAACCTGAAGGACATTTGCGACCGCGGCGTATTGCGTTATTTGCTGAACTCCATCCTGCTGGCTACCGGTGCGACTGCCATCGCCATGGTCTGCGGCATTCCCGCGGCCTATGCTATGGCTCGTATGCGCTTCAAGGGACGGAATCTCTTCCTGGGATTCGTCATCATGAGCCAGATGTTCTCCCCTGTTGTGCTGCTGGTCGGCATTTCCCAGCTGATGAACACCTTGCACCTGAATGACTCCATCATCGGCCTGATGCTCATCAATGCCGCTTTCAACCAAGCATTTGCCATCTGGCTTCTGCGCGGCACCTTCGTGTCCATCTCCCCCGAAATGGAGCAGGCTGCTTGCATCGATGGTTGTTCCACCGTATCTGCCATGCTGCGGATCCTTCTGCCCATGGCCGCGCCAGGCATTGTGACCACGCTGATTTTCGTGTTCATCAATTCCTGGAATGAATACACCATTTCCACTGTTCTGATTTCCACCCCCACCAACAAGCCCATCACTGTAGGCATTACCCAGTTCAGCTCCTTCAACATGATCGAGTGGCAGTACCTCTTTGCCGCGGCACTGCTGGCCACCATTCCCGTCATCATCCTGTTTATGTGCATCGAAAAACACCTGGCAGAGGGCTTGACGAGCGGCGGCGTGAAGGGTTAAACTATTCACCTGAGTGTCTTTCGGCGCTCAGGTGATTCTCTGTGTTCCGCGAATTACGTGTAATAAAGGAAGAAATATTCCATGCAGCATATCGACACCATCATTGACCATTTTGACCTGCCCGCAGGTCAGCGCACGGCAACCCCTTATGGCAACGGGCACATCAATTCAACCTACAGCGTCGTTACCCCTGGTGGACGGTTCATCCTGCAAATGGTGAACAGCTACGTTTTCCCCAAACCTGAGCAGGTGATGGAAAACATTGCGCTGGTTACGGATTACCTGAAGGAGAAGATTCTTGCTGAAGGCGGCGACCCTGCCCGTGAGACATTGTCTCTCATCAAAACCCGTGACGGCAACAACTTCGTGGTAGACGCGGATGGCAATTACTGGCGGATGTACCCCTTCATTGAGGACACCGTTTCCTGTGACCTGCCGGATACGCCCGAACTTTTCGCCTTGTCCGGCGAAGCTTTCGGACACTTTCAGCGTCAGCTGGAGAATTTCCCTGCCCAGAAGCTGCATGAGGTAATCCCCCACTTCCACGATACACCTGCGCGTTATCAGCAGTTGCTGGACGCCATCGAGAAGGACGCTGTTCACCGTGCCGGAGATGTACAGAAAGAAATCGACTTTTGCCGTCAGCACCGTGCAGAAACCAGCACCCTGCTTTCTGCCCTCAATCGCGGCGAAATTCTCCTTCGCGTGACCCACAACGATACCAAGCTCAATAATGTCCTGCTGGACGCTGTAACAGGCCGCGGCATTTGCGTCATCGACCTGGACACTGTCATGCCCGGCTTGGCCGCCTACGACTTTGGTGATTCCATCCGCACAGGTGCCAGCACCGCCGCCGAGGATGAACGTGACCTGTCCCGTGTGAATATTTCTCTTCCCATGTTTGAGGCGTTCACTCGCGGCTATCTGAAGGAAATGCGCGCGTCCCTGACCCCCAAGGAAATCGAGCTGCTGCCCATGGGCGCCAAGCTCATGACGCTGGAAAACGGCCTGCGTTTCCTGGCCGACCACCTGAATGGCGACAAGTATTTCCACATCCATCGTGAAGGGCAAAACCTTGACCGCGCACGCGCTCAGTTTACCCTCGTTCAGCGGATGGAAGAGCACTGGGATGAAATGATGGCCATTGTGCAAAAGTGTGCCAACGAGTGACCAACATTCTCTGCCAATCATTTTCGCATCATTAAAAGAGGAATGCCCCACGCAAAGGAGCATTCCTCTTTCTATTCTATTGATTTTCAGGCAGTGGTCGTTTCGTCTTTCGTTGCATCCTGTTTTCCGGATTCATCCGCCGTGTTTTCCAGCGCATCCACACGGTTGCGGATGTTCAGCATCCGTTCATCCAGGCGGCAGATGTCCTCCGCCGTCTGCTGAAGCTCATCGGAGATATCCGCCGGAATGTCACTCAGGCCTTTGTACCGCAGATGGTGCTCCAGTGATGCCCAGAAATCCATGGCAATGGTGCGAATTTGCACTTCCACCGGCACAAAAATCTTCCCTTCCTGCAAAAAGACAGGGATTTCAATCACAATATGCAGGCTGCGATAACCGTTAGGTTTGGGCTGCTTGATGTAGTCCCGCCACTTCACCACACGAACGTCATCCTGCTTTACCAGCAGGTCCGCAATGGTGTAGATATCATCAATGTAGGAGCAAATCACGCGAATACCGGCAATATCCGTCAGCTGCTGCGTCGCGGCTTCAATGGTCAGCGGAATGCCCTTTCTGCGCAATTTTTCGACAATGGATGGCAAGCTCTTCATCCGTGACTGCATGTGATGGATGGGATTTCTGCTGTGTTTCGCCTGAAACTCGTCATCCAGGATTTCCAGCTTGGTCTGCACTTCGCGGATCGCAGACTGATAGCGGCATTGAATCGAAAAATATTGCTCCATAATTTCCTGAAACTGCTCTGTTAACTGATCAGCGCGGTCTTTTCTCGGATCACTGGCCACGTCAGCGTCACTCCTCTCTTATCTTATTTTGCGGCAATCGTACACGGAATGTGCTGCCTTCTCCCAGCTTGGAATGGACATGAATGGTGCCGCCCAGAATATCTACAATGCGCTTCACCAGGCACAGTCCCAAGCCTACACCCTCCCGTGAACGGGATGAATCTGCCTGATAAAACCTGTCATAAATTCTCTTCATCGTTTCTTCATCCATGCCGATGCCATGGTCCGTAACTTCCACCACGGCGTCTCCGGCGTCATAGACATGGATTTCAATGGTGCTGCCCACATCCGAAAACTTCACCGCATTCTGGATCAGGTTCACCCACACCTGACGCAGCAGTTCCTCATCCGATGCGATGGTGACGGGCGACAACTCCAGCTGCCAGTCAATCTTCCGATTTTCCCATGCAGGCGCCAGCTGCACCAGCACTTCACGGAGCTGTTCATCCAGGCGGAAGGAAGTGACGGTGGCTGGCATCATCTGCTCTTCCAGGCTGGTCAGGCGCAAAAGTGTCTGGGACATGTGGCTCAGTCGTTCGCTTTCCCCAGCGATCATATTGACATATTCATTGCGGGATTCTTCATCCAGCCCCGGCATTTGCAGGAGTCGTGCATAGCCCTTAATGGACGCAATGGGCGTTTTGAACTCATGAGAGATGCTGCTGATGAAGTCCTTTTGCAGGTATGCCGTTCGGCTCAGCGCATCCGCCATGCCGTTGAAAGAGCGAAGAAGTTCGCCAATCTCACCCGGCTTATCATCAGGCAGGCGGACAGAGAAGTCCCCCTCGGCCAGGCGTCTCGTTGCCGCGGTCATTTCCGTTACAGGCCGCGAAAACACCTGGGCTGACATCAGTCCCAGCAAAATAAACACCAGCGTAAAAGAAGCACCTGCCATAGCAAACCGCAGTCCCGTAAGGGTAAAGATGTTCACATGCTTTCCCTTGCTGATTTGCAGTATTGCATCATCCATCCGCACATAGGTAACAGGGATTGAAGCAATATTTTCTGCCACGGTGAGCATCAACTGATCGTTTAGCTGCTCCAGCTGATCATCCGTTAATCCCGATTCTTCTGCCGTAACCTCGGTCACCATAACATCTCCGGAGGTCGTCATCTGCGCCAATGTTTCCACGGGCAGAGATGTCTTCTGCTCCATGGTCAGCAGTGTGATGGCCGTATCCATTTGGGATGTGCGCAGTTCATTCTGCACGTTCACACGGGTTACGATATAAGCACACGCAAACGAGATCACCGTTGCCGCAAAGCACACCAGCAGCAGGGCACAAATGACCCTGCTGCGAAAGGTATATGGTTTGGGAAAATTAGGCTTCTTCATGCTTTCTTCTCCGCCTTGTAGCCTAAGCCGCGCACCGTTTCAATCGTGAAATCAGGGAAGATTTCGCACTTTTCCCGCAGTCGCTTGATGTGCACGTCCACCGTGCGCTCATCACTCTGCGCATCCATGCCCCAGATTTCGTCCATCAATTGACGGCGGGTAAAAATCTGTTTGGGGTTGCTGAGAAGCTTGAAGAGCAAATAGAATTCCTTCTTGGGTAAATTCAACACCGTATCGCCGCGGGTAACGGACAGGGAATCGTAGTCAAGCACAGTTTCGCCAACGGTCAGTTTATGGCTGGTCATGGCCTGCGAGCGGCGAAGAAGTGCCCCCACATGCAGGATCAGTTCATCCAGATCCAGCGGCTTGGTCAGATAGTCATCTGCCCCTGCTGCAAAGCCTGTCCGCTTGTCCTCCAAGGTATCACGCGCCGTTACCAGAATGATCGGCATCATGGGCCATGCCTGGCGAATCGCTTCCGTCAGCTGCCATCCATCCATCTTTGGCATCATCACATCAGCAATGACCAAATCCGGCAGGACGCTTTCCATGGTCTTCAGGGCTTCCTCGCCATCCCCGGCGCCAACGGCCTTGTACCCGTTCAGGGTCAGAAAGGCCATCATCATTTTCCGCAGCGGCTGATCGTCCTCCACCACCAGAATGTTAAACATGTCCTTTCTCCCCTCTCACTTTTCTGCTTTTATTATATCACATGCTGCGCAGCGCATCAATGGGGTTGAGCCGTGATGCCTTTCGTGCAGGTGCCCAGCCAAACAGAATGCCCACCGAGGCTGAGAAGCAGAAAGCCAGGGTGATGGCGCTTGGGCTCATGGCAAAGGTGATGTCAATCCACGATGCAATGATTGCTGAAATCACGTTGCCCAGAATGATGCCGATGATGCCGCCCATAAGGCTCAGCATCACGCTTTCCATGAGAAACTGCATCTGAATCAGCAGCGGGCGGGCACCCAGTGCTTTCCTCAGGCCAATTTCTTTGGTGCGCTCCGTCACAGAAACCAGCATCATGTTCATAATGCCGATGCCGCCCACCAGCAAAGCAATGGATGCAATGCCTGCCAGCAGGGTTGTCATCATGCCGTTGATGCTGTTCATCACGTCCAGGACGCTTTCAAGGTTGACCACTTTATATGTGTCATCACGATAGTTAAAGATGACATTCAGGGTATCCTTCACATTCTGGATGGTATCATCTGTCTGGTCGGTATCCTTCACATACAGGGTCAGCGAGTTCACGCTGCCAGTGCCCAGCATTCGCAGTGCCACCTGATACGGGATGATCACGCGGCCGCCGTCATTGCTGCTCTGCTTCTTGGACATGGCACTCATAACGTCGTTATCGTTATCATCATCCAGCATGCCGACGACCTTAAACGTCAAGCCGCCAAAGACAATTTCCTGTCCGACGGGATCTTCATTCGGAAAAAGGCTGGAACGCAGCGTGCTGTCAATGACGCACACGCGGCTTTGGCTATCCATATCCGCTGCCTTCAGGCCACGACCCGAACCGATCAGGTCAGGCGAATTGGTAAAGTAGCAGTCGCTTCGTCCTTCAATGGACACATCCTCCACCAGTGTTCCGCCTGCTTCCACATGACGGGTCAGTGAGGTAGACGGATCCACGCCTGCGATGTTGTCAATCGCCGCAATGCTTGCAATATCCTGGTCGCTCAGTCCGCTCTTCATGGGCGTGCCGGTAACAGACACTGTAATTTTGCCCGCACCCAAGGACGAAAACATGCTGGAAATTTCGTTGGTGGCGCCCTCCATCACGGTAATCAGGGCAATGATGGCCGTAACGCCGATGATAATGCCCAGCATCGTCAGGAAGGTGCGCATTTTGTTGCCCTTGATATTCGCCCAGGACATACGGAGACTTTCCTTAAGCATCTTCCGCCACTCCTTCCGTCAGCATGCCGTCCAGCAGCCTGACAATGCGCTGTGCATGGCGGGCAATGCCGATGTCATGGGTAATCATGATAATGGTGTTGCCCTCTTCATTCAGGTCGTGGAACAGTGCCATAACCTGACGACCCGTCTGCTGATCCAGAGCGCCTGTCGGTTCATCTGCCAGCAGAATCGATGGATGATTAGCCAGCGCACGGGCAATGGCCACACGCTGCTGCTGACCGCCGGAGAGCTGATTGGGATAATGATCCATCTTGTCCGACAGACCCACCCGTTCCAGCATCTGCTTTGCCCTTGCATGACGTTCCCGCTCGCGAACACCGCTGTAGATCAGCGGAAGTTCAACATTTTCCAGTGCGGTTTGACGGGGCAAAAGCTGAAAGGACTGAAAGATAAAGCCGATTTCCTTCGAGCGCACCAGTGCCAGTTCATCCTCACTCAGTCCGCCTACATCCCGTCCGCTGAGGGTATAGCTGCCCGAGGTTGGTGTGTCCAGGCAGCCGATGATGTTCATCAGCGTGCTTTTGCCGGATCCCGATGGACCCAGCACCGCCACAAACTCGCCTTTCATCACGTCCATGTCGATACCCTTGAGTACCGTCTGGATTTCATCCCCCATGGGATATTGCTTCACAATCTGCCGCATGGACAGAATCACATCTTCCATGTCAGCCACCTCACTTGTTCCTCACGGAGGACAGCTTTTTCAGGGCATTGGACTTCGGAATCAAAATGGTTTCACCGCTCTTGACACCATCCTTGATTTCTACAATGGTGCCGTTGTTGATACCCAGAATTACGGTCTGCTTCACAATTTCTTCGCTGCGACCGTAGCAATACACATAGGGCTTGCCGTCATCATCATACTGAATGGCATCCATGGAAACCGTTGTTGCGTTTTCCGCACTCTCGCGGGGAACGCTTATCTCGCAGGTCAGACCCATGACCAGCGTACCATCCTGGGGCAGGGAAATTTTCGCCTCATAGTAAGCGACATCGCCGGAAACCGTAGCTTCCTGTGCAATGCGGACGATGGTGCCCGTCAGTGTTTCGCCGGTGGCATGCACCTTCACATCCACCGTTGTGCCCTTCTTCAGGGCAGATACGTCATACTCATCGACCTTAATCTTCAGGATGGGATGCGCGTAATCCGCCACGCGGAACAGCTGGTCACCAGGCACATAATCGTCGTCTTCCTCAACATAGATATCCGAAATGGTGCCGTCCATAGGTGCCTTCACCCTGATGCCAGACTTGGGCACAACCACTTCATCATCCTCGGATACAGTGTCACCCTCTTCAAACTTCAGTTCCTTCACCGTGCCGCGCTGGGTGGCAGTCACAATCATCGCATCCTCAGGCTCAATATTGCCCGAGAAGGTATAATATGTGTTAATATCCTGCGTGCGAGCTGTTTCCGTGGTGTAAGTCGTGCTGCCTTTCTTCTTCAACTGCAGCACCGCCACCGCTGCGATGACCGCCAGCACCACCACAATAATCAATACCCTGCGGAGTTTCTTGTTCTTCTTCATAGGTTCTTCCTCCATTTCAAGACTACGCCTGTATTCTAATAAAGAACTGTGAACTGGAAATGAAGCTCCCGCTTCCTGTTTTTCTGCGTCCTGTCGTCCTTCCTCGCCGGCCATGTTTTTTCTCCTTTCCGCTGGTGTGCCTCGCAGCTTGTGTTGAGTTTACAAGGCTTTTATTTTCGTATTTTTTCTTTTTTGTTTCTGAAATATTAATAGCGCTGTTCCGCGGAATCGGCTCGGTGTTTCGTGAAACGCTTATTCTTCCTTGTATTCTTTCTTGTCACGCCTTTGTTTACGTGCTATAATGGTGAATGTTTCATTGATATAACAGTTCACGCAGAAGGAGCGCCATCCATGGCAAAAAAGATCGAGCTGAACAAAAAGGTGAAGGAATGGGGACTCATTACGCTGGGCACGCTGATCATGTCCGCAGGCATCTATTTCTTCAAGTTTCCGAATAACTTTTCTACCGGCGGCGTCAGCGGCCTGAGCGTTGTGCTCGCTCACTATTTTCCGGCCTTCACCCCCGGCACCTTTGTAACCATCATCAACGTTCTGCTGCTGCTCATCGGCTTTGCGGTGTTTGGCAAAGATTTTGGCTTTAAGACCACCTACACTTCCCTGCTTTCATCAGGCTTTCTCCGCCTGATGGAAATCATTCTGCCTATGGATGCCCCCATGACCTCCCAGCCCTTTGCAGAGCTGTTGTTTGCCGTGGGTCTTCCTGCAGTAGGCTCGGCCATCCTGTTCAATCTGGATGCATCCTCCGGCGGCACGGATATTGTGGCCATGATTCTTCGGAAGTACACCAGCCTGAACATTGGCACGGCGCTCATGTGCTCAGACTGTATCATCACCCTTGCTGCCTGCGTGGCCTTCGGCATGGATACAGGCATTTTCTGCGTGCTTGGCCTGATCATCAAATCCGTGATGGTGGATATGGTGCTTGAAAACATCAACACCCACAAGTGTTTCCACATCATCACCGCCCACCCGGAAAAAATTGTGGAATACATCACCGTAAACCTGAAACGCGGTGCCACCGAACTGCAAGGTGAAGGTGCATACACCCATGAAGGACGCACCGTGATTCTCACTGTCATCAATCGCCGCGAGGCTGTGCTTCTCCGCCGCGAGGTCAAGCGTGTGGATCCTACCGCATTTATTCTCATTACCAACACAGGGGAAATCATCGGCAAAGGCTTCCGCGGAACCAACTAAGTGACAGAAACGGATGGTAGACAATATTTTATGAAGTATAGCCTCATTGCATGTTTTTATGGCGTTCTGATTACCGTTATGAATTCCTTTAACGCCACCCTTTCCACCACCTACGGCAACTGGTTCTCCACCACCTTCATTCACCTGGCGGGACTCATCGTTCTCACCCCTGCGGCGCTGTGCGGCTGGAGCCGACGCAAGCAGAAGGCCAAATGGAGCCAGTATCTTGGCGGTGTGGTGGGTATTCTTACCGTGCTTTGTTCCAATAGCAGTGTCAGTGTACTGGGCGTTACGCTTAACCTGGTGCTGATGCTTCTTGGGCAGATTACCTGCTCCGCCATTGTGGATCACTTCGGTCTTTTCGGTGCACAGAAGCATGCCTTCCGCAAGGAGAAGGCGCTGGCCATTCTTATCATGACGGTGGGATGCGCGCTGATGCTTCTGCTTTCCAACGGTTCTATCGGCAGCGGCGGAAGCATGATTCTTGCCATCGTGCTGGGCTTTTTGAGCGGCTATACCATCGTCATTGCCCGCACTATCAATGCCTCGCTGGCCAATACAGCCGGCGTTGGTCATTCCACACTGATGAACTATGTAACGGGTCTGGCAGGAAGTTTTCTGATTTTCGCCGTTTCCGGTTTCTCCATGAATGCCTCGTTTCCTGTCGCCGGGCTGCCAATCACCGCGTATCTTGGCGGCGCAGTCGGCGCGCTGGGCATCTTCCTGTGCAATGTGGCAACGCCTCGGCTGTCTGCCCTGCAAATGTCTGTGATCACCTTTGTTGGTGAAATTTTCTCAGGCGTTATCATTGACGCCTTCGCCGGACGCTTCTCCCTGGGCACCGTGCTTGGCGGTATTGCCGTTGCCATCGGCATGCTGCTGAATATGCGTGCTGACGCAAAGGAGGCTGAACCTCATGGAATCCCTGACCAGCCTTAAGAACCCAAGAATCATCGCCTGGCGCGGCCTGAAGGATCGCAAAGGGCGCAAAGAAAGCGGCTGCTTCCTGGTGGAAGGCCGCAAAATGGTCGAAGAAGCGCTGTCCTCTTCCTTTCAGGTGGAGACCCTTCTTGTAAGTGAAAGCCACGCGCAGGATTTTTCCCTGCCTGATGGCATCGAAGCCTACCTTCTGCCCGACCACGTGCTGGCCGCCGTGTGCGATACCAAAACGCCCCAGGGGATTGCCGCCATCGTGCGGATGCAGACCGTGAAGGCTGTCGGCTCCTGCCTGCTGGCGCTGGATGATGTGCAGGATCCCGGCAATGTAGGCACCATTCTTCGCACCGCTGACGCTGCCGGTTTTGACGGTGTGATTATGAGCGACAAGTGTGCCGATGTCTTCAGCCCCAAGGTATTGCGCGCCACCATGGGCAGCATTTTCCGCATGCCCATCACCATCACGGATCAGCTTGCCGATACCCTGCACGGCATGCGCTCTGAAGGTTGGAGCATCCTTTCCTCTCAGCTGGACGGAACACCATTCTTTCACCGTGAACCTGTCGGCAACAAATTTTGTCTGATCATTGGCAACGAAGGCAATGGTGTTTCCCCCGCGGTACAGGCCGAGGCGACCCACAAGCTTCGTCTGCCCATGCGCGGCGGTGCTGAATCTCTGAACGCAGCCATTGCAGCCGGCATCATGATGTACGACCTGATGCGCGACAAGGAGTAAGTTCTGCGTCAACGATAGAATCTGCAGCAAACGCCCAAGTCTGCCGCCAAAAGCCCCTGCTTTCTCTTTTCTGAAAGCAGGGGCTTTGCTTGTGTAACGGACAAATTGGTATTATTTTCATTTCATCGAGATTTTTCCTCTGCAACCGTCTAAAGCCTTCATTCCAACTGCTGAACCGCCCAGGATGCGTGCTCCGCCACCAATGGCGACGGATGCTTTTCGAGATTCTTCAGCAGCGGCAGCAGGGATCGATCACCGCTGCATCCTGCCACAAGGCAGGCCTGCCCCAGCACACGATTCGTAATGGCCATGTTGCTTCCGATAATCGGCCGAAGCGCCATAGTGGTTTCTTTCGGATTCTGCAATAATTCTTTCAGAGAAATCGGTGCATTGCTTTCCCCGCTCGGTTCAATCTGATGAGGACAGCACCGTTGACAGCTGTCGCACCCCAGAAGCCTGTTGCCCATGTGCCGCATATCCTCCGGAATTGGCTTACCGGACATCATCCAGTTCCGCAGGCATTTTTCCCGATGGTACCCTTCCTCGTCAATAGCTCCTGTTGGGCAGGCCTGCATGCATTTGGTGCACTTGCCGCAATGAAGCTCATGGGGTGCTTCCAGCGTATGCGTCACAGGCAGATCCTGCTCTGTCAGCATAATCTGCACATGAAAGCGGCTTCCCGCTTTTTCCATATAGGACAGGGTATTTCTGCCCTGGGTAAAGCCCGGGAGACGCGCGAAAATCGGCTTTACCCGAATGTCATCCCGCAGCGTCCATTCACCTGCCGAGGCCTCCACTGCCGCTTCCGCCGTGCGGTATGCCTTCTGAGAAGCGTAATAATACGGGTGAATCCACGCATCATGGTCGGCAGGTTCTTTTTCCGCCTGATACGTCCAGAAAGCCAGCAAAAGCGTACCATGATCGGCCGCGCCGCACGCTGCAGCACTGAGCGTTATCACCCGTGCAAAGCCCCCGTCCAACAGGGTTTGCTCCATATCCATGCTGTAATCTGTCACCCTTTCAGCTGAGCTTCCAGCTGGCAGACCTTTTTCTGGCAGACAAGATCGCCGCTGGTGACCCGCAGCAGGGATTGACGGCCAATATCCTTCTCACTGTACAGCGCAAGGAAATCCTCCACGGGAGCAATCGGCCAGTCCGCATTATATTTCGTGCGGTAATGCATGGGCAGAATGACCCGCGCGCCAAGCATTTCTGCCGTCTGCTTCGCCTGGGACGCGTCAATGGTATAGTAACCGCCCACAGGAATCATCAGCACATCCACAGGAGCCAGTGCAGCCACCTGCTCCTTGGTCGGCAAATGTCCAAGGTCGCCCAAATGTGCCACGCGAAGGCCTTCCGCCTCCAGAAGGAAGAGCAGATTGTCCCCGCGCTTGGCACCCTGGGCGTCATCATGCCAGGAGTGCACCGCCGTCACCTTCACATCCACAGCCAGCGTGTGCAGACCCTCACGGTCAATCACCTGAGCGTCAGGCGCGTTTTCCAGCGCAGCATGGTCATGATGCTTGTGCGATACCAGCACCGCATCCGCCTTCACAGGATTGACGAGATAGCCGCTTCCATGATCCACAGGATCAGTAAGAATGCGCATGCCATTGTCCAATTCCATCAGAAACATGGCATGACCAATGCAGGTAATAATCATGAGGCATTGCTCCTTTTCTCAAGCAGATAAGCCGCATACTGAAGATAGGGCAGAAGCGCTCCCGGAAGCATTTCATGCTGACGAAGCCGTATCGCCCACTCCTGTGCCAGAGCGTTGCAGAGACGCTCAACGCTGCGCTGTCCTTCCTCCACAGCTTTGGCCAGTGCTCGGAGCGCCGCCTCGTCCATTGCATCGGAAGGATGCAGCCGCAGCAGCTGAAGCGTATTTGCCAGGCGGCCATTTACCTCTGCCTCCGCATGCGACGGAGGAAGCGGCAGTGCATGATCCAGGAGGATCCAGCCTTTTTCAATGCGTGTCTTCCAGCCATTTTGCTGCGCCAGACGCAGAAATTTTTCCACCGAAGCCGTCTCTGCGGCCTGTGGAAGGTCGATGGCCAGCAAAGCATCTGCTGTAAGGCTTCTGCGCACAGCGCAAGGCCGCCGCGCGGGACACTGGCTGAGCATCTCAGCGACGTTTTTCCGAAGCTCCGTCAGCATGCAGATTCACTGATCGCATATTCAAGATTCAGCTCATGCATGGCACTGTAGGAACCCTGCATGTCCAGCTGATATTGAAGATGCACTGTGCCATGCTCGGGCGTCAGCTTGCAGTTAACACGGGTCGCGTACACGGCCATTTCCAAATCGCCGTAGGGCGTGTGATAGGCACCCTCGAACCGCTGTCCCTTAATGAACACCATGGAGGTACCAAACTCACCCTCGCGGTTCATGATCACGCGGCCAGGCTGCATTTGCAGGGTAATGTTCTGCGTGCTCAGCCTGCCCTGTTCATCCTCGGGCTGAGTTTCCTGGTAACGAAGGGTATAACTGCCGCCGGACACGTTCAATTGTCCCGTGGTCATGATGCGAACCGGTTCTTCTTCCTCACCGGGGAAATCCTGCGAACGACCAGAAATCGTAAGCAAAACAGGAATTGTCTTTTGCATGGAATTCTCCTTCCCTTTGATGACTTTCAGTATACCACAGGCAGCAGGAACTTGCAATTTTTTCATTGAGAAGGTATGATGTTCATGGAGGGATCATCATGCGACTGATGACAAGAGCAAAGATCAACTGGACATTGGACATTACCGGCGTGCGGGAAGATGGTTATCATTTCATGGATATGCTGATGCAACCCGTGACGCTCGCCGACACCATCGATATCGAGCCTGCGGACGAAATTCTGTTAACCTGCAGCGGCACACCTTATCTTCCGCCGGATGAGCATCACTTAGCGTGGCGAGCCGCCATGGCGCTGAAGGAGCACACTCACTGCACCAGGGGTGCGCGCATTCACGTGCACAAGTGTATTCCCGTAGGTGCCGGCATGGGCGGCGGAAGTGCCGATGCCGCCGCGGTGCTTATTGGTCTCAATCAGCTATGGGGGTTGCATTTATCCCCTGACGAGCTGGAGGCCATCGGCCTTCGCCTCGGGGCAGACGTGCCCTTCTGCCTGCGTGGTGGTTTGCAGCACGTGCAGGGCATCGGTGAGGACATGACCCCTCTGCCCTGCTCTGCCATGATGCCGCTGTGCGTCATTCAGCCCTGTGAAGGCCTGAGCACAGGCGCCGTCTTTAAGGCCTATCATTTGGATGCTTCTCCCGTTAGACCCAACACATCAGGCGCCATGGAAGCCCTGAAAAACGGCGACCTGCCGCTGCTTTCCATGAGCCTCGGCAATGTGCTGCAGGGCGTTAGTGAAACCATGCGTCCTGCCATTGGGGACGCCATCGCCATGCTCCGTGCAGAAGGTGCCGTCACATCCTGGATGACCGGCAGCGGTTCCGCCGTCTTTGGCGTATTTGCCTCTAATGAGGCAGCCAGTCACGCGGCAGAGCGCCTTGGTCAGCGCTACGACCGATGCTGGGCATGCGCTACCTGCATGGAGAGCGTGGTCATCCTGTAATCATTGTTTCTTTGCAAGCCTGCTCAGATGCACAAACTTCAGGATCTCCCGTTCGTTCGTTTTTCTCCACCAGATGAGGCACAGTGCGCCGTACACGCCCATGCCCGCCAGCACGCAGATTGCCACCGACAGCCAGGAAGCATCCAGCACCGTGCCCAGAAGACGAACGCAGACCAGCATAACAAGTCCAATCACCCCATAGGTGGCGGCATAGCGCAGGAACCGACGATACGGGAGCTCTTTTCTTAGAAAAATGAACTGCACCAGCGGCACACTGAATTCTGCAAACAGTGTGCCAATGACCGCACCCATGGCGCCCATATTGGGGATGAGAAGGCCATTCACGATGAGATTCACCACCGCACCAGTGGACACGGCCTTCAGCACCAGCTTATCGTTTCCCCTGGGGAGGATCCACTGGGTGCGCACCACGTTTGCAAAGCCGATCAGGATCAGGGTAAAGCCCAGCGGCACCATCAGCGTGCCGGAATAAGCGAAATCATCCCCGTAAAACAGCGGTGCAAAGGTATCCGCAACAGCCGCCACGCCAAAGGCCATGGCGCAGGTCATGCACATCATCAGCTTCATGGACAGCTCCATAAAGCCGCGAATTTTCTCTTCTTCCCCGTGTGCCTGCAAATTAGATGCTTTCGGCATCAGCACCGTACCAATGGCGGAGATAAATCCGCTCAGGCAATAGATGATCTGCTCTGCGCTGCTGTACAGGCCGTTTTGCGCCATGCCGGCAATAGCACCCACCATGATCTTATCCATGGTGCGGTACACGCGCACCGCCAGCACAGATACCAGCAGCAGTGCGCAGGGCGGAAAGTGCTTCATGGCATCCCGAAGTCTGACCTTCTGAAAAGAAAGTCTTCCCTTCAGGTTCTGCCAGCACACAAGACAGCCTATCAGCGTCGCGGCAGACCAAGCCAGACCATAGATCCACAGGTCGTTCGCGTCTTTCACAAAGATGAACACGCTTGCCGCCGCAAGGAGCTTCACGCACGTATTGCGCAACGCGATGGATTTGAACTGATCCAGTCCCATCAGGCACCAGTCCACATTCACAAGGCAGCTGACGGACATCATGGTCAGATGCAGGGCGATAGTCTTCTCCTGCCCCGCGCCAAAGGCCACATATCCAAGCCACACCAGCAGCACCGCAAAAGACACGATGACCTGCATAACATAAATTTCCGAGAAGGTTTTGCTTAAACGTTGCCGATCATCCCGCACCTTTGCAATCGCACGGACGCCGTAATCCGTAAGACCCATGGTGGCAATGATGACAAAAATTTCGCTGATGGACCATGCGTAATCGTACAGTCCCTTGCCTGCTTGCCCCGCCACACGGGTCAGGTAGGGTGCGGTTACCAGCGGCAGCAGAATGGAAAATACCCGATATGCCACGTTGTACGCGGCATTTTTCTTTGCGCTCAAATGTTTTTCCTCCCAGCAGAAAAGGTTCCATCTTATACATTTCGCTATGAATTTGCTTCATCCTGCTTGACAGGGAGGTTCTTCGTCAGTATAATGTGTAAACGTGAATTTCACTTCTGGTTTACGCAAATTCAGAAAGGATGATTCCTCATGCAGAAAATGACCAGCAAGCAGCTCTGTCTCTGCGGCCTGTTCGCGGCACTGATGTGCGTCTGTGCCTGGATTTCCATCAACATTTTTTCCATTCCCGTCACGCTGCAGCTTCTGGCTGTGCTCATCTGCGCAGCGCTGCTGACCCCCGGCCTTGCCACCATGTCCGTTGTGGCGTATGTGCTCATTGGCCTCATCGGTTTGCCCGTGTTTGCCGGCTTCACCGGCGGCGTGGGCAAACTCTTCGGCATCACCGGCGGCTACATCATCGGCTTTATTCCTGCCGTGTATGTGACGTCGCTTCTGGTGCACAAGTGCCGCTTCAGCAAGGAGGAAAACACTGCTGTCAAGCTGATTCGCTACATTGTGGCCATGGTGCTTGGCGTGCTGGTATGCTACGCCTTCGGCACAGTTTGGTTCATGATTATCAACCAACAGTCCGTAGCGGCGCACAATGCGGAAATCGCCACCATGACCGACCTGATGCAGCAGGAAGCCGGCGGTATGAAGAGTGCTTATACCTTGGGGCAGGTGTTGGGCATCTGTGTTCTGCCTTATCTTCCCTTTGACGCTGTGAAAATTGCCCTCGCGGCTGTGCTGAGCCTCCGCCTGGAAAAGGCCGTGAAGCTGTAAGGACCATCCTTTCATAATTGCATATTCTGCCGTCGCTTCATCCGTTTTTCAGGATGAACGCGACGGTTTTTTCTTTGTTCTGAAAGTTTTTGCAAGGCTATCTTGCATTGACATGCCCTTTCAAATCTGCTATGATGAATTTTGCAGAGCAAAGGCGTTCGTGCAGCGGGCGTTCTATGCTCTGCAAACTTATTTTTGGCGAGTAAAGGAATATACAGCCATGAATCAGCAAGAAAGAGAGCTCGGGCTCTATCGGCCTGAATTCGAGCATGACGCATGCGGCATCGGAGCCGTGGCCGACATCAGCGGCCGCAAAAAGCGCAGTGTTGTGGATCAGGCACTGAAAATCGTTGAAAAACTGGAACATCGTGCAGGCAAAGACGCCGACGGCAGTACTGGCGACGGCGTGGGCGTGATGACACAAATTCCCCACGCCTTTTTCATCACTCAGGCGCTGGGATTCACCCTTCCTGCCGAGCGTGACTACGGTGTCGGCATGATCTTCATGCCTCAGGATCACTTGAAGCGTGCCCAGGCGCACCGATTGATGGAAATCGTTTTGCAAAAGGAAGGCCTCGCTGTTTTGGGCTGGCGCACAGTGCCCGTTCATGCGGAAATTCTGGGTAGCCGTGCCCACGCCTGCATGCCTTTCATCGAGCAGTGCTTCATCGCGCGCCCCAAGGTTCTTGCCCGCGGTCTGGACTTTGACCGTCGCCTTTACGTGGCGCGTCGTGCCTTTGAACAGAGCTGTGACGGCGCCTACGTGTGCTCCATGTCCAGCCGAACCATTGTGTACAAAGGCATGTTCCTGGTATCGCAGCTGCGCGCGTTTTACACTGACCTGCAGGACGAGCGCTTCGTCAGCGCCATTGCCATGGTGCACTCGCGCTTTTCTACCAACACATTCCCCAGCTGGGAACGTGCCCACCCCAACCGTCTGATCCTCCACAATGGCGAAATCAACACCATTCGCGGCAATGTGGATCGCATGCTGGCGCGTGAAGAAACCATGACTTCGCCCCTTTTGGAGCAGGATATGGACAAGATTCTGCCCGTCATCAGCGGCACGGGCAGTGACTCTGCCATGCTGGACAACACCCTGGAATTCCTGATGATGAACGGTGTCCCTCTGCCCCTGGCCGTGATGATGACCATCCCCGAGCCCTGGCAGAATGAGCGTGATATCTCCCGCACCCGCCGCGACCTGTACCGCTATTATGCCACCATGATGGAGCCCTGGGACGGCCCTGCTTCCATCCTCTTTTCCGATGGCGACATCATGGGCGCGGTGCTGGACCGCAACGGTCTGCGTCCCTCCCGCTACTACATCACAACCGACAACATGCTGATCCTCTCCAGCGAGGTTGGCGTGCTGGATATTCCTCCGGAGAAAATCAAGTGCAAATCCCGCGTGCGTTCCGGACAGATGCTGCTGGTAGACACCGTACAGGGTCGCATCATCGGCGATGATGAATTGAAGGAATCCTATGCCGCCCGCCGTCCTTACGGCGAATGGCTGGATAGCAATCTGCTGTCCCTGAGTGATCTTCCCCTGCCGTCCCATGCCGCACCAAAGCTGAATCAGGATGCCCGCGACCGCCTGTACAAAGCTTTCGGCTATACCTACGAGGAAGTTAAGGAAGTCATTCTTCCCATGGCGCGTGCCGGTGCGGAACCGACTGCCTCCATGGGTGCCGATATTCCGCTGGCCGTGCTGTCCGACAAGCATCAGACGCTGTTTGAGTATTTCCGTCAGCTTTTCGCGCAGGTGACCAATCCGCCTATCGATGCCATTCGCGAAAAGATCGTGACGGACACCGCCGTATATGTGGGCAGTGACGGCAATCTTCTGCAGGACAAGCCCGAAAACTGTGCGGTTCTTCGCCTGGAACAGCCCATTCTTTCCAACAGCGACTTGCAGCGCATCAAGAATTCCAAGCAGAGCTCCCTGCGAGTGGCGGTCGTTCCCATGCTGTACTACCGCAGCGAAACCTTGGAGCATGCCCTGAATCACCTGTTCGTTGTGTGTGACCGTGCCTACAAAAATGGTGCCAATGTGCTCATCCTCTCCGACCGCGGCGTGGACGAAAATCACATGGCCATTCCTTCTCTTCTGGCCGTGTCCGCACTGGAGCAGCACCTGATTCGCACCCGCCGCCGCACCGCCGTCAGCGTGATTCTGGAAACCGCCGACCCTCGTGATGTTCATCACTTTGCCCTGCTGCTGGGCTATGGTGCCCGTGCCGTGAACCCCTACCTGGCGCTGGAATGTGTGGATGAGCTGATCAGCGTGGGCTTGCTGGACAAGAACGAGCACGATGCCGAGCAGGATTACATCGATGCCGTGACCCACGGTGTCAGCCGCGTGGCCTCCAAGATGGGTATTTCTGTGCTGCAATCCTATCAGAGTGCGCAGATTTTCGAGGCCATCGGTATCCGCAAGGATGTTATCGATCATTATTTCACCAACACTGTTTCCCGTGTGGGCGGCATTGGTCTGGAAGAAATCAATGAAGATGTGATTTATCGTCATAGCCGCGCCTTTGACCCGCTGGATCTGGAAACCGATACCACGCTGGATTCCACAGGCTATCACCGCCTGCGCAGCGGCTGCGACAAAGAAGACCACATGTACAATCCGCAGACCATTACCACCCTGCAGCGAGCCGCCCGTACAGGGGATATGGATCTGTTCCGCACTTATACCGCCCTGGTGGACGATGAAACCAAGCCCCACACCCTGCGCGGCGTGCTGGACATCGACTTTGAGCACTGCACACCCATTCCGCTGGAAGAGGTTGAACCTGCCAGCGAGATTGTGAAGCGATTCAAGACGGGTGCCATGAGCTATGGTTCCATTTCGCAGGAAGCCCACGAATGCCTGGCAGAGGCCATGAACCGCCTGGGCGGACGTTCCAATTCCGGCGAGGGCGGCGAGCGCAAGGAGCGGCTCAACACTGAGCGCGGTTCAAAGATCAAGCAGGTCGCTTCCGGCCGATTCGGCGTTACCAGTGAATACCTGCTGAGCGCTGAGGAAATTCAAATTAAGATGGCGCAGGGTGCCAAGCCTGGCGAAGGCGGTCACCTGCCTGGCGGCAAGGTATACCCATGGATTGCACACACCCGCATGTCCACCCCCGGCGTCAGCCTGATTTCTCCGCCTCCGCACCATGATATTTACTCCATTGAAGACCTGGCGCAGCTCATTTATGATTTGAAGTGTGCCAACCGCCGCGCACGCATCAGCGTCAAGCTGGTCAGTGAGGCTGGTGTCGGCACGGTTGCCGCAGGTGTCGCCAAAGCCGGTGCACAGGTCATCCTCATTTCCGGCAGTGACGGCGGTACGGGTGCAGCTCCCCGAAGCTCCATTCACAACGCAGGTCTTCCCTGGGAGCTTGGCATCGCAGAAGCACATCAGACCCTGTCGCTGAATGGCCTGCGTTCCCGTGTGGCCATCGAGGTAGACGGCAAGCTGATGAGCGGCCGTGACGTGGCCATCGCCTGCATGTTGGGCGCCGAGGAATTTGGTTTTGCCACAGCTCCCTTGGTCTGCATGGGCTGCATGATGATGCGTGTGTGCAACCTGGACACCTGCCCTGTAGGCATTGCCACCCAGAACCCCGAGCTGCGCAAGCGTTTCAAGGGCAAGCCGGAATACGTGATGAACTTCATGCTCTTCATAGCAGAGGAGCTGCGCGAAATCATGGCCAAATTGGGCGTGCGCAGTGTGAACGACCTGGTAGGCCGCGGTGATCTTCTCCGTGTGCGTGAAAAGCAGGTTGCTCCCCGTGCCAACGTCATCGACATGTCCAATGTGATTGGCCGCAATATCAATGAGCACCGCGAGGAGGACAACACCTTCAACTTCCACACCGAGCGTACACTGGATGAGCGTGTTCTGCTGAAGAAGTTCAAGCTCAACAGCACCAAGCCCCAGACGGTGGAAATTGATGTATCCAGCACTGACCGTGCCTTTGGCACCATCTTTGGCAGCGAGGTCACCCGCGCCCATGGAAGTGCTCTGCCTGCAGATACTTACACCGTGCATGCCAACGGCGGCGGCGGGCAATCCTTCGGCGCGTTCATCCCCAAAGGAATGACCATCCGCCTGTGCGGCGACAGCAATGACTACTTCGGCAAGGGACTTTCCGGCGGCAAGCTGGCTGTCTATCCTCCCGAAGCGCTGAAAAATGAGGCCGACAGGAACATCATCATCGGCAATGTGGCACTATACGGTGCCACCGGCGGTGAAGCCTACGTGTGCGGCTGTGCCGGCGAGCGTTTCGCTGTCCGCAATTCCGGCGCCACCGCTGTGGTAGAAGGCGTCGGTGACCACGGCTGCGAATACATGACGGGCGGCTGCGTAGCCGTGCTGGGCAAGACGGGACGCAATTTTGCTGCCGGCATGTCTGGCGGCGTTGCCTACGTGCTGGATGAGAATCACGACCTGTACCTGCGCGTCAATAAGCAGCTGGTCGATATTGAGGAGCTCTCCGCCGATCATGACTTGGAAGCGCTGAAGAGCATGCTGGAAATCCACCTGAAAGAAACAGGTTCGGAAAAGGCACGGGCGCTTCTTGCCGATTTCCCCAACGCGGTGCACAGGTTTAAGAAGATTATTCCCAGAGACTATCGGCGCATGCTGGGCGCAATCGCCCACTGTGAAGCGCAGGGCATGACTCGTGACGAAGCGGAAATGGAAGCATTCCGCGAAACTACAAAGGGCAGGTGAGCGGAAATGGGCAAGATTGATGGATTTTTGCTGTATCCGCGTAAAAATATCACGTGGAGAGATCC
>CAVEUM010000001.1:16454-48963 GCA_963618735.1 bacterium | reverse complement strand
GATCCGCTGGAGCGGATTCAGGATTTCAATGAATTCAAGCTGCCGCTTCCTCCAAAGGCACGGCGCGAGCAGGCTGCCCGCTGCATGAACTGCGGCGTCCCCTTCTGCCAGAGCGGCGAGAAGATGAATGGCATGTATACCGGCTGTCCCCTGCACAACCTGATTCCCGAATGGAACGACATGCTGTACCTGGGCAACACCCGTCACGCGCTGGATCGGTTGCTGAAAACCAATTGCTTTCCAGAGTTTACAGGCCGCGTGTGCCCCGCCCTGTGCGAGGTTGCCTGCACCTGCAATCTCAATGGTGAAAGTGTTACGGTGCATGACAACGAGCTGGCCATCATCGAGGAAGCCTACGAAAAGGGCTGGATGCAGCCTAAGCCGCCCCGCGTCCGCAGCGGACAGAAGGTTGCCATCGTCGGCAGCGGTCCCGCTGGTCTGGCTGCCGCACAAATGCTGAATCACCGCGGTCACAGCGTCACCGTTTATGAAAAGGCAGACCGTCCCGGCGGACTGCTGATGTACGGCATTCCCAACATGAAGCTGGACAAGCAGATTGTAGCTCGCCGTATCAAGCTGATGGAAGAGGAAGGCATCACCTTCATCACCAACGCCGAGGTAGGCGTAACTGTCGATGCAGGCAAACTCAGGGAAGAGTACGATGCCGTTTTGCTCTGCTGCGGCGCAGGTCAGCCCCGTGATCTGAATATTCCCGGACGTGATGCCAAAGGGGTGCACTTTGCAGTGGACTTCCTGACAGCTGCCACCAAGCACCTGCTTGGCACGGCAGATGCAATTGATGCCAAAGGCAAGCATGTCGTCATCGTTGGCGGCGGCGACACGGGTAACGACTGCGTTGGTACGTCTATCCGCTTGGGATGCGCCAGTGTTACCCAGCTGGAAATGATGCCGAAGCCCCCGGAAGAGCGTCTTGAGTCGAATCCCTGGCCCGAATGGCCCCGTGTGCTGAAGACCGATTACGGCCAGCAGGAAGCCATTGCCGTCTTTGGGCAGGATCCCCGCCTGTTTGAAACCACCGTCAGCGAAATTCTGAAGGATGACGCCGGCCATGTGCGTGGGCTGAAGCTCGTTTCTCTAAAAGGTCGGGACATTGTGCAGGGCAGCGAGCATGAAATTAACTGCGATTTGCTGCTGATTGCAGCTGGCTTCGTTGGATGTCAGCGTTCCGTGCCGGAGGCCTTTGGCGTGGAGGTTGATTCCCGCGGAACCGTTGCCGCAGGCGATGATTACAGAACCAATGTAGAAAAAGTATTTGCTGCAGGCGATATGCGCCGCGGTCAGTCTCTGGTGGTGTGGGGCATCAGTGAAGGCCGCAACGCCGCTCGGGAAATTGACCGTTATCTGATGGGATACACGGAAATGTAACAGCAAACAGCGTGAGAGGGTCACTTTACGATCTTCTCACGCTGTTTTTCTTCATCTAATCTTCAGATTCGGTTCAATCTTTCTTCAAAAGATGACGCTAGAATGGTTGTCGTTGAGAGGCTCCCATGAGCCGCTCACGAAAAAGGAGGAATATCAATCATGAAGAAAGTTCTTGCGATGACATTGGCGCTGTCCATAAGCTGCATGTCCTGCGCCTTTGCCGATGAAGCAACAAGCACCAACAGTGCACCTGCTGCTGAAACCATGACCATGCCCAGTGGCCTGCAGGATTTGGTCACTCAGGGCATAATCAGCCAGGAAACGCTGGATGCCATCAATACTTATCTGGAATCCAGCCGACCCGAAATGCCTGATGGCCAGTCTGGCGAATCTGCCCCTGCAAAGCCTGACGGCGAGCAGTCTGACACCGACAAGCCAGACTCTGCTCCCGAAAAGCCCGAAGGTGACCAGGGCGGCTCTGCTCCCGAGATGCCTGGCGGCGCCCAAGGCGGCTCTGCTCCCGAGATGCAAGGCGGCATGGGCATGATGCTGTCCGATACCCAGCTGGACGAGCTGGTATCAAACGGTACCATCACCAGCGACGAGCGCGATGCTATTTCCGCCTGGCTGAGTGAAAATTCTGCCGGCATGGGCATGCCTGGCGGCAATCCCCCCAGCGGCGGCCCCGGTATGAGCTCCTCCAAGGACATTCACTATGCAGGCGCTACTGAAATCACTTCCGCTGCTGAGCTGAGCGGCGAAACCTACGTCTCCGAAACTGCTGATGAAAGCGCCCTGCTCATTTCCACAGCAGACAGCGTAACTGTCAGCGACTTTACCGCCACGAAAACAGGTGACTCCGACGGCGGCGACAACTGCAACTTCTATGGTCTGAACGCTGCTGTGCTGGCCAAGGATGGCGCCAACGTGACCATCACGGGCGCTGCCATTACCTCCAGTGCCAATGGCGCAAACGGTGTTTTCTCCTACGGCGGCAATGGCGGCACCAACGGCGCAGCGGGCGACGGCACCACCGTCACCATCTCCGATTCCACCATTACCACCACTGGCGACGGCTCCGGCGGCATTATGACCACCGGCGGCGGAGTGACCTACGCCAGCAACCTGACCATTGAAACCAGCGGCACTTCTTCCGCAGCGATCCGCACGGACCGCGGCGGCGGAACAGTCGTGGTGGACGGCGGCAGCTACACCACGAATGGTCTTGGCTCCCCTGCCATCTATTCCACAGCAAACATTACCGTTTCCAACGCAGAGCTTACCTCAAACCTCTCCGAAGGCGTATGCATCGAGGGCAAGAACAGCATCACCCTGACGAATTGTGACTTCACCGTAAACAACACCCAGTGCAACGGCCATGCTACCTTCTTCGACTCCATCATGATTTATCAGTCCATGTCCGGTGATGCCGATTCCGGCACTTCCGCCTTCTCCATGACAGGCGGCAGCCTGACCAGCCAGAGCGGTCATGTGTTCCATGTCACCAACACCCACGCAGTGGTGACGTTGAACAACGTGACCATCATCAATGAGGATTCCGACGACATCCTGTTCTCCGTATGTGATGACGGCTGGAACGGTGCCACCAATGAAGCCGAATTGAACGCGGTATCGCAGACCCTGAGCGGCAAGGTGCTCGTGGGCAGCAACTCCATCCTGAGCATGAGCCTGACGGAGAATTCTTCCTTCACCGGCTGCATTTCCGGTGAAATCACCAACAGCCGCGGCGAAACCGTCTCCACCGAAGTAGGCGAAGTGAACGTTTCTCTGGATTCCACCAGCACCTGGACGCTGACCGCTGATTGCTACATTACCTCCTTTGAAGGTGATGCCTCTCAGGTCATTTCCAACGGCTATACCCTCTATGTGAACGGTGTAGCGCTGGAAGGCGTAAGCGAATCAGTGTAAGGATTGCAGAAGGATGGTTCACGCATCAGTGCTTATCCTTCCTGCTCCTTATAGAACCGCATAGAATTCACGAAACATGGCGATGTCTTTCACGAGGCATCGCCTTTTCGCATGCAAAATACCAGGCACTGCCTCGCATTATGTTTCGGCTGAATGCACTGCACAACAAAAAGGAGCCATGGAAGATGTGACTCTTCCATGACTCCGATGGTTAATCGAGGACTAAGATTACGCAGCCTTCTTTGCTTCAGGCTTCTTCTTGCCCTTCACCATGTCCAGCACCAGCAGAACCAGTGCCAGCAGGGTCAGCGCACCCAGAACGCCGGTTGCAATGTTCAGCGTCATCTGCCACCAAGGCGTGACAGCAACGATCTTGCTGTTGCGGCTGATGCCGTCCATGCCGCGGGAGTGCAGTACCGTGTACAGCACACGCTTGCTGGACAGGCGCAGAGCCTGTGCCACCAGCTTGTTGGGGTTGGAGCCGTTGGGGCCATAGGCCGCAAACTGGGACACGTCATCGCCAACGTAGTTATCGGGGATGTCGTTGCCAGCCAGCACTTCGTGGACCTTCACCATGTAGGTATCATCATACATGTCGGTCACAGCGAAGCCTTCCATGCCAGCCTCACCGCGGAGCCAGTCGGTCAGCAGTTCGCTGTAAGCGCCTGCCCACTGAGCACCCAGACGGTTGAAGGCGGTCATGACGCACTTCGCATCAGCGGTCACGATGGGCAGCTCGAAGGCGCGGAGGTAATTTTCACGCAGCGCCTGCTCGTTCACCCACGTACCAATGCCGGCACGATTATTTTCCTGATCGTTCAGCACGAAGTGCTTGTTGTACACATACACGCCCTTGCTCTGGATACCCACAGTTTCAGCACTGTCCACCAGGCCGGTCAGGATGCCGTCTTCAGAGTAGTACTCGAATACGCGGCCGGCATAAGCAGAACGATGGATGTTCAGGCCCGTGCCGTACAGGCCGGCGTAGCCAGCCCACATAGCGTCTTCACCAATGAGCTCGCCCACTTCCTGGATCAGCTTGTCGTTGAAGGTTGCAGCGATGATGCCGTTGCAGGGATAGCAGGTGCCCTTCATGTTCTTGTCGGGGTCATCGGTCTGGGTAGCGTAGCCATTCTCGCCCACGGAGTACTTCTGAGTAACACCGGAAGGACCGTTGTGGTCGGTGGTCAGGGGCTTGCCGATCGAATCGATATCGATGGTCATGCGCAGGCCATTAGCGCACAGCTTGGCCATTTCTTCATAGGTCAGCTGATCCATGAAGGTATCCCACATGGGATCATCGTAGTCATAGTCCAGCATGTTGATCAGCTGGAGGCCGGCATCCTGACCCATGGTAGGCCATTCAGCTTCGGAGTCATCGGGCAGATCGCTGTCATCCAGCTTGGCATCTGCAGCCATCTGAGCGGTCATGGTCAGCTTCACGTAACCAGAGGTCACGGTGCCTTCCCAGTCGCTGCGGCTATAATACACCACGGAGTTGTCGCCGCGGCCTTCATAGCGGTTGATATCAGTATCTGCAAACAGGCTGGTCACAGCATTGCCCGTGCCGTAAGCAGAAGCATAGGTGGTGGAATCGAAGGTGTAATCCATGCTGTAGGCCAGGGAAGCATCGCCCTCAGCGGTCATGCCGTTTTCAGTGGTCATGCCCTTGGCGCTCAGGATGTTGTTCACGGCAGCGTGGCTGTCGTCAGCAGCAGTCAGGTAATAGGTGCCTTCGTCCAGGATGTACACACCCGTACCATAAGCGTCATAGCTGGTCAGGAAGTACTCAGGAACGTCAACCATCACCGTTTCGCTGGCGCCGGGATCCAGCAGAGCAGTCTTGCCGTAGCCGACAAGCTCCACAGCAGCCTTTTCGATGCTGTTGGTCTTGTCATACTCGGTGTAAGGCTTCTGGGCATAGATCTGCACCGTCTTCTTGCCGGCCACAGCGCCCGTGTTGGTCACCTTCACAGACACGGTGTAGGTGGTTTCCAAGCCCGTGCCGGACTTGATGACCTTCATGTCGCTCATGGTGAAGTCGCTGTAGCTCAGGCCGTAGCCGAAGGGATAAGCCACGTTATCCGTGTAGGTGAAGCTGCCGGCGTTGGGCGTGCCAAGCACCACATCTTCATAGCGGGTCTCGGTGTACTTATAACCCACATAGATGCCTTCCTGATAAACAACGTACTGATTGTACTTGTTGGCATTGGCACCCAGGTCGTAGCTGCCGGAATCCTCATAAGTGTAGGAACCGAAATTGTTCTGCACAGGATTCAGCTGGTTGTCCGTCCACCAGGTGTCAGGCAGAGAGCCGGAAGGATTGACCTTGCCGGAGATCACATCGCCCACAGCGTACAGACCGGTCTGACCCACGGAACCAACCCACAGGGCAGCATCCACGCCGTAAGCAGGATCATTCAGGAAGCCCACAGACATGGGGTTTGCGCTGTTGATGATCACCGTGATGGAGCGAATCTTGCCATCCTGCTTCAGCTCGTTCAGGCCTTCCAGCACAGACAGCTCGTCTTCGTTCAGCTTGAGGTAATCGTCATCCAGGGTGTCATCCATGGACACGGTCACGTCATTGCCTTCGCCGCCCACACGGCCAACCACGTAGATCACGTCTTCGCCGTTGCCGATGGTATCATCGTTATTCTTCTTCACCTTGCTCCACTTGATCTCGCCGATCTCGTGGGTGTTGCGCTTGGCTTCCTTTTCGGTGTAGTAGTTCAGCAACGCTTCATCTACCACATTGAAGCCCGCATCCTTCATGACGTCCAGATAGTTGGCAGCGCCATTGGCGTCCACAGCGCCGGAACCGGTACCGCCGTACACAGGGTCCAGGATGGTAACACCCACCAGGGACACATCGCTGCCTGCCTGCAGAGGAAGCACATTATGATCGTTCTTCAGCAGAACGATGCCTTCACCTTCCACCTCGCGAACCTTTGCTTCACCAGCGGCCTTCAGTTCAGCGATGGAAGAATACTGACTTTCGTAATAGCGGGCGTAGCCTTCATCTTCGCCCTCACCGGTGCTCACAACCTTGGAGGTGGTGGTACCCAGTGCGGAGTTAAGCTGACCAGCGCACTCGCCGGCAATGACGTTGCCCGTGAAAATGACAGCAAACAAAGTTGCCGTTACATTCAAGAATACCTTCTTGAGTGTTCTCTTCTTGGATGCCTTCATCGAGGGATTCTCCTTTCCAAATGAGAAACCTGCTTCTTCGAGCCACACGTCCTTGCGGCGACGGTGGCAACAGCCAGGGCAGACCCATTGCGCGGCGATATGAGTCACGCATCCTGAAAGCTGTTTAGCTTTTTATATTTTATAACATTTGTAGCAAAATAGAAAGTCTTTTGTCGTACATGTACGCCAGTTTGGCGTGACATCGGAAAGTGCTTGTTTGCGTCACGTTTTTGTCGTGAACGTGCAATCGTGTCTGCCTGCGATGTGTTTTTTGTCGCTGTTTCACCTCTTTCGCCGTTAAAAATCATCCGCAGTTCGCTTTTTCACAAAAAGTGTGGATTGCACAATTCGTTCAAATATGTCATAATAAATTTGTCTTTTACGGAGTGGCTGGCATCCGACGGTGAAAGTGCGGTTTCATTGTCTTGAAGCAACCATTCACGTGTATTCCGACACACTCTCTCAGCGCGGCAGACGCTGCCTTTGCAGGCAGGGTCACTTCCTGTGTATCGGGAAAGCTGAAAGGAGTTTTTTCCATGAGTGAAACTTCCACCAAGAAGGGCTTCGGTGTTTACACCACCCTGATTGCGGCTGTGCTCTCTCTGGCAGCCGGTATTTACTTCAAGGTCATCAACGGCACCTTTGGTGCAACCAATCGTAACTGCTTCAATTCCTACACCATGATTCTGCTGATTGCTGCCTGTGTGGCAGGCGTTGTGCTGGTGGCTATGCGCCGCTATGGTCTGGCCTCTGCCCTGGTAACTGCCCTGAGCGGCGTTTCCCTTTGCTTCTTTGTACATAGCTGCTACTGGTACGTCAGTGACGTATTTGTGGCCATTGATGAAAAAGGCTTCGACTCCAAGTTCCTGATCTTTGCAGGACTCGCAGTAGCCGCCTTCGTGCTGGGTGAAGTTTCCATCTACGCCCGCAAGGAGAAGACTGTCAAAGCCTGATGTGCTTACAGCTCTGCCTTGCCTGAGGCAGAGTTCTTCTTTTCGTGCCTGTTTTCTGTTTCTGCTTTCATAAGTTTTTTCCTGCAATCCATTGACAGTAAGGAGGTGCGTTATGCGCCATACCATTGAGCTTTGTCAGCCCTGGCACTTTACAGGCTTTGATGGTAAGACCATCGAAGTCACCATCCCCCACACATGGAACAACATTGACGGGCAGGACGGCGGCAACGATTACAAGCGTGGCCAGTGCCGTTACACTCACACCTTCGCCCGTCCTTCCTTTCAGCCCGACTGTGAGGAAGTGTGGCTGGAGTTTGATGGTGTCAACGCCTCTGCGGCCGTAACCATCAACGGCAAGCCCCTGTGCACCCACGACGGTGGATATTCCACCTTCCGTGCAGAAATCACGCCATTTCTTGCCGACACAAACGAGCTGCAGGTGGATGTTGACAACAGCAAAAATACCAAAGTCTACCCGCAAAAGGCTGACTTCACCTTCTACGGCGGCATCTACCGCGGTGTACGGCTGGTGATCGTGAACAAGGCGCACTTTGCACTGGATTATCTCGGTTCCTGCGGCGTGCGGGTAACGCCTGTGCCCCAAGGGGATGATGCCGATGTGCGGGTGCAGAGCCGTGTTACCGCCGGTGACGTAAAGATCACCCTGCTGGATGCCAAGGGCAATACCGTGGCAGAAGGCGCCGGTGCAGATGCCACCCTTCATTTGGCCAAAGCGCACCGCTGGAACGGCGTCGAGGATCCCTACCTCTACACCTGCCGCGTGCAAGTGGTCGCAAATGGCGAGGTCACCGATTCCCTGGATATTCCCTTTGGCGTCCGCTCCTTCAAGACGGATCCGAAGAAGGGTTTCTTCCTCAATGATAAGCCCTATCCCCTGCACGGCGTCAGCCGCCATCAGGATCGGAAGGGTGTGGGCAACGCCATCACCCGTGAGATGCACGACGAGGACATGGCGCTGATCCGCGAATTGGGCGCCAACACCATTCGTCTGGCACACTATCAGCATGATCAGTACTTCTACGACCTGTGCGACCGCTACGGCATGGTGGTGTGGGCCGAAATCCCCTACATCAGTGAGCACATGCCTGACGGCCGTGAAAACACCATCAGTCAGATGAAGGAGCTCATTGAGCAGAACTACAATCATGCCAGCATCGTGTGCTGGGGCGTTTCCAATGAGATCACCATCTCCACCAAGGACAAGAAGGACATGCTGGACAATCATCATGTGCTGAATGACCTGGTGCATTCCACCGATCCCACCCGTTTCACCACCCTGGCCTGCTACGCTATGTGCGGCCCCTTCAATCGAAGCGCGCACATCACCGACGTGGTCAGCTGGAACCTGTACCTGGGCTGGTACGTGCCCGGCATGTTCCTCAATGATCTGTGGATTGGCTTCTTCCACCTGTGCTACCCGAACCGTTGCCTCGGCTACAGCGAGTACGGCGCAGAAGGCATGCCGAACCTGCATTCCTCCCACCCCCGTCGGAACGACCACACGGAGGAATATCAGGCCAAATACCACGAGTTCATGGTCAAGTGCTTCAAGCGTCACCCCTACATGTGGGCAACCCACGTGTGGAATATGTTTGATTTTGCAGCCGATGCCCGTGATCAGGGCGGCGAGCCCGGCATGAATCACAAGGGTCTGGTGACCTTTGACCGCAAGACCAAGAAGGACAGTTTCTACCTCTATAAGGCCAACTGGAGCAAGGAATCCTTTGTGCACATCTGCTCCAAGCGGTATGTGGAGCGCTGCGAAAGCACCACCACCATCAAGGTTTACTCCACAGAAAAGACCGTGCGGCTGATGGTCAACGGCAAATCCTTCGGGGAAATGACCCGTGACGACCACGTCTTCACCTTCCGCGTGCCCCTGACAGGCGACATCCACGTGGAAGCCATTGCCGGCAAGGTTTCCGACAATGCCAGCTTCCGCAAGGTGGAAAAGCCCAATGAGAGCTACAAGCTCCGCAAGGTTAAGAACGCGCAGAAATCCAACTGGGTTGACGCCTGACGAAGGCTTCACAAAAAGTTTCATTCAAAAGGAAGGGAGATTCATCTATGGCAAAAACCGCTTCCGCCACCGCAAGTGACGGTATGAACCGCGCCAAGCCGTATCAGCTGATGCTGTTTCCGCTGAACAACGGTGCGACGAACGTCTACTTCGTTCTGATTCTCTCCTACGTGGCACAGTTCGGCTCCAGCGTGCTGAAGCTGGGCATGTTCGCCTCCATCATGGTGACCGTCATGCGTATTGCTGACGCTGTGACCGACCCCATTATCGGTGCCCTCATGGATCGCACCAGCACGAAGATCGGCAAGTTCCGTCCCTTCATGATCATCGGCAGCGTCATCATGGCACTGAGCGTTATCGCCCTGTACTGCCTGCTGCCTCTGGTGCCTGAAAGCCAGATGGCATGGCGCTACATCCTCTTCACCCTGGTCTACTTCATCTGGGTCATCGGCTACACCTTCCAGACCAGCTGCACCCGTGCCGGCCAGACGGTGCTGACCAACGATCCCAGCCAGCGTCCCCTGTTCACCATCTTCAACACCATCGGTTCTCTGGCTGGCATGGGCATCATGCAGTTCATGATTCCCCTGGTCAAGAAGAATTTCGACGTGGTGGTGGATGGCGTCGTCGTCACTTCCGGCTATGCTGATCCCGCCCTGTATCGCATCATCACCCCCATCGGCATCGCGATCTCCGTGCTGCTGACCCTTCTGGCCATCATCGGCATTGCTGAAAAGGACCGTCCCGAGTTCTACGGCATCGGCGGCACCAAGCAGGAGAAGGTCAAGATCTCCGAGTATGTGCAGATCATCAAGGCCAACAAGCCCATGCAGCGCCTGATGGTTGCTGGTGCCGGCTGTAAGCTGGCTCTGGCTATCGCCACCAACACCACCGTGCTGCTGGCTCTCTACGGCATCCTGATGGGCAACTACAATTCCCTGTACCTGCCCATGATGGTTCTTGGCTATGTCTTCGCTGTGCCTTTCTTCCTGCTGTCTGTTCGTACATCCCAGAAGCAGGGTCAGAAGGCTTCCCTGACCCGCTATGTCTCCGTGGCACTGATCTGCTACGTGGGCGTGCTGGTTCTGCTGATCTTGTGCCAGTACGGCAATCCCAACTGGACGCTGTCCTTCCCCTTCAATGGCGGTGGCAGCATCAACCTGTACACCATTCTGTTCATCCTCTTCTTCGGCGTGGGCTACGGCGCTTACTACGCCACGGCTGACATGCCCATCCCCATGGTGGCCGACTGCTCCGACTACGAGACCTATCGCAGCGGCAAGTACATTCCCGGCATCATGGGCACCATGTTCTCCCTGATCGACAAGCTGGTTTCCTCTCTGGCACAGACGCTGGTGGCCTTCATCTTCCTGCTCTTCGCAGGCCTGAGTGAGCTGCCCACCGACGCAACGCCCTATTCCGCAGGCATCAAGGTAGCCATCATCGTCATGTTCTGCGTCATCCCCATGATCGCATGGCTGGCCACGCTGATCGCCATGAAGGGCTACACCCTCACCGGCGCGAAGATGAAGGAAATCCAGGCCGTTAACGCTGCCCGCAAGAAGGCCATTGCCTCCGGCATGACCCTTGAGCAGTCCATGGAAGTCTACAAGACCATGGACGATGTGAATAGCAAACCCATTCAGTAAAGGAGCTAAACAAGTATGAAGAGTTCTTTCCGTTGGTACGGTGACAGCGATCCTGTAACGCTGGACATGATCCGTCAGATTCCCGGCATGCGCTCCGTGGTTTCCGCTGTGTATGACGTTAAGCCTGGCGAAGTTTGGCCGGAAGAATCCATCAAGCATCTGGTGGATGAATGCGCTGCAAAGGGTCTGGTATTCGACATCGTAGAGTCCATCCCTGTGACGGAGGAAATCAAGCTGGGCAAGCCCGAGCGTGACCGTCATATTGACAACTACTGCGAGTCCATCCGCCGCTGCGCCAAGTACGGCATCAAGTGCGTGACCTACAACTTCATGCCCGTGTTTGACTGGACCCGTACCCAGCTGGACAAGATGGCTGCTGACGGCTCCACCTCTCTGGTGATGTACTGGGATCAGATGAAGGATCTCGACCCCCTGAAGGACGACATTCACCTGCCTGGCTGGGATTCCAGCTATACCCAGGATGAAGTCCGCGACCTGATCCGCGCCTATGGCGAATTGGGTGAGGAAGGCCTGTGGAGCAACATCGAGTACTTCCTGAAGCGGGTGATCCCCGTAGCTGAGGAGTGCGGCGTGGTGATGGCTCTGCATCCCGATGACCCGCCTTATCCGATTTTCGGTCTCCCCCGCGTGATTACCTGCGAAGAGAACCTGGATCGCTATCTGGCCATCGTAGACAGCCCCTCCAACACCCTGTGCCTGTGCACCGGCTCCCTGGGCTGCTCCCCCAAGAACGACATCCCGAAGCTGACCCGCAAGTACTCCGCTATGAAGCGCATTGGCTTCATGCACCTGCGCAATGTCCGTATCCTGCCTGATACTTCCTTCGAGGAATCCGGTCACCTGACCAAGGACGGCAGTCTGGACATGAACGCCATCGTGAAGGCACTGGTGGAAACCGGCTTTGACGGCTACTTCCGTCCCGACCATGGCCGCATGATCTGGAGCGAGGTTGGCTCCAACGCCAAGCCCGGCTACGGCCTGTATGACCGTGCCCTTGGTTCTGCTTATCTCAACGGTTTGATCGAGGCTAACGGCGGCACGCTTGACTGACCGCCTTCCTCTTTCAAAATAAATGCAACTGACAATTGAAAGGACGATTGAAACATGGAACTGCCTTTGAATGTAAGCTTTGCCGGTAAGGTTGTTGTTGTGACTGGTGCAGGCGGCGTGCTCTGCGGCGAAATGGCTCGCGCCTATGCCCAGGCTGGTGCCAAGGTGGCTGCCCTGGACCTGAATGAGGATGCTGTGAAGAAGCTGGCTGATGAGATGACCGCTGCCGGCTACATCTGCAAGGGCTACAAGGCCAACGTGCTGGATCCTGAAGCTCTGGAAGCTGTGCATCAGCAGGTGCTGTCTGACCTCGGTCCCTGCGATATTCTGGTGAACGGCGCTGGCGGCAACAACCCCCGTGCTACCACCGACAACGAGTATCAGCATGAAGCCAAGGAAGGCCAGAAGACCTTCTTCGACCTGGACCAGAGCGGTGTGGACTTCGTGTTCAAGCTGAACTTCCAGGGAACCCTGCTGCCCACCCAGGCCTTTGCCAAGGACATGGTTGCCCGCAAGAGCGGCAATATCCTGAACATCTCCTCCATGAACGCCTACGTCCCGCTGACCAAGATCCCCGCTTACTCCGGCGCGAAGGCTGCTATCTCCAACTTCACCCAGTGGCTGGCTACCCACTTTGCTGGCTGCGGCATCCGCTGCAACGCCATCGCTCCCGGCTTCCTGGTTTCCAACCAGAACCGTGCCCTGCTCTTCAATGAGGACGGCACTCCCACTGCCCGCAGCGCCAAGATTCTGGCCGGCACCCCCATGGGTCGCTTTGTGGACAGCAAGGAACTGCTGGGCGGCGTGTTCTTCCTGACGGACGATACTGCTGCTTCCGCCATCACCGGCGTGGTGCTGCCCATCGACTGCGGCTTCGCTGCTTACTCCGGTGTGTAATCTCTGACCGCCACTTTGTGAAGCAATTGTAAATTGTGCAAAAAGTCTTTGCACACACGCAACCAATTGTGGTATAATCGAGGAAATGGTATTGTTGGGTTTATAGCCTGACATAGAAAAGGAGTGTGTTACCACGATGAAAAAGATTCTTGCTCTTCTCCTGGCTGTGATGATGCTCCCCTGCATCGCTCTGGCTGATGCTGCCACCGTGCTGGCTTCCGATCCGGAAGAAATGATGACTTTCGACCGCGAGAGCGATGTGACCGCATGGGCTGGCAACTGGACCCTGGTTGCTGCTTACATCGGTGAAGATTATGCTGAAGAAAACGGCCTGGAGACCACTGGTCTCATCCCCCTGTCCGTTGAGAATGCCGCTACCCTGACCATCGAGACCATCCTGGACGGCAGCGCTAACGACAAGCAGCTGGGCACCATGGTGGATGTGGCTTCCTACATCCATGCTCATGTTTATGACATGGCTGGCACCCTGACCTTCGTTGATGCTGTGGCTACCGGCGACGAAGCTGTGTACACCGTGAAGACCGCTTGGGACGAGTGGCCCAACAACGTTGTTCGCGGCGAGAACGATGGCGATTTCAACATCGGACCGGCCAAGACCCACATCAAGGGCGAGGACGAGACCCTGTACTGGGCAACCCTCACCGGCGTTGAAGTGGAAGACATGGACGAGATGAAGTACATCGGCCTCAACACCAACGGTCAGCTGATTCTCTGCTACGCTGATGACAACGTGGCAAAGAAGGAAGGCGACGTGTGCTTCGCTTACATCTTCGAGCGCGCTGAGTAATCCTTGAAAACCTGGTCCGCCTGTTGTACAATAAACGCAGGCGGACTTTTTTTGCACTTATTTTTCAAGGAGGGTCATCATGTTTGCTTATGATTTGCTGATTGTTGGCGCTGGTTTGTTCGGTGCTGTGTTTGCCCATGAGGCAGCAAAGGCTGGTAAGAAGGTGCTGGTCATCGATAAGCGTGACCACATTGCCGGCAACGTGTACACCAAGCAGGTAGAGGGTATCCATGTCCACATCTACGGTGCGCACATTTTCCACACGAACAACACCGAAGTGTGGAATTATGTGAACCAGTTTGCGACCTTCAACCGCTTCACCAATTCCCCCGTGGCCAATTACAAGGGTGAGCTCTATTCCCTCCCCTTCAACATGTACACCTTCAACCGTATGTGGGGTGTGGTGACTCCTCAGGAGGCGCTGGAAAAGATCAACGAGCAGCGCAAGGAAATCACCGGAGAGCCGAAAAATCTTGAAGAGCAGGCCATTTCTCTGGTTGGACGGGATATTTACGAGAAGCTCATCAAGGGCTACACAGAAAAACAATGGGGACGTGACTGCAAGGATCTTCCTTCCTTCATCATCAAGCGCCTGCCCGTACGTCTGACCTTTGACAACAACTACTTCAATGCCCTGTATCAGGGCATCCCCGTAGGCGGCTATACGAAAATGGTAGACAACATGCTGGAAGGCATTGAGGTTCGCCTGAACACAGATTATCTGCATAGCCGCGAGGAACTGGATGCTCTGGCAGAAAAGGTCGTCTACACCGGCCCCTTGGATGCGCTGTTTGACTATCAGCTGGGTCACCTGAATTATCGCTCCGTTCGCTTTGAAACAGAGCTGCTGGACATGCCCAACTATCAGGGCAACGCTGCCGTCAACTACACGGATCGCGAAACGCCCTTTACCCGCATCATCGAGCACAAGTGGTTCGAGTTTGGCAAGGACGCAAACGGCAACGATCTGCCCAAGACCATCATCAGCCGTGAATATTCCTCCGAATGGAAGCCTGGCGACGAGCCCTATTATCCCGTGAATGATGAAGAAAATCTGTCTCTGTATGCCAAGTACCGCGCTCTGGCTGACCGGAATGAGAAGCTCATTGTTGGCGGTCGTCTGGGTGATTACAAGTACTATGATATGGATCAGGTTATTGACTCGGCGCTGAAGTGCTGCAAGAAGCTGCTGGGATAATTGCACCTGAAATGCAAAGGGGCTGTGAAAGGATATTGTCCTCTCACAGCCCCTGTTTTTATGCGATGTTAAGGCCGCTGACCCATGCCGCCTTCCAGCGTAATGGTTTCGCCAGACATGAACTTGAAGTCAGGCGATGCCAGCTGCACGCACACGCGGCCGATTTCCAGCTCTGCATCACCGTAATGCCCCATAGGCGGCATTTTTACATTGGCCTTGAAGGCATCAGGATAGGCCTTTTCGAAATTTTCCAGCTGTGCCGTCCATGCCAGCGGGCACACGATATTCACATTGATGCCATCCTTGCCCCACTCGGTAGCAGCCACGCGGGTCAGTCCGCGAATGCCTTCCTTTGCGGCAGCGTAGGCACACTGGCCATAGTTGCCAAAAAGGCCTGCACCAGAGGCGAAGTTGATGACCGACCCCTTTGTCTCCTTCAGGTAAGGATAGCATGCCTTCATGTAGTAGAAAGTCGCATACAGGCCGGAGTAAAGCGCCAGGTTAAACTGTGCCGTGGTATGCTCCGCCAGCGGTACACCGGACGCAGATGCCTGCGCGTTGTTGATCAGCACATCAATGCGGCCGAAGGTATCTATGGTCTGTTTCACCACATCTGCCACCACAGCCTCGTTGTCGGCACTGTCGTTAATATCGGCAGGAACGCAGAGTACCTTGATGCCGTAGAGCCGTTCCAGTTCTTCCTTCGCATCAGTGAGCTTCTTCACATTTCGCCCCGTGATGACGAGATTTGCGCCTTCCTTGGCGTATGCGGTGGCAATACCGTAGCCAATGGAACCGCAGCCCCCATCGCTCAGCTTTGCATAGCCTGCGCCAGTGATGATTGCCGTTTTCCCTGTCAAGTGACTCATGTGGATACCCTCCTGTCAAATTTTCTTCATGCTGAACCTCTTGCCATGATCCTCATCGCGGCCAATAACGTTCATCCTCTCACTTCATGCTATCATTTGATCAAAATAATGTCAACATTATATTGAACATCTCTCCTTTTTATCCTTTACATCTGAAAATTCCACCGACTCCCTTGCCCACGGGTTCGATCTGTGGTATGATGCCTGTCGTTATCCCCATTGTTTTTCAGGAGGCGAACGTGCATGGCCAAGGCCATCAAAACCAACGTATTGCGCCATTTGGACGCACTTCATATTCCTTATGAAACCCGTGAATATCCTGTGGATGATGAAAATTTCGACGGCAAGCTTGTTGCAGGCAAAACAGGTCTGGACCCGCAGATGATCTACAAGACCCTTGTGCTTTGCGGAGACAAGCAAAGCCATCTTGTCTGCGTTCTTCCCGTGGAGAAGGAGCTGGATCTGAAGGCCGTCGCCCGCGCATCCGGCAACAAAAGCGTTTCCATGCTGCCGCAGAAGGATCTGCTTCCCCTGACGGGCTACCTGCGCGGCGGCTGCAGTCCCATCGGCATGAAGAAAGCCTTCCCGACCTATGTGGACGAAAGCTGCCGCACCCAGGAGAAAATCAGCGTCAGCGCCGGCGTCCGCGGCTGTCAGGTTATTCTGGCCACCTCTGCCCTGCTGGAATGCACCAAGGCCACCGTGGCAGCCCTGTGCCGCGAATGACTCAGGAACATCCCTGCCATTCTGTACCGCGGCGAACAGTTGGCAGATTCAAGAAAATGTTGTATAATGGGATGTCTGAACCAATTCAGATGAAACGCATGTTTTTCGGTGGCAGAAGGGAGCATGCATGAAGGAAGAGCTAACCCGTGAGGAGCGCCGACAAGCACGAAGGATCGCTATGCTCATCGTCCTCGGCCTTGTGGTTCTCGCAGGGCTGATTTGGTGGGTCACCACCTGGGATCTTTGGACGGACAAGGGTTCCATGCCGGAGGAAAGTGATGTTGTTCTTGCCGCGGCTCAAAGCATGGACAGCATTTCAATCCAGGCAAAGATCAACGACGGGCAGAATCTGCTCACCGCGACCCAAACCATGGTGCTGACCAACCGCGGCAATGAGCCGCTGGATCGGGTCGTGCTGCGGAGCTACTCCGGTGCTTATCTCACCGAGGATACCTCCCCCGCCGCTACCGATGAGCTATACGATGTCTGTTATCCCGAAGGATTTTCCGCAGGCGGCCTCATCATGGAAAAAACGGTCGTCAACGGCGCTGAGATAACGTACATCTGGTCCGATGATGCGAAGACGGTGCTGACGCTGATGCTTTCCGATCCATGGGACGCAGGGGAAACCCTCACCCTTGAGATGCAGTATCACGTGAACATTCCCGTATGCGCCGGACGTTTCGGCGTTTATGACGGAATCTGGTCCCTGGGAAACGTCTTCCCCACTCTGGCCGTTCGTGAAGACGGCGAATGGCGGACGGATGCGTATACCTCCATTGGCGACCCCTTCCAGAGCAGCTGTGCCAACTGGGACGTTACCCTGACGCTTCCCGAAGGCTATACCGTGGCTGCAACAGACTATGTGCAAGCCTCCACCGCGGATCATCAGCAGACCTACGCCTTCAGTGCCCATGCCGTGCGGGACTTTGCCGTTGTTTTCGGCAAAAAGCTCCATCTGGTAACCGGCATGGAAGGTGACACGCTGGTCATCGCCTGTGCGGCAGACGCCAGCCGCGCCAGTGAAATGCTGAAGTATGCCAGGCAGGCACTGCGCTCCTTTGAAAAGCGCTACGGCACCTACGTCTACCCTTCCCTGACGGTGACAGAATCCGCCTACGTGCTGAACGGCATGACGTACCCGCGGCTAAGTTTCATTAGCCAGACCAATGCGGAAACTGGCGGACAAACGCTGGAATACGCTGTCGCTCATGAAGTTGCCCACCAATGGTGGTCAGTGATGGTCGGCTCGGACGGCATCAATCAGGCCTGGCAGGATGAGAGCCTGTGCGAGTACGCCCTCATGGACTACATCGGTGACTACTATGGCACCGATGACCGTGACACGGCCATTTATCAGCGGATTGAAACCGCCCTGCGAATCACCATTTCCCGCGACATCACTCCCGGCAGTCCCATTACGTACTTTAACGATCAGACGGAATATCTTCAGGTAGTCCAGCGCCGCGGCGCTGCCCTGTGGATCGCGCTGGAAAACTATTTCGGGCAGGATGGGCTTGACAGCCTCCTGCAGACGTATGTTCAGCGCTATCGTTTTTCCTCTGCGACCCGTGAGGAACTGACAGAGATGATCAGCGACCAGGCCGGCGTTGATCTCAGTGAGCTGATCGCAGACTACCTGGATACCCATATTGACACACTCCCGTAAACACGGAAAGGATGAATACCATGGCAACCTTGTCCCCTGAAGAAGCCGTGATTTTAATACCGGCACTGGAGCCGGACGAAAAGCTGCCTGCCTATATTCACGAACTGATGGATCGTGGTTTTCAGCAGATTGTGGTGGTGGATGACGGCTCTTCCGAAAAAGCGCAGCCCATTTTCGACCGCATTGCGGAAACTCCCGGCTGTCACGTGCTCCATCATGATGTGAACCATGGCAAAGGCGTAGCACTAAAGACTGGCTATCGCTGGATTCTGGACAACTGTCCTGACTGCTGCGGCGTAATCACCGCCGATGCGGATGGTCAGCACACAGTGAAAGACTGCTGGAATCTGGCCGTAAAGCTCTGTGAAGGTGATCGCCGTGCCCTGTACCTGGGCAGCCGCGACTTCAATCTGCCCAACATTCCGCCCCGTTCCCGCATGGGCAACCGCACCACCAGCGTGGTTTTCCGCCTGCTGTATGGTCAGTGGCTGCCTGACACGCAGACGGGTCTCCGTGCCTTCCCCCGTGAGGATCTTCCCTTCATGCTGAATGTGGAAGGCGAGCGGTACGAGTACGAGATGAAGGTACTCATTGCCTGCGCACGGGAAGGCATCCCCATGATTCCCATCACCATTGAAACCATTTACGAGGACAACAACGCCAGCTCGCATTTTCATCCCATCCGCGACAGCTACCGCATCTACAAGGTCATTCTGGGCAGCTTTGTCAAGTTCATGGGAACAAGCCTTTTGTGCGTGCTCATTGATCAGGGTCTGGCCTGGCTGTTCCGTGATGTGATTCTGCAAGGCATCGCAGGCATCGACCACGCAGGCATCATCTGGGGAAGCGGGCTGCTGGCACGTGTCGTTTCCTCGGTGGTCAACTTTTCACTGAACCGCTCCTTTGTTTTCAAGCTCAAAGGAAGCCAGAAGACGGCCATCTGGCGCTATGCGTTGCTGTGCGTGGCGGTCATCTGCGTCAGCAACCTGTGCGTGAGCCTGTTGGAAATGGTAGGCTGGAACGCAGGGATTGCCAAAATTGTCTGTGATACCCTGCTGTATTTTGTGAACTATCAGATACAGAATCGTTGGGTGTTCAAGGAGGATGCAAAAGCATGATGGCACCGCTGAAAAACACGCTGTTGACTTTGCTGGCACTGCTCATGCTGGCTGCGCTGACGTTGGCCGTTCCCCTGGGCAGCCTGACAGAAGACGCACAGCGTTCCTACTTAAACGAAGCCCCTGCCGATGCAGAGGATGAATATGCCTTCCTTTTCGGCGACTGAAAACAGGAGGAATCAAAGAATGCGTAAATGGATCGCGCTTGTTTGCGCCATGATGATGGTTGTTCCCGCTGCCCTGGCTGAGGATGCGAACGCCGCTGAAACCGCCGTGACTGAAGAAACCGCCTCGACCACTGCCCTGCCCATGGACTTTTCCGCGGGTCATGTGGCCAATCCCGATAACTACACAGAAAACGGCTATGAAGACGAAACCCTGACCGTCACCGTGGAACGTGTTTGGGTGGATGATGCCCAGTTCAACGTAGCACACGTGAAGATTTCCGACCCCAGCCAGCTGCGCATCGGTCTGGCTGCTCCCTTCGGCAAGAAGAAGACCAACAAGATTTCCACCATTGCCAGAGACAACAACGCCGTGGTGGCCATCGGCGGCGACTACTTCGCCAACGAAGAAGGCGGCTATGTGGTTCGCATGGGTGAGACCTACCGCAAAAAGCCCCTGAAGAGCCGTGACATGCTGGTTACGGACAGCAAGGGTAATTTTCATATTCTGAAGAATTCCAATGCGGAGCAGCTGAAGGTGCTCACCGAGGCCGATGACAGCATTGTCAATGTCTTCAACTTCGGCCCTGCTCTGGTTATTGACGGCGAGCTTCAGGAAATGCCTGAGAAGTACAATTACAACATCACCGGCAAAGAGCCCCGCTGCGCCATCGGCCAGATTGGCGAACTGGAGTATCTGCTGGTGGTGGTGGACGGCCGCAATCAGGGCGGCTCCAAGGGCTGCACCTGCGCCACGCTGGCACAGTTCATGTACGATCAGGGCTGCACTCAGGCCTATAACCTGGATGGCGGCAACAGCGCGCTGATGTACTTCAACGGTGAAAACTACTCCACCAAGAGTGTGGCCGCTGAGCGCTCCGTATCGGATATTATCTACTTCTCCACGGCCATCGACTTTGGTCTGGACGGCGCGGAGGAGTAAGCATGAGCGATACTCTTTTGTTCATCGGTGACACACCCGTGACCCATTTCGGCATGATGATGGGTCTGGCACTGCTGGCCATTTTGCTGGGTGCTGCCCCTGTCGCCCGTATGCGCCGCATGTCCTACAGTGCGTTCATCCGCATGGCGGTTGTGTGCATCCCCATGAGCTGGCTGATGTCCCGCCTGATGTACGTGCTGGCCAACTGCACGTATTACATCACCACCCTGTCCAACCCCGTGCTGGCACTGCGTTTCTGGGATGGCGGCTACTCAGTTGCGGGCGCAATTCTCGGCCTGTGGCTGGGTGCGCTGCTTGCTTCCAAATGGGCGCATGTGGACACCGCCGACATGCTGGATGCTGTGAGCTACGGCATCCCCCTGGGGCTGCTGGTTGAGCGTCTCAGCGAAAGCGGAACAGGCATGGGACTTGGCCGCGCCATCACCTACGAATGCCTGAATTTCCTTGGCATTGATGATGGCATGGGAGATCTGGTGCATCCCGTATACCGCTATGAAGCAGTGGTGGCCGTGATCATTTTCCTGGCGCTGACAGTGCTGCTTCTGCGCCGCCGTGACCGTCTGCCCAAAGGTGACTTGACCCTGGTGCTCATGAGCCTGATGGGCACCACCCAAACAGTGCTGGAAAGCCTGCGGAACGATGGCCACATGGTGGTACACTTCGTGCGCATTCAGCAGGTGATCTTCCTCGTGCTGGCGGTAATCGCCTTTGGCGTCTACCTGCGCCGTGCCGTGCAAAAGGGTTGCTTCCAAAAGAAGACCCAATGGATCCTGTGGTTGGTAACCATCCTCTGTGTTGCCGTTGGCGTCTACATGGAGTTCCGCGTAGATCGCGGTTCCCTGAAGTGGCTCTATTACACCGCCATGACGCTTTGCCTGGGCATCATCGTCTTCATAACCATGCGCTGCCGCTCCCTTTCTCAGAAATGGAAGCACTAAATGAAATTCTTTCCCGCAATGAAAGGTGTGATTCCCCATGGAGCATGAAAAAATTCTCCGCATTAACGAGCTTGCCGCAAAGAAAAAGACGCCCGAAGGCCTGACTCCCGAGGAAATCGAAGAGCAAGCCAAGCTGCGTCAGGAATATCTGCAGGACTTCCGCAAAGGCATGGAAGCCATGCTGCAAGGTGTGAAGCTGAAGCGCCCCGATGGCACGCTGGAACCGCTGCAAAAGAAAACGACTGTTCCTGAGAAAAAAGACCCCATTAGCTAATAGTATACCTTTTCCCGTTCGCAAAGTCAAATAAAAAACTTTGGGCAAAAACCTTGCCAAATTGACTATCTTTATGTATAATAAAGATGGCCAAAGGGAAAGGATAAAGAAACGTAAAGTAAGCGACAAAGGCGGCCGCGACCCAGACTGGGATCCTTCCCATGGATCGTAGGATCATCCCCAAGGCGATTGCACTGCTGGCTACGGTCTGCGCCGTGCGATATGGCTGCCGGATGGATCGCGTAAAGAAAGGGTGTTTCCGTTGTACGAAGATGAAGAGCAGAACGACCTGATCACCGGCGTTGATGAGGACGGCAACGAAGTCAAGCTGCAGATTATGGATTATTTCTTCTACAATGGCGAAGAATATGCCATTTTGACGGATGCTGACGAAGATTGCGCCGAGTGTGAAGATGTGGATGCCGGCGATTGCAACAGTGAAGACGACGAGGAGCAAGAGGGCATCGATTGCTATATCGCCAAGGTTGTTACCACCAAGGATGACGACGGCGAAGAGTATGACGAGTTCCTGCCCGTCGAGGATGAGGCGTTGGCTGCCAAGCTGATTGAAGTTGCAACCACCAGGCTCAATGAAGACGAAGAGGCGGACGACGAGGAGTAATTTCTCCTCATTTCCCACAATTGCATAACAAGCAGGGACTGTGAGAGAAGGTAACTTTCGCAGTTCCTGTTTTTTTCTGCTTTTTTCGCAGCAGCGCAATCTCTGCGTCTGCAATTTACTGTGACGCTTTTCACGCATTGTTCCAATCCCGTTCGCATCTGCCGCATTGCCCGCGGGGGCTGAATATGCTATAATGGAATGGATTGATTCAAAGGAGGCAATGGCATGGATGTGCAAAAAATCCTGACTGAAGCGGCCGCTCTCGTCGGCCCCAGTGGACACGAGGCACCGTTAGCCGCTTATTTTGCCGAGCTGTTCCGCCCATATGTGGACGAGGTACGCATCGACAATATGTTTAATATGATTGCTCACAAGAAGGGCACTGGCCCAAAGGTCATGCTCTGCGCCCATATGGACGAAATTGGCCTGATGGTCTCCGCCATCGAGGAAGATGGCAGCATCCGCTTAGGCCAGGTTGGCGGCGTGGATTCCCGCATTCTTCCTGCCTGCCGTGTGTGGGTGCATGGCAAGGAAAAGCTCTTCGGCACCATCGGCGCGGTACCGCCTCACCTTCTGCCTCAGCAGAATGCAAAGAGCAACTATGCCCGTGAAGATCTCTTCGTGGACGTTGGTCTGCCTGCTGAAAAAGTAAAGGAACTGGTACACGTGGGTGACCTGGTTACCTTCAATACACCCTCCACGCCCCTGATGAACCACCGTTTTGCCTCCAAGACCATGGATGACCGCGCCTGCGTCACCATTCTGCTGGGTGCGGCAGAACGCCTTAGCCGCATGGCCTGCGATGCGGATGTATACTTTGTGGGTTCTACCCAGGAAGAAGTTGGCTCTCGCGGCGCTCAGACCGCTGCCTTCTCCATCGACCCTGACCTGGCTGTGGCACTGGACGTGGATCATGCCGCGACTCCCGGATGCCCATCCAGCGTAAGCGCGACCCTGGATGGTCCCGTTGTTTCCATCGGACCGTACATCCAGCCGAAATTGCTTCAGCGCCTGCTGGACTGTGCGAACGCTCATCACGTCAAGCTGCAGAAGTGCGTCAACGAACGCGACACAGGCACCGATGCGGATGAAGTCGGCTTCACCCGCGCAGGCATTCCCTCCGTGCTTCTGTCGCTGCCCCTCAAGTATATGCATACCACGGTGGAAACCATTGACCTGAACACCCTGACGGAGTGCAGTCGGCTGATTGCACACTTCCTCAGTGAGTTGGACGCAGGATGGGAGGATGACCTATGGATCTGAAGCAGCTAACAGAATTGAACGCCGTAAGCGGTCATGAGCAGCTCATGCGCCGCACTCTTCTGGATGCGTTGGCAGACTGCGGTGCTAAGGTTTCCATCGACCGCATGGGCAACGTGATTGCCGAGAAAAAGGGTACTGCCGCCTCCCCTAAGCGCGTGATGGTGACCGCCCACATGGATGAAGTCGGCCTCATCGTTACCGGCAGCACGGAGGATGGTTTCCTCCGCATTGCCCCCATCGGCAGGCTGGATCCCCGCATGATTATTTCCAAGCGGGTTGTGGTCGGCGATGAAAAAATCCCCGGCATTATCGGTGCGCTGGCCATTCACCTGCAATCTGCCGCCGAGCGTAAGCGTGTGCTGGGCTACAGCGAAATTTATGTTGACATCGGCGCTAAGGACAAGGCCGAAGCCGAGCAGAAGGCACCCATGGGCACGTACATTGCCTTTGACACGCCCTATGTCGCCTTCGGTGATGACCGTGCCTGCGCCAAAGCGCTGGACAGCCGCACTGGCGTGTGGAATCTTCTGCGCCTTTTGCAGAAGGATTACCCCTGCGACCTGGCGGCGGTTTTCGCTTCCGAAAAGGAAGTGGGCAGCCGTGGCGCCAAGGGTGCCGCTTTCCTGAAGGATCCTGAAGTGGTGCTGGTGCTGGACGGCGCTGACGCCAATGATCTTGGCATGACGGATGAAACCCAGCACAATTGCGAGCAGGGCAAGGGCGTTGCCGTGTCCTTCATGGACAGCGTTGCCATTGGCGACCGTTCCCTGTTCAAGCTGGCACTGAAGACCGCTGAAGAAAGCGGCATTACCTGCCAGGTGAAGCAGATGGCCAGTGGAAGCAATGACGCTGGTGCTGTTCAGCGTGCCCGCGGCGGTGCGTCCACCCTGGCGCTTTCCGTTCCCTGCCGCTGCATGCACAGTCCTTCGTCCACAGTAAAGCTCAGTGATGTGGATGCGCAGCTGGCGCTGGCGGAAGCCCTGCTGATGAAACTCTGATCATACAAAGGAGATAAAGCAATGTTTGACTTATTGAAGAAGGTGCTTGCACCGATTGGCCCTTCCGGCCGCGAAACCCCTGTGGCCAATGTGATTCGTGCCGAAATCGAAGGCTATGTCGATACCATCGAAAGCGACGCCATGGGGAATCTCATCGCCACCAAGCTCGGCAAGGGAGAGAACCCCCGCAAGATCATGTTCAGCGCCCATATGGATCACATCGGCTTTGTGGTCACGGGCTACGAAAAGGAAGGCTTCCTGCGGGTCACCAACGTGGGCGGGCTCAGTGCGTCTTCCTGCGGCAATGTGCGTCACGTGGTATTCGAGAACGGCGTAGAAGGCGTGCTGGCACTGGAACCCGTCAAGGATGTTCCCACCATGAACAACCTGTTTGTAGACATCGGCGCCGAGAGCAAGGAAGAGGCCATGAGCCGTGTTCACCTGGGTGATATGGCCGTCTTTGCCCCCAATGTGGTGCGTCTTGGTGAGCACCGTGTTGCTTCCCCCGCAATGGACGACCGCTGTGCCTGCGCCTTGCTGATTCGGCTGCTGCAGACCCTTCCTGAAACCAAAGACACCGTGATTGCCGTGTTCTCCGTGCAGGAAGAAGTGGGCTGCCGCGGTGCACAGACTGCCTCCTTTGCCAAGGAACCCGATATTGGCATTGCCATTGATGTTACCGGAAATGGTGACACCCCTGAAACGAAGCTTCCCGCCGTACGCCTGGGCGATGGCATTGCGGTGAAGGTGATGGATCGTGCCAGCATTTCCAACCCTGCCCTGCGGGATGAGCTGCTCCAGTGCGGCGAAAAGGCTGGCGTAAAGACCCAGCGCGAGGTGCTTCCCTATGGCGGAACGGATGCCTCTGCCATGCAGCTGAGCCGCGGCGGCATTCCCGTATGCACCCTGTCCATCCCCTGCCGCAATGTACACTCCGCCTGTGAGGTCATTGACCTGAGGGACATGGAAGCAGGCCTGCAGGTCATGCTGGCCTATCTGCAATAAGACGCAAAGAATATCTTTTCAGGAGGTGACTCCATGGCTGCTTTGGCCTATCTGCTTTGCTTTCTGGCATGCGGCGTGATGTCCATCCACTGGCTTTTACCCCGCCAAAGCCCTCTGACCCGCATCTGGCTCGGCATGAGCTTTGGTCTGCTGGAGATGATGTGGCTGCCGGTGCTGTTCGCCTTTGGGCTGAAGTTTTCCATGGAGGCGCACTGGGCGGCGTTGGGCGCGCTGGGCGTTCTCACGGCTGCAACGTACTTTCTGCGTGATCGCCGCCCTGCCATGCAATGGAATCAGGCAGAAAGTCACCTGCTGAAACAGCTGTTGCTGGTAGCTTTGCCGCTGACCATCCTGGGTGCCTATCTGCAATACACCCATGTGATGCGCGTGGCAGAGGACGGCAGCTGGCATGTGGGGCAAAGCACGTATGGCGATCTCCCCATGCACCTGAGCTTCATCACCAGCCTGAAGAATGCATCCTTCCCACCGGATTACAGTATTTTCCCCGGTCATCAGCTTTCCTACCCTTTCCTGGCGGACAGCCTGTCCACCAGTTTCTACCTCATGGGATGGAGCCTGCAGGCGGCAACGGCCATTCCTGCCTCCATCATGATGGGACTTTGCTTCATGGGCGTGATGATCCTCGCACGGAGCATGACCCTTGGGCAGAAAACCGTTGTGCTGGCGACGCTGCTGTTCTTCCTCAACGGCGGACTTGGGTTCCTGTATGACTTCGACCAGGCGGCAGGCTACGAGGCTGATGGTTCGCTGACGATTCTGTCACGGCTGAAGAATATTCTGACCGGCTATTACAAAACGCCCACCAACCAGCCTGATCCCAACAATCTCCGCTGGTCCAACGTTATTGCCGACCTGATGGTTCCCCAGCGCACCCTGCTGGGCGGCTGGTGCATGGTGATCCCCTGCTTCTATCTGCTGTATCAGTGCTTTGACCCTGTGAAGCGGGAAGCGAAGGGAAATCTCCGCGGTGAGATTCTGCTGGGCGTGTGGGCAGGCGCCCTGCCGCTGATTCACACCCACTCGTTTCTGGCGCTGGCGCTTTGTTCCTTCGGCATGATGGTCTATGACCTGGTGCACGATAAGGAGCGGAAGAAAATCTTCCTGCGGTATCTGCGCTATGCCGCCATTGCTGCGGTGCTGGCGCTCCCTCAGCTCATCTGCTTCACCTTCACCCAAACCTTTCAGGCGGCAGATGCGGAGGACGCGGGCAACAGCTTCATCACCTTCCACTTCAACTGGGTGAACAATCCTGACAGCACGGGCATGCGGGACTTCTACCTGTGGTTCTATGTGAAGAACATCGGCCTTCCTGTGCTGGCACTCATTTTCGCCCTTTTCGACAAAGACCCCCACAAGCGCCGCCTGTTTGCAGGCGCCTTGCCCATCATTCTGGCAGCGGAGCTCGTTCGCTTCCAGCCCAATGTCTACGATAACAACAAGCTGCTGTACCTGGCATGGCTGCTCTGCTGCATGATTGTTGCCGATTGGCTATCGCAGCTCTGGCGCAAGCTGAAGGGCTTCCGTGCCCGTCCCGTGATGGCAGCATTTGCCGCGGTGATGGTTTTTCTCTCCGCGACATTGACCCTGTGGCGGGAGTGTGTCAGCGATTATCAGGCCTTTTCCGCAGGGGCAGTGGAAGCAGGAGAATACATCCGTGATAACACGGAAGAACATTGCGTCGTGATGACCGGCACCCAGCATCTGAATCCCGTGTGCGCCATCGCCGGCCGAACCGTCCCCTGCGGCGGCGGCACGCTGTGGCTGTATTGGCATGGCTTCAACGTGTACGATCGCCAGGCAGACATTGCGGCCTTCTACATCGATCCTGCCAACAACACCGATATTCTGACCAAGTATGATGTGGACTATATCTACGTCAGCAGCTATGAGCGCAGTTCCTACGATGTGGATGAGGCCGCACTGAACGAAATGTACGAGGTGGTTTTCAGTAACGCTGAGGCCACCATCTGGAAGGTTCCGGAGGGCTAACGTGGAACGTTTCTTTGTCTATTCCATGGAGCATGACCGTTTTATTCGCCTGATCTGGCAGGACGCCGGCGGCGGAATGTGTCAGTCCAATGTCAAGGTGCTTGCCTGGGATGGCAAGCAGGTTACAGTTCAGGCCCAGCGTCCCAAAAGAAACCTGACGCTGACCATCGATCAAATTCTTTCAGCCGACTTCCGCAAGGGAGACGAGGGAGAAGGCTGATTTTTCCAGCAACGGAGTGTGGCACAATCATGGAGGAAAAACCGATTCTCGGTGAGGAGACTCATATCAATCTGGGCGATACGTCGCCCTTCACCCTGCCCTGGGTCAAAGACCCCTTCGGGAAAGAGCGTCCGCCCTTGTCCATTGAAGCGATGCGGCTCAGTGTGGAACTAGCCGCAAACACCTATGCCATGAACGTTGATCCATGGATCAACGCTGGCTGGCAGGACATCACCATTCAGGTAGACGGCGACCTGACCAGCGGCGTGGAGCCTGCGGACAATAAGCCTTTTTCTCGGCTTTCCTCCGCGTGGAAAATGTACCGCGTACGCTCCCGCATTCAGCAAAAGAGCCCCTTGGGACAAATGGTGGGCGCCCTGCGCCAAATCGAGAAAAGCGATACGGGCAAAGGGCTGGTCATGTGCCACCCCACGGAAGATGGACGGTATATCGTCGCCATCAGCTTCATGGGCACAGGCGCACGGCTGTATGACTGGTTCTCCAATTTCCGCATGGTCAGCGAGGACGGCATGCACAAGGGCTTTCTCCAGCTGACTCGGCAGTTTGAAGACAATGAAGCGTCCATCGCCTTCCCGCAAACCGCCAAAGAGCTTGGCATGGAAAACCTGACGCTGAAGCAAATTCTGCAGGAGGCACAGCAGGAAGACAGCCGCTTTGTGCTCTGGCTGGTGGGACACAGCCAGGGTGCCGCCATTATGCAGGTATACTGCCACCACAAAATGAAGCACGACGGGGTGCTTCCTCGCAATATCGTCGGCTACGGCTTTGCTCCGCCTTCGGTGGCGATTGGTCCTGCCATTAAGGATCCTGCTGCTTATCCCCTGTATTCCGTGGTCAACAGTGATGACCTTATACCCCGCATGGGATCAGAAGTGCATCTTGGCATGCTGCTCATCTACTTTGCCGGGGAAGATATTCGCCGCCAGTGCTATCCCTGGCCCCGTGATGAGGCCAGCGTGCACAACCGCATGGCGGTTCGTCCCATGCTCGTTCACATGACGGATACCGCGGGCTGCATCGAAACAAGCATCTCCTATTTCCGAGCGCTGTCTCAACTTTCTCCGCAGGATATTCTCACCATCTTGCGGGGCATTGCCGGCAAACATGCTGCCCTGCAGAAAATGCTGGTGGCCGCGGATGGCCGATTGGACGCTGTGCTGCGCTTCCTGTGCCGTCATTTGGCCAGCGCCTATCAATCCATCACAGGGCACGATATAGATGAACTCAGCGTCTCCGTGATGGAAGAAAAGATTGTCACCACCATTTCCACCATTGGCCTGAAACCCTTCAACAACGCCCTGATGGAATTGATGCTGTACCCTCACACCTGCGTTCGCCGTTCGGGCGCGCTGATGGGTTCCTACCCTTACATTACCCTTTTCGGTACCGACCAGTTGAAGCCTATGGTGTGGCGTTCCGGCCGCCCGCCGCTGATTATGAGCCCTTCCGAGCTGAGCAGAACCTCTGCAGGACGCACCATGGCGCCGCTGCATAACCGCCACAAGGCGCTTGCCATTCGGAAGAACCGCTCCACCAGGAGCTACTCCAGCCAGCGCCGCACTTCTATCGCCGCTCGCCGCCCAAGCCTGTCCGAGCATGCGCAGCGGGTGTTACCCACGGACGATCAACAATCATCAAGGAGGATGGACGATGTTACTGACAATTCTCTCTATCTTGATGGCCGTCATGAGCCTGATAGCCTTCATACTGATGTACATTGACAAGCAGCGCGCCCGAAAAAACCAGTGGCGTATTCGGGAACGTACCCTGCTTTTGACCTCTGCCTGCTTCGGCGGTATTGGCGGATTTCTGGGGATGATGATTTTCCATCACAAAACGAAGCACTGGTACTTCCGCTATCCCCTGCCTGTGATGGCACTTTTGCAGATTGCCATTCTCTTGTACGTGGCTTTTGCCGCGTAAAATTCGCAGGAGGAAACCATGACAGACCTTTTTCAAATGGCATCTGCCTCGGATGCACCTCTGGCAGACCGCATGCGCCCGCGCACGCTGGATGAATTCATCGGCCAGCGCCATCTGGTGGGTGAAGGGCGTCTGCTTCGCCGCGCCATTGAGGCGGATCGACTGACTTCTTCCATTTTCTTCGGCCCGCCCGGTTGCGGCAAAACAACCTTGGCTTCCATTATCGCCGGTGCCACCAGGGCTGCCTTTGTGCAGCTCAACGCTGTTACCAGCGGCGTGGCTGATGTGCGTGATGTGCTGAAGGCCGCAGAAGAACGCAGACAGCTATACGGTCAGCCCACCTATCTGTTGCTGGATGAGTGCCACCGCTGGAACAAGGCGCAGAGCGACAGCATTCTTCCCGCCATCGAGCGGGGAATCATCCGCTTCATCGGCTCCACCACGGAAAATCCCATGATCGCCATGACCCCTGCCATCGTCAGCCGATGCCGCGTGTTCCAGTTCTTCCCACTGAGCGAAACCGATGTGATCACCGCCATGAAAAGCGCACTGAAGGATCGAGAACGCGGCTACGGCGAATTAAATGTTGCGGCGGATGACGACGCCCTGAAGCACATTGCCCGCATTGCGGATGGCGATGTGCGCTCCGCCCTGGGTGCCATTGAATTGGCCGTGCTGACCACCCCTGCCAACGCGGAAGGCGTGATTCACATCACCATGGCCGTGGCGGAGGAAAGCATTCAGAAGCCCATGCTCCGCTGCGATGAGAGCCTGTATTACGACATGCTCAGCGCCTTCTGCAAATCCCTCCGTGGTTCGGACAGTGATGCTGCCCTGGCCTGGTTCGCTCGGCTCATTTACGCGGGGGTTGACCCGAAACTCATCGTGCGCCGAATCATCGCCCATGCCAGCGAGGATGTGGGACTTGCGAATCCTTCCGCTATGCTGCAGGCCGCTGCCGCTGCTCAGGATCTGGCGGTCGTTGGCATGCCTGAGGCTCGCCTGCCCATTGCCCAGGCCATTATTGCCGTGTGCGAAAGTCCCAAATCCAACGCCGTGAGCGCCGCTGTGGATGCCGCCATGGCCGATGCGGAAAAGGGTGGCTTTGGCCCCGTGCCCGTCCACCTGCGAGACACCCACTACAAAGGCTCTGAGCGGATTGGCTCCGGAAAGGGATACCTTTATCCCCACGACTTTCCCGGTCACTGGGTCAATCAGGAATACATGCCCCCTGAGGTGAAGGGAAAGACCTATTATCATCCCTCTGAGATGGGACATGAAGCGCCCATCCAGAAAAATCACCAGACCCGGGCAGAGTGGAAGAAAAAGAAATAAGCAACGTTTTTCTCAAGGGACGTTCCGTTTGATGGACGTCCCTTTTCCGTACCATTCTTTCCTCGCGTTTTCTTTTTTTCGGCTTTTGCATGCAAGTTTTCCACACCGCCTTCGTGTTCCCCTTGTGGAGAAACTGTTGATTTTCCGTCTTTTGTTTGGAAGCAATTTCGGCGTAAATTCAGCGTTTTTCCACCAATTTCCCCATAATGGCCAATCCATTTGTTTCAAAAATGCGTTTTTCATGCGAACATGTCGTGAAGTTTCCCACAGTTTCCACAGGTTTTCCACAGCTCCTGTGGAAGAATGCCGTTCGCCTTGTGCAAAGAAAAGGGCTGATGCACCACAACGATGCATCAGCCAAAATGGTCTGTTTACCTTATTGCGCATCCTGAAGCAAACTGCGGAAGGCATCTGCCATTTCCTGCGGGTACAGGCTTGCCATGCTGGCATGTCCTATGCCCTTGTGCTCCACCAATTCCGCATAAGGGAATGTCTTTTGCACATAACGAATATCCGCCTTGCGGTTGCGCTTTTCTTTCTCACCATACCAGTACTGGAAGGTACCATCAAAGGGCGGAATGTGCTCCGGCATGGAATAATTATCGCAGGAGACAAAGGTGCGCCAGATGGTTTTTGCACTCATGTGATGCAGTACCCTGACGATATACTTCATGTCTTCCTCCGTGTAGCCGTCCGTAGAGAAGGCTTTGCCGAGTACGCTGAGTGCTTTTTCTCCCATCATCTTGCCCATGGAGATGCCCAGAAAATCCCGCACGGCAATCAATCTCGTTACAATCCAGGGCAGCTCATAGGGCGTGATGCCGCCATCGCAAACCGCATGGCGGATGGCCACCTTGCGGTCCGCAAACATGCGAATGAGAAGCGCTCCGCCCATGCTGCATCCATATAGCAGATCAACTGTCTGTATGCCGTGGGAAAGGAGCCATTTTGCCAAATCTCCTGTGATTTCCTCCACGCTGGTGAAGTCTTCCTTCGGATTCTCATCATTGTACCCGGGAATTGCGGGGATAATCAGGTGATAATCCTTTTCCAGCAGCGGAACAACGCGGGCAAAAAAGTCCCACATCGTGGCCGATGGATGAAGCATGACGATTACCTTTTTGTTTTCCCTTCCATATTCATGAATGGTCATTGCCGCACCCTTCTTCATTCATTTGCATGCGGATGGAAGCATCACGCTTTCTCTTCCACCGGCAGATAAAACTCATGTACACCCCAGCGCTCGCCGTTTTCATTCTTATACAC
>CAVEUM010000001.1:0-16444 GCA_963618735.1 bacterium | reverse complement strand
CTTATACACCATGCGAAGGGCTGCGTAAATATCGCCGCAGATGCATTTGCCATGCTCTTGCGTCCATTTCACCAGATGATCAATATTCGGGCTTTCCTCCAGCTTTGCCTGCGCGTACCCTGATACGCACAGCCTTGACGGCAACAGCACCGCGCAGCTCAGCGGCAGGCCCAGTTTTTCTGCTCGCTCCCGATCCAGCACCGAGCCGTAAATCTTCTTCGGATGCAGTTCCCTGTCATATTGCAATCCGCACAGCACCACAGGCGGCATGGCATTCACCCACTGCTTTTCTTCATTCCGCTGGCGGGAAATATTTGCTCTGTCCTCTTCCGTTCCTGCGCTGGCTTCATCCGGTACACGGCGCCAGAAGTACGTTTCCGGCATCATGCGCAATTCGATTTTTCCTGCCTTGTATGCATCGATACATCTTTGCTGATGTTCCAGCTCCTGCTGCATACGTGCAATGGTTTCTTCCCTCTTCTTCAGCTCCTGCAGCTTTTTCTGCAGCCGCTCTTCCATATCATCAAAGGAGCTTTCCACCACCATGGCCTGTGCTTCATCCAGGGTAAAGCCAAGGCTTTCAAAGGTACGAATTTGCTTCAGCCTGGTGATTTCTTCTCGCTCATAATAACGATAACCGCTTGCTTCATCGCGGGTACTTTGCACAATTCCCCGCCGTTCATAATAGCGGATCGCTTCCTTGGTCAGACCGAAAAACTCTGCGATTTCGCCAATTCTGTATTTCATTCTGTCCTCAAAAAATCCCTCTTGCGTCCCCTAAAGCAGGGCAAGCGCAGAGGGATTGTCCATTATAGATTGGCCTTGATCTTTTCGATCATCTCGGCGTACTGCTCATCGGTCAGGGTTGTCTTGCCGGGATTCATGGCAAATACGCCGCCCCACTCGAAGTCATCCTTGTACTTGGGCACCAGATGCATATGCAGGTGGCATCCCGTGTCGCCATAGGCACCGTAGTTGACCTTATCGGGATGGAAGGCTGCATGGATTGCCTTTGCCGCACGGTTCACATCGGCAAAGAAAGCGTTGCGATCCTCATCGGAAATGTTCACGATTTCACTGACGTGATCCTTATAGGCCACAATGCAGCGTCCGGGATGGCTCTGCTCCTTGAAGAGAATCAGCGTGCTGACACTCAGTTCACAAATGACAATGCCAAATGCGTCCAGCAACTCACCGCGGGCGCAGTATCCGCAATTCGGGTCTTTCATAGGAAGATTCCTCCTTGTTTTGTTTGCTCCTGTTATTATATACCCTGCGATGATGGAAGGCAAGTGGTGACCAGGCAAATTACATCCATTAAAAAATGTAACAAAATTGGGCAAACGGCCATTTTACGGCCGTTCATCGGTTGAATCCAGTCAGAAAATAGCGTATAATAGAATTTGGTATGCACGGCTATGGATGCAGATCTTGTCTGCCTCTGTGCTTTTTTGCACCATTGGATGAACCATCATGAACGGAGCGAACGAAATGAAGCGATTTTTTCTCTTCCTCACGCTGCTAATTCTGTGCCCGATGCTCGCCCTGGGAGAATCTCTGCCTGCGGACGGTGCGGCATCTTATGCCCCGGTTGCCTCCGCCTACAGTGAGGATGGCATGAGCTACGATGACGGCACGCTGAGCATCCGCATTGAAACGGACTACGCTTACGATACCAACATCTACTATGCCTACGTGACCTTGACGGATGCCAGCCAGCTGCGCACGGCACTGGCCGCAAACTATCCTTCCAAAACGGTTCGTCCCGTCAGCGCCATGGCCGAGGAAAACAACGCGGTGCTGGCCATCAATGGCGACTATTTCTCCTACCATCACACCGGCGTTGTGGTTCGCAACGGTCAGGTGCTGCGAGAACAGCCTGTGGCCACGCGGGACACGCTGATCATTGACGAAAAAGGTGACTTCACCATTCTGACCACCAACACCCGCAAGGAATGGGAATCCTATCGCAACACCGCCGTGCAGGCCTTCTGCTTCGGCCCTGGCCTGGTCATCAATGGTGAAACGCAGACCTTCAAGGCAGGCGACAAGGTGAGCTGCGGTGCAAACACCAAGGCACAGCGCCTGGCCATCTGCCAGTTAGACACCCTGCAGTATCTCATCATTGCCACAGAGGGACCCGAACAGAAGGGTCAAGCAGGTCTGACCATTGCCGAGCTCACTGAGCTGATGCTTCTCAAGGGCGTTCAGAACGGCTACAACCTGGATGGCGGCTCCTCCACCACCCTGTGGTTTAACGGCCAACGAATCAACGCTGCTGAATCCAAAAACCGCAATGTTGGCGATATTATTTACTTTGCGACCCTGGTAAATGCTGAAGAATAAGAGGCGTATTGCTGTGAAAAGACTTCTCTGTTTGCTGCTTTGCCTCTGCTTGGTGCCCGTGATGGCGCTGGCAGAAGAGACCGCCGCCGCCCGTGAGCTTTCCGTTGAAATGACGAACGGAAAGTCCGCCCTGGATGCTGCCCTCTTGGGAGACGGTTCGGACGAGACCGCCGAAACCTTCAAGCGCGGCAAGAGTCTGACCATTGCCGCTACCATCCCAGAGGGTGAAACCTGCAGCCAGATTTACCTGCGCATGGATACCGCTCCTGAAAGCATCACCATCCGCATGAAGGATGACAAGCGCTGGTCGGACCTGGAAACCATCTCTTCTCCCGGTGCGGAATGCGTACTGAGCACGGAGCTTACCGGCTCCATGCAGCTGGTGGTCAACTTCTCCTCCGCCGTCAGCGCCTCCGTTTATGAAGCACGTTTCTTTACCGAGGGAACACTTCCTGATGAGATTCACGCCTGGGATCGTCAAGGCCTGTGTGACCTGATGCTCATCGCCGAAACCCCTGCCCAGCTGGACATGGAGAGCATCGCTGCATGGACCTCTGCCGGCCGCACGGTAGGTTGCCTGCTCATGACCGCAGACAACGAGGATTTCTCCACCCTGGGACTTTACGACAGCCTGTGGGATGCCGGCGTTCGCCGCACGCCCACCCTGCTGAGCCTTGCCTCGCAGGCTGAAGGCACTGCCGATGCCAAGCTGGACAAGGCCTGGGCGGATAAGTTCCTGCTCTATCCGATGGTGAGCGCGATTCGTTCCGCCGAGCCTATGGTAGTGCTTTCCGCCGCCACAGAGGGGCGTGAAGAATACTTGCTGCAGAAGGTGACCACCGCCGCGGAAGATGCCCAGGAATCCACCTTCCAGACTGCAGACGCGGAAGAAAACGGCATCTGGGTTGTGCCGCATGTGTACACTCTTGGTGACAGCGCCCTTGAAAACACCCTGTCCCTGTGGGAAGAGCGCAGCGATGCTTACATTCGTGCCCTCTGCCAGCGGCAGTACGACGGTGCCGAGCATGCCGACCCCTCCACCATCCCCTACCCCGATAATCGCCTGGAAGACGGCTATCTCCCTGAAGGCGAGTTCGTTTACGAGGATGCAGACAATGGCCTGTGGGCGTACCTGTCCACCACCATTCAGATTGAGATTGTCCGCTATGAGCTTCCCGACCTGCCCCAGGTATGGTTCGTTACCGACCTGAAGTTCAAGCCTGAAAGCGAATCTTTCGCTCAGGTGCTGTACGCCAATGCATCCTTCAAGGGGCAGCAGATTTACCCTGAGACGCTGGCACAGACCTCCAAGCTGGTGCTGGGCGTCAACGGTGACTACTATCCTTACCGTGTGGAGCGCAAAACCGGCGTTGGCAATATCATCCGCAACCGTGAAGTGCTCTACAACTTTGACGCCAAGAAGCGTATGTCCTACCCGAACCTGGACACCATGGCGCTGCGGGATGACGGTACCTTCTCCGTATATGCCGCCAGTGAAATTTCCGCTACTGAGCTGTTGGAGCAGGGCGATGTGCACGATGCCCTGTCCTTCGGCCCCTACCTGGCACGGGATGGTAAACTCCGCATCTATAGCGGTGAAGGCTATGACGCCACCGAGCCCCGCAATGCCGTCGGCATGATCGAGGCCGGCCACTACTGCATTATCACCGTAGAAGGCCGCATCAACCCCGGCCCCAAGGGCGTGACGCTGAATACCCTGGCAGAAATGATGTATGCTCAGGGCGTCACCGACGCCTTTAACCTGGATGGCGGTTCCACCTCCGTGCTGATCTTCATGGGCACCAAGCTGAACCGCACAGGCGCCAATTCCGGCCACGGTGTGGGCAGCCCCCGCAACATGCACGAACTGTTTGGCCTGGGAACCTCTGATCTGGTGCATACCGACATGCTGAACAAGAAGTAACATCCAAGGAGGTCGCCCGCTATGAAGAAATTCTTTTCCCTGCTGATGATGCTGATCCTGCTGGCGTCCTCCGCCATGGCCGATACGCTGGATTTTACCGACCGTGGTGAAATCACGGACAAGCAGGTGTCCTCCTTTATAGAGGAATTGAGCACCGCCTCAGCAGGCACAACCGTGGAGCTGACGGGTGTGAAGCTTTCCCTGAAGGCTAAGGATCAGCTGGTAACAGAGCTTCCTCAGCTGGTCTTTCACTGGACGGTGGACATCGGCAGCTGCACCATTGACAGCCTCAGCACCTCCATGGATCTGGACGGTGCCGAAAAGCGCGCAGGCTACAACAACTTTTCTCAGGCATTGGGCGCGCTCCCCTATCTCACCGAGGTTACCATGCACGACTACACCTTCTCCACCAAAGAAATGGAGAAGCTCATGGAAGCCTATCCTGCCATCCATTTCAACTGGACCATCACGCTGAACAGCTACCGCATCCGCACGGATGTGACGGCCTTTTCCACCGCCAAGGGCCGTCAGGAACCGCGCTACACCTCCAAAATGCTGGATGTGCTGAAGTACTGCCCTGACTTGCTGGCGCTGGACGTTGGCCACAATAACGTCAGTGATCTTTCCTTCCTGACCCAGTGGCCGCACCTGAAGCGGCTCATTGTCATCGATTCCCGTACCCCTGTAACGGATATTTCCCCTCTGGCGGAGCTAAAAGAGCTGGAGTACGTAGAGCTGTTCATGCAAAACATCACTGACCTGACACCCCTTGCCGGCCACACGAATCTGCTGGATCTGAACCTGTGCTACAATGACGTCACCGACCTGACGCCCCTGTACAGCTGCACTTCCCTGGAGCGGCTGTGGATTTCCCGCAACTATCATCTTTCTCAGGAGGAAATCGACGCATTCAAAGCAGCACTGCCCAACTGTGTGGTGGAAACAGAGACCGTGAAGTCCACCGAGGCTGGCTGGCGGGAACATCCAAGATATTTCATCATGAAGGAAAGCTTCGATACCAGAACCTATATCCCGTTTGACTGAATCAATCTCCGCCTGCTTCTACGCATGCGGAGATTTTACAATTCGTTCACCGCGGCATTCGTAGAAAATTCACAGGAAATATGATACAATAACCCTCAGTGCATAATGAAACGCAGATGGAGGTCAGTATGGCTGATACACTTCGCATTCCTTCTGGCAAGCCCGATCATTTTGCTCCCACTTCAAGTGATGGTTTGAATGACGCCGAGGTTGCCGCCCGCCAGCAAGACGGACGGAGCAACAAGGTCAAGGCCGATCCCGGTAAGTCTGTATGGCAGATTCTTGCCAGCAACCTGTTTACCTTCTTCAACATACTGAACTTTGCTCTTGCCATCGCCTTATTGTGTGTAGGTTCCTATCGCAACATGACCTTCCTGTTTGTGGTGCTTTCCAACACGGTAATCGGCACCGTGCAGGAGCTGCGTGCAAAGCGCACCATTGAAAAGCTGCAGCTGCTCAACGCTCCTCAGGCACACGTCATCCGCAACGGTCAGGAGATCACCTGCAAGTCAGATGAGCTGGTGCAGGACGATCTTGTGGTGCTCCGCGCAGGAGACCAGGTGCTGGCGGATGCCATCGTCATCAGCGGCGGCGGTGCTGCGAATGAATCCCTGCTAACTGGCGAAAGTGACGCCATCGGCAAGCATTCCGGCGACTGGCTCATGTCCGGCAGCTACATCACCGAGGGCAAGTTCACTGCCCAGCTGGTGCATGTGGGCAATGAAAGCTATGCCGCAAAGCTGACCCGGGAAGCCAAGACAATCAAGCGTCCAAGCTCCGTGCTAATGACCGAGCTGAACAAGCTGGTACATCAGATCAGCGTTGTGCTGGTGCCCATGGGCGCACTGCTCTTCTTAAAGCAGGTTCTTCTGAATCATGCACCACTGACCAGCGCCGTTCCCTCCACCGTGGCTTCCATCATTGGCATGATCCCCGAAGGCCTGATCCTCTTGACCAGTGTAGCTCTTGCCGTCGGCGTTGTGAAGCTCGGCCGTCACCAGACGCTTGTGCAGGAGCTGTACGGCATCGAGTCTCTGGCCCGTGTGGACGTTCTATGTCTGGATAAAACCGGCACCATCACCAAAGGAGAAATGCAGCTGGAAAAGCTGATCCCCATTGATGAAGGCGAAGATGCGTTGAAGACCGATCTTGCACGTTTCCTGGGCGCTTTTGACGCAAGCAGCGGTACCTTGGCCGCTATGGCAAATTCCGTGAAGCCTGCGGAAAACACGGCCATTGCGACGCTTCCCTTCTCCTCCAAGCGGAAGAAATCCGCCGCGTCCTTTCCTCAGGGCGACACGTTGATTCTGGGTGCGCCCAGCTTTGTGCTCGGTGCTCGCCTGACAGACGAGATGCGCAAGAAAATTGACGCGTACACAGCGGAGAGTCTGCGTGTGCTGGTGCTGGCCCGCGCTCAAGGCTGCGTCACGGAAGAAGATGCCCCCGAGGTCACCGAAGTGCTGGGGCTTGTCTGCCTGAGCGACATCCTGCGGGAAAACGCCGCGGAGACCCTCGCCTTCTTCCGCAAGCAGGGCGTGACCGTAAAGGTCATCAGCGGTGACGATCCCCGTACCGTGTCCTCCATTGCCAAGCGCGTGGAGCTGGACGGCTGGGACAAATGGGTGGATGCATCAACCCTTACCACTGAGGAAATGCTCTGCGAAGCCGCTGAAAAGTATACCGTTTTCGGCCGTGTAACGCCTGTGCAAAAGCGTCAGCTAGTGGAGGCGTTGAAGAAAAACGGCCACAGCGTTGCCATGACAGGCGACGGCGTAAATGATATTCCTGCCCTGAAGGCCGCTGACTGCTCCATTGCCATGGCTGGCGGCTCTGATGCCGCGAAGCACGCTGCCCAGCTGACGCTGCTGAATGCAGACTTCTCCTCCCTGCCCCTGGTGGTCAATGAAGGCCGCCGTGTCATTAACAACATCACCCGTGCCGCGTCCCTGTTCCTGGTGAAGACCCTGTATTCCCTTGCGCTGAGCCTGATCACACTGATCTTCCCGCTGAGCTATCCTTTCCAGCCCATACAGCTGACGCTGATCTCGTCCATCACCGTGGGCATCCCGACGTTCTTCCTTGCGCTGGAACCCAACAACGAGCGCGTAAAGGGCAACTTTCTTGAAACTGTGCTCCTGAAAGCCGCGCCAGGTGCCGCCGGTGTTACCCTTTGTGTAACTGTGTCCATGATCATGGCGCACCTTGGCCACAGTGAGGCCGTCATTTCAACCATGGCAACCCTCTCTGCCGCTGCCATTGGTCTGATTGCCCTGTCCCGCGTATGCCTTCCCTTCTCCGTGCTCCGCGGCGTTCTGCTTGCCGCCATGTGCCTTGCTCTTGTCGGCACCGTGCTGGTGGCAGGAACCTTCTTCCGTGTGAATATCGCTTCCATGACACCCGCCGCCTGGGGCGTATTGCTTGCACTGCTGGCTGTTTCCGCTTGCATGATGCTTTTTATCAGCAAGCTAATCAACAAGCGCCTTGCGAAGAGGCATGCCAAGGCCGCGTAAAAATTCTCACAACAACAAAGTGCGATGGAGAAATGAATCTCCACCGCACTTTGTTTATTCATGATTGTTGGATTCCTTTTTGCTGTGCATTGCTTCGTCTTCACGGGCAAGCTCTGCATGGAGCTGCACCGCCGTCCAACGCATGTTGCTCGGCGTCAGCACCGCCTTCAGACGAATCTGCGGCTGCTCTGCCTGTCGCCAGGCCAGCAGGAAAGCGTCCATGCCGCCAGGGGTGAAGTTGATCATCACGATCATTTCATCCCCAAAGGAGTCATCTGCCGCCGTTGCATCTACCTTCGCCATCATGCCGCAAAGGGATGCAAGGGAAACCTGTTGATCCTCCAGCGACATCTCCGCAAGGCGAATATGCTTTTTGGTGCAAATCCTCCTCAGGCATTCAAGGCGTTCATCCGCAAAGTTGAACGCCAGCATCATGGGCTGTGCCATGGTACGCATCTCCTCCCGTCAATCCCGATGGGTTCGGTAGAGATACCGCATCACTTGCATCTCATGATCGCCTTCGCCCATGGTGCGCAGGATGCCTTCTTCCTTGAAGCCAAAGCTCTCCAGCTGGAAGCGGGCATAGAAGTTCTCCCGCATAAGCCAGAAATGCACCTGCTCCATGCCAGCGTCCGCCAAGGTGTTCATGGCCATGGTGAGCATCCGGTCACGATGGTCACGGTCGCAATCCATCGTGAAGGAGCTATCGAAAATCATGCCGTAGCCAGGCTCTTCAGGGTCAGCGCCAAAGATCACGTAGCCGGTCGTCTTCCCCTGCTCTTCCAGCAGCAAAACCTGCCGTCCGGGAGCCTCAATGGCAGCGCCGATCATCTCACGATAATGATCGGGCTGCACCAGCTTCAGTTCCTGTTGTGTCAGCAATCCGCGGAACATTTTGCGCACGTAAGCGGTTTTCACATTCGCCAGCGCGTCGCAATCTTCCGCCCTCGCCGGTCGAATGGTCATTTCCATTGCTTACACCCGGCGGATGCCGCTTGCCTGCTGCTCCTCATTATAGCGACTCATCAGGCGATGCAGACGGTCATAAGGATTGAGCAGATTGCTCAGAGAACGATCGTGGTTCAGGGTCGCGATGATGTAGGAAATGTACTTGCTCATGTCCGCTTCCACAAACCAGGGTGCCGCCTTCAGTTCAGGACGGCGATAGGTCAGGTTGGTAGAAATGACGCGGTCAATGATGCCTTCTTCATAGGCCTTGTTATAGGTCTCAATGCCGTTGGTGAACAGAGCAAAGGTAGCCGCGGCGAAAATGCGGTTTGCCTTGCGCTTCTTCAGTTCGCGTGCCAGGTCAATGACCGACTCGCCGGAAGCGATGATATCGTCTGCCACCAGAATATCCTTGCCCTCCACGGAGGTACCCAGATACTCATGGGCAACAATGGGATTGCGGCCGTTCACAATGCGGGTGTAGTCACGGCGCTTGTAGAACAGACCCATGTCCAGTCCCAGCACAGAAGCGTAGAAGATATTGCGGTCGATAGCGCCTTCATCAGGGCTGACAACCATCATGTGATCCTTCTCAATCGTCAGATCCTTATCATGGCGAAGCAGCGCCTTGAAGATCTGATAGGAGGGCATTACAGACTCAAAGCCGCAGGCAGAAGGAATAGCATTCTGCACGCGGGGATCATGGGCATCGAAGGTGATGATGTTGCTCACACCCATGTGCTCCAGATCCTGCAGCGCCATTGCGCAGTCCAGACTCTCACGGGATGCACGACGATGCTGCCGTCCCTCATAGAGCATGGGCATGATGACCGTGATGCGCTTTGCCTTGCCGCCGATGGCTGCAATCAGTCGCTTCAGGTCCATGAAGTGTTCGTCGGGGCTCATGGGCACTTCCTGACCATACATGTTGTAGGTGCAGTTATAAGCGCCCACATCACACAGGATATAGAGATCCAGGCCGCGGACGCTTTCTTTGATCATGCCCTTGCCTTCACCGTTGCTAAAACGGGGGCAGGTTGTTTTAATGAGAAAATCTTGCCGTTCCAGACCCGGGGCAGTTGCCATGTCGGGCATGGATTCTTCCGTATGGGAACGCCATTTCAGCAGCCACTGGTTTACCTTTTCGCCAATTTCTTCAGTACCCTTCATAGCGATCAGGCCCAGAGGTCCCACGGGGTAGGTCAGAAAAGAGTCAGAATTCCAAGTGCTCACAAAATCAGTCACGCCATCAACCTCTTCCGCTTGGATTTTCCGTTCTTGATTATAACGCAAAATACAGGGTTTGAGAAGGGTTTTTACAAAAAAAAGCCGTTAAATTACGAACAAACTTTACATTGTCGTTGAAACGGTCGGTTTTTTGACAAATATGCCATGTTTGGGTGCCGAAACAAATTCACCTGCAGCAGGAACTCCTCTCTTCTGCGGCGAATGCATAGCATGTTATGAAAGGATGTATCTCAATGAAACGAACGTATGAGAATCTGCCCCTGTCCTTGGCGCTTTTTGATGCCGTGCCCGTGTTGCTCTTCAGCGTCTCCATGCTGCTCCTTGGTGCCCGTTGGCAGAACCTGTGGTTCATGATTGGTGCTTGCCTCTGTGTGCTGGCAGGATGCGGAAAGGTCTGCTGGAAAATCATCATCGCCTGCACGAAAAAAGATATTGTGCCGCTAAACAGGCAAATGCGCATCCTCATGCCCATTGGCTTCCTCCTGATCATCATCGGGCTATGCACAGGGCTTGATGCTGTCACAGCCGCCACCCTTTGGGCAAAGATCACCGCCATCCCCTCCGTGTTCTTCTTCCTGATTGCCCTTTTGGGGATGATCGGCATGGGTATATGCGCCGGAAAGCTGGACAGCACCAGACAGCGCTCTCACTGGATTGAGCAGAGCATCAATACCATCGCGCAGCTCGGGCTGCTCATCGGGATTTTGCTGAGCTAATCAATCCATCACCACACGAAAAGGCGGCGCTCCAGTCAGGAGCGCCGCTTTGTTATTGATAAAACTTCATAACTGCCAAAGGCATTTCAGGCCTCAGGTTCCAGCAGACCCAGGTTACCATCCTTACGAAGATACAGCACATTGGTGCGATCCGTATCGACATTCACGAACACGAAGAAGTTATGGCCCAGCATTTCCATCTCGACGGCTGCATCCTCTACAGACATAGGCCGCACAGGGAAGGTCTTATAGCGCACAACCTTGCGTTCTTCCTCGCTGTCGTCCTCGCCCTCTTCGATATATTCAGGCTCCTCATAAGAGGCATCCTCGCGGAGGTGCTTCGACAGCTTGGTGCGATGGCGATGAATCTGCCGCTCCATCTTCGCCAGTGCCTGGTCGATGGCCATAAAGAGATTGTCAGGCGCGCTGGCTTCCGAACGAAGAATAACGCCATTTCCCATGGGTACGGTAATTTCGACTACACGAAGGCCGTCCTTTTCCTTGCGCATACGCACCTGCATCTCTGTATCCGGCAGGAGATAGCGACTCATCTTCGCAGCTTTCTTTTCGATACGTTCCGACACCTTCTGAGAAACGACCATATTCCGAGCATTCATTGTAATCTTCATAATCGATAAACTCCTTTGGATTTTTTAGGCCGTCTGCCGCCCTGCGGACTGTTCATTTTCTTCCATCTGGGCCATTGGCCTCACCTTCTTTCTTACTTTGTATTGTACTATTTCGACAAATTCTTTTGAATTCCTGCTTTTATTTTACCCAAATAACATTTTTGTTACATTTGTGTCAGCCGTTTTCGCCCTCATCTGCGTCATTCATCTCTGAGTCTTCTTCGCACGTCTCCTCAGGCTGATCGCAGCCACAGCACGGACAGCTTGCAGCATCCGCTTCATCCAGCTTGCGGCGAAGCTCCTGACGCTGTTCAGCCGTCATGGAGGACACATCAATTTCTTCCTCCTGGGCAGATGCTGCGCAGGCTTCCTGCCACTTTTGCTTCAGTTCTTCTGCCGTTGTGCGACCCTGCTCAACCGTTTCCTTGCCCTTTTCCACGCAGGCGTTGACCACATCGCCGCTCTTTTCAACAACCGTAGCTACAGCGCCCACAGCGCCGTAAAGCACATTCTTCACAAGATCAGTCAATTCATTCATCGTTCTTTCCTCCTTGGTTGAAACTGCAAGCCTCACGAAGAGGCTTCACCTATTAAACGCTTGATCAAACGGTTTTCATCCACCGTAGAACAATTCATTTTGCATAAGCAGGGACACGTCTGGTTCGTCAGTGGTGTACAGCTGCATCTCGTTGCACATGTTCCGCAGTGCAGGCAGCGCGTCCTCCTCTGTGCAAAGGATCGTGCCACAGTGGCTTTGCAGACACGCTTTCACCGCGTCACAGAACCCCTGCAATGCCAGCATCGGCTTCGTTATGCCGCCCAGCACAATCAGCGTTCTTTGGTTAATGGCGTAGCGCAGTGCCTTTGCAGCCACCAGTTCAAATACCTCGGGCACAAGCACGTTCCCATGATTTTCCACATGAAGCACGCAGGGAATATCGTTATCCTTCTCCCCCGACACCGGTTGCAACAGATGCAGTATTTCGCCCTTCTCGTGACCATTCACCGCGAAAGGCATCAACACATAACCTGCAGGCGGTGTGTCAAAAGCAGATGCAGTATTCAGTGCGATTTCACATGCGTGTTCTCCAATCAATGCGATGTTTTGCATATTCAGCATCTCCTTTTTGTCTTTATTGTACCGTTTAATGGTCAAAAAGTCAATGCTGCTGAGATTATTTTCAGAGAAACCGCATCACTCCATTTGCTTGCAATAAAAAAAGGGCGATCTTTTCGATCGTCCCCTTTAGGAAGCTTATTCACAGGGCATCATTTCCCCGATGTGGCACTCTCCATTGCCTGAAGGCTTTCTTCCTTGAGGCCGCTCATGAGAAGGATGGCTCCCGCGGCGCCTTCATCCATAGGCAAGCCAAAGAAGCGAGCAAAGATCAACGTCAGGCGCTCCTTGCGGGCTTCCAGGGTCTTGGCAGTTTCCTGGCCAAGCTCCGTCAGTTCCACAGTACCATAGGGTTCCTTGGAGATCATGCCTTCTGTGGCCAATGCTTCCAGCAGGCGATGCACCGAAGGGCGGCTGATGCCGATCAACCGTGCAATATCCTTGGAGGCTACCTTCTCACTAAGTTGGTTAAGGGCACGAAGCGCCAGCAGGCAACGAATCTGCGCGGCTGTCATCATCAAAATCCACTCCTTTGTTCATCACTTATAAAGAAAGGGGACGAACGCACTGTGCATCCGTCCCCGCAAGGCTTCCGTCAATGGCAGCCGGAGCATCCGCCGCAATTGCCGCCGCACTCACCGCAGCCGCCCTTGCCGCTCTTCTTGTCCTTGATCATTTTCCAAATCACCAGGCCTACGATGACGACGACCACGCCGCCAACAATCCAAGTTGCCATATCTGAAATCTCCTTTTTAGCTCCTATTAGGCAGCACCCTTGACGTTCTGGGTCAGGTGGTTGTCGTCATAAGGATTCTTGCGAACCATCATGTACACCAGGAATGCCAGCAGCAGGAAAGCTATCACGGTGCCAACACCGAAGCCGCCGCCCACGAACAGCAGACCCAGCTGATACACGATCAGGGCAACAGCGTAAGCGAACAGGCACTGATAAGCAACGGCACCCAGGGTCCACTTCACGTTGTTCATTTCACGCTTGATAGCACCGATTGCAGCGAAGCAAGGAGCGCACAGCAGGTTGAAGATCATGAAGGAATAGGCTGCCAGGCGGCCATGGCCATTGGAGGACTCATTGAAGGCAGCCGTGATGGGATCCAGCGCTTCAGCCTTCTCCTCGTCGGTCATGTCCTCATCGTCAACAACGTCAGCAGCATCATCAGCGCCATACAGAACGCCCATAACACCAACGACTTCTTCCTTAGCAACCAGGCCCATCACAGTAGCCACGGTGGAAGGCATGTTGCCGAAGCCCAGAGGCTTGAAGACAGTAGACACAGGATTGCCGATCTTGCCCAGGATGGAGTAGTCCATGTTTTCCACGGCGCCCCAGGAACCTGCAGCACGATCTTCTTCCATTTCGGGGGCAAGAGCGGGCTCTTCAGGCTCTTCCTCGTCCTCTTCCAGGGTGCCGGCTTCACTGCGGGCAGTGTAGTCAGCCAGGGTCTCTTCATACTCGGTCACAGAAGCAGCATACTCTTCACGAGCATCGGCCTGCACATCAGCAGCAGGAGCCCAGCCATAGTTGGACGTGAACCAGATGATGATGGAGGACAGCAGAATCACGGTACCAGCGCGCTTAATGAAGCTGGAAGCACGCTCCCACACGCTGTGGAGAACGTTCTTGGCGCTGGGGGCATGATAAGCAGGCAGCTCCATAACGAAGGGAGCAGGGTCACCAGCGAACACCTTGGTCTTCTTCAGCATGATGCCGGACACGATGATGGCGGCCACGCCGATGAAGTAAGCAGAGGTTGCGACCCATGCGCTGCCACCGAACACTGCTGCAGCGATCATGCCAACGATAGGCGTCTTAGCACCGCAGGGGATGAAGGTGGTGGTCATGATGGTCATCTTACGGTCACGGTCATTTTCGATGGTACGGGAAGCCATAACACCGGGAACGCCGCAGCCGGAACCAATCAGCATAGGAATGAAGCTCTTGCCGGACAGACCGAACTTACGGAAGATACGGTCCATGATGAAGGCGATACGAGCCATGTAGCCGACGTCTTCCAGGATAGCCAGCAGGAAGAACAGCACGATCATCTGAGGCACGAAGCCCAGCACTGCGCCGCAGCCGCCGATGATACCATCAACGATCAGGCCGGTCAGCCAGGAAGCGGTACCGATGTTCTCCAACCAGGTCTGCACATTGCCCTGGATGATTTCGCCAACCAGGACGTCGTTGGTCCAGTCGGTTACGATGGTGCCGATGGTGGTCACGGAGATGTAATACACCAGCCACATCACAACAGCGAAGATCGGCAGTGCAGCCCAGCGGTTGGTCACCACGCGGTCAATCTTGTCGGAGGTGGTCATAGATCCCTTCGGCTTGCCCTTCTTCACGCAAGAAGAAACCAGCTTGTTGATGTAAGCATAGCGCTGGTTGGTGATGATGGACTCAGCGTCGTCATCCATTTCCTTCTCGCAGTCGGTGATGACCTTCTCAATGTCGGCCTTCACGCTGTCGGAAAGCTTCAGCTCTTCAGCGATCTTCTCATCACGCTCGAACAGCTTGATGGAGTACCAACGCTTCAGGTGCTCTTCCACCTTCACGTCCTTGATCAGGTCTTCGATGTGAGCAATAGCATGCTCAACGCTGCCCTGGAACACGTGAGGAGCTTCGCGATGGCCGCCCTTAGCAGCCAGTGCAGCAGCGGCCTCAGCAGCCTTCACACTGCCTTCGCCCTTCAGAGCGGAGGTTTCGAGCACTTCGCACTGCAGTGCCTCGCCCAGCTTCTTCATATCGATCTTGTCGCCATTCTTGCGGGTGACGTCGATCATGTTCAGAGCCAGCACCATGGGGATGCCCAGCTCTGCCAGCTGCGTGGTCAGGTACAGGTTACGCTCGATGTTGGTGGAGTCGACGATGTTCAGGATAGCGTCAGGCTTCTCATTCACCAGATAGCCACGAGCCACCACTTCTTCCAGGGTGTAAGGAGACAGGCTGTAAATGCCGGGCAAGTCCTGAATAACAACATCGTTATTTCCCTTGAGCTTGCCTTCCTTCTTCTCAACAGTAACGCCGGGCCAGTTACCAACGTACTGATTCGAACCCGTCAGGGCATTGAACATGGTGGTTTTACCACAGTTCGGGTTGCCTGCCAGGGCAATTTTAATTGCCATGTGGTTTTCCTCCCTCAAATTGTTGAAGTTATAGGGGGCACGGGATGTGCCTCAGAAAAAGCGTGAAGGGATGAACCTTCGTTGCTCATTCTACCTCGATCATTTCAGCATCGCCCTTGCGGACGCTCAGCTCATAGCCGCGAACGGTGAGCTCCATGGGGTCACCCAGAGGTGCAACCTTGCGCACGTACACTTCCGTGCCCTTGGTCAATCCCATGTCCATGATCCGGCGCTTGAGGGCGCCCTCGCCGTGAAGCTTTACGATCGTTGCAGTTTCGCCGACCTTAACGTCTCTGAGATTCTTCATGCAACTTGCCTCCCTTTTATTTTTCTTCCAACCAAAGTCTCATTGAGACTCAGACCATGATGCGCATAGCCATCGTTTTGTCCAGGGCAATACGGCTGTCCTTCACGGACAGGATCATATTTCCGCCCATTTCGCTGACGACCTTTACCGTTTCGCCAACAACAAAACCGAGCTCCGCCAAATGCTGACGCACATCATCGCGACCAGTGATCTTCTGGATGGTACCAGCATCGCCGACATTCGCCATTCCCAACGGCATCATTTGCGTCCTCCTCTCTTGATTAGCACGTGCTAACCCTTGACCTGAGAAAAAGGTTAGAATTTTCTAACCGTCGAAGAGTTTAGCAGGTCTAACCCTATTTGTCAACCCTAATTTCGCAAAAAGTTTTGCCATGCAAAAAGATAGTTAGAAGTATCTAATTAGCAAAGGCTCACTCTCGTGCAACATGCATGAAAGTGAGCCCTGTTATATCATTAGGCGTTCTTCAGGGCTTCACCCAGTGCAGTGCAC